>JAZLGM010000089.1:0-140585 GCA_045616285.1 Ruminococcus sp.
ACCAAAATCAAGACCACGACGTGCAAGATAGTTACCGCTTGGAACTGAACAATCCCATTCTGCCTTGAATGTTGCACCCTTTCCAAGTGTCATTGAACCCTTTCCGCCTGTCTGGTCAATCCATACTTCATAGCTGTAACCATCGCAGGTACTCTTGTGCTGCGATGCCTGTCCGTTTCCTACTCTGAGTACGTCTCCAACATTTGCTGCTGAAACTGAAACACTCGGAATAGATGAGAAGCATACGACAACAGCTGCTACTGTGCCAAAAATACGTTTTACAATACCTGTTTTCACGTAAATCATCCTCACTTTCTTAAATTGAGTTTTGTTGCTGAGAGAAAACAGCCTTTACAACTGTTCGCCTATTCTCTCTTGGCCTTATGTATATATTTTATTACATTTTTATGAACAAATCTACTCATTTTTTGCTGAAATATTTTTTCATGTTCAATTTTTGCTTATTGATTTATTTTAATCACAATTTATGATTTGACCGCATATAATAGTTATTGTAATTCTATTCGGAGGTGTATTATATGTGTGGAATAGCAGGTATTATCAGTTTCAAAGAAGATATGCGTGAAGAAATCCGTACATCTGAGCTGATGCAGAGAGCAATTTCGAGACGTGGACCCGACCAGAAGGGAATAATTCTGTATCGTGAGGCGGCTTTGATACATACAAGACTTGCTGTAATTGACATTGAAGGCGGAAGACAGCCCATGACGTTTTCATTTGAAGGTCATAAGTATACGATTGTGTACAATGGGGAATTGTATAATACAGGTGAAATACGTGATGAACTGAATAAATACTTTGACTTTGAGACACATTCTGACACTGAGGTTGTACTGAAAAGCTACATAATGTGGAAAGAGAAGTGCGTTGAAAAATTCAACGGTATTTTTTCATTTGCAGTATATGATGAGTATGAACATCGTGTATTTCTTGCAAGAGACAGAACAGGAGTTAAGCCGCTGTTTTATTGTGAACTGAAAAACAAGCTTGTATTTGCTTCTGAAATTACGGCTTTGCTTGAATATCCCGAAATTCCTCATGAAATTGATGAGAACGGTGTGGCTGAACTGATACTTATGTCTCCTTCACGCACTCCGTCCTGCGGAGTTATCAGAGGAATAAAGGAAATTCGTTCGGGGTGCTGTGGATTTTATGACAAGTATGGACTTAAACTTCATGAATACTGGAGACTGAAGGCATACGAACTTCATGAGACATTTGAAGAAACAGCGGAGCATACAAGGGAACTCCTGACTGACTCAATAAAAAGACAGCTTGTCTCAGATGTTCCCGTTTGTACGTTCCTTTCGGGCGGACTTGATTCAAGTCTTATTTCGTCTGTTGCATCATCCGAGCTAAAAAAACAGGATAAACAGCTTCATACCTTTTCCGTTGATTACCTTGATAATGATAAATATTTTCAGAAGTCGCATTTTCAGCCGAACAGCGATAATGAGTATATCAGAATAATGGCTGACTATCTTGGTTCTGTGCATCATTGGACGGTTGTTGATACTCCCGAACTTGTTGATGCTCTTGATTATGCGGTTGATGCAAGGGGACTTCCTGCTATGGCTGACGTTGATGCTTCAATGCTTTTGTTTTGTCGTGAGATAAAAAAATATGGAACGGTAGCACTTTCGGGAGAATGTGCAGATGAGATATTCGGTGGTTATCCGTGGTACAGGGATAAAGATATACGTGAAACGGACGGTTTTCCGTGGGCGCAGAGTACAGCCTACAGAAAAAGATTTCTTTCTGAAAAATACAGCAGGATAAATGCAGAGGATTATGTTTATTCTGCATACAGAAAAACCGCTGACTATGCAGATAAACTTTCATGCGACGATGATACTGAGTATAGAATGCGTGAAATGACACAGCTTAATTTTGACTGGTTTATGCAGAATCTTCTTGAGCGCAAGGACAGAATGAGTATGTACAGCGGACTTGAAGTGAGAGTGCCTTTCTGTGATTACAGAATAGCTGAGTATATGTATAATGTAAAATGGGAATACAAGGACTACAAGGGACGTGAGAAGGGACTTCTTCGAGAAGCAATGAAAGAATGGCTCCCTGAAGAGGTATTATGGAGAAAGAAAAGCCCTTATCCTAAAACACATAATCCTTCATTTCTGAATGCAGTAACGCTTAAACTTGGGAATATACTGAAAGAGGATACTCCTCTGACTGAAATCGTAAACTGCAAAGAACTTGAAAAACTGCTTTGTCATGAGGAGAATGTGCAATGGTACGGACAGCTTATGAATATGCCTCAGATTATTGCATTTTTCATTCAGCTTGATTACTGGCTTAGGAAGTATAATATAAAAATGATATAATATGTATACTTTCACCTTCGCAGACAATAATATTATCATATTATCTGCGGAGGATTGTTTTATGTTCAGAATTGGCGGAAACAGAATAATTGTGCTTGTATCTGTATTTTTTCTTCTTTTTTCAGGTCTTGGATTCAGATATTTCAGTATGGCTGTGAAACAGGAATATGTCAGCACAGCTTTTAATTCTTCTTTCATTACAATATATGCTGATGAAACACATGGAACTGTGTTTGATAGGAATATGAATCCTCTTGTTAATCGTGAATATAATTATTCAGCTGTTATTGTTCCTTGTGCTGATAATCATGATTACGGACTTGAAATGGCGGAAAACAAGGCTGAATTCGAGGGGAAGTTTCTGGAGGGAGAGCCTTTTTTATTTTCCTGCATCAATGAAACCGAGGATTCAGACAGCATTACCGTTTTCAGAATACCCGAAAGATATTCTGAAAATCAGAAAGCATTGCACGTGACAGGATATGTTTCTGATAACACAGGCGTATCGGGAATTGAATATGCCTATGACAAAGTTCTGAGAGGAGGAAATTCTGAAAACAGCGTAACTTATTCAACTGACGGTTTCGGAAATATACTTCTTGGTGACGGAAAGTCTGTTATCCGAAGCGATGCCGAAAAAACGGGAGTTGTTACGACAATTGATTCACATATACAGGAGATATGCGAAAGATTCGGAAAAGACACAGGAAAGGGAGCTGTTATTGTTTCAGATGTAAAAAGCGGTGATATATTAGGACTTGCAAGTTTTCCCGAATACAGAATAGATGAACTTGAAAAGGCAGTCAGCAATGAAAACAGTCCGCTGATTAACAGAGCGTTATATTCATACAGCGTCGGTTCTGTTTTTAAACTTGTTACAGCCTGTGAGGGAATAAAAGAGGGATATGGAAACTATATTTATTCTTGTATCGGAAATACCGACATATCAGGGCAGAATTTCAATTGTCACAAATATGACGGTCATGGTATTCAGAATATGAATGAGGCAATGAAAAACTCATGCAACACTTATTTTATAAATATGAGCCGTTCTTTTGATGTTCACAGATTCCGGGAACTTGCACGTTCATTCGGATTCGGAAGAGAAATATATCTTTGCGCAGGAATGACTGCATCCGCCGGGGTGCTTCCCGATGAGGATGAATTACAGCTTCCTGCTGAACTCGCAAATTTTTCATTCGGACAGGGAAAATTGTCTGCTACGCCTTTACAGATTAATCAGTTTACCTGTGCAATTGCAAACAGAGGTGAACTGCCGATGCTTCGCATAATAAGAGGATTTACTTATGATGGAGAAACGGTATCTGATGAAAAATCAACTTCAAAATCAAGGGCGGTTGACAGAGAGACAGCAGAAATTCTCAAAGATATGATGATTAGTGCTGTTAATGACAACAGTGAATCAAACGCTGTACCTTACAACGTCAAGGCAGGTGCAAAAACTTCAACTGCACAGACAGGAAGATATGACAAAAGCGGGAATGAATACTGTCACGCATGGATAACAGGCTTCATTCCCGCAGATAAACCCAGATATGCAATTACTGTTCTTGCTGAGGACGGGGGCTACGGAAATGAAGCCGCCGCTCCTGTATTCCGACATATAGCGGAAAATATCGCTGACTATGATATTATTGAACTCAAGAATTAAGGCGATACTGCGTATTCATTGTGAAAGACATCAAATAAATGCTTGTTTCTTCAGAATAGCAGAGATAATTCTTCCGAGGATTGCAAGGTAGTTTATATCTGAAACCGCCCATTTTTTGAAACGGTCAATATAGCAGAATGAAATCATGCCCTTGATTATATTTTCATCCGTAATGAGATACTGCACCGCACCGCCGATTTTTTCTTCTGAAAGTCTTACAAATGCGTTATCGTCACGCCCTTCAAGTTCGTTTACGTTGTCGATTACGAATATTCCGTCTCCTGAAAATCTTTCTGTATATCCGTTTGAAAACAGATAATCCGCATTTCTTGAAACAGCATTTCCGCAGCTGAGAATAAGATTCATTTCATTTCCTGCAAAAACACAGATATCATCAAGTTCAAGCTGTGAGCGTATCTGTTCAAGAAGTACCGAAATATCCGGAATTCTTCCGAAAACAAGATTTTCTGTAAGAGCCGAGACAAATGCAAGTGTATCTGATGTATCTTTTTTCAGGCTTAGAAAAGCTATTTTGTTATTTATATCCTTCTCAACAGGACCATGTTTTTCGATATCATAGATTACGTAACGGTTTTTACCTTTTTGCTGTGCAATATACAGGGCTTTGTCTGCCTGCATAAAAAGTTCGTCATAACCTGAACTGTCAGTCGGATATGTTGAAACTCCCATTGAACAGGTCAGGCGGAAACTCTCGAAACGTCCCGAAAAAGCATATTCCGTATTTGTTCTGATTGCACGAAGAATTCCACGTAAATCTTCTTCGTCCTTTGTTCCTTCGAGAACAATAAGGAAACCTCCGCCGCTTATACGTCCTGCAATTCCACGTGTTCCGATTTCTTTTTTGACAATCGAGGCGATGGTATAAATTACTTCATCACCGAAAAGATGACCGTAGCTGCTGTTTATTTCTGTGAAGTTATCTATATCGAGAATGACAAAATTAACATTATATGAAGGCTTGTTTTTGAGAATCTGCTCAGCAAAAGACGATACAGCACGCTTATTAAGAAGTCCCGAAAGGGAATCTCTGTTTGCTTCGAGTGCGAGATTTAAATCTTTTGCTTTCTGTCTTGAACTTATAACAGAAATAATGCCGCAGACTTTTTTTTCCATAGGATCGGAATAACGTGTTAATCCTCTGAAAAGACAGAGTTCCTTTGTCTTTCCGCCGGTAAGCACAGATGTTTCAAGTTCATAATCAAAACGGTATACACCGTTTCTTATATCTCGGCAAAGAGTGTTGAAAGTATCAATATAACGTGAAAGCACATATCCTTCCTTCAATGCCCTGTCGTGCCATAATTCAAGAGGTTCTTCACAGATTACAATTTCACGGACACTGTCGAACATACATATTCTGATGTTTTTTGTTTCAAAACTGTATTCAAATGAAAGGTCGCTTACGAGACTCAGAGTATACAGATAGGATGAAATAGTTTTTTTTCCGCTGTGGACAAGTGATTCAAGAGAAAAAATATCATTAAGGTCTATTCTATAAAGAATTTCACCCTCCTGTGAACCTGATTCCTGTCTTACAGAAGCGAGAATCCATCGTTGTTCGCTGTTTGTGCCTGTCATTCTTATTACGGTTTTTCTTGTTTCACCGCTTTTTACATTTTCGATGCAGTCGGCAAGTTTCGCATAGTCATTGTCATCGATTGTACGTCTTATTGAGTATATTACATCGTTTCCGAAATATGTGAAGAAGGCTTCGTCAGCGCTCATTGTGTGCAGACTTCTGTCAACAACAACTTTTCCTACATTGTATAAATTTTTATTGTTTAAATTATGATTAATAACAACTCCTCCTCTCTGCATGAACAGTATAACACATTAAAGACGGAATAGTCAAGAATTAAAAGAAATAACCTGTTAATTTAAATTTAATAATTACCGACTTGAATTTATCATTGTTAAAGGTTATAATATATATGCTGGAAACAGCGGATATTCAACACAACATGACAGGAGGGTTAAATGGATAAGAAAGAAATCAAACATTATGCGGTATTTTCGGCATTTGCAGTCATTGTATGTCTGATAGTACAGCATTTTTCAGTAATCGGAAAAGCTTTGACAATAGGATTAGGTGCATTCGTGCCTCTGCTGACAGGATGTGTCATTGCTTACATATTTAATATAATAATGTCAGCGTTTGAAAAAGGATATTTTCCGAGGAGCGAAAGCAAAGCTGCAAAACTTACAAGGAGACCTGCGTGTATAATACTTGCATTTGCAGTAGTCATATTGATGATTGTACTTGTACTGTATATAGTTATTCCTGAAATAATAACTGCACTTACGCTTTTGTTTCAGAATATTCCTCCGCTCATTGAGAAAGGCGGAGATTATGCAGTGTCAGTGTTCAATGAGTACCCTGAAATACAGGATGTGGTTGAGGATACCATTGAAGAATTCGATGTAAAATCACTTGACTGGGCAACCATAACGGAAAAAGCAACCGATTTTATTCAGAACGGTGTATTCGGCTTCATTTCGTCTGCATTGGGAATTATTGGAGCATTTGTTGCTACTACGACAAATATTGTTCTTGCGGTTATTTTTGCAATATATCTTCTTTCAAGAAAAGATAAACTCAGAACTGATACAGGCAGATTTATGAGAGCGTATATGAGTGAAAAGTCTAACCGCAGAATTATCAAATTCTTTAAGACGGCGGATGAGACTTTCAGAAACTTCTTTATCGGACAGTTTGTTGAGGCAATTATAATAGGTTCTCTCTGTTTCATAGGAATGACAGTTCTTGAACTTCCTTATACAGCTATGACGGGCGTAGTTGTAGGTGTTACAGCACTCATACCTGTTGTTGGTGCGTTTCTCGGAGCAGGAATAGGAGCATTTCTCATTTCAACTGAAGATCCTAAACAGGCACTTGTATTTCTTGTTTTTCTTGTGATTCTTCAGCAGTTTGAGACGAATATTATTTATCCAAAAGTGGTTGGAGAATCTGTTGGACTTCCCGGAATATGGGTTCTTGCATCAATTACAGTCGGCGGAGGTTTATTCGGAGTGGTGGGAATGCTTGTGAGTGTTCCGTTTGCTGCGACTGTTTACAGACTATACTTTGAAAATCTTGAATCAATAGAGAAAGCCAAAGGAACAGTTGTTGCGGAACGTGATGAAAAGACCGAAATTAATAATGGAAAGAAACGTTCCGAAAAAACAGTCGGGAAGAAAAAAACAGTTTCAGAAAAGCCTGTTAATACAAAGAAAAAAAGATAAAAAAATTAAGAATGGATTTTTCTTGAACATTTTGCACAAACTATATATTGTGTGTTTTTGGAGAGAAATAAACAATATATTGATTGTGAATATTTAATTATTTTGAAAACGCCGCAATCAGCGGCGTTTGTATTTTTTATATAGTAAATACTTCATAATTCTGTACAAATTTTTTTGATAACTTTGGCTAACATTTAGATTGACATTTCTATATTATTGTGATATTATTATAGGAGTAAAATAATACAGAAGGAGCGAAAGTTCTATGTTTAATACTGCAAATGCAAAACCACAGGGATGGGAAGGATTTGAGACAGGCAGCTGGTGCGAGCGTGTTGATGTCCGTGACTTCATCCAGAAAAACTACACACCTTATGATGGTGATTCTTCATTCCTCGCTGAAGCAAGTGAGAATACAAAATCACTCTGGGCAACAGTTCTTGATCTTATGAAGCAGGAGAGAGAAGCAGGCGGCGTTCTTGATATGGACACTAAGGTTGTTTCTTCACTCGTTTCACACGATGCAGGCTACATCAACAAGGATCTTGAGCAGATTGTTGGTCTCCAGACAGACAAGCCTTTCAAGAGAGCTCTTATGCCATACGGCGGTCTCAACATGGCTGCTAAGGCTTGCTCAGACAACGGCTACGAGGTTGATGATGAAATTAAGCACATTTTCTCAGAATACAGAAAGACACACAATCAGGGTGTATTTGATGTATACAATGCTGAGATGAGAGCTGCGAGATCAAACAAGATTCTTACAGGTCTTCCGGATGCTTACGGAAGAGGTCGTATCATCGGTGACTACAGAAGAGTTGCTCTCTACGGTATCGATCTTCTTATCGAAGACAAGAAGGCTCAGAAGGAATTCTATACATGTCCTATGACAGAGGAAAAAATCAGAGCAAGAGAAGAAATTTCTGATCAGCTCAGAGCTCTTGAGAACCTCAAGAAAATGGCTGAAATCTATGGCTGCGATATTTCCAAGCCTGCTACAACAGCTAAGGAAGCTGTACAGGCTGTATATTTCGGTTACCTTGCTGCTGTTAAGGATCAGAATGGTGCTGCTATGTCTATCGGACGTACATCAACATTCCTTGATATCTACTTCGAGAGAGATATGAAGAATGGAATCCTCACAGAGGAACAGGCTCAGGAAATCATTGACCACTTCATCATGAAGCTCCGTCTTGTTCGTTTCGCAAGAACACCTGAGTACAATTCACTCTTCTCAGGCGATCCACAGTGGGTAACTGAGTCAATCGGTGGTATCGGTATTGATGGCAGACACATGGTTACAAAGAACAGTTTCCGTTATCTCCATACTCTTACAAACCTCGGACCTTCACCAGAGCCAAACCTTACAATTCTTTGGTCAACAAAGCTCCCAAGAGGTTTCAAGGAGTTTGCTGCTTCAATGTCAATCGCTACATCTTCAATTCAGTATGAGAACGATGATATGATGCGTGTAACTCATGGTGATGACTATGCAATTGCATGCTGCGTATCTTCAATGAGAGTTGGTAAGGAAATGCAGTTCTTCGGCGCAAGAGCTAACCTCGCTAAGTGTCTCCTTTACGCTATCAACGGCGGTATTGATGAGAAGACAGGTGTACAGGTTGGTCCTGAGTATCGTCCTATCGAAGATGAATACCTTGATTACAAGACAGTAATGAAGAAGTACGATAAGATGATGGACTGGCTCGCTAAGCTCTACGTTGATACACTTAACTGCATCCACTATATGCACGATAAGTACTGCTATGAAAGTCTCCAGATGGCTCTTCATGACAGAGAAGTTAAGAGATACTTTGCTACAGGTGTTGCAGGTCTCTCAGTTGTTGCTGACTCACTTTCAGCTATCAAGTACGCTAAGGTTAAGGTAATCCGTGGCGATGTTGAGATTAAGAAGAAGGGCGAAGTTGTTGGCGTTGCTAAGAATATTGCTGTTGACTATGAAGTTGAGGGCGAATTCCCTAAGTATGGTAACAACGACGACAGAGTTGACAAGATTGCAGTTGAAATTCTTGAGAACTTCATGAACAAGATTCGTCAGCAGCACTGCTACAGAAACGGTGTTCCTACAACTTCAATTCTCACAATTACTTCAAATGTTGTTTATGGTAAGAACACAGGTTCTACACCTGACGGACGTAAGGTTGGCGTTCCGCTCGCTCCTGGTGCAAACCCGATGCATGGTCGTGATACTCACGGTGCATCTGCTTCACTCGCATCAGTTGCTAAGCTCCCATTCCTTGATGCTCAGGATGGTATTTCAAATACATTCTCAGTTATCCCTGATGCGCTCGGTAAAGATATGCAGGTATTTGCAGGCGATATCGACCTTGAGAACTTCAACGGTTAATTGAAATGGAAGATAAAGAAATCGAAAAAACTACTATTCCGGCTTCTACAGATGCGGCAGAACTTGCTGATATGATTGACAAGCTCATGTCGGGTGGAAACGGATCGGTTAATATAACAGCTCTCGAACAGGGGGAAGGCTTCACCGTTACTACTGTACGTTCAAGAGAATGCAATGGTAAGAAGGGTGCATGCTGTCAGCCAACAGAGCTTGAAACCCCTGACGAAGACTAACAGGAGGTAATTTATTATGGCAAGTGAAAAGCAGATCGATAATCTCATCGAACTCCTCGATGGTTACGCAGTTAAGGGTGGTCACCACCTCAACGTAAACGTTCTTAACAGAGAGACACTTCTCGATGCTCAGCAGCATCCTGAGAACTACCCACAGCTCACAATCAGAGTTTCTGGTTATGCTGTAAACTTCATCAAGCTCACAAAAGAGCAGCAGGATGATGTAATTTCAAGAACATTCCACGCATCACTTTAATTTAATAATAAAAACCCTGAGAATCTTGATTCTCAGGGTTTTTTGTATGAATACAAAAAGCGGGATAACCCTGGAAAGGGTTATCCCGTTAGTTTTAAAACTCACTTATTGCAAGTTTAATTCTTGAAATTGATTCTTCCTTGCCGAATACTTCCATAAGTTCAGTTGCACCGCCAGGGGTAACTGACTGACGAGCAATAGCAATTCTTACAGCCCACATTACAGCACCTGCTTTGATTTCCTTTGATGCTGAATAATCTTTCAGAAGAGCAAAGAGAGTATCATTGTCCCATGATTCGCAGTTTTCAAGAAGTGGGAGACATTCTTCAAGAATTCCCTGACACAGTTCAGGAGTTGTCTTGTTTTTCTTGTTTGTGTAGAGTGATGAGTCCATTTCAAGTCTTGATGTAACAAAACCAATCATATCAGCAATTTCGCTGAATGTTGAAATTCTGCTGTGAAGAAGTGAAGCAAGTTTCTTTGTATCAACATTTGCAGGGCAAAGTGATTCAAGGACAGGTATTGCCTTTTCCTCATATTTGTCATCAGCCATTCTCTTGATGTATTCGGAATTGAACCATTTGAGTTTTTCATAGTCGAATACTGCAGGTGACTTACTGAGACCTTCAAGTGAGAAGCTTTCTTTCAATTCATCCATTGTGAAGAATTCTTCGTTTGTATCTTTAGGACACCATCCGAGGAGGGCAATGTAATTAACGATTGCTTCGGGGAGGTAACCATTGTCTGTGAGGTCCTTAAAGCTTACTGCACCATGTCTCTTTGAGAGCTTTGAAACATTACCGTCAGCATCTTTACCCATAAGAAGCGGGAGATGAACGTAAGTCGGTCTGTCCCATCCGTAAGCATCATAAAGGAGGCAGTATTTTGGTGTCGAAGTGAGATATTCATTTCCTCTTACAACGTGAGTTACACCCATGAGGTGGTCATCAACAACGTGACAGAAATTGTAAGTCGGATATCCGTCAGCCTTAATGAGAATCTGATCTCTGAGTTCGGAATTGTCAATTGAAACCTCACCATATACAACGTCATTATACGATGTTGTACCCTCAGAAGGCATTTTCTGACGGATAACATAAGGTACTCCGTTTTCAAGATTCTGCTTTACTTCCTCAGCTGAAAGTGTGCGGCAATGACCGTCATATCCGCCGATACCCTTATCATCTTTAAGAGATTCAAGTCTTTCAGCAGTACAGAAACAATAGTATGCAACACCTTTATCTATGAGTTTCTGAGCATATTCCTGATAGATTTCAAGTCTTTCGCTCTGAATGTAAGGACCATTTTCACCACCGACATTCGGACCTTCGTCATAGTTTATTCCTGTTGTTGCAAGTGTGTCAATAATAACGTCTGTTGCACCTTCAACAAGTCTTACCTGGTCTGTATCTTCGATTCGGAGAATGAATTTTCCTCCCTGTGATTTAGCGACGAGGTATGAATAAAGTGCTGTTCTGAGATTTCCGATGTGCATGAATCCTGTTGGAGAAGGGGCAAATCGAGTTGTAATTATGTCTGACATTTTGTATTCCTTTCTTCCCGAAAAATCGGAAAATAAAATTGCAGGGACGACGGGTTGCCGTCCCTACTTATTAGTTATTTGTTACTTAGCCTTAATTTCTTTAGCAACTGCATCGAATTCGTCTGTTATTGCCTTTTCAGGAGCCTTTGTTGCAAGTGAAACAACAATTATTGCAATTAAAGCACAGATGAAAGCAGGGAGAAGTTCATATACTGCAAAGATTTCGCTGAGTCCGCTGATGACGAATTTCCAGAGGAATACCATTACACCGCCGACGAGCATACCTGCCATTGCACCGTATTTATTTGAACGCTTCCAGAAGAGAGATGTAAGCATTACCGGACCGAATGTTGCGCCAAAACCAGCCCATGCAAATGAAACGACTCTGAATACGGAACTGTTGCTGTCCCATGCAAGGATAATACCGAGAACAGCAATTACAATAAGAACTGCTCTTGCAACGAACATTGATTTTTTAGCATCAAGCTTGAGTTTGAATACACCCTTGAGAAGATTCTCGGACATACTTGAAGAAGCTGCAAGAAGCTGTGAATCTGATGTTGACATTGTGCAGGCAAGAATTCCGGCGAAGATAAGACCTGCTACGAGTGCTGCAAGTACACCGTTTTCGCTGAGGAGAGATGCCATTTCAAGAACAACTGTCTCTGATTCGGATGATGTAGGGAGAACCTTGATGTGGCCCTGTGCTGAAAGTGCATTTCCGATAAATCCGATAAGAATTGCAATACCCATTGCGATAACTACCCATACAGATGCAATTCTTCTTGATGTCTTAATTTTTTCTTTGTCTTCAATAGCCATAAATCTGAGAAGGATATGAGGCATACCGAAGTAACCGAGTCCCCAAGCAAGAGTTGATACGATAGGGAAGAATCCGAAATTAACGCTTTCACCATCGGCTGTTCGTGTTGTTACAAGTGAAAGATAGTCTGAAAGTCCCTTTGCATTATCTATTACAGCGTCAAAGCCGCCCGCTGTGTTAATGCCGAAAAATACAACGATAGCAAGTGCAGTAGTCATTACAATACTCTGAATGAGGTCTGTAAAACTTGCTGCGAGGAATCCTCCGAGACTTGTGTATGCGATGATAATAATTGCACTTATTATCATTGCAGTATGGTATTCCCAGCCGAAAAGCTGATTAAAAAGCTTTCCGCAGGCAGAGAAGCCCGAAGCAGTATAGGGAACAAAGAAAATAAGAATGATTGCGGCTGAAATACCCATAAGAATCTTCTTGTCATCATGATAACGATTTGAGAAGAAATCAGGTACTGTAATTGCATTGCCGCATTTTTGTGAGTAGACTCTCAGACGTTTTGCAACGAGAAGCCAGTTAAGGTATGTACCTGCTGCAAGTCCGATTACTGTCCATGATACCTCAGCGCATCCGCAAAGGTAAGCAAGTCCGGGAAGTCCCATGAGAAGATAACTGCTCATGTCAGATGCTTCTGCGCTCATTGCAGAAACAAGAGGACCAAGTTTACGTCCTCCGAGATAGAAGTCGCTGACGTCTTTATTCTTCTTTGAATAAACGACGCCTATCACAATCATCATAATAAGATAAGCAATGATAGTGATAAGAATACAGGTTACTGCTTGTGTCATAAGATTCGGAAGTATAATATTTATACTTCCCCTCCTTTCAAAAAAATCTACGGTATCACATATATATAATATGTAGGGAACCGACATAAGTAAATACTACCATAAATGAATATAAATGTCAAGCGTTATTGTAAAGTGTTAAAGTTTTATTGAAAAACAGCTGAAAAAACAGCGCATATTTTGTCTTTTTGCTTGACTATGGGTTTCATTTGTGGTATGATTGAATATGTGTATAAAATAATCAATGATAACAGAGAGGGAAAATAATGCGTTTTAATGAACTTAATCTTTCACAGGAGATTCCCAATGCCGTCGGAGAACTCGGATTTGATGAAATGACGGAAATACAGGAAAAAAGCATACCGCTTCTTTTAGAGGGATATGATGTTGTCGGACGTTCAAATACAGGTACGGGAAAGACTGCCGCTTTTGGCATTCCAGCTGTTGAGAGCATTACTGAAATGGACAAAAAGGCTCCCGCTGTGCTTATTCTCTGTCCTACAAGAGAACTTGCTATGCAGGCTTGTGAAGAAATAAGAAAATTTGCAGGACATAAGAGAATTGTAAAGACATCTGCCGTATATGGCGGTGCAAGTATGGAGCGTCAGATTATGGAACTCAAAAGAGGAGCAAATATCATAATCGGTACTCCGGGCAGAGTAATGGATCATATACGCAGACGAACACTTAAACTTGAAAATATAAGAACAGTCATTCTTGATGAAGCTGATGAAATGCTGAACATGGGATTCCGTGAGGATATTGAGGAAATCCTCGGATATGTACCTGAGGAAAGACAGACTGTTTTATTTTCGGCAACAATGCCGAAGGCTATTCTCGATATTACTGAGAAATATCAGAATGATCCGGTTCACGTAAAAATCGAATCATCGCAGAGAACAGTTGAACTTATCGACCAGTATTATTTTGAAGTTGCCATGGGAAGAAAGACAGATGCACTTAAACTTCTGCTTTCTGCATATTCTCCCGTTTCGTCAATGATTTTCTGCAATACCAGAAAAATGGTTGATGAACTTACGGAGGAACTTGTAAAATCAGGTTTCAGGGCATCAGGAATTCATGGTGACATGAAACAGGCTCAGAGAACACAGGTTATGAACAACTTTAAATCCGGAAACAGCTCAATTCTCGTTGCGACAGACGTTGCTGCAAGAGGAATAGATGTTTCTGGAATAGATGTTGTTTTCAATTATGATTTGCCGCAGGATAATGAGTACTATATTCATCGTATCGGAAGAACGGGCAGAGCAGGTCGTTCAGGTGCGGCATATACACTTATTTCGGGAAGAAGACAGTTTTACGAACTTCGAGATATAAGCAAATTTATAAAGGCTGAAATAAAGGAAATGCCTTTACCTGAAAAATCTGACATTATCGCAATGAAAACAGAAAAAATGGTAAGCGAGATTGCACAGATGTCCGATAGTACGCATATTGCCTATGAGATTCTTGAAAGACTTGCTGAACAGGGAATAGATTGCAGGGAAGCTGCTGCAAGACTTATCAGCGGAAAAATTGCTTCTGAAATTGATAATCTTCCTGAATTCGATGCACCCCGTCAGCTTAAAAAAGGAAAGAAAAGCGGTGCAAAGACAGTCAAGGTGGATATAAATATCGGAAGAAGCAAAAGAATTGCGCCGAATTTCATTCTTGGTGCGCTTGTTGACGCAACAGGAATGTCAGGCAGGGACTTCGGAAAAATTGATATTTTTGATGACCATACTACGGTTGAAGTTCCCGAAGCTGAGTATGATTATATTCTCGAATCCACAAATCCGATGAAGATAAACGGACACCCTGTAGAGGTTAAACTTTACAAAGGCGGTTCAGGTTCAAAGGAAAAGGCATTTTCTTCAAGAGACAACAGACGTTCAGCTCCTGACAGAAAAAAAATGGCGTATGGAAAGAGAAACAAAAAGGAACTTTACAGCGATTACGTCCCTGACAGAAAGAGACGTTCACGCAAGAGACACTGAAAGGACAGGATAAAGAAATGAAACCGAAGAAAACTATGTTTACAAGAATTGTTGTTCTCATCATGGCGATAGCTATGATACTCAGCTTTCTCGTGATGGTATTCATGAAATAAAGGAGAAAAGGCATGGCAAAACAATTCTGGAAGGGAAGTGCCCTGCTTGCTCCTGTGCCTGCCGCACTTGTAACCTGCGGTACGGCTGAAAGACCGAATGTTCTTACAATAGGATGGACAGGAATAGTATGTACGCATCCTCCGATGACATACATATCTGTGCGCCCCGAAAGATATTCTCATGATATCATAAAGGAGAGCGGAGAATTTGTAATCAATCTTACAACTTCTGCGATGGTGAAGCAGACTGATTTCTGCGGAGTGAAAAGCGGAAGGAATACTGATAAATTCAAAGCCTGCGGATTCCATGCGGTACCTGCTGTTAAGGTTAGCGCACCTCTTATTGAAGAATGTCCTGTAAGTCTTGAATGTCGTGTGACGGAAGCGAAACTTCTGGGTACCCATACGATGTTTCTTGCAGAAATAGTCGGTGTGGATGTTGATGAGAAATATATTGACAGTAAAAACAAGCTTAATCTTCAGCAATGCGGACTTGCTGCGTATGCACATGGTGAGTATTTTGCACTTGGAAGAAAACTTGGCGAGTTTGGATTTTCAGTTAAGAAAAAGAAGAAAAAAAACATGAATGACAGAAAAAAAGAAATCAGGTAGATATATCTTCAATAAATCTCCTGAGTTCATAGTCTGTTTCCATGACCACACCTTTTGATAATTCTGTGCGGTCGAAGTCTGACAGCAGGGATATATCGTAGTCTATGATTCTGTACGGAACTGAGCTTTCACCTTTAAAAACTCCGATTTTTCCATTATATTCCCTGACAATGCAGACAGGCTGTTCAAGTTTGGGAGTTGATACGGATGTACGGGCAGCTACTTTCTGGCGATGAACAGATTGACCGAGAGTACAGATGATGATAAACCCTGAAACAGTTATGCCCAGCATGAGAGTTAAATAAACTCGTTTGTCGAAAAATCTTCGCATTTTATCGCTCCTTGCTTAATTTACTGTAATTATTGTTGCCATTCTTTTATGTATTATACAAAATCACGAAATTTTTTCTAAATGCTTAACAAAATGAAAATAATATGTTATAATAACTTATATGTAATCAGATGAAAGGAGATGAAGCCGTTACCAACGGTTACTCGAAATGACGGATAATAACAATTTTAATAACGGTGCGGTTCCCCCGTATCCCGAACCGCAGAATTTCGGAGTTCCTCCGATGCAGACGGGAAGACCTGTCAGAAAAAAGAAGAAAAAGAAAAAGAAGAATATCTTTTTGCTGATTCTTAAAAAGCTGTTTATGGTTATTGTAACAACTCTGCTTTCACTTTTCCTTGTTATGGTAATAACAGGAACCATTGTTGCAACATCCCTTACAGTATATGTACTTAATTTCATGGAGGATTCAACGAATATTACACTTCAGGAACTTGAATCGGGAAGTGATACCTATTTCTACGGCAACAAGACGGATGAGAACGGAAAAACTGATCTTGTTGTTCTTCAGAGTATCAAGACTGACGTTCAAAGAATTCCTGTTTCAATCGACAGAATTCCTCAGCACGTTCGTGATGCATTTGTGTACACCGAGGACGAGCGTTTCTACACTCATGACGGTGTTGACTATAAGCGAACTTTTGCAGCTTTTGTAAATATGTTCATTCACATTTACGATACTGAGCAGGGTGGTTCAACAATCACTCAGCAGCTCATTAAAAACCTTACAGGTGATGATGAGGTTTCGCCACAGCGTAAAATCCGAGAGATTTTCAGTGCGATGCAGCTTGAAAAGAGTTATTCAAAGGATGAGATTCTTGAAGAATATCTTAATTATATCGGTTTCGGCGGACCTATTAACGGTATTCAGCTTGCTTCAACACGTTATTTCGGAAAAAATGTTGAAGATCTGACAGTACCTGAGGCGGCTGTACTTGCGGCTATTCCTCAGAGTCCTAACTACTACGGACCATTCGTTGAAACTTACGATGAGGAAACAGGAAAGCTGATTGTTGACGGACGTTCAAATAATGTAAGCCGTCAGAGATATGTACTTTACAAGATGTATGAAAACGGTGCGATTACTTATGACGAGTATCAGCAGTATCTGAATACACGTATTCTTTATACTGATTCAGAGGAGTACAAGCGTCTCCATCCTGAGGTTGATATCGACGAAATGGAAAGCGCTCAGCAGATTTATACATGGGAAGTTGATGCCATGATGTATGAGGCTGCAGCTTATCTTATGAGCCAGTACAATATTGATCAGCAGGAAGCAATCAGACGTATAAACAAGGGCGGATACAGAATCTACTCTACTCTTGATGATCAGATGCAGGCTTTCATGGAGGAGCGTTTCAGCGACATTAACAATATTATTCCTGCAAGTTATGTTGAAAAGTGGGAAGATGTTGATGGTGACGGAAATATTGAGCAGTATCTCCCGCATATAGGATTCATTGCTCTTAACTATGATGGTTCTGTAAAGTCTCTTATCGGAACATGGGGAGAAAAGAATTCCTCACTTTCAGCAAGTTATGCGGTAACTGAGCCGAGACAGATTGGTTCTACAATGAAGCCGATTTCTACATACGGTCTCGCACTTGAAACAGATACAATTCACTGGGGTACACAGCTCAAGGATGATGCCATCAAGGAGATTGACGGAAAACCGTGGCCTACAAACTATTCCGAAAGCAGTGTGACAAATCTTTCACATCAGACGTACAATATCTATTATTTCCTTCAGCAGTCATTCAATACTGCTCCTGCACAGCTTTGTGAGACACTTACACCACATGAAGTCTACAAGTTCTGTAAGGAAAGAATGGGTATGAAGCTTGATCCTGACGATGAGGACTTCTCACCTCTTACTGTTGGAGCTTTGACATACGGTATCACTCTTGAAAACCTTGTAAATGCATACATTCCTTATGGTAACAGCGGTATTTACAATGAGGCACATATTGTTTCAAGAATCGAAGACAGCAACCATAAGATTATTTATCAGAACGACGGTAACGCAAGAGAGGCAGTAAGTCCTCAGACTGCATGGGTTATGAACCGTCTCCTGAAAAATGTTGTTGATAACGGTACAGGTACTGGTGCGAAACTTTCAAATAAGGTTCTCTGCGGAAAGACAGGTACAACAGATAACTGGTATGACCTTACATTCGTTGGACTTACAACAGATTTTGTCAGCGGTGTAACGATAGGATACGAGCTTTATGACGAAAAGCTCAAACTTCCGTCTTCAATTCATTCTGCAAACATCTGGAAGGCGGCAGTTGGTGATTATATTGAGGCAAATTATGCAGATACCGCTTATGATTTCGAGCCGAACTCAGAAGTAATTTCTGCTCCTATGTGTACAGCAACAGGTATGATTGCAGGTGACTATTGTCCGAAGGGTGTTGTAGGTTACTGGAAGTCATCAAATGCTCCGGTATGTACAGGTACACATGGATATGTAAACAATTACAACAACAACTGGAACAACCAGTGGAATCAGTGGGGAACAACTGATCAGAATACCAATGCAAACGGTACAACAGGAAATACAACAGATCCGAATGCCGGATATACTGATCCTAACGCAGGAACTCAGGGCGGCGCAGGTACTGTTGATCCCGGATATACAGATACCGGCGATAGTGGTGAGCCTGGTTATGTGGTTGACGACGGTGCCGGAGACGAACTCTGGTAAAATAAAGAAACGAAGAACCTGTCCATTGAAGATATGGACAGGTTCTTGTAAATTGAGGTGTTATTTATGGAGAACAATATAAGATTAAGCTGTCCGTGTCATTTCGGACTTGAAAGCGTATTAAAGTATGAAATTACAAAAATAGGCGGAACTGACCTCAAGGTAAGCGACGGAAAAATCAGTTTCACAGGGGATGAAAACCTTATTGCGAGGGCGAATATCTGTCTTTCAACAGCAGAAAGAGTCCTTATTGAACTTGCAGAATTCAAAGCAGTTACATTTGAGGAACTGTTTCAGGGTGTACGTGCGATTGAACTTGAAAGATATATCGGAAAAGAGGATGCTTTCCCTGTAAAGGGCTATTCTCTGAACTCACAGCTGCACAGTGTTCCTGACTGTCAGTCTATTATAAAGAAAGCGGCAGTTGAAAGACTTAAATCAAAGTACGGAATAAGTTATTTTGAAGAAACAGGACCGACGATGCAGATTAAATTCAGTATACTCAAAGACATTGTAACTGTATATCTTGATACAAGCGGAACAGGATTACACAAGAGAGGATACAGAAAAAACTCTAATGCCGCACCTATCAAGGAGACTCTTGCCGCAGGAATTATAGATCTTGCGAGGGTAAGACCTGATACTATAGTATGCGATCCGTTCTGCGGAAGCGGAACGCTGCTGATTGAAGCGGCAATGAAGGCACTTAAAATCCCTGTGGGAATCAACAGAAGATTTCAGGCTGAGAAATGGAATTGTTTTGATTCAAAGATATGGAAAGAAGAACGTACAAGAGGAATAGACCTTGTTGATAAAACAGCGAAATTCCATGCATACGGATTTGATATCGACGATGATGCTGTTACTCTTTCGATTGACAACTCGCAGAAAGCAGGAGTAAAATCAAGAATCAGTATTGAACAGGCTGATATTACAAAATTCACACAGCCTGAAAATTCAATTGTAATCTGTAATCCGCCATACGGAGAGAGACTTCTTGAACTTCGTGAAGCCGAGGAAATTTACAGAAAGATGGGAAGAGTTCTCGGAAAAGGCGGAGATCGTGGAAGTTACATTATTTCACCTCATGAAGAATTTGAAAAATTCTTTGGAACTGAGGCTAAAAAGAGAAGAAAACTGTATAACGGAATGATTAAATGTCAGCTTTATATGTATTACTAAAAAAGGTTCTGCATCTTCTTTATCCTACAAGATGTCCGGTATGCGGTGACTATATCGGTTATGAAGAGGGATTTTGCAAACTATGTGAAAGCAGATTCACAGCATATAAAGGAAAATTCAGGATTAAAAATGCGGATTGCTTTTTTGCGGCATACGAGTACAATGACAGCATCTCACCCGCAGTCATTCTTATGAAAAACGGAACATCAGGAAATGCACCTTATGCCTTTGCGAAGAGTGTATTCGGTATTGTTAAAGATATAAAAGCGGATTTAATTATTCCTGTTCCGATGTTTATTAAAGACAAAAGAAAAAGAGGATACAATCAGACAGAACTGATTTCACGTGAACTCAGTATAATGACAGGTATTCCTTATGATAATTCACTCGTTATAAAAAACAGAAAAACAAAGGCACAGAAAGAACTTGGCAAAAAAGAAAGAATGATAAATCTCAGAGATGCATTTTCTGTTTCGGATTCTTCAGCAATTGCGGGAAGAAGAATTATACTTCTTGATGATGTATGCACGACGGGGAGTACACTTTCAGAGATTTCCGCATTGCTTAAAACAAATGGTGCTGAGGCTGTTTTCTGTGTATCATGCTGTAAGACAGTCTGATTACAGGGGCGATTTATATACTCATTAATGCTTGACATATTGCGTGAAATGTGGTATAATTTTAGAATAATTTATCGGATAGTATAAGGGTCTTTTTCGTATTCTTTCATCTGAGTAAGAGAAACAGGAGAGGTTTTTGGAAACTGCAAAAAGGAAAATTTGTTTGGAATTTGCAGTATTTTTCATTGGTGTGGTATATGAAATTTTAAGAATGTCGGAGTGTGAATTTTTCCGACATCGGTGTGTAAGAGGGTATATTTTTTATGTTTAAAAAATTGATTTCTTCTCTGCTTGTCGGTACAATGTTAATGACGGGTGTCTGCGGATGCTCTGATAATAGTGGTGAGGCAGACGGAGGACTGAGTATTGTATGTACTGTATTTCCCGGATATGACTGGTGCAGGGAGATACTCGGTGATCATGTTAAAGATGTTAATCTGACTTATCTGCTTGGCGACGGAAGTTCAATGCATGATTATCAGCCTGATGATAATGACATAAGAAAGATAGCAAAGTGTGATGTGTTTGTTTATACAGGAGGAGAGTCGGAAAAATGGGCTGACGAAATCCTCGGAGGCGCTGTGAATCAGAGCATGAAAATTATTAATATGATTGAATTGCTCGGTGATGATACAATTGAACTTGAAGAGGAAGAAACCAATACAAAGAAACTCGGTAAAAAATCTGAGGAAGATGAGAACGGCGAAAAAACTACCGAACCCGAACCGGAGCCTGATATTGATGAACACGTGTGGCTTTCAATAAGAAATGCCGAACTTTTCTGTACATCAATTACAGATGCAATATGCGAAAAAGATCCTTCAAATGCCGAAGATTACAGAAGTAATTTTGAATCTTACAACAGTAAGCTGACTGCAATAGACAAAGAGTATAAACTCCTTTTCAATGACTGTAAGAAACACGCTCTCATTTTTGGTGACAGAAATGCTTTCAGATATTTTGAAAAAGACTATAATATTCTTTGCTATGCGGCAATAGATAAATGTCTGCACAAAACAGAAGCAACATATAGTGATGTTATAGCACTTGCGAAACAGGTTGATTATTTCAAGACACATTATGTATATGTTCTTGAAAATACTGATACAACAATTGCAGATACAATTATTGAACACGTTGAAACAAAGAATCAGCACGTAAAGGTTCTTAATTCAATGCACTTTGTATCAAAGAAAGAGGCAGATAAGGGTGCATCGTACCTTTCATATATGCTTGAAAACTATGACGTTATGGAAGAGGCACTCAACTGATGAAAAAACAGATTTCTTGCAAAGATGTTTCTCTTGGTTATGAGGGAAATGTCGTAACATCAGGACTTGATTTCACCATAAACAGCGGTGATTATCTTTGTATTCTCGGTGAAAACGGTTCAGGAAAGAGTACTCTGATAAAAGCACTTCTCGGGTTAAAACCTCAGATGAGCGGCGAAATAGAATGGTGCGGCGGATTCAGTACGGGAGATATAGGATATCTTCCGCAGCAAACTCCTGTGCAGAGAGATTTTCCGGCATCGGTTCAGGAAATTGTGCGTTCAGGATGCCTTTCAAAATCGGGATTCCGTCCGTTTTATAATAAACAGGAAAAAGAACTTGCGGATACGACAATGAAAAGGCTCGGTATAGAAAAATTTGCGAAACGCTGTTACAGAGAATTGTCGGGCGGTCAGCAGCAGAGAGTTCTCCTTGCGAGAGCATTGTGTGCGACACAGAAAATGCTTCTTCTTGATGAACCTGTAACAGGACTTGATCCTAAAGCGCAGACTGAGCTTTATGAACTTATTGCTGAACTGAATAAAAGCGGAATTACGATTATCATGGTTTCGCATGATATCAATGCCGCTGTGAAATATGCGAGTCATATACTCCATGTTGGAAAGAAACAGATTTTTTTTGGAAAAAAGGATGATTATATGAACAGCAGGGAAGGAAAGGCTTTCCTTGAAACGGAGGAACTTGAAAATGGGTGAATCTGTTGATAAGCTTATATATTATTTCAGCGAATTCAGTTTTGTAAGGTATACATTCATAGTCGGACTTTTAATTGCGCTGTGTGCCTCTCTTCTCGGGGTTACTCTTGTACTTAAAAGATTCTCTTTTATTGGTGACGGTCTTTCTCATGTTGCGTTTGGTGCAATGGCTGTTGCATCTGTTCTGAAAATGACTGACAACAGTATGGTTGTGGTAATGCCTCTGACGGTGATTTCTGCGGTTCTTCTTCTGAGAACGGGACAGAATACCAAGATAAACGGAGATGCGGCAATTGCAATGATTTCTGTTGGCGCACTTGCTGTCGGATATATGCTGATGAATATTTTTCCTTCATCTGCAAATATTTCAACCGATGTGTGCAGTACGCTTTTTGGTTCTTCATCAATACTTACGCTTAAACAGGCGGATGTATGGATATGTGCTGTCATGGCTTTGATTGTTGTTGCAATTTTTCTTGTTTTTTACAATAAGATATTTGCTGTGACATTTGATGAAAATTTCGCAAAGGCTACGGGTGTAAAGGCGGATGCTTATAATCTGCTTATTGCAGTTGTAACCGCATTGATAATTGTAATTGCGATGAATTTTGTTGGTTCACTTTTGATTTCTGCATTGATTATTTTCCCTGCACTTTCATCCATGAGACTTTTCAGAAGTTTCAGAAACGTAATTCTGTGTTCATCTGTAATCTCAGTAGTATGTGCGGCTGTCGGAATAATATTGTCAATACTGTTTTCGACTCCCGTTGGTGCGACAATAGTCATTTCAGATATTTTTGTATTTCTTGTGTTCAGCGGAATTTCGGTAATAAAAGGCAAATGACATTCTCCCCGTTATTCGGGGAGTTTTTTTAAAGGAGATGTTTTGAGTAATGAAGACAATAAGAATAAAAAAAGCAGTTTTAATCGGAATCATGTTATGTCTGTGTTCTTCAGCGGTGGGCTGTGAACAGATTGTTCAGGAGGAATCTTCTTCTGAACTTGTGATTTTTACTACTTCATCCGAAGAAGTTACGGACGAAAATTCTTTAACAGAGGCTGATACTGAAATTGCAGAGGAACAAGAAGGATTTACAGAAGAAACTGAAGAAACATCCGAAACGGAAGAATATGAAATTTCCGTTGAAGAAATCGTGGATGAAACTTTTTCTGACTATGAGGAAAGCGGTTCATACGTTGAATATCATTTCAGAAACAACAAACTTCTCAATCAGCATTTTGAAAAGCATGGTGAGGAATTCAGAGATGATTTCGGATATAATAATGCTGATGAATATGAACATGGTGCAAGTGATGTAATAAATAATCCATCCGCACTGACGAAAACCGAAGCCGAGGATGGGGACTTTATCTACTATATTGAAAGCACCAACGAGTTCGTTGTACTATCAACAGATGGATATATCCGCACCTATTTCAGACCAAGCAAGGGAATAGATTATTTTAACAGACAGTGAGGAAAATATGAATCCAAGACTTCCGTATTTACGTGAAAAAACGGGAAAACTTACGTCATCTCCCGGAGTGTATGTAATGAAAAATAAGGAAAGTGCAATAATATATATCGGAAAAGCCAAGAATCTGAAAAACAGGGTTACAAGCTATTTTCGTGAAAATCCCGATCATACACCGAAAGTTGCGGCTATGGTGTCAAATGTATATGATTATGATTTTATAGTTACTGACAGTGAATATGAGGCACTTCTGCTTGAATGTTCCCTTATAAAACAGCACAAGCCAAAGTATAATATTCTGTTGAAAGATGATAAGGGTTATCACTATATAAGAATTTCAGATGAAGAATATCCCAGAATTACAGATGAGAAAAATAATCAGGCTGACGGAAGGTATCTCGGACCATATACAAGCAGTTTCATTGTGAAAGAAGCTGTAAACGAAGCAAATCGTGTTTTCGGGCTTCCTACGTGCCGCAAGAGGTTTCCGCAGGAATTCGGAAAGGGCAGACCATGTCTTAATTACCATATTAAAATGTGTATGGGGCTTTGCAGGGGGAAAATCAGTCAAAATGAGTATCTCAGTACAGTTAATCAGGCGGTTGAGTTTATAAAATCAGGTTCTGCTGAATCTGTTGAGAGAATGCAGAATGAAATGAATGAGGCGGCTGAAAAGCTTGATTTTGAAAAAGCGGCACTTCTGAGAGACAGAATTAATGCTGTAAAGAAAGCCTCAGAAAAGCAGAGAATCATGAATAATGGAGTAGAATCAGCCGATGTAATCGGAAGTGCTGAATTTTACGATGGAGTGTATATCTCTGTGCTGATGTATCGTGAAAACAGGTTGTATGATAAAGCGGTTTTTGAATTTGAAAAAAATTCAGAAGATTTATTGTCAGAATTTATGATTCAGTTTTATCATGAAAAAGGTGATATACCGAAATTGATTGTTGTCGATCATATTCCTGAAGAATCAGAACTTATAGAGGAAATGATTATAAATCAGTCGGGAAAAAATGTAAAAATCCATCAGCCGCAGAAGGGGAAACTTTTTGAACTGTTGAGGATTGCCAAAAATAACAGCGCAGAATATGCGGCTATAAAAAACAGCAGAACCGGAAAAGAAGTAATTGCGCTTGAACAACTTGGTCAGAGTCTCGGGCTTGAAAAACCTCCTAAATATATCGAAGCTTATGATATTTCAAATCTTTCATCAGAATCAATGGTTGCTGGAATGATTGTATTCGAGGAAGGAAGACCTTTAAAAAAGGCCTATAAAAGGTTTTCTGTAAAGGAACAGGAATTCCAGAACGACTACGGAAGTATGCATGAAATTATCAGGAGAAGACTGATGCACATAATCAATCAGGAGGGGGATGAATATTTCAGAAGAATTCCCGATCTGATTCTGCTTGACGGAGGAAAGGGACACGTTAATACGATTTCACCTTTGATTCGTGAACTCGGACTTAATATTCCTGTTTTCGGTATGGTTAAAGACAATAAACACAGGACTCGTGCAATTGCGACGGGAGGGAGAGAGATTCAGATTAATAATCTGAAATCAGCTTTTAATCTTGTAACTCAGATACAGGACGAAGTACATCGCTATTCAGTAAGTTATATGCACTCTAAGCACAAGAAGAAAACATACAGTTCTGAACTTCTCACAGTGAAGGGAATCGGCGAGAAAAAAGCGGCAAAAATCATGCTGAAATACAAAACAAGAGATAATCTGAAAAAGGCATCACCTGAAGAACTTGCACAGACAGCAGGAGTAAATGCTGAAACAGCTGTTGAGTTATGGAAAGTGATACAGGAATTATAGTGACAAATTTGAGTCTGTATTTTTGTGCATTTCTACAAAATATATAGTTTTCTATTGCTGTATGTGAAAATTCATTGTATAATGTTAATATATTACTTTGATAGGATGGGAGAACACATTATGAGACTCAATAAATTAACATCTATACTGACCGCAATTCTTTTATGCTCAGCTTTCGGAACAATTTTGGGTGGTAATTATACAGCATTCGCTGAGAACAGTACACAGACAATAACATCCGAAGATATAGAGAATTCTGCTGTAAAACCTGTTGTTTCACTGCCTGTTATTGAAATGACTCTTTCAGAAGCAAGAAAGAACCCTGAAGTAACCGTTTCGCTTGCAGTAAGCAATGCGGATTTTAAATATTCAACAGTGGAATTCTGGACATCATTCGACAGCAGACTTGAAATAGTAGGGAAAGAACAGGGAGTCTGCCCTGCTGTAAGAGGGAATGCCGCTGAATATCTCATGACAAAAATTTCATACTCACAGTACTATGACCATTCGGATAATGAAATAAAAGACCTTAACGGAATACGTTTTATAGGTGCATCTGACAGTAATTACGGCAGAGACGGAAATTTGTTTTCGGTTACGGTAAGACTTCCTGACAATGTGAAAGCAGGGGATGTTTATCCGCTTGAAATTGCAAAGGTTACGAGAGAAAATGCGAATAATGATTTTGTAAATACTGTTTTTAAAAATTCACTTAATGATCAGAACGGACTTGTGATGCAGGAATGGCTGCTTGAAAATGGTCTGAAAAACGGATATATCAAGATTGGAGGCGGAGTTCAGTCTGTGCCGGGAGATGCAAATCTTGATGGTTCTGTAACAATGGCGGATGCTGTTGCAATACTTCAGTACCTTTCAAATACAACTAAATATCCGCTTTCCGAAAGCGGATTGATAAATGCAGATGTTTTCAACAAAGGCGATGGCGTAACAGGTGCTGATTCGCTTTCTATTCAGAAATTTGACGCAGGAGTAATAACATCGTTGCCTGAAACGATAATGGAATAAATATATATTTTCCCCGGTTATGTATAAAACGTTAAAAACTTCCAAATATATAACCGAGGTGATTGAAATGAAATTCAGAAAAACTGTTTTGGCGGCAGGACTTGTACTTACAATAATAATATCTGATACCTGTTCATTTATACGTGACGGAAGAAAACTTGAAGAACTGCGGAATAATGTTATAAGACTCCATATACTTGCGGATTCGGACAGCGTTTATGATCAGGAAATGAAACTGAAAGTCAGAGATGCACTGCTTGATGCGGATATATTTGATGACTATGAAAATATTGAGGAAGCCGAGGAGAAACTAAGGAAAAGCATTCCTGAAATAATTTCGGTTTCTGAAAAGACTTTGAGAAAAAACGGATGTTTTGACGAAGTAACCGCTGAAATTGAAGATACATTTTTTGATGAACGTGTTTACGGTGATATTACAATGCCTGAAGGAAACTATCGTGCGCTAAGGGTGAAAATAGGTTCAGCGAAAGGACATAACTGGTGGTGTGTAATGTATCCGCCGCTTTGCATTCCTGCTGCTTGTAATGTGGAATCTGATAATGATAAGGCAGAAGAACTGTTTGACGAAAAGGAAAATGACATATTATTTCATCCTAAAAAATACAGAGTAAGGTTTGCATTATGGGATGAGGTGAAAAAACTAAGCGATATACACTTTGATTTTGTGCAGAATGATGAAAAACAAGAAAATACTTGACAATTCCAAAAGTATGATGTATAATATTATAGAAAACAAAGCAGAACTATGCGTTCTCACCGTCGGGCAATGCTGAAACGGTCAATATGTTTACTGAACCATAATGGATAAGTGCGTATTGTGTGAGTGCGGATATTTTCTGCACTCATTTTTGTTTTAATTTATAGTCGGAGGTGCTTAATTATTAGCAAACAGGAACTGCAGATCAACGAAGAAATACGAGATAAGGAAATTCTCGTAATCGACGCTGAGGGAAAGAAGCTCGGAATTTTATCAGCAAAGGAAGCTCAGAAGATAGCTTTTGAACAGGAGCTCGATCTCGTTAAGATTGCTCCACAGGCAACACCGCCTGTATGTCGTATCATGGACTACGGAAAGTATTGTTTTGAGCAGGCTAAACGTGAAAAAGAGGCAAAGAAAAATCAGAAGGTTGTATCTATTAAGGAAATCAGAATGTTCTCAACAATAGACACTCACGATTTTGAAACAAAAGTTAACCAGGCTGTGAAATTTTTACAGGGCGGAGATAAGCTCAAGGTTTCAGTAAGATTCCGTAAGAGAGCTATCGCACATCCTGAACTCGGAAATGAACTTCTCGATCGTTTCAAGGATGCTGTTTCGGCTGCGGGTACTGTAGATAAGCCGGCTAAGATGGAGGGACGCAGCATAGTTATGTTTGTGAACCCCAAATCAAATAAGTAAGAACTGACCTGTTCTGAATTAAGGAGGACTATACAATGGCAAAGGTTAAGGTAAAAACTCACTCAGGCGCAAAGAAGCGTTTTAAGGTTACAGGAAGTGGCAAGGTTAAGTACCAGCACACTAACAAGAGACACAGACTTACACAGAAGGATACAAAGCGTAAGAGAATTGCTCGTAATGCTGGTGTTGCAGGAAGTGCAAATGCACCTGTTATCAAGAAACTCGTTCCTTATCTTTAATTGATTGATCAATTTTAGGAAAACGTAATTTGCAATTTAATTTTGGAGGTATAAGATTATGGCACGTATTAAAGGTGCAATGATGACTCGTAAGAGAAGAAACAAGACTTTAAAGCTTGCTAAGGGTTACTGGGGTTCAAAGAGTAAACACTTCAAGATGGCTAAACAGGCTGTTATGAAGTCAGGTAACTATGCATATATCGGAAGAAAGCAGAAGAAGAGACAGTTCAGACAGCTTTGGATCGCAAGAATCTCAGCTGCTGCTAAGATGAATGGCATGAATTATTCAACATTCATGAATGGCTGCAAGAAGGCTGGCATCACTCTCAACAGAAAGATGCTCTCTGAAATCGCTATCAACGATGCAGCAGGTTTCACAGCTATTGTTGAAAAGGCAAAGGCTGCTCTTTAATCATAACTGTAGACACGCTCCTTTATATTATTAAAAGAGCGTGTTTTTGTTAGAATCACAGGTACAGAATTTCTGTGCCTGTGAAAAACTAAATTATACGGAGGTGTCCGTACTGTTGGAAAACATTATTACTTCTAAAGATAACCCTGTAATCAAGCTGTATCGTAAGCTTTCTTCTTCAAAAAAAGAGAGGCTTCAATACGGCTTATTCGTGTTGGAGGGACTGCGTATTACTGAGGATGCAATCAGAGAGGACAGTGGTCTTTCACAGATTATAATTACCGAACAGGCAGCCGAGAAATATGGCGATGCACTTTTTCAGGCCGATTTGAGAAATACAAAGATTCTTGTCATTTCAAATGAGCTTGGAAGAAAAATAGCATCAACAGACAGTACACAGGGTGTGTTTGCTATTTGCAGAATACCTGTGGAAAGAAAAATGACTTTCAGGGAAAATGGTCGGTATGCTGTGCTTTACGGGGTTCAGGATCCCGGTAATGCCGGAATGATTATACGTACTGCTGATGCCCTCGGAATAGATGGTATCATAATGTCGGGAAGCTGTGATCTTTACAGTCCGAAAGTTGTGAGGGCAACAATGGGAAGTATATTCCGAATGAATATATTTGTGGAAAATGACACAGACAGGCTTTTCGATATGCTCGAAAAGAATAATGTGTCGTCAAATGCGGCTGTAATTGATGCAGATGCTGTTCCGGTAACAGAGTGTTCATTTGATAAATGTCAGGCTGTTTTCATCGGAAATGAAGGAAACGGACTTCCTCATGAAGTGTCACACAGATGCACAAGACGTGTAACAATTCCTATGTGCGGAACAATCAACTCGCTGAATGCTGCTATGGCGGCAGGAATTTTGATGTGGGAGCTGAAAAAATGAGTGGATTTACTGAATACATTGGATCACAGTTTGGAAATCCGAGGGGAATTGTGGGGAAAATATGCTGTCTTATAATGAATGTGATTAATCACAGAATGTACGTTCAGACAGCTTCGCTCATCAGACTTCCGGAAAAAAGCAAAGTTCTTGATATCGGATATGGAAACGGATTTCTTCTTAAACTTCTGAATAAAAAGAAATATGATTTGTATGGAATTGATATTTCTGATGATATGAAGAAAGAAGCTGAAAGAAATAACAGAAGCGCAGAACGAGAGGGCAGACTTCATCTCGGTGTCGGTGACTGTTGCAGTTTACCCTATAAAGAAGGAATGTTCAGGGCGGCAGCATCAATAAATACGATATATTTCTGGAATGACACACTTAAAGGTCTTGAAGAAATTAAACGCTGTCTTGCAATAAACGGAAAATTCTACAATGTAGTTTATACGAAGAACTGGCTTGATAAACTGTCGTATACAGAAAAGGGCTTTAAAAAATTTTCACCTAAAGAACTTGTTGAACTCGGATATGAAGCAGGATTTGTAAAAGTCGGCGTTAAACATATCGTGAAGGGAAAGAGTTTTGTTGTGATATATAAAAAGTAATACTGAATCGGGGTGGAATATGGATAATACAGTTTACTGGCTCTGGCTTACCATGATTTTTGGTGTCGGAAGCAATCGCCTGTGGGAGGCTGTAAAATTTTATGGTTCGCCTGAAATTGCCTGTGAGGATTTAAAAGGAGAATGCAGAATCAGTCTCAGTGACAGGGAAAAGAATAATATCCTAAGTACACCTCTGCAGAGAGCATTTGATTTTCTGAGAGAATGTGAAAGCAAGAATATCTGTGTTACGGGATTTGATTCAGAGGATTATCCACAGGATCTGAAATTTATTTCTGATCCTCCTGCAGTGCTTTATTCTGTTGGAAATATCGGATGTCTCAATCGTTTTATGAACATAACGGCTGTCGGAACGAGAAAACCAAGAGAATATTCAATAATTGCTGCACGTAAGATATGCAGGGAACTTGCTGAAATAAATTTTGTTATTGTCAGCGGTTTTGCAATGGGTATAGACATTGCTGCACAGCTTTCAGCTGCCGAGATAAACTGTCCTACGGTAAGTGTTCTCGGATGCGGTGTTGATTATGATTATCCAAAGGAAAACATAAAATACAGAAATACAATAATACAGAGCGGAGGAGCAATTATTTCGGAATATCCTCCCGGAACTCCTCCTAACAGAGGTAATTTTCCGAGAAGAAACAGAATTCTGTCAGGTGTTTCAAGAGCTGTAATAGTGTTTGAAGCATCAGCAATAAGCGGTTCACTTATTACGGCTAATCTTGCAGCTGAACAGGGGAGAAATGTGTTTTGTCTGCCTCCTCAGAATATTTTTTCAAAGGAATATCAGGGAAATATAGCACTCCTTCGTGATGGGGCTTTGCCGCTTTACTGCTGTGAGGACGTAATTGAACAGGTTATTTCTCAGTATGACATAAGTGATTGCATAGAGGGATATACTTATAGTGTCGGAGAAGATTCGTTAAAAATTAAATCGGATGCATCGGTTAAGAAGGAATCATTACCTGAGAAACAGATAGAAACAGAAATAGAGAAAAAAACAGAGAAAACAGAGAATACCGAATTATTCAGCGAACTCACTGGTGTACAGCGTGATATTGCTGAATTACTTAGGGAACACAGTCTCCATGCAGATATTATATCGCAGAAGCTTTCGCTGGATATGGGCGAACTTCTTATGGAACTTACGGAAATGGAAATGATGGGCGTAGTCTGTTCGCTTCCCGGAAAGATGTACGGACTTTGTCTGTAATGGAACTTTTTGATACGGGTGTTCCGACATTGGGGAAAGGAGAAAGAATCAAATGTCAAATTTAGTTATAGTTGAGTCGCCTGCAAAGGCTAAAACAATACAGAAATATCTCGGCAAGGGATTTGAAGTAATTGCATCAATGGGGCATATAAGAGACCTTCCGAAATCAAAAATGGGTGTTGATATCGAAAATGATTTCAAGCCTCAGTATATAGATATGAAGGGCAAGAGTGATGTAATTAAAGACCTCAAAAAACGTGCGAAGAAGTGCGATAAGGTTTATCTCGCAACCGACCCTGACCGAGAGGGAGAGGCTATATCATGGCATATAGCACAGATGCTTAAACTCGATATGAATGACGATAATCGTGTTGCATTCAACGAGATTACAAAAACAGGTGTTCAGAACGGAATGAATAATCCGCATAAAATAGATGTTGACCTTGTAAATGCACAACAGGCAAGAAGAATTCTCGACAGAATTGTCGGCTATCAGCTTAGTCCGTTCCTCTGGAAAAAGGTAAAAAGAGGACTTTCTGCGGGACGTGTACAGACAGTTGCTGTGCGTCTTGTTGTTGACAGGGAAAATGAAATCAGAGAATTTGTCCCTAAGGAATACTGGTCGATAGATGCAAAATTTACTGCTCCGGGTTCAAGAAAGGTTTTCGATGCATCACTTGTTTCAGTTGATGGTGAAAAGCTTGAAATCCCGAATCAGTCAAGTGCGGATAATCTCCTTAAAAGGCTTGAAAATGCTGAATATACAGTTACATCTGTAAAGAAGAAAATCACAAAGAAACAGCCTTCACCTCCGTTTATTACCTCAACAATGCAGCAGGAAGCTTCAAAGAAACTCGGTTTCAGCGCAAAGCGAACAATGAAAGCTGCACAGGAGCTTTATGAAGGTGTTGATATTGAAGGAATAGGCGCAGTAGGTCTTATCACATATATGAGAACAGACAGCCTTCGTATTTCGGATGAAGCAAAAGCTGCTGCTGCACAGTATATCGAGGTTGTGTATGGAAAAAACTATCTTCCGGATAAACCAAGAAATTTCAAAACAAAGAATAACGCTCAGGATGCCCATGAGGCAATAAGACCTTCTACACCGGATCTTACACCGGAGAGAGTTAAGTCGAGTCTTACAACAGACCAGTACAAGCTCTATAAGCTTATATGGGAGAGATTTATTGCAAGTCAGATGGCAAACGCACTTCTTGATACAGTGTCGGTTGATATTGATGCTAACGGATGTACTTTCAGAGCATCGGGATATTCAGTAAAATTCGACGGGTTTACAGTTCTTTATGTTGAAACCTCCGATAACGCCGAGGAGAACAAAAAGATGCTCCCCGAACTTAAAGAGCAGGATAAACTTAAACTGAAATCAATAGACGGAAATCAGCATTTTACACAGCCGCCTCCGAGATTTACAGAAGCTTCACTTATTAAGGCTCTTGAAGAAAACGGTATAGGCAGACCAAGTACTTATGCTCCTACAATTACAACAATTTCAAACCGCCGATATGTGGAGCATGAGGGGAAACAGCTTAAACCTACAAATCTTGGTGAGGTCATTACAGAACTCATGAAAAATCATTTCAGAAATATCGTTGATGCGAAGTTTACTGCTGATATGGAAAATAAGCTTGATGAGGTTGAACACGGTACGAAAAACTGGGTTGAAACACTTCATGAATTCTATGACGACTTCTCATCTACTCTTACAAAAGCTGAGGAAGCTATGGAGGGTATGAAGGTTAAGGTTCCTGATGAGGAAACAGATGTCGTTTGCGAACTCTGCGGAAAAAACATGGTAATTAAATTCGGAAGATTCGGAAAATTCCTTGCTTGTCCGGGATTCCCTGAGTGTTCAAATACCAAAAAGATTGTAACAGAAACCGAAGGAAGTTGTCCGAGATGCGGAAAGAAAATGCTTCTTAAAAAATCAAAGAGGGGCAGAAGTTTTTACGGATGTGAGGGATATCCTGATTGTAATTTCATGACATGGAATGTGCCAACATCTGAAAAATGTCCTAATTGCGGAAGAACACTCTTCACAAAGGGTGGAAAATCAGGAAAACTCGTATGTGAAGAAGAAAGCTGCGGATATGAAAGAGAGCTGAAAAAATGACAGTAAACGTAATCGGTGCGGGACTTGCAGGCTGTGAAGCTGCATGGAGTCTTGCATCTTATGGAATTAAGGTTAAGCTTTATGAGATGAAGCCTGAGAAATATTCTCCTGCTCACAAATACAGCGGATTTGCAGAGTTGGTTTGTTCAAATTCACTTAAAGCTGCAAGACTTGAATCAGCAGCGGGACTTCTGAAAGCAGAAATGGAAATGCTTGGTTCTCTTACAGTACCATGTGCGAAGGAAAACTCGGTTGAGGCAGGAGGCGCATTAGCTGTAAACCGAGAGAAATTCTCAGACAGCGTTACTCAGAAAATCAAGGAAAATGAATATATTGAAGTTGTTTCAAAAGAGGTAACGGAACTCCCCGAAGGAAAGACAATAATCGCAACAGGTCCACTTACATCGGGAGCAATGGCTGAAAAGATAAGGGAACTCTGTGGCGAGGGACTTAGTTTTTATGACGCTGCCGCACCTATTGTCACATTTGAAAGTCTTGATAAGGAAAAGGTATTCTTTGCATCAAGATATGACAGGGGGGAAGCAGATTATATAAATTGTCCTATGGACAAAGAGGAGTATACAGCGTTCTATCGTGAGCTTGTCAAAGCTGAAAAGGTACAGTTAAAGGATTTTGAAACTCATCCTTTCAGCGTATATGAGGGATGTATGCCTATTGAAGTTCTTGCATCAAGGGGCGAGGATACAATGCGTTTCGGCCCTATGAAGCCTGTGGGAATCACCGATAAGAGAACAGGAAAACGTCCATACGCTGTTGTACAGTTAAGACGTGAAAACCGTGAGGGTACAATGTTTAATCTTGTGGGATTTCAGACAAATCTTAAATTTGGTGAACAGAAAAGAGTATTCTCAATGATACCGGGACTTGAAAACGCTGAATTTATACGATACGGAGTAATGCACAGAAACACATTCATCAACAGCCCTGTTCTTCTCAATTCTGATTTTTCGATGAGAAATAATCCTGATATTTATTTTGCAGGACAGATTACAGGTGTTGAGGGATATATGGAGTCAGCGGCAAGCGGAATAATTGCAGGTACTGCACTTGCACGAAAAATACTCGGACTTGAACCTGTTAAACTCCCGTCGGATACAATGCTTGGTGCATTGTCAAACTATATAAGTGACACGTATAATGACGGGAAATTCCAGCCTATGGGGGCAAATATGGGAATACTTCCCGATATCGGAGTAAGAATAAAGGATAAGAAGGAAAAATACGGTGTTTATGCAAACAGAGCCGTTGAATCTTTGAAAAAAGAATTGGAAAGGGCAGAATATGTCAAAAATAATAGTTGATGCATTTGGCGGAGACCATGCACCGCTTGAAGTTCTCAAAGGCTGTGAAAGAGCAGTTAAAGAACTCGGAACTGAAATTTTACTCACAGGAAATGAAGAAAAAATAAAGAAATGTGCTGAAGAAAACAGAATCAGTCTTGAAAAAATAGAAATCGCACATACAGACGAGGTTTTTGACATACATGAGGAACCCGGTGAAATAATAAAATCGGGAAAAAATACCTCTATGGCACTCGGATTGCAGCTTCTTGCAGATGATAAGGGAGATGCTTTCGTATCGGCAGGAAGTACAGGTGCATTGGTAATGGGTGCGACTTTCATAGTAAAACGTATCAAGGGAATAAAAAGAATTGCACCTTCCCCTGTTTTACCTGCTGACAAAGGAAGCTTTATTCTTCTTGATGCAGGTGCGAACACAGAATGCCGTCCTGAAATGCTTGTTCAGTTTGCAATTATGGGAAGCGCATACATGGAAAAGGTTATGGGAATAAAAAATCCGAAAGTCGGACTTCTCAATATCGGTGCAGAGGAAACAAAGGGAAGAGAGCTTGAAATTGAAGCAAACAAGCTTTTGCAGAATTCAGGACTTAATTTTATTGGAAACATTGAGGCAAGAGATTTGCCGAAGGGTGAATGTCATGTAGTTGTAACCGACGGATTCACAGGAAATATTGCACTCAAGCTTTACGAGGGTATGGGTTCATTTTTTGCAAAGAAGCTTAAATGGATTTTCTCGGGAGCAGGAACATTGGGAGCAATGTTCTCAATCGGCAAAATAAAGCAGTTCAAAAAGCAGATGGATTATAAGGAAGTCGGCGGCTCGGCACTTCTCGGAGTTAAGAAGCCTGTAATCAAGGCACACGGAAGTTCTGACGGAACCGCATTTTTCAACGCTGTAAGACAGGCTGAGAAATGTGTCAGCGGAAACATGACACAGGCAATTGCCGATTATACAGCTGAGATTTCAAAGAAAAATTCATAATTCCTATGAATGGGAGAAAGAAATGGATATTGAACTTATTGAAAAATTTGAAAAAGAAATAGATTATCAGTTCAGAAATAAAAGTCTTATATATCAGGCACTTTCACATTCTTCATTCGCAAATGAAAGAAAAAATACAGGTGGAAGCAATGAAAGGCTTGAATTCCTCGGTGACAGCGTTCTTTCAATCGTTGTATCAGAGTATCTTTTCACCCACCTCAGAGATAATCAGGAGGGTGATCTCACTAAGTTGAGAGCCGCACTTGTATGTGAAAAATCACTTCACAGATTTGCACAGAAAATACATCTCGGAGAGTATATTCTTCTCGGAAAAGGTGAGGAAAATACAGGAGGAAGAGAACGTCCTTCTATTCTTGCAGACGCTTTTGAGGCAGTAATTGCGGCTATTTTCCTCGACGGAGGAATGGAATATGCAAAGCGTCATGTACTGAAATTCATTCCTAATAATCTCGGAGATGTTACTAAATTCGTATTTACGGATTTCAAGACAGCATTACAGGAGATTGTACAGAAGAATCCCGAAGAAAAGGTTGAATATGTCCTTATAGGTGAGGAAGGTCCCGACCATAACAAGATATTTGTAGTTGAAGTATGTCTAAACTCACAGGTTATCGGCAAGGGAAGGGGAAAGAGCAAAAAGGAAGCTGAACAGCTTGCAGCAAAAGAGGCTCTGGAGCTTATGGGATATGAAACATTCTAATATTTCGATTTTTATTCCTCACATGGGCTGTCCTCATACCTGCAGTTTCTGCAATCAGAGAACAATCAGCGGCGCACAGCATGTTCCGACGGGAGAGGAAGTTCGTGAGATATGCGAAAAGGCACTCAGCGAAATAAAGTCCCCCGAAAATACGGAAATAGCATTTTTCGGCGGCAGTTTTACAGCAATTCCACGTGAATATATGTGCGAACTGCTTGATGCCGCAAAGGGTTTTATCGGTGACGGGAAATTCAGAGGAATCCGAATTTCCACACGTCCCGATTGTATTGATTTTGAAGTTCTCGGAATTCTTAAAGCATATGGAGTTACTGCAATTGAACTTGGAGCGCAGTCAATGAGCGATAAGGTTCTTGAACTCAATGAGCGTGGGCATTCTTCGGAGGATGTTGTCAATGCTTCTGAATTAATAAGAGCATTCGGTTTTGAACTGGGTTTGCAGATGATGGTTGGTCTTTACGGAAGTACGGAACAGGATGAAAAGCTGACAATGGAACGAATTTCGGCAATTATGCCCGATACTGTGAGGATATACCCTGTTGTTGTTCTGAGAGGAACGAAACTCGGTGAACTGATTGAAACAGGGGAATATGTGCCGTTCAGATTTGAAAAGGCTGTTGAAATGTCAGCGGCGGCAATGATTCTCTTTGAAGGAAACGGAATAAGAGTAATAAAATGCGGACTTCATGCAAGTGAATTTGTCGAAAGGGATATGGTTGGAGGATTCTATCACCCTGCGTTCAGAGAACTTTGTGAAGGTCTGATTTACAGATATAATATTCAGTTCTGCATAGGTGGCAGAGGAGAGGGTAAGTATGTGATTGCTGTATCTCCTTCGTGTATCAGCAGGGCTATGGGACATAAAAAGTCAAATTATAACTATTTCTCGCAGAAGGGTATTGAAATCAAAGTTATCGGAGATGAAAGCATACCAAAATATCAATGCGAACTGAGAGGTGAATAAATGTACCTTAAATCACTTGAGATACAGGGATTCAAGTCGTTTCCCGACAAGATAAGCCTTACATTTGACAAGGGACTTACAGCTGTTGTAGGACCGAACGGCAGCGGAAAGAGTAATATCGGTGATTCAGTCCGCTGGGTTCTCGGAGAGCAGTCAACCAAAACTCTCAGAGGAAATAAGATGGAGGACGTTATTTTTTCCGGTACTGTTGCGAGAAAGCCTATGGGTTTTGCCGCAGTTACGCTGAATATTGACAATACCGACAGGACATTGAGCGATTATGAGGATGAGGTTGCTGTTACAAGAAAACTTTACAGAAGCGGTGACAGCGAATATATGATAAACGGAAAAAATGTCCGTCTTAAAGATATAAATGAGCTTTTCATGGATACAGGTCTCGGACGTGACGGATATTCTATTATCGGACAGGGAAGAATCGCTGAAATCGTTGGAGCAAAAAGCAATGAGCGTCGTGATATATTTGAAGAAGCGGCGGGAATTTCAAAATTCCGATATAAAAAGCTTGAAGCGGAAAGAAAACTATCAGCGGCGCAGGAAAATCTTGTCAGACTTACAGATATTATATCCGAACTTGAAGACAGAGTCGGACCGCTGAAAACTCAGGCACAGAAGGCAGAGAAATTCATAAAGCTTGCTGAGGAAAGAAAGAAACTTGAAATATCAGTATGGATTAACAGACTTGATGAACTGAAAAATTCACAGGAACAGCTTGATTCAAAAATTCTTTCAGGACAGAGTGAATATGAGAATACGGAAAACGATATTCAGAAACAGGAAGAAAAACTGCAGGACGGATTCAGAAAGATGCAGGAATGCACAATCCGTTCAGATGAACTGCGAAAGAAAATGCTTGAGGAAGAACAGCTTTCATCAGATAAAAAGGCTGATATTGCTGTATTCCAGAATGATATAAAATACTGTGAAGACGCTGCTGAGAATGCAAGAAAATCTATTGAAGATTCAAAGAAAAATGAAAAGGATCTCGTCCAGCAGAGTAAGAATGCAGAAAAGAAACTTGAAGAACTCAGAGATCTGAGAAAACAGCTTGAAAATGAAATTGACGAAGTAAACGGAAAGTTTGAAACGGCTGAGAAAGAAAACAGCATTCTCGGAGATAGTGTTGAAAAGGCAGGTAACGATATAAACGGGCTTTATATCCGTAAAAGTGAAATTACATTTGCCTGTGAATCAGCCAAAAAGACGATAAGTGAAGAAAATTCAAGACTTGAGGAACTCAGGGAAAACAGCAGTGATACCGAAAGGGCACTTGAAGGATACAGGAATAAAAAGGAAGAGAATCTGAAACTCTCAGAGAGGAATAAGTCCATTCAGGAGGAACTTAAAAATAAACTCATCGGACTTGAGAGACTTTATACTTCAAGAAAGAATGGTTTTGAACAGGCAAAGGCTGATTTTGAGAATGTACTTTTTCAACTTAAAGAAAAACAGCAGAGAAGAAAGATTCTCAGCGACCTTGAAAACAATATGGAGGGCTTTGCAGGAAGCGTAAAGCAGATTCTAAAAGCCTCAAAACAAGGAAGAATCAGCGGAATTTTTGGTACCGTTGCTCAGAATATAAGTGTAGAACCACAGTATGCGGTTGCAATTGAAACTGCACTTGGCGGTGCAATGCAGAATGTCATCGTTGAAAACGAGGATACAGCCAAAAGATGTATTCGTTTTCTGAAAGAGCAAAAGGGCGGAAGAGCAACGTTTCTTCCGATAACCTCGGTAAGCGGAAGGGAACTTAGTGAAAGAGGGCTTGAAAGCTGTGAGGGATTTATTGCGCCTGCTGACAGGATAATCGGATTTGATGAAAAATTCAGCGGTATTTTTTCATCACTTCTCGGAAGGACAGTTGTTGCGGAGGATATTGATACAGGTACTCTTATAGCAAAAAAATACGGATACAGATTCCGTATCGTAACACTTGACGGACAGATAATCAATGCGGGTGGTTCATTTACGGGAGGCTCGGCTCAGAAGTCCGGCGGAATAATCACACGTAAAAATGAAATTGAAAAGCTTGATGCAGAGATTCAGAAAATAACAGCGGAGCGTGATGCGTTCAGTTCAAAGGCAGATAAACTCAGGGCAGAGTCCGACAAGCTGAGATATGATATCGAAGCTGCAAAGTCGGAGAAAACTGATTGTGAAAATGAACTTGTAAGGCTTGGTGCTGAACTTTCAAGTCTGGATTCACTTGTTGAACAGATTTGTTCACAGTCGGAGAATTCAGAAAGACTTGTTACTGAATCAGAAAAGAAAATACTTAATGCCGAAAAAATCATCGAAGATTCTGAAAATGCATTGGCTGAACTTGAAAGCAGAATTGCAGAAGCTGAAAACAGTCTTGCAAAAGGACAGAATGACAGAGAGAAACTTCGTATCGAAAGAGCTGAACTCTCAGAGAAACTGTCTCAGCTTAAAATCAGGGACATGGAGCTTGTAAAAGATATTCAGGCACAGGAACTTGAAATTGAACGCAGTATCGAAAGTATCGAAAGCATAAGAAACGGTGGTAAACAGTATACTGATGAGATAAAGCGACAGGAACAGCTTATTATTGCTAAAAAAAGTGAAATTGAGAGAATTCAGAAAGAACTTGAGGGAATGAAATCTCATACAGATGAATATATTTCACAGATTAACCGTTTCCAGCAGATGCACACAGAGCAGAATCGACTTGTTAACGAAATAAGAAGCGGACTCAAACAGCTTAATGATGCAAAGGAAAGGCTTTCCGGTGAAATTACACGACTTGAAGAAAGGCGTGAGACTGTATGCCGTGACAGCGATAATATTATAAAACAGCTTCTTGAAGTATATGAAATGACACGTTCAGAAGCTGCGGCAATTGCAGAGAAGCTTGATGATTTACAGGCGGCACAGCGGGAACTCAGAGAAATTAAGGCTAAAATAACGTCTCTTGGCAATGTAAATGTAGGAGCAATTGAGGAGTATCGTGAAGTTTCAGAGCGATATGAATTCATGTCGGCACAGATGAAGGATATTCAAAAATCAAAATCTGAGCTTGAAAAGATAATTGCCGGACTTACTGAGGAAATGTGCAGAATTTTCTCTGAAAGCTTTGCAGTAATCAATTCAAATTTCAAAAGTATATTTACAGAGCTTTTCGGAGGCGGAAAGGCAGAACTTATACTTACAGATCCGGAAAATATACTTGAATCGGGAATTGAGATAAGTGTTGCGCCTCCCGGAAAGGTAATCAAGAACCTTATTTCTCTGTCGGGAGGAGAACAGTCATTCGTGGCGATTGCGATTTATTTTGCAATTCTCAAGCTGCGCCCTGCACCTTTTTGTATTCTCGATGAGATAGATGCGGCACTTGATGAGGTAAATGTAAGAAAATATGCACAGTATCTGAAAAACTTTACAGATACAACACAGTTTGTGCTTGTAACCCACAGAAGAAGTGCAATGGAAGAAGCTAATGTTCTCTATGGTGTAACCATGCAGGAGGACGGAATTTCCAAACTGCTTAAAATGGAGCAGGTGGATTTTCAGGAAGATGTAGCTGACATACAGTAAATAGCGGGAGGTTAAAATGGGAATTTTTCAGAAGATAGCCGATGGTCTGCGTAAAACCAGAGATAATTTCTTTGGTGGACTTCAGAGGATTTTTAACTCATTCACAAAGATTGATGAAGAGCTGTTTGAAGAACTTGAAGAACAGATGATAATGAGTGATATCGGAGTTGAAACATCCGAGGAAATTTGTGACAGACTCAGAAAGAAAATAAAAGAAAGAGGAATTACTGATCCGAAAGCAATTATGGAGCTTATTCACGAAGTAATTTCTGAAATTATGGGAGATGATACAGGACTCGATCTTTCAGTATCACCGGCAGTAATAATGGTAATCGGAGTAAATGGTGCAGGTAAGACAACGACAATCGGTAAGCTGTGCCATCAGTTTAAGGAAGAGGGTAAGAAGGTTCTTGTTGCGGCGGCTGATACGTTCAGAGCTGCGGCTATAGATCAGCTTGAAGTATGGACGGAGAGAGCAGGTGTTGACATTGTTAAACACGCTGAGGGCTCCGATCCGGGTGCTGTTGTGTATGATGCAATTGAAGCGGCAAAGGCAAGAGGCTGTGATGTTGTTATCATTGATACAGCAGGAAGACTTCACAATAAAAAGTACCTCATGGACGAACTTGCAAAAATTAACAGAATCATAGATAACAAGGCAGGGGAGTGTTCGAGAGAGGTTCTTCTTGTGCTTGATGCAACAACAGGACAGAATGCCGTAAGTCAGGCAAAGCTTTTCAGCGAAACTGCTCCGATTTCGGGTATTGTGCTTACAAAACTTGATGGTACAGCAAAGGGCGGTATTGTAATTTCAATCAAGAACGAACTCGGAATCCCTGTAAAGCTTATCGGTGTCGGTGAGAAAATTGATGATTTACAGCCTTTCAACAGCAGAATGTTTGTTGATGCACTCTTTGATACAGAGTATACAGCCGATGATGATACTGAGGAAGAAACAGAAGATCTTACAGAGGATATTTCTGAGGAAACTGAGGAATCAGCAGAGGAGATTATTGAAGAAACAGCTGAAACTGAAGAAGAGGAAACAGAAGATGAATCTGCTGAGACTCCTGAGCCTGAAAAGAAAAAGAAGGGATTATTTGCAGGTTGGTTCGGCAAATCAGAGGAATCTGAAAATGATGCCGAAGCAGAGATTACAGAAGAAATTTCAGATGCAGATGAAGAAAACATAACTGAAGAGGAAGTATCTGAATCCGAAACAGAAACAGTTGAAGAAGAAATCTCAGTTTCAGAGGAAAATGCCGAAGAAGATACTGTTTCTGCAGAAGAATCAGAAAATGATGCTGAGAATGATGAATCAGAAATACAGGCTGAGGAAGTCAGCTTGAATGAACCTGTTTCTGAAACACAGGAAACAGAAGAAGCTGTTGATGAGGAAACTGAGATATCCGAAGAATCAGAAATCGCAGCAGAAGATTCATCAACAGAGGAAAACGCTGAGGAAGAAAAGACTGAGGAAGCACCTGCACCTGAAAAGAAAAAGGGATTCTTCAGCAGACTTTTCGGAAAGAAGGATAAGTAAAAATGGAAAAAATAAATATACTTACCGTTGCGACAAACAATAAAAACAAACTCAGAGAAATCTGTGAAATATTTGAACCACTCGGGATTAAGGTACAGTCACAGGGTGAGGCAGGTGTAAATGTTGATCCTGATGAAAACGGAAAGACATTCCATGACAATTCTGAGATAAAGGCAGAGGCTGTGTTTAATGCAATTGCTGAGAATAATTCAGAAAAAACAGCTGTAATTGCGGATGACAGCGGACTTTGTGTTGATGCACTTGACGGTGGTCCCGGAGTATATTCGGCAAGATATGCACCAAAAGGTGAAGAATGTGGAAAGCTTCTTGATGAGATGAAGGATGTCCCTGATAATAAGAGAACAGCACGTTTCAAGTGTGACATAACACTTATTGATACAGAGGGAAACAAGTCACATTTTGAGGGTGTCTGCGAAGGAAAAATCGGCTATGAGGAAAAGGGTACAAACGGATTCGGATATGATCCTGTATTCATGGTCGGAGACAGAACACTTGCTGAAATGTCATCTGAGGAAAAAAATGCAATCAGCCACAGAGGAGAAGCTCTTAAAAAGCTATTTGCATTCATAAGTGAAAAATAAAAACAGAACAGGAGAAAAAAATGCTTACAAGTAAACAGAGAGCGTACCTCAGAGGTATCGCATCAGAATATGATACAATTTATCAGGTAGGAAAAGGCGGAGTAACTGAGGCCATGTGCAGAGATATAGCCGAGGCACTCAGAAAAAGAGAACTTATAAAGCTTAAAGTTCTCGATAATTCAGGATGGACAGCACGTGAAGCGGCTGATGCAGTTGCTGAAATGACAGAATCAGAGGTTGTTCAGGTAATCGGTTCAAAATTTGTTCTTTTTAAGAAAAATCCGAAAGACCCTGTAATTGAGGGAATACCGAAGGCTGATAAGAAATGAAAATCGGTATATTCGGGGGAAGCTTCAATCCTGTACACAACGGACATATTCATCTTGCAGTAAAATCGGCTGATGAATTCGGGCTGGATTTGGTTTTTCTTGTTCCGTCAAAGATTTCTCCGCATCGTTCAAGTGATGAATATGTATCTTCTGAAAGCCGACTTGAAATGCTGAGACTTGCAGGGATGTGTGACAAAAGACTTAAAGTGAGCAATTATGAAATTAATTCTGACAGAGTAAGCTACACTATTTATACGGCAGAGTATTTTCGTGAAAAATATCCCGATGACGAGCTTTTTCTTCTTGTCGGAAGTGATATGTTAATGTGCTTTGACAAATGGTACAGATTTGAGGATATAATGAAAATCTGTACACTTGCCGTTGTTTCAAGAAATGACGGAGACATTCCGAAACTTGAAAAAAAAGCAGAAGAACTGCGGAAATATGGAAAAGTTTTTATAGGAAAAACAGAACCTCTGGAAATATCTTCAACTGAAATCAGAAAAAAAATATTTAAAAATGAAGATTTCTCTTGCTATCTTGATGAAAATGTAGTACAATATATTAAAATGGAAAATCTGTATTCCTGAAAGAAGGGAGAGGTGAAATAAATGCTTTACGATCCTGATGTCAAAAAGAAATTTCTTAAAGAGCAGCTTTCACCTAAACGCTATCAGCATTCGGTAAATGTTGCGGCTGAGTGTAAAAAACTGGCTCTTAAATATGGTGAAGATCCTGATAAGGCTTATTTTGCAGGTCTGCTTCATGACATATGCAAAGAACTTCCTGCGGAGGAACAGAAGCAGATTGTTATTGAGAGCGGATTTACGTATTGTCGTGAGGAACTTGAAACACGTTCGTTATGGCACGCTATTGCGGGTGCAAGTTTTGTTAAGAGTAATTTTGGTGTAGAAGATATTGACATTCTTAATTCAATCCGTTTTCATACGGTAGGAAGGGCAGGAATGTCCAGACTTGAAGAAATAGTGTATATGGGAGATCTTGTTTCAGCCGACAGAGATTATAAGGATGTTGACAAGATGCGAAAACTTGCCTATTCGGATTTGAATAAGGCAATGCTTGAAGCGTTTGCTTTCTCAATAAAGTCTGTGGTGAAGAAAGGCGGTATGATTCCGCTATGTACCGTTGAGGGATATAATTTTTATATCAGATTACAGAAAGACGAATAATTCAGCGGTTAAGGAGAGAGGATTCAGATTATGCAGAACGGTAGGAACTCTGATATTGAACAAAATGATAAAAAGAAAAAAGTCAGACCTCTTAAACTTGTAAACAGGGAAACATCTGTTAATGTTGATCCGACTAAAGGTCCCGAACCTGAAACGAAAAAATATGGCGGAAGTCATGTCGCAAGAAAAAACTATGTCTATGGTATTGATTCGGACAGTATGAAAAAAGGCAGTCACATGGGAAAATATGAGGCTAAGCCGATAGACTGGGAAAAATATTCGGAGGCTGAGACGGTTAAAGAGTCGGAGTATGAGATTACTGAAATCGAAGAAAACTCTGAAAATCGGCCTGTCTCAGGTAATCTTGTTCTGAAAAAACGTGTGTTTGCAGAATCAGACACAAGAAAAAAACGTAAGGACGGGGAAAAGAAGAATATGAGTAAGGAAAAAAACAAAAAAGTCAAAAAAAAGGGTAACGTGGATTTGCTTATTTCATTGCTGTCTGTTTTGATGAGTCTGGTGATGATATGTCTTCTTGTGATTTATATGCCTATATTCAGAGATTCTGTAACACAGAAAAGAGTATCTGCGATGTACCTTTTTAAAAACTGGCAGCCGCTTGTAAGTGTTGAGGGTAAGATTGACAAGACAAAGGCTGACATTCAGATTGATGAAGAAAAGGTAGATGAAGATTTTTCTGATGGTCTTGATTTGCCTCAGCTTGTTGAAGGACAGTTCAGCGTTTTACTGCTTGGATTTGATGAAGATGTTTTCAATACTGATGTAATATGGGTTTGTCAGTTTGATATAGGACACGGAAAACTAAATATATTACAGGTTCCGAGAGATTGCTGTCTGCCTGATTATACAACAAGTGCAACAGGAAAAATCAACAGCGTATATACAATGGGTAATCCTTATGTTAATCCCCCTGTACAGCGTGTAGTAAATGCGATTCAGGAGAATTTTGGAATACCGATTGACGCATATATCACAACGGTATGCTATGATATTGTAGATATGGTCGACCTTATAGGCGGAATTCCTATACACATTGACAATGAGATTGTTTATGAGGCTGATAAGATAATCCCTGCAGGAGATATTGTTCTCAGCGGCGCACAGGCTGAATGGTTTATTCGATTCAGAAGAGAGTGGCTTGAAGGTGATATCGGAAGAATGCAGAATCAGAGAAGATTTATGGCGGCGGCTATGAATAAACTCATCAGTATAGTAAATGATGAGGGAAAACTGAAACTTTACAGTTACATGAAGGAAATATATAATAATGAATATATATATACCGACATGACGCTTGAGAATATAAGTATGCTTGCTGATTTTGCATCAACTCTATCAATGGATGATGTGCAGGTAAATATGGTTCCAGGGGAAGGCGCAAAATACTATGCCCCCGACGGAAAAGAATATGATGTATATTCAGTTCATAAGTTTGAGACAATAGATATGCTTAATGCCTATTTCAGACCATATCAAAAAATTATGACAGCAAGTATGACTTCGATTGTTGAACTTGTAAAGAATCACACATATAATGTATATGACGATACAGGAACAACTTTAGAGGAAATTGAGGATTCGACAGAACCAAAGAGAGATCCTGCTAAAGCGGTAAGATAAACTTCGGAAAGGAAAAGAAAATGAATACACAGGAAAAACTTGAACTTATAGTGAAAACTCTTGACACAAAGAAGGGTGAGGACATACAGGCACTTAAAATCGGTGATCTTACAATTCTTGCTGACTACTTTGTGATTGTGAATGGTACCAGCAATACACACGCAAGAACTCTTGCAGATGAGGTTGAATTTCAGCTTTCACAGAAGGGAATTGAACCTGCAAGAAGAGAATCTGATACAGGAAATACATGGATAATTCTTGATTATTCAGATATTATTGTTCACGTGTTCTGCAAGGATGCAAGGGAATTCTACAAGCTTGAAGGTCTTTGGGCAGACGGACAGCCTGTTGACATAAGCAATATTATAGATAACAACAACTGATAAAAAAACTCCCGAAATCAATCGGGAGTTTTTTATTATTCTTTTACACGTGAATAAACTTCTTTTTCTCCTGTATCAATATACGTGAGATTCAGCGTATCACCGTCTATTTCGTATGTGTATTTTACAGAAGATGCGTTTTCATCAATGAGTCCGAAGTTTTCACTGAACATTTCAAGCACACCGTCATTTGTTTCGTACTGACAGAAATTAACGACGTTAATTTTAAAATTCGGACCGTCAATGTAAGCTTCAATGTTAACTTTATCAGTTTCACATCCGAGGTAATTTGCGATAAGTTCAAAATATCTTCCGCCTGTCATGGTATAGGTGCCGTCATAGGTACTTGAATCAGGTTCACCCTTTCTTTCAAGTATAACTACGTCAACAGTATCATCGAATTCCTCGGTTGCATAAACAGGTTTAAGAACAGTACCATCGAATTCAATCATATCTTTGGGAATTTCAGTTTCGTTCATCATGAGTGAACCGTCATCTGTAAAGCTGAGAGACGGTGTAATATCCATAGGAAGTGAAACAAATCTGTCTTCCTGGAAAGTATAACCGTTTTCACCATTACTCCATGTTCCGTAAATATTTTCATCAATCGGATTTACGCTGACACGTGCAACATGGTTTCCTGAATCTGAAGCTGATGAATCAGAATCAGTAGTAGATGTGTTACCTGAACATCCGCACAGACAAAGAAGTGAAGCGGCAGAAATAAGTGCAAATATTTTTTTCATATAATATCCTCCGTTGTGTAAACCTCTGCGATTCCCATTGTGTAATGTCTTGTTTTTTCACCATATTCAAGATAATTTATACAATAAGGAAGCATGTGAATTTCTTTAACAACATCCTTGAAATCTTCTCCGTTGGTCTGGATTCTTACAGGTTTAAAGAAATTGAGGTATTCTTCGGACATTTTATCGCCCTTGCTGAGTTCGTTATATGTGTATACGCCGACGCTTTCAAGGTACTCGTTGATAAGTCTCAGGAACATCATATATTTTTCTTCTCTTCCGTTATGGAGATGCTTGTAAATGGAAGGAATCCATTTTTCAATTACACAGGATGTGATTATCTTGAAAATTCCCATTGTAACTATTCCTGAAATATCATCAGGGGAGTAATCCTCCATCATAATGGAAATTTCCTTTGTTTTCTTTTTAAGGGCAGTTTCGTATGATTCAAGGCCGACCTCGAATAATTCAAACTCCTCGTCTTCTGAATTTTCCTTGAGAAAAGCCTCAATTTTATCAAGATTAAGTACAGTTTTGATGTATTTCTTTACAGCTGACGGTGAGTTTACAGAAATACTGTATTTTGCACCATTAAGAATAAAAAGGTCAATGGTTTCGCACATTGAAAGTTCTGAAAAATCAATTTTCTTTTCAGCCTTTATTTCGTTGGAATTGCTGATTGATCCGCTATTGTCTTTAATCAGCATTGAACTGATTTTTTCCATATCATTTTTAAGCTGTTCAATCTGATTTCTGAGTTCTGCATTTTCTTCAACGAGAGTGTTGTTTGCAGTAGTCAGAATATCCATTTTTCCCTTAAATTCCTCAGTATTGTTTTTTCTGTTGATTTCTTCGAGGAGTTTCTTAATGCTGATAGCAAGTTCTCTGCGTGTAGCAAATTTATCACCGTTCTTAACAGGTGGAATTTCGTCAGATTTTTCTGCATCGGCAAATTTGCTTTCAGCATCTGATATACTTACGGAAGAAGTCTTGTCAGCGTCATCACCATTTTGTGAATCAGATATAATTTTGTCCAGTTCCTCGGCAGATTCAATTGATTCCAGATTTCTCAGAACGATAAAACTGAAAAGACCTGCGGAAATGGAATTGAACAGTCTGCTAAATAAACCCATTCTAAATCCTCACTTCTGATAGAGTAATCATATATTACTCAATTATATCATTTAAGCACCATTTTGTCAAGTAAAAAGCAGAAATTTGGGAAAATACGAGATTCAGGAAAAATAAAACAAAAATACAATTTGTAAAAAACAGGAAAATTATTATTGACATTATGGATTTTGTATGTTATAATATAATGTAAAATTTAATTAGAAAACGGAGTAATGAGAATGAAATATGATGATACAATTCGTGTTTTTTCTCCCGACAGAGGCGAATCGGATACTCCTGTTTCACTGAATGAAAAAGTATACTCTGATGAGCCGATAAAAAAGAGAAACATGGGAAGAATTGAAGTTATGCGGAGTCTGAAACCTGCGCTAAACGGTGAAGCAAATTCAGCCTATGTTTTTTATGTTCAGGCACTTACAATGGCTGATTACGAAGAAGATTACGATTATATGAGATACTGCTCAAACTGTAAAGTATATGAGGGTTATCAGTCTTACAGCCCACTTACTTCAGAACAGCTAAGAGCCTATTTTTCGTGGCGAAAAGACCTTAGAAACGGTAAATATCCGCCTGTTATAATTGCATTTCTCAGAATATATCTGAATGAAATTATCAATCTTATCGGTGTGAATGATTCAATGCATGGTTACAGAATTCTGCGTGATATTGAAAAACATTATTATTCGGGAAAAATCAGCGGAGGATATTTTCTTCATACAGTTATGACGGATTATGTGATTTATTACGGTCTTGATTGTTCTCTTATTCCTGTAAGTCGTCTTAAAGAACCAATAGCAAATCTGAAAAAACTTATAAACTGCCGTGAAGCTGAAGATTCCGAACTTGTTGAAGCTATTTCATATTTTTCGGACTACAAACTTGATGAATCAAAGTTTTATCAGGAAAACAAAGAGAATGTGTGCAAGTTTACAGCGTATGCAATAAGACGTGTTTCTGATATTGTAAAAGAAAAGCATAATTCCACACTTGCCGATAAACTGTTTGGCACATTGACAGTATATCCGTATTTTCCGTTTTATGGTAATCTGCATTTTGTTAAGGATAAGATGAAAACCTGTTCATACAGCAATGGCGGTGCGGAGATTTATTGTTGTAATGAAGGAAAATGGACGAAATCCGTATATGAAAATGTTTATCAGAGCAAACGTGTAAGAAGTTTTATCCGTACAATTGAACGTGTGTTTCGTGAGAAAACAGGCTACAGACATAAGCTGAAAGAAGATGCAATGCCTGTTTACATTGTAAGAGAAATTGAAAATGCAGCATACGATTATCTCAGAGAAAAAAACAAGCCGAAAATACAGATTGATATTTCAAAGCTTGAAGGAATAAGAAGTGCGTCTGAAATAACTCGTGAAAAGCTTATTGTGGAAGAAGAAAATGAAGAGATAATTGAAACTGTTTCAGAATCGGAAGAATCTGTCAAGGAAAACAGTGAAATTTTGCTTTCAGACGGAGAATCTGCTTTTCTTCATGCAATGCTTTATGAGGAAAGTACAGCCGAAATACCGGTTAAATACAATTCCATGGCATCTGTTCTTGCTGACGGAATAAATGAAAAACTGTTTGATTATTTCAGCGACAATGTTATTGAATTTGATGGAGATACACCTGTTCTTATTGAGGACTATACCGATGAACTGAAAGGAATGATAAAGAAATGAAAATACCGAAAAGAATTGCATCGGCTGTTATTAACTCCCTCAAAGGAGGAGTAGTGCCGAGGACAGGTCTTCCCTATATTACTGTCGGACGTGAAACAGAAATAGATGCATTGCTTCATGATGTAGGCATAATTGCTGAAGGCGGAGCGTCTTTCAGATTCATCGTAGGAAAATATGGTTCGGGAAAAAGCTTTCTTTTACAGACAATCAGAAGTCATGTAATGGACAGGAATTTTGTTGTTGTGGATGCAGATTTGTCACCTGAAAGAAGATTACAGGGTACAAAGGGGCAGGGAATTGCGACTTACAAGGAATTAATCCGTAATATGTCCACAAAAACTCGTCCTGACGGAGGTGCTTTGACTCTTATTCTTGACAGATGGATTAACAGTATAAAAACGGAAACAATGAACGAAACAGGGATTACTCCCGAAAATCCGGAATTTGAAAAAGCTGTTGAAAGAAAAATTTACGATGTTGTGAATGCACTTAATGAAATGGTACACGGATTCGACTTTGCAAAACTTCTTAGCATATACTGCAAGGCGGCATCAGATGGAAATGAGGAGGAAAAAGCAAAGGTCGTAAAATGGTTCAGGGGTGAGTATGCGACAAAATCCGAGGCAAAAAGTGAGCTTGGAGTTAATATAATTATTACAGATGACGATTGGTACGAATATATAAAACTGTTTTCGATGTTCCTTAAAAAGGCAGGATACAGCGGAATGCTTGTTCTCATTGATGAACTTGTAAATATATACAAGATTCCAAACAGTATTACAAGGCAGTACAATTATGAAAAAATCCTTACAATGTACAATGATACATTGCAGGGAAAGGCCAAGTATCTCGGAATTATTATGGGTGGCACTCCGCAGTGTATCGAGGATACAAGACGTGGAGTATACAGCTATGAAGCCTTGCGGTCAAGACTTTCTGAAGGACGTTTTGGGCGTGAGGGGATAAAAGATATGCTTGCTCCTGTAATTCATCTTACTGCACTTACGTATGAGGAAATGCTTGTTCTTATTGAAAAACTTGCTGATATTCATTCACAGCTTTTTGACTATCAGCAAAAAATAACGCAAGAGGATATGATTAGCTTTATAAAGATTGAATTCGGAAGAATAGGTGCCGACAGTCATATAACTCCTCGTGAGGTTATACGTGATTTTATTGAGCTTCTTGATATCGTTTATCAGAATCCGAATATTGTTGTTTCTGAATTCATCGGTTCGGAAGGCATGATGTTTTCAAGTGATGACAGAAGTGAAACAGAAGGGGATTTCGCAGAGTTTGAAATATGATTTTGGGTGTTGAAAATGGAATACAAATTTGAGAAACTTACTGAAAAAATATATGTCTGTGCAAGTTCTGATCACCGTTTCGGAACAGATGCTTTTCTTCTTGCAGACTTTTCAAAATACAGGCACAAAGACAAGGCTTGTGATCTTGGAACAGGGTGCGGGATTATTCCCTTGATTATGCAGAAAAAACTCCCTCCTCAGGTTACTTATGCGGTTGATATACAGGAGGGTGCAATTGAACAGCTTAAACTCGGAATCGAGAGAAGTGAAACGGTTGGTATTGTTCCTGTTTGTGCAGATTTGAAGGAGCTTTGGGATGATGCTCCGAAAGGTCAGCTTGATCTTGTAACCTGCAATCCGCCTTATAAGGCAGATAATGCGGGATTTCAGAGTGAACTCACAGCACAGCGTATTGCACGTCATGAAGTTCTGTGCAATATTGATGATGTATGCGGGGCAGCAGAGAAGCTTCTTAAATACGGCGGAAGACTTTGTATATGCAATCGTCCTGAAAGACTTAGTGATGTTATTACTGCAATGAAAAACCATAATATTGAACCGAAGAGACTTCGCATGGTTTCAAAAAATCCTGATGAAGCCCCATGGCTTTTTCTTATCGAGGGCAAAAAAGGTTCAAAGTCATTCATGCAGATAGAACCTCAGCTATACATAAGAAGCGAAAACGGATTTACTGAGGAATTAAAACGCATATACTCAACAGGAAAGGAAACGGAATGAGCGGAACAGTTTATATAATCGGAACTCCCATAGGAAATATGGAAGATATTACCCTGCGACAGCTTCGTATGCTTGGTGAAGTGGATTTTCTATGTGCGGAAGATACAAGAGTTACAGCAAAGATTTTAAATCATTTTGATATAAAAAAACAGCTTGTCAGTTTTCATGAGCATAGTTCACACAGCGAGGCGATGAGGATAATTGAACGTGTGCAGAACGGAGAAAACTGCGGAATTGTTACTGATGCGGGAATGCCTTGTATTTCTGATCCGGGTGAAGTTCTTGTAAGACTTTCATACGAAAACGGAATTGATGTCAAAGTTATCCCCGGACCGACAGCGGTTGCGTCAGCTGCTGCACTTTCGGGAATGAATATAAGGCGTTTCACATTTGAGGGATTCATTCCTGTCAACAAAAAGGAACGTCGTGAAAGACTTGAACTTCTCAGGGATGAAACAGCAGTAATGATTTTTTATGAGGCTCCTCACAAGCTGAAAAATACACTTTCTGATTTTAAAGAATTTTTCGGCGGTGAAAGAGAAATTTCGGTTTGTCGTGAACTTACGAAGATTTATGAAGAAACATTGAGATTTACTCTTGCTGAGGCTGTTGAATATTATAATGAAAAAGAACCGAGGGGAGAGTATGTCCTTGTTGTTCAGGGGAAAACATCTGATTCGTCTGTTGAAGTTACAATAGAACAGGCGCTTGAACAGGTGAAAAAGCTGATTGATATGGGTGAAAAGCCCACAGAGGCTTGTAAGGCTGTTGCAAAGGAAACAGGTTTCAAAAAAGGAGAACTATATTCACAGCTTGTATAATGCAGTATTACATAGTCAAAGTCTGAGGATTACTTATTTACGGCTGTGTCTTTGATACTGCTGCTAATTTTCGGAGATTGCTTATATCTTCTTATACAAATCGGAGGAACGGATGAAAAATAGTATATTGGACGGAATATATAATTACTTTACAAAGACAGAAAAAATACTTTGGACAATTTCGGTTGTACTCATAGTCACAACATTTATTCTGTTTGACAGAGTGAACTATGGAACTCTGACAGCGTCGCTGATTGGTGTGACTGCGCTTATTTTTAATGCAAAAGGAAATCCTATAGGACAGATAATGATGATTGTATTCAGTATTCTGTACGGAATAATATCATTCAAGGTTGCTTACTATGGAGAAATGATAACCTATATGGGAATGAGTGGCCCTATGTCGGTAATTGCGCTTATTTCATGGATAAGTAATCCGTATAAGAATAATCGTGCAGAGGTGAAAGTTGACCATCTTAAAGAAAAGGAATACTTGTGGCTCCCTCTTATGACAGCTGTAGTGACGGTTGTGTTCTTCTTCATACTTGCTGCGTGCAATACAGCGAGTATTGTAGCAAGTACATTTTCGGTAACAACCAGCTTTGTTGCGGTGTATCTGTCATACAGACGAAATGTATATTATTCCCTTGCGTATGCCGCAAATGATGTTATCCTTATCATTCTTTGGGGAATAGCGGCATTAAATGATATTTCATGTCTTTCGGTGCTTGTTTGCTTTGTTGTATTCCTTGCGAACGATCTTTACGTGTATATATGCTGGGTGAAAATGAAGAAAAGACAATTCAATGAGCAATGGGCAAAATACTGCGCTACATTTGATGCACATATAAACGACGTTCATTATTTTCCTGATTTTTGATTGAATAGTCCGAAATACGATATATATTGTCTATAGTTTTTCGACAAACTGTAAAGAGCGGTCAAACCGCTCTTTTTTTTACTGAAAACAAATAAAAGTGAAAATTATGAAAAAACTATTAAAAAACTATGGAAATTTTTGATTAAGTGTGATATAATATCTATTGTGATTTGTTATTTGCGAAATACAGGAAATTACATTTCATATATCTCAGTAAAGGAGTATAAATTATAATGAAATATAACAGAATTGAAATTGCTGAAAATATCGGATTTTCATCTGTTATCGACAGCAAATTCAAAACAGTTTCACTCGTTATAAGGTTCATAACAGAACTTGATAAGTCAACTGTATCAGAAAATGCTCTCGGTTTCAGTTATCTTTCCGATTCAAACAGCAAGCTTAATACAATTGCACTTCTCAATGAAAAGCTTTCCGAACTTTACGGAGCGGAAATATCATCTTCTGTCAGAAAAAGGGGAGATGTTCAGATTCTCGGACTTTCGTCTTCATGGCTGAGTAACCGCTATGCAATTGATGGAGAGGATATTGAGTCTGAAATGACAGGAATATTCATGGATTGTCTTTTCTCACCGAATGCGGCAGACGGAAGATACGACAGCGAACTTTTTGCTATAACACAGAAAGATATGCTCGACAGAATAGATGCGGAAATCAATAACAAGCGTGGATATGCGCTTGTGAAAGGAATGGAACTTGCCTGCAAGGGGGAGCCTGCTGAAAATTCAGCTAATGGTACAAGGGAAACAGCTTCAGCTGTAACAGTGGAATCTGCGTACAATGCGTACAGAAGAATCCTTGAAACAGCACAGGTTGAAATTTTCTATGTTTCACCTGATGAGAATACTAAACTTCCCGAATTGTTCAGAGAAAATTTCAGCAGAATTAATCGTCGTTCACATTCCTGCGTATTCAGAACCATAAGTCCTTTTAAGGATGAAACGGAAATCCTCTCAGAGGAACTTGATGTAAGACAGAGTAAAATGGTTATGTGCTTCAAGACAGATTCAGACGATGTATTTGCTCTTAAAATGCTGAGTACAATTTATGGTGAAACACCTGTTTCAAAGCTTTTTGCAAATGTACGTGAAAAACTCAGTCTCTGTTACTACTGCGCTTGTCGCTTTACGCAGACAAAGAATATTTTATGCGTTGACAGTGGTGTTGAGAAGGGAAATATTGAAAAAGCCAAGGAAGAAATCCTCAATCAGCTCGATGAAATCAGAAAGGGAAATATCTCTGATGACGAAATCGAAAGCGCACTTCTTTCGCTTGATAACGGATTTACTTCAATCGGTGATACACCGTATTCGTATTCAACATGGTATTTTGAGCGTTTCTGTGACGGTAAAATCGTAACTCCTGAAGAACAGTTCAATGAATACAGAAACATCACGAAAGCAAGACTTATACAGGCTGCACAGTCACTCAGACTTGACAGCATATACTATATGCTCAATAAGGAGGCTGAGGAATAAAATGGAAAAGAAAATTCTTACAAGCTCAAGGACAGGCGACAGCTGTGTTTATGTAAAACATCCGAGCGGTCTTGATATTTACATCTGTGAAATGAAGGGATTCAGTTCGGTAGAGGCACTTTTCGGCACAAAGTATGGTTCAATAAACACAATGTTCAAAATGTCTGCTGATAAGGAATATACAACAGTACCTGAAGGAATCGCACATTTTCTTGAACATAAGCTTTTTGAGAATGAGGATTGTGATGTTTTTGAGCTTTATGCCAAAACAGGTGCTAACGGAAATGCATTTACATCGTTTGACAAGACAGCATACCTTTTCAGTTGCTCAAAGAACTATCAGGCATCGTTGAAAATACTTCTTGATTTCGTTCAGGCTCCGTATTTTACACAGGCGAGTGTTGATAAGGAACAGGGAATTATAGGACAGGAAATTCAGATGACAAATGATAATCCGGGATGGAGAGTATTTTTCAATATGCTCCGCTGTATGTATCATAATCATCCTGTAAAAATTGATATAGCAGGTACTGTTGAGAGTATAGCTCAGATTGATGCTGATTTGCTTTACAAGTGCTATAATACTTTCTACAACCTCAATAATATGGTACTTTCGATTGCTGGAAATATCAGCGTTGATGAAGTTCTTTCGATATGTGATGAGTGCCTTAAACCTTGTGAGGATAAGGGACTTGAAACTGTTTTCCCTGATGAGCCGACTGAAATCGTACAAAGTGAAATTTATGAGAAACAGCCTGTCGGTGCATCAATTTTCCACCTCGGATATAAGTGTGTTCCATGTTTGGGCAGAGAAAGACTTATAAAGTCAACAAGAGCTTCTCTTGCATCATCAATAATAACTGATCCTTCACTCGGAATGTATCAGAAATTGCTGAAAGACGGAGTTATCAATTCGACTTTCGGCGGAGAGGTATTCATGGGTGACGGATATTTCACGGTTATTTTCAGCGGTGAATCTGATTCTCCCGAAAAGGTGCGTGAGGCACTTGTGAAAGAGACAGAAAGAATACTTGCAGAGGGAATTGATGAAAAGGTATTTCAGCGTATCAAAAAGTCAACTTACGGAGTTCTTGTGAGAGAACTCAATAATGTTGAAGCAGTTGCACATTTGATGATGAACAGCCACATGGATGGTGTCGGAATTTATGATGCAATAGATGTTCTCTCAGAGGTATCAGCGGATGACGTAATTGATTTTATCAGAACCGAACTCATAAGCGACAGACTTGTTATGTCTGTAATTGAGGGGACGGTGTAACACTTGACAGAAGTTGAGAGAATAACCGAACAAAACGTGATTTCCTTTCCGAAACTCGGATTTGAATTCAGTATAGACCCGACAGCCTTTACGGTTTTCGGGCTTGGAATTCAATGGTACGGAATTATTATAGTATTGGGAATTGCACTTGCCTCACTTTATTGTTTTCCACGTATGAAACGATTTGGAATTGCAGGTTCAGATGCTATGGATGCTGTACTCGGGGGAATTATAGGCGGAATAATCGGTGCGAGAGCATATTTTGTAATTTTTAACTGGGACAGCTATAAGGATAATCTTGTTCAGATTTTCAATACACGCAACGGTGGACTTGCGATTTACGGAGGCTTAATCGGTGCAATGATTGTAGGTCTGACTATATGCAGGATAAAGAAAATCAGATTATTGCCTATGCTCGATATTGCGGTTATCGGATTTCTTATCGGACAGGGTGTCGGCAGATGGGGAAATTTCGTTAATCAGGAAGCATTCGGCACAAATACTGACAGCATATTCGGAATGACGGGCGGCAGAATTCAAAGCTATATTCTGAGAAATTCAGCATATATGGATGGTGATGCGGTTAGCAGAGGAATTGAGCTTTCCGAAAAATATGCGGTTCATCCGTGTTTTCTTTATGAATCGGTATGGTGTCTCCTCGGATTTGTGATTCTTGCATTCTGGTCAAAAAGAAGAAGATACGACGGACAGCTTTTTCTCATGTATCTTTCGTGGTACGGATTTGAAAGAATGATTGTTGAGGGATTGAGGACAGACAGCCTTATGTTTGGAAATCTGCGTGTTTCACAGGGTTTATCCGCAATTGTACTTGTTGTATCTGTAATTATACAGATTATTCAGGCATCAAGATTCAGACGTGAACCTGAAAGGTTTATACTCTACGCAGAAACGCAGGAATCAAAGAAGTATCTTGAGTCAATACGTCTCAGGGAGATGAACAGAAAACTCGGCGTAAGTCATGAGAAAAATGCCGAAGATGATATAATAACAGAAAAAAAAGAGGAATCCGATAAGAATGAAGCGGGTTACTCTGGAATAATCAAGGAGGAAAATGAAAATGGCACAGATAATTGATGGAAAAGCTGTATCAGCAAGTGTTAAGGAGGAGGTTGCAGCAGAGGCAGCAAGACTCAAAGAGGAAAAGGGACTTAAAGTTGGTCTCGCAGTAGTAATCGTAGGAAATAATCCTGCATCAAGGGTTTACGTAAACAACAAGAAGAAGGCTTGTGAAGCTGTTGGATTCCAGTCTTTTGAATATGCAATGGATGAGGATACAACACAGGAACAGCTTCTTGATCTCGTTGAAGTACTCAACAGGGATGACAGAGTAAACGGAATTCTCGTACAGCTTCCTCTCCCGGCACACATTGATGAAAAAGCTGTAATCAATGCAATCTCACCTGACAAGGATGTTGATGCATTCCACCCTGTAAATGTCGGAAAAATCATGATAGGCGAATATGCTTTCCTTCCATGTACACCTGCAGGTGTTATGCGCCTTATTGAAAGCACAGGTGTTGATGTAACAGGAAAGAACTGCGTTGTTATCGGCAGAAGCAACATCGTCGGCAAACCACAGGCAATGCTCCTTCTCCAGAAGAACGGTACAGTTACAATCTGTCATTCAAAGACAAGGAATCTTAAAGAAGTATGTCTTGGTGCTGATATTCTTGTAGTTGCAATTGGAAGAGCAAAGTTTATCACAGGTGATATGGTTAAGGAAGGCGCAGTAGTAATTGATGTCGGCATGAATCGTGATGAAAACGGAAAGCTTTGCGGTGACGTTGAATATGAGTCTGCAGAAAAGAGAGCAGGATACATAACACCTGTTCCTGGCGGAGTTGGTCCTATGACAATCGCAATGCTTATGAAGAACACTCTTACAGCGGCTAAACAGCAGGCAGGTATTGAGGAATAATTCAAGGCAATAATTATTTAAGTAAGAGAGGGTGATATTTTATATCACCCTCTGATGTGTTTTCATATATTTTCGTCCTTCTGCATATTCATTAATGTAGAAAAATACGGACGAGGTGATTTAATGGGACTTACAGAAAAGGAAGCTAATGAAAAACTTAAAAGGGACGGTGAAAATGTTTTCGGAGAGGAGAAAAAAACGAGTGCTGTAAAGATTTTTGCAGGACAGTTCAGAGATGTAATGGTTATGATTCTGCTTGGAGCGTCTGTGATTTCTTTTCTTCTCGGAGAAATGACGGATTCTGTTACAATCGTGCTTATTGTACTTCTTAATGCAATTCTCGGTTTTATACAGGAATACAGAACAGAACATACTCTTGAGGCACTGCGTTCAATGACCGCACCGACTGCGAAATGCTGGAGAGACGGAAAACTAAAGACAATTGAAGCATCAAATATTGTTGTCGGAGATATTATTTCTGTCGAATCCGGCGACAGAGTACCTGCGGATTGCGTAATACTCAAAGCTTCGGGAGTATTTTCTGATGAAGCTGTACTTACAGGTGAATCAGAACCTGTTTCAAAATCTGTCGGTGATAAGAATGACTATGATAATTCATTGAATAAAGCTAATATTCTTTACTGCGGTACAGCGGTTACAAAAGGAATCTGTACAGCGAGGGTTATTTCAACAGGAAAGAATACTCAAATGGGAAAAATCTCGGAAATGCTGAATGACATTGAAAAACAACCTACCCCCTTGCAGAAACGTCTAAGCGAACTTGGAAAGGTTGTGGCTGTAATTTGTATTGCAGTTTGTTTTGCTGTATTTGGGGCAGGTGTACTGCGTGGTGAAGATGTATTTGATATGATGATGACAGGGATTACAATTGCAATTGCTGCAATTCCGGAGGGACTTCCTGCCACAGTAACAATTGCACTTGCACTTGCTGTAAACCGAATGCTTAAACAGAAGGCACTTGTAAACAAACTTCACAGCGTTGAGGCACTCGGATGCACTTCTGTTATCTGTTCAGATAAAACAGGTACAATAACTGAAAATAAAATGACAGTAACTGATTTTTCAACAGCGGACAGAGATTATAAATTCAGCGGAATGGGCTATCGAATCAGCGGCGGTGTTACACTTGCGGATGGTTCAGCAGTAAATCCTGTGAATGAAAAAACGCTTGCAGAATCAATGCGCTGTGCGGTAATGTGTTCAACTGCTGAAATATCTTCGGATAAGCCTTTAAAGAGTCGTAACAGAGGAAATCTTACGGGTAAAGGTGAATGGTCGGTAAGCGGCGATCCGACGGAAGCGGCACTTCTTATAGCGTCTGCAAAAGTCGGGATTACGGCTGAATCCCTCAGCGGAAGATTCCGCAAGCTGAAAGAATTTCCTTTTGACAGCGAGACAAGATATATGGCTGTACATTGTTTGGCGGGGACAGAAAAAAAGATGTACTTCAAGGGTGCGGGAGAAGTTATTCTTCCCAAGTGTACACAGTATATGAATGAACATGGAGAGATTCTTCCGCTTGATATCGGAGTAAGAAAGAAAATCAGCGAAAAAATACTTTCTATGTCAGATAATGCACTGAGAGTTCTTGCGCTTGCCTTTTGTATTTCTGATTCGTTTTCACCCGACAGCGGTAATTTGATTTTTCTCGGAATATCAGGAATGCTTGATCCTCCGAGAGAGGAAATCAAGTCTGCTGTAAGAAAATGTGCTTCTGCATCGGTAAGAACCGTTATGATTACTGGTGACCATAAAAACACAGCTTCGGCAATCGCAAGAAAAACAGGTATTCTGAAAAACGGGAAAGCAGTAACCGGAGAAGAATTAGATAAACTTACGGATGATGAACTTGACAGAGAGATTGAGAAAATCACTGTGTTTTCAAGAGTTGAGCCTTCGCATAAGCTGAGAATTGTGAAAAGTTTAAGGCGCAGAGGTGAAATAGTGACTATGACAGGAGACGGAGTAAATGATGCCCCTGCGATAAAGGAAGCAGATGTCGGTGTTGCAATGGGTATAACAGGTACGGATGTTACTAAACAGGCGGCAGATGTTATTCTGCTTGATGATAATTTTTCAACACTCGTAAATGCAGTTGAACAGGGAAGATGTGTCTATTCCAATATAAGAAAATTTGTGGGATATCTTCTTTCCTGCAATATAGGAGAGGTAATAACCATGTTCTGCGGAATTCTCATGGGTATGCCTGTTGTTCTTCTTCCTGTTCAGATTCTTCTTGTAAACCTTGTCACCGACGGACTTCCTGCAATTGCACTTGGTCTTGAACCGCCCGAAAAGGATATAATGAACCGTCCTCCGAGAAAATCTGATGAAAGTTTTTTCTCCGGAGGTCTTATGTGGAAAATAATAATTCGAGGAATACTGATCGGATTATCAACACTTGCATCATTCAGTGTCATAATACGAATGGGCGGAACGGTTGAATCAGGACGTACAGCGGCATTGATAACACTTGTGATGTCACAGCTCATTCATGTATTTGAATGTAAATCCGAGACACTTTCATTATTCCGTATAAATCCATTCAGCAATATTAAGCTTCTTCTTGCAGTGCTTTTCTCTTTTGCTGTACTGTGGTCATGTGTTTACATACCTGCTTTATGCGGAATATTCAGTACTGTTCCGCTTGAAAACACTCAGCTTGTTACAGCATTGGGATTTTCCGCCGCTGTACCGTTTTTTGCAAATTTATTTCATAAATAAAAAAACAGGCAGATACTCAGAAAGTATCTGCCTGTTGTCTTTAATAACGAAAAATATTGACTTTTTATATATGTGGTAGTATAATATTGAATGTATACTGATTATTTTGAGATGAGAGCAAGTGTGTCTCTTGCAATGAGGAGTTCTTCATTTGTTGGAACAATCCATACTTCAACCTTAGAATCGGGTGTTGAAAGCTTAATGAGCTTTCCTCTTGTGCTCTTGTTGAGTTCGGTATCAATTTTGATTCCGAAATAATCCATATCAGCACATACCTTATCTCTGATTTCCCATGAGTTCTCACCGATACCGCCTGTAAAGAGAATTGCGTCAACGCCGTTCATTACAGCAGCGTATGAACCGATATACTTCTTAATCTCGTAAACGAGCATATCTGAAACGAGCTGAGCTCTCTCATTGCCTGCAAGTGCAGCAGCCTGAATGTCACGGTTGTCTGAACCGATGCCTGAAACTCCGAGGAAGCCTGACTTCTTGTTCATGTAGTCGCTCATTTCAGCAGGTGTAAATCCGTGCTTGTCAGCAATGAATGTAACAGCAGAAGGGTCAACAGCACCGCATCTTGTACCCATTACAACACCGTCAAGAGGAGTGAATCCCATTGATGTATCAACTGACTTTCCTGCATTTACAGCTGTGATTGAAGAACCGTTTCCGAGGTGGCATGATACGATTTTAAGGTCCTTGATATCCTTGCCCATAGCCTCAGCGAGAGCAGCAGATACAAAACGGTGTGAAGTACCGTGGAATCCGTATTTTCTTACATGATAGTTTTCGTAATCCTCGTATGGAAGACCGAACATAAATGCTTCCTTAGGCATTGTCTGGTGGAATGCAGTATCAAATACAACAACCTGTGGAACATCAGCAGGAATAACCTTCTTGCAGGCTCTGAGAGCGAGTGCATGAGCGTGGTTATGTACAGGAGCAAGTTCACGGAGTTCGTCAATCTTTTCGATTACTTCATCAGTAACGAGAACAGACTTGTCATACACGTCAGCACCCTGAACAATTCTGTGACCAACAGCAGAGATTTCGTCCATGCTGTCAATAACTTTTGATTCACCTGTAGTGAGAGCTTCAACAAGCTTCATGAAAGCTTCTGTATGAGTCGGGAATGAACAATCTTCCTCGAAGCCCTTTCCTGAGCTTGTTTTGTGAGAGATGTGACCGTCAATACCGATTCTGTCACAGTTACCCTTTGCGATAACGCTTTCATCATCCATGTTGATAAGCTGATACTTGAGTGATGAGCTTCCTGCGTTTACAACTAAAATAATCATTTAAACAATTCCTTTCAGAAAAAATTTGTGAGACTGCTGTATATGTACAGAACAAGTCACCACATATTAATTATATACCATTTTGGATAAATTGCAAGTCTTTTTTGTAAATTTTTCGTTTATCAGTTTTTTTGATGTAAAAAAGAACAAAATACATTCCGAAATAAATCTAAATATGTTTATCAGGTAAAACTTTATGTATATCTAGCAAAACTTTGGCGAAAAATATTGAAATTTGTGAAAAGAGGTAGTAAAATGAAAATCAGCGGAATTATCTGTGAGTACAATCCCTTCCATAACGGTCATGATTACCACATAAGAAAGACCAGAGAGAACGGTGCTACTCATATTGTCGCTGTAATGAGCGGAAACTTTGTCCAGAGGGGCGAAACTGCAATTATGGACAAACATACTCGTGCAAAACTCGCTGTTAGGTCAGGGGCAGATCTTGTTATAGAATTGCCCGTTCAATGCTGTCTTTCATCGGCTGAGGGATTTGCAAGAGGAGCTGTCTGGCTTCTTCATTCGCTCGGTGCAGTTGATGAGCTGTCATTCGGAAGTGAATGCGGCAATCTTAATCTGCTTTCAAGAGCAGTTGATATGGTTGAGATAACAGCACTTACAAAGGCTGATGAAATACGTGAAATTATGGAAAAGGGGTATGTCTATCCAAAGGCTCTCTGTTCTGTGATAAGCGGTACATCTCCTGAAATAGCGGCTGTAATTTCAAATCCGAACAACCTGCTCGGAATAGAATACCTCAGAGCAATGAGAAGATTTACCTCTACAATGGAGGCATTCACAGTAAAGCGGTGCGATGCGGGGCACGACAGCTTACAGCCTGTGAACGGATTTGCTTCGGCATCATATATAAGAGAAAAACTCGATAATTATGATGAGAATTTCCGACCTGAATACTATATGCCGGATATATGGGCAAAAGCATTGAGGGAACAGGCACCGATCGGAAGGATTGCTTCTCTCAGAAACCTCGAAAGGGTATTGCTCTATAAGCTGAGAAATTGTGACATCAGCGAAATTGCGGGAATCAATGATGTCGGACAGGGACTTGAATACAGAATATGGAATTCAAGGTCTGCTTCGTCACTTGAAGAACTGCTTTATACAGTAAAAACCAAAAGATATACAATGGCAAGAATAAAACGCATCATGCTTTCGCTTCTTATCGGAATCAGAAAGGATGATATGGGTAGTTTGCCGCCGTACGGAAGAATACTCGCATTCAACGACAGAGGTCGTGAAATACTCTCTCAGGCTAAGGACAGTGCAGGTATACCTTATGCTGCATCACTTGCAAAGCTGTCGCAGATAAGCAGCAGAGCTGCAAGATTTGCTGAACTTGAGGCGAGTGCATCGGACGTATATGGTCTTGCTCTTGACAGAATTTCCTCTTCACAGGAGGACATACGGGCAAAAATAATGCTGGATATGGAGTAATTTAATGGTAAATAATTGGAAGAATATTCTTAAAGCGGGTTGTTTTGCGGTAATTGCCGCTGCAGCACTTTCATCATGCGGAAGAAAGGTTGAGCTTTATGAATATAACGTGCTTAGTGAAGCAGATAATAAAGAAGTGATGACGGTTTCTGAGGAACAGACCATAAGACGTACTGAGACTACAACTTCTGTGACTGGTACAACAGAAACAACAACTACTGTCACAACAACTGACACAAGGGCACAGAGGGTAAAGATTAACAAAACGATGCCGTCGGGTTATCCTCTCCCTGATGAGGTTAAAATGGATTTTGAGACTGTATTGCAGAATCCTGAACTTCCGACCGGATGTGAGATAACTTCACTTGCACAGACTCTCAGATACTGGAAATATGATATAGACAAGGTTACTTTGAGCGACAATTACCTCAATATAGATTTAAACGGAATTTACTCATTACATAGTGCATTCATCGGAGATCCGCATACAAGCAGCGGAATGGGATGCAATGCAAATGTTCTCGTTGATGCGGCAAACGAATACTTTGGTTCAATTGGTTCAGACTGGAGAGGAATGGATCTTACAGGTGTTTCGTTTGATACACTTCTGTTCCACCTTGCTGAGGGCAGACCTGTCGTGACTGTTGTTACACTTGGTCTTATGGATTCAAAGCCTCAGCAGATGTATACGACTGTAAGCGGTGAACAGCTTGAATTTACAAATTTACAGCATTGTATGACAATGTATGGTTATGATAAGAATAAAAATATAATTTACACAGCAGATCCTATGAGAGGAAATGTTGAGTATAATATGGACCAGTACAGAAGAATATATGATGCAATGGGAAAACAGGCAATGGTTGTTTACGGAGACGGAGAAACAGCCGGAAAATCTTTCAGAACTCAGGATGAAATTGCTGATTACATCGAAGACATGAAGGAAAGACGTGCAGAAATTAAATCTGCTGCTACCTCTGTTACTTCAACAACTGCTACAACTACTGTACAGACAGAAACAACAGTTGTTTCTGAGAAAACATCGGAAGTGTCTTCTGTTCCTGCTACGGTTAATGTAATTTCAATTCCTTCTGTGACAACGAAAAAGTCTGAAACCACTGCGTCAACAACAAAAAAATAAGAGGATATTATGATTAAAGGGGTTATTTTTGATCTGGATGGTACGCTTATTGATTCAATGGGTGTATGGTACAGAATTGACAGAGAATTTCTGAGGGAACAGGGAATTGAATCACCTCCCGAAGGTATTTCTGATTTAATGAAGAAAATGACAATTGATGAATCATCCGCATATTTTATAAAAGAATTCGGTCTTGACTGCACTAAGGAATATGTTATTAGGAGAATCGAGGAACTTGTAAAAAAGGAATACGAGGAAAAAATACAACTCAAACCTCATGTAAACGAGTTTCTTGATTATCTTGATAAAAAAGAAATACCTTATGGTGTGGCTACGGCTACGTATAAATCTCTTGCAGAGGCTGTACTCAAAAGATGCGGTATCTGTGAGAGGTTTGCTTTTATACTGACAGATGAAGAATATCCGAAAGGAAAGAAATTTCCCGATATATTTTTCGGCGGAGCGGAAAGACTTGGTATTTTCCCGAAGGAAACAATGGTCATTGAAGATTCACTTCATTGTATTGAAACTTCAAAAAGTGCTGGTTTTTATACTGTAGGTGTATATGATTCTGCGGCTGAATATGATACTGAGAAAATCAGGGAAACAGCCGACGGATATTTCAGCTCACTTGCTGATTTAATGGAATATATGGAACAATAACGATTAAACAGGATTATTATTTATGAAAAAAGTTATGGTAGGAATGAGTGGCGGTGTTGACAGTTCAGCCGCCGCATTATTATTGAAAGAAAAAGGCTATGAGGTTATGGGTGTGACGCTCAAACTGTTTGCCGATGAAGATATTGTTCAGGCTGAAAAAGAGGGTAAAACCTGCTGTGCGTTAAATGATGTTCTCGATGCAAAAAGTGTTGCGCATCGTCTCGGATTTGAACATCTTGTGTTTAATTTCAGAGATAATTTCAGAGAACACGTAATGGAACAGTTTGCAGAATGCTATCTCTGCGGACGGACTCCTAACCCTTGTATTGAATGCAACAGATATGTTAAGTTCGACAAGATGCTCAGGCGAGCAATGGAGCTTGGATATGACTATATTGCAACAGGACATTACGCAGTAAATGAATTCGATGAAGAATCGGGGAGATATCTGCTTAAACGTCCGAAAGACAGAAGTAAAGATCAGACGTATGTGCTTTACTCACTTACACAGGAGCAGCTCTCGCATATACTTTTTCCTCTTGGTACACTTGAAAAAACAGAGGTCAGAAAAATTGCAGAGAATGCAGGACTTGTGAACGCTGAGAAGCCCGATAGTCAGGATATATGTTTTGTTCCCGACGGTGATTATGTATCGTTTATAAAGCAGTTTACAGGTGCTGAGATTACTGAGGGTAATTTTGTTGATACTCAGGGTAAGATTCTCGGAACTCACAAGGGAATTATAAATTATACAATCGGACAGAGAAAGCATCTCGGAATTTCACTCGGAAAACCTGCCTATGTGGTGAATAAAGATATTGAATCAAATACAGTAACCCTCGGTGATGAGGAAGACCTTTACACCAAAACACTCATTGCAGAGGATGTAAACCTTATTTCGGTTGCTGAAATAACCGAACCACTTAGAGTTACAGCAAAAACAAGATATAGTCAGAATGACAGACCTGCTGTTGTGTCATACATCGGCAACGGAGAATATCTTGTTGAATTTGATGAGCCTCAGAGGGCTGTAACGTCGGGACAGGCTGTCGTATTTTACAACGGTGATGTTGTTGTCGGCGGCGGAACGATAAAATAACAAAAAACTCCCGAAAGGATTTCTTTCGGGAGTTTTTAATAATATCTGAAATCAGTCAGCGATATAAACCTTTTTCATAACCTGTGGAACTGTAGGCTTGTCGCTGTAATCAGTTGCAACCTCAGCGATTTCGTCAACAACCTCGATACCTTCGATAACCTTACCGAATGCGGCATAACCTCCGTCAAGGTGTGGTGCATCCTCATGCATGATGAAGAACTGTGAACCTGCTGAGTTAGGCATTGCTGAACGAGCCATTGAGAGAACACCTCTTGTATGCTTGAGGTCATTCTTAACTCCGTTTGATGAAAACTCGCCCTTGATCTGCCAGCCGGGACCACCTGTACCGTTACCCTTCGGACAGCCGCCCTGAATCATAAAGCCGGGGATTACTCTGTGAAAAGTAAGACCGTCATAGAATCCGCTCTTTACAAGCTTTTCAAAGTTTTCACATGAGATTGGTGCGATGTCGGGATAAAGCTCAATCTTAATCTGTTTTCCGTTTTCCATTTCGATTATAACCATTGTTAAAACCTCCGTTTATTTGATTGTTATTGAAAAATCCTCGGGGAAAGTAGCATCCTCATAATCCTCGTAGGATTTTTTATCATTATTTTTACTGTGATTATATCCGTCAAGCAGTCCTCTGTCGGAGTTTTTCTTTTCATTGTATTCGTCAAGAAGGGATTTCTTTTCCGTTGTGACTTCTTCTTCAGGTGAAATATCAATCACATTTCCGTCTTCATCATACAGAACAATATCCGAGGTAAGTTCAACAGGGTTTCCGTTTTCGTCGTAGAAAACAACACCGGTCTGAATTTCTGTTGTTTCCTCGGCAATTTCATCAGATACGCTGTTTTGATTATTTTTGTTTTTCTTTTTTTCTCCATTATTTTCGGGAACGAAATTGTCAGCTGTCTGATTATACGGTTCAAAAGGACTTGTAACAACCGAACTCTCGTTATTTTTCTTTTTAGTATCACTGCTTTGACTTTTTTCGGAAATACTGTCGGAACAGCTTTTTCCTGAAATCATTACAAGCAAAGCCGCAATTAAGGCAAGCGCAATTGCCGCTGCTCTGTTATTATCCATAAATATTATCCTTTCTGAGAATATGATATAATTATAACTGTTATCAGAAGAAATGTCAAGAAAAAAATGCAGTCTCCGTCAAAGAAGAAAATGGAGACTGCAAATGTAGGAAAATGGTTTTGGCTGAAATCTGTCTTTCAATTTCAACCGTATTAATTATACTCTGCGTCTGTGAATTATTCAACATCGGATGATGTCGTAAATAATAAAATTTACATGATTTTGGTGATTTGAAAGAGATTCTAAAGGCAATACAGTACAAATCTCAAAAGAGTGCTTTGTGCGGTGTTGCCTTAAATGAGTGAATAAAATTTAAAAAAATAAAAAAGTATTGACAAACATTGCAGATTGTTGTAAAATAGATTATATGTATAAAACTGTAATCTAATGTAAAGGCGGTATACAGACAAATGGGTTTATTTAAAAGTGTATTCGGCGCAAATGCTTATTCCAACAGAGAGCTGAAGCGTATTGAACCAATAAAGAACAAGGTACTTGAACTTGAAGAAGAATATTCAAATCTTTCAGATGCTGATCTCAAAGCAAAAACTCAGATTTTCAAAGACAGACTTGAAGCAGGCGAGACTCTCGATGATATTTTACCGGAGGCTCTTGCAACTGTAAGAGAGGCTGCATGGAGAGTTCTTGAAAAGAAACCATATCCTGTGCAGATTATAGGTGCTATAGTTCTTCATCAGGGACGTATTGCCGAAATGAGAACAGGTGAAGGTAAAACTCTTGTTGCGTGTGTTGCATCATATCTTAACGCTCTTTCAGGAAAGGGTGTTCATGTTGTAACCGTTAACGATTACCTCGCTAAGACACAGGCAGAGGAAATGGGTAAGGTTCATCGTTGGCTTGGACTTACAGTAGGATGTATTCTCCACGATCTGAATAATAATCAGAGACGTGAGGCATACAGATGCGATGTAACTTATGCTACAAACAATGAACTTGGATTTGATTACCTTCGTGACAACATGGTAACTCATAAGGAAGAGCGTGTTCAGAGAGAACCTAATTTCGCTATCGTCGATGAGGTTGACTCAATTCTTATTGATGAGGCACGTACTCCGCTTATTATTTCAGGCCGTGGTGACAAGTCAACTGAACTTTATGCAATTGCTGACCGTTTTGCAAAAACTCTCACACCTACAACTGTTGTTGAGATGGATGACAAGGCAGATCAGGATGCTGTAAACGAAACTGCTGACTACATTATCGACGAAAAGGCTAAGACAGCTACAATTACTCAGCGTGGTGTTAAGAAGGCTGAGGAAATCTTCAGAGTTGAGAATCTTATGGATCCTGATAATATGACTCTTCTTCACCATATCAATCAGGCTATAAAGGCTAACGGTATCATGAAGAACAATATTGATTACGTTGTTAAGGACGGAGAAATCATTATTGTTGACGAGTTTACAGGTCGTCTCATGCTCGGAAGACGTTTCAACGATGGTCTCCATCAGGCTATTGAGGCTAAGGAAGGTGTTAAAATCAAGAGTGAATCAAGGACTCTTGCTACAATTACTTTCCAGAATTTCTTCCGTCTATACAATAAACTCTCAGGTATGACAGGTACTGCTATGACTGAGGAAGACGAATTCAAGGAAATTTATAAACTTGACGTAATTGCTATTCCTACAAACCGTCCTGTAATTCGTGTTGATCATAACGATCAGGTTTACAGTTCTGAAAGAGGAAAGTACGAAGCTATCATTAATCAGGTAGTTGAATGTAATAAAAAGGGACAGCCTATTCTTGTAGGTACTGTTTCAATTGAAAAATCAGAGCTTCTTTCCGCTATGCTCAAGAGAAAGGGTGTAAAGCACGAAGTTCTCAATGCAAAGCATCATGCAAAGGAAGCTGAAATCGTTGCACAGGCAGGTAAGCTTGGTGCTGTAACAATAGCAACCAACATGGCAGGACGTGGTACCGATATCATGCTCGGCGGTAATGCTGAGTTCCTCGCACGTGCAGAAATGCGAAAGAGAGAAATTCCTGAGGAGATTATTTCTGAAGCTATTGGCTTTGCAGACACAGAAGTTGAGGAAGTAATTGAAGCAAGAAAACTCTATCGTCAGCTTTACGAGAAGTTCAATGCCGAGGTTAAGGAGAGAGCTGTCGAAGTAAGAGAAGCAGGCGGACTTTTCATTCTTGGTACAGAGCGTCATGAATCAAGACGTATCGATAACCAGCTTCGTGGACGTTCAGGACGTCAGGGTGACGAAGGTGAAAGCTGTTTCTTCCTTTCTGTTGAAGATGACCTTATGCGTATTTTCGCAGGTGACAGACTTGAAAATATGATGAAGGTTCTCAATGTTGAGGAGACAATGCCTATCGAAAGCAAGGCACTTACAAAGATTATCGAATCATCACAGAAGAAGGTTGAAGGACGTAACTTCAGTATCAGAAAGAATGTCCTCAGCTATGATGATGTTATGAATACACAGCGTGAAATCATCTATAAGCAGCGTTCACAGGTACTCGACGGAGAAGATCTCCACGAGAGCATTCTCAAGATGATGGAAGACCTCATCAATTCAACAGTAGAACTCTATCTCCCTGATGAGGATGAGAGAGAAGATTGGAACATGGTTGGTCTTAAAGAATACTTCAATGGCTGGCTTACAGGTCCTGATGACTTAACATTTGACGAGGAAGAACTTGCATCAGTTTCAAGAGCTGATATTATCAGTGCTCTTAATGAGAAATGCGGTGAACTCTATCAGGCTAAGGAAGCGGAGTATGGAACAGAGGTTATCCGTGAACTTGAAAGAGTTATTCTTCTCAGAGTTGTTGATACAAAGTGGATGGCTCACATTGATGATATGGAAGAACTCAAGAAGGGTATCGGACTTCGTTCATACGGTCAGAGAAACCCTGTTATTGAGTACAGATATGAAGGATTCGAGATGTTCGATGCTATGGTTGATTCAATTCGTGAGGATACTGTACGTTCACTTCTCACAGTCAGATTACAGCAGAATCAGGCTCCTGAAAGAGAGCAGGTAGCAAAACCTGATGCTCCTAACGCAGGTGCAGGAGACGGAAGTTTCTCAGAATCAGCAAAGTCTGAGCATACTGTCGGTGATAACGATCCGTGTCCATGCGGAAGCGGAAAGAAGTACAAGAAGTGTTGTAAATTAAAAGAAAACAAGTAATATTTCAAACAGAATAATCGGGGATACTCTCCCTGATTATTCTTGTTTTATCTGTATAAGTGAAGGGAGAATTGTATGTCGGGATACAGCGTTTTTGCAAGATATTATGATGAGCTTACAGCTAATATTGACTATAAAAAACGTGGTGAATATTTTCACAGAATAATTGAAAAGTTCAGTAAAACAGATAATAATATACTCCTTGATCTTGCCTGTGGTACAGGAAGTATCTCTCAGGTGATGTGTGACCTCGGATATGACGTTATCGGAGTAGATAATTCTGATGAAATGCTTGGTTATGCAATCGAGAAAAAATATGACGGTGAGTATAATATACAGTATCTTTGTCAGGATATGAGATATTTTGAAATGTATGGTACTATCGGAGTAACAATCTGTGCGCTCGATAGTATTAATCATCTTTCTTCGGTGGAGGATGTTGAAAAGGTTTTTGAACGAGTGGCACTTTTTGCAGAACCTGAGGGACTGTTCATTTTTGATGTCAATACAGAATACAAGCACAGACACATTCTTGCAGATAATACATTTACTTATGAAACAGACAATGTTTTTTGTGTATGGGAAAATACCCTTGTTCCTGATACACTTGAAGTAAAGATGAATCTTGAATTTTTTGAGCGAGAGGAAAACGGTATGTATACACGTACCTCTGACAGTTTTTCGGAAAGGGCATATTCTCCGGAAATGCTTGGAAAAATGCTTGAAAAAAAGGGTTTCGAGGTGCTTGCACAATATGGTGACGATACATTTGAAGCACCGAATGAAACTACGCAGAGAATTGTATTTGTGGCAAGAAACAAGAATATTCATCAGCTTGATTCAGCTGGTTTGGAGTGATAGAAATGAGTAAATTATACAGAGCTATTTCAGCCGATGGTTCGGCTTTTGCTGAGGTAATTGACGCAAAAGACATCGTATCTGAAATTGAAAAAATACATCAGACTTCTGCTGTTGTTACAGCAGGTCTCGGAAGATTATCAATAGCTGCATCACTTATGGGATATCTGCTGAAAAATGAAAATGACAGTATTACTCTTCGTATAGATGCGGATGGCCCTGCCGGTCAGCTTGTAGCTGTTGCAGATTATCATGGAAACGTAAAAAGCTGTGTTACAAATCCTGTTGTTGAGATTCCTCTTAACAGCGCAGGAAAGCTTGATGTTGCAGGTGCTGTCGGAAGAAACGGTACATTGTCAGTTGTCAGGGATATCGGACTTAAAGAACCATACATCGGCGTAACTCCTCTTGTTTCGGGTGAAATTGCCGAGGATATAGCAAGTTACTATGCAACAAGCGAGCAGATTCCCACAGTATGCGGTCTCGGAGTTCTTGTGAATCCCGACCTTTCTGTAAGATCTGCGGGAGGATTTTTAGTTCAGCTTTTACCTTTTGCTGATGAAAAGTGTATCGAACAGATTGAAAAGAACATCAGCAGCCTCAGACCTGTTTCAGCGTTGCTTGACGAGGGTGTAACACCTGAACAGATTGCGGATATGCTGCTTGAGGGACTTGAACCGAATGAACTCGACTCTTCTGCTCCTGAATATAAGTGCGACTGCAGCAGAGAACGTACAGAAAAAATACTTATCAGTATCGGAAAAAAAGAACTTGAAGATATTGCTTCTGAAGGAAATGATACAGAAGTATCATGTCATTTCTGCGGAAAAAAGTATGTTTTTACACCGTCTGAAATAACAGCTCTTGCAGAGGGTACAGGTGACGAATGATGAGAAAAGTGTTTCTGCCTGTTCTGTGTATGTTTCTTCTGTGTTCGTGCGGAGACCGACGTTCAGATATGGAAGGACACATAATTGCGGACGGATTCAGCTATATTACAACTGCTCCTCTCGATACTCCGAAGGAGAGTTCTGAAACAGATTCAGTTCCTGTGGAAGACGAAAAGCAAGAGAAAGTTCAGATATCAGTAAATGACGGTGTTCTTACAGTATCTGAGGGAGACAGAAAAATACAGGATATAAAAATCGGATTTGATGCCAAATCTGATGACATAGAATTTGCTGATTACAACTTTGACGGGTATGATGATTTTTTTGTACCCTATGATCTTAGTCAGACCGATATGGGGTTATTTTACTGTTATGATGCAGATAAACAGAATTATCAGCCCTCGGCTGACCTTAATTTCATTGGCCACAGAATGACAGTTACTGAGGATAATACTCTCATTGAAATTATAGACGATAAGGATGATTTCTACGATCAGACTATGGAATTCAAGTGGGAGGACGGAATAATAAAACAGTATAAGAGAAAAGTAATGTACACTCGTGAGGAAGACGGAAAACGCTACGAGGAAACTTACGAATATGACGAAAATGGTGAAGAATACTTTTCCGGATATGAACTTTTCGATTAAAAAAATGAGTCTGAGATTTTTCTCAGACTCATTTTTTCAGGTGATATTTTATAAATATTGTACAAAGGATACGCAGTCAGATTATGTGCAAAGCAGTTAGTTGTATCTGCCTAAAATAATATCCGTTATCTGTGATGCCTTGTTGACGATATAATCAGCACCCGCTTCTTCAAGTTCATCACGTCCACGAAATCCCCATTCACAGCCGATAGATATTATATTCGCATTTTTTGCTGTCTGAATGTCAACGTTGCTGTCACCAATCATAAATACCTTTTCACAATCGGGGAGTTCAGCGAGTATTTCGGATATTATTGCTGTATCGGGCTTTTTCGGCCTTTCCGAACATCCACCGAGTACGGATGAAAATTTAACATCGGGGAATAGAGCCGAAACAATTTCTCTTGCGAAATCCTGTGGCTTGTTTGTTGCAACAGCAACTGTGACTCCATTATCTGAAAGAGTCATGACACATTCACGGATTCCCTCATAAAGACTTGTTTTATCGAGAAAATGCTCGTTATAGTATTCGCTGAAAAGCGAAACAAGATTGTCGGTTTCGTCTTTTCTGTCATCGGGTAATGCACGGCTGCAAAGTTTCTGAACTCCGTTTCCTACGAAAATTCTGTATTTATCATAATCATGAACGGGACAGCCCATTTTTTCAAGACCATAATTTACAGCATCGGCAAGGTCATAAAGAGTATCGGCAAGAGTTCCGTCAAGGTCAAAAATTGCAGTAATCATTAATATCAATCCTTTATATTGATTTTTATGGAAATATAGGGTATAATCACGATGGGGTGATTAATATGGATAACAAAGAAAAAAGGTACATTCTGAAAATTCTGATTTATATAGCAGTATTCAGCGTTATTTTTTACTTGGAATCAAGAATCCTTAAACCATTTGAGCCTGAAACTATGGTAGGTCCGAAAGGTCTTGATGATATTCAGAAATATCTGATTGTGTATATTATTACTCGGATAATTCATGGTATTCTTCTGGCTGTCGGTATCGGAGTATTTATTCTTGGCAGAGAATTTTTCCCTATGGATTTTTATGATGAAAATGAACACATAAAAAGCAGGGGGCAGTTATTTACTGCATACATTATCACGGGAATAGTCGCTGTTGGTATTATTTTATTTTCTAATAATCCTAATACGATTGACTATCAGTGCATCAGAAATAAATACAGTTCATTTGGTTTTTCAAAGAGTATATCTCTGCTGCACGATATAAATACGGATAAAAAACATCAGCGAACAACCGAAAAATCTTTTTCACACGTTGAAGCAGGAAAAAAGACTATTCTTACGGAACAGGAAGGTCGAGACATTACAGAACTGAATATGACCTTACGGATGAAAACGGAAAAGTTCTTGCACAATTAAGCAAAAAGGACAGTGATGTCATCGGATATACAGCGAATTACCTTGAAGAAAAAGGTCATGATATACCGATTGAATTTTATTCATCAAGCAATCTTATAAAAAGCTTTACAACGCTCGAAAGCACTGATATGGATGATTATTAAGGCAATACCACACAAAATCTGTGTGGTATTTTTCTTTTAGATTCTCTTTGCCAGCAGTTCTGAATATTTCCCTCTGAACTGCTCAAATCTGTCCTCATCTATTGCCTCACGGATTTTCTCTGTGAGAGTGTTGTAAAAGTAGAGATTATGCTGTACAGCAAGTCTGCCTGCAAGCTGTTCGTTTGCTTTGAAAAGGTGACGGATGTATGCCCTGCTGAACTGTTTACAGGTTGGGCAGTCACATTGTTCATCAACAGGACGTGAGTCAAGCTCATAGCACTTGTTGTTAAGATGCATTACACCACTCCATGTGAAAACGGTTGCGTGACGAGCATTTCTGCTCGGCATAACGCAATCGAACATATCAACGCCCCTTGCAACAGCCTCAATTATATTTGACGGTGTACCCACACCCATGAGATATCTCGGCTTGTCAACGGGCATATAAGGCTCAACAACATCAATGATTCTGTACATTTCCTCAGTAGCTTCACCAACAGCAAGACCGCCTATTGCGTAACCATCAAGGTCGAGTTTGGCAATATCTTCCATGTGTTTGATTCTGAGGTCATCAAATGTTGAACCCTGATTGATGCCGAAAAGCATCTGATTTTTATTTATTGTATCGGGCAGACTGTTGAGTCTGTCCATTTCTTCTTTACAACGGTAAAGCCAGCGTGTTGTACGTTCAATTGAGTCTGCAACATATTTATGTGGTGCAGGATTTTCAATGCATTCGTCAAAAGCCATGGCAATTGTAGAACCGAGGTTGGATTGAATCTGCATACTCTCTTCAGGTCCCATGAAAATTCTTTTACCGTCAATGTGAGAAGCGAAATAAACGCCTTCTTCCTTGATTTTTCTCAGCTTTGCAAGTGAGAAAACCTGAAATCCGCCGCTGTCGGTAAGGATAGGCTTATCCCAGTTCATGAATTTGTGAAGTCCGCCCATTTGCTTTATAATGTGATCACCCGGTCTTAAATGCAGATGATACGTATTGCATAATTCGACCTGAGTTTTGAGACCTTTAAGGTCAACGGAAGAAATTCCACCTTTAATTGCTGCGGCTGTACCGACATTCATGAAGCATGGTGTCTGAAAAGTTCCGTGTACAGTTTCAAAAGTACCACGCCTTGCTTTATTGTCATTTTTTATCAGTTTAAACATAATTAATCCTTTATCAGTCTATATGATATTCTTTTTGTGTTTCGGGAGTACGACAGTAATATGCACCGCCGAAGCATATCAGTTCGTCATTGCTGTCTCGAATAGCAACAATATAAACATCCTCATTTCTACTTTCGTCATGCTGACAGAAAATAAAATTGTTATTTTTGTCTTCCTTGAACCATTCAACAGCCATATCAACACGGCTCATAGCTTCAGTATCAAAAAACTTTGAAATAAGTGTGCCTATTTTATTTGTGTCACCAAGGTTTTTATATCTCTCCTCAGCACTTTTGTTCATGAATGCTATTCTGTAGTTGAGATCACAAAGGACAACCGGTGAAGCCCATACGTTGAGTACCCCAAGCAAAATTTCATTGATATCAAATTCCTTTTTCATTTCTACACCCCTGAAAATTGTATTTGCTATTCAATTATACAATATATTTTTAAATAAATCAAGACTTAAAATTAAAAATTATAAAATACACATAGAATCACCGAAACTAAAGAATCTGTATTTATCTTCAACAGCAGTTTTATATGCATTCATTGTGTTGTCATAGCCCATAAATGCAGAAACAAGCATGATTAATGTGCTTTCCGGCAGATGGAAATTTGTAATAAGTCCGTCAATGCATTTGAATTTGTATGAAGGATAGATGAAAATATCAGTATAGCCTTCATGCTCGGAAATATCACCGAAAAATGTTGCGACACTTTCAAGTGTTCTGCAGGTTGTTGTACCGACAGCAATAACACGACCTCCATTTGCTTTAGTCTGATTGATTAGTTCAGCAGTTTCGGCAGGGAGATAGTAGTGTTCGCTGTGCATCTTGTGATTGAGGACATTATCCTCTTTTACAGGTCTGAATGTTCCGAGTCCGACATGAAGCGTTACAAATGCGGTTTTGATACCTTTGTTTCGCAGTTCTTCAAGCATTTCCTCTGTGAAGTGAAGTCCTGCAGTCGGTGCTGCGGCAGAACCGAGTTCATTTGAATATACTGTCTGATAGCGTTCCTTGTTTTCAAGTTTTTCCTTGATATACGGAGGGAGAGGCATCTGTCCCACATCTTCAAGTGCGGTAAAGAAATTACCCTCACATGAGAACTGAACAACCCTGTTTCCGTCATCCTTTACTTCAACGACCTTTGCAGTAAGCCGTCCGTTTCCGAATGAAAATTCTGTGCCGACCTTTGCTTTTTTTCCGGGGCGGCATATTATTTCCCAAAGCTTGTCACCCTTCTGTTCAAGAAGCAGAAACTCAATAAATGTGCCGTTATCGACCTTTTCACCGTATAGCCTTGCAGGTATAACTCTTGAATCATTCATAACAAGCAAGTCACCTTCTCTGAGGTGTTCGCATAAATTATAGAAATGGTCGTGAGTGATTTCACCGCTGTTACGGTCAACGCACATCATTCTTGATGAGTTTCTCGGCTCGACAGGTGTCTGTGCTATGAGTTCTTCGGGCAAATCGTAGTAAAAATCTGATTTTAAAAGTTCCATTATATGCAATTACTCCTTTATGGCAATGATTTTTCTGTAAATTATGAAAAAGATATTGACATAACAAAAATTAAGTGATATTATATAGAAAGGTAGAGGTGCGACTGAGATTAGTAATTGTGGTGAGGATAACCAATCCTGTGAAGCATGATGAAAGGTGATGTCGCCGAAGAACAGAAAATGGTAAATTCTGTTCTGGCTGTAAATCAAACAGATTTTCAGCTGTCATCATACACTTGATGGAGAGCTATCGGCATAACTTTTTGATATGTCAGTATTTCTATTATAACGTATGATGAACCGGTTTGCAACCGGTTTTATTAATTTTATTTGTAAATTTTTATTAAGGAGCAAAAATTATGAAACAGTACAATGTCGGAATCATAGGCGCAACAGGAATGGTAGGACAGAGATTCGCTATTCTTCTCGAAAATCACCCATGGTTCAATGTAAAACTTCTTGCTGCATCACCAAGATCAGCAGGTCAGACTTACGAACAGGCAGCAGGCAGCAGATGGAAGATGACAGTTCCAATGCCTGAGAGCATGAAGAACATGGTTCTTCTCGATGCAACATCCGATATCGAGAAAATTGCATCTGAGGTTGACTTCTGCTTCTGTGCAGTTGACATGAAGAAGGACGAAATCAAGGCTCTTGAGGAGGCTTATGCAAAGGCTGAGTGTCCTATCGTTTCAAATAACTCTGCTCACCGTTTCACTCCTGATGTACCAATGGTAGTTCCGGAGATAAATCCTGACCATATCGAAATCATCAAGTCACAGCGTGAGAGACTCGGCACAAAGAGAGGATTCATCGCTGTTAAGTCAAACTGCTCAATTCAGAGCTATGTTCCTGCACTCCACCCACTCAGAAAGTTCGGCATCACAAAGGTTCTTGCTTGTACATATCAGGCAATTTCAGGTGCAGGAAAGAATTTTGAGACATGGCCTGAAATGGTTGATAACCTCATTCCTTTCATCGGAGGCGAGGAAGAAAAGTCAGAGCAGGAGCCACTCAAGGTATGGGGAAAAATTGAGGGCAGCGAGATTGTAAAGGCTTCATCACCTGCAATCACAACACAGTGCCTCAGAGTTCCAGTATCAGATGGTCATACTGCAGCTGTATTTGTAAGCTTTGAGAATAAGCCGAGCAAGGAAGAAATCCTCCAGCTTTGGAAGGACTTCAGCGGTGTTCCACAGGAACTTGAGCTTCCTTCAGCACCAAAGCAGTTCATTCACTACTTTGAAGAAGACAACAGACCACAGGCTAAGCTTGACAGAAATATCGAGAACGGTATGGCTGTTTCAACAGGTCGTCTCCGTGAGGATTCACAGTATGACTATAAGTTTGTATGTCTCTCACACAATACACTCAGAGGTGCAGCAGGCGGCGGTGTTCTTCTTGCTGAACTTCTTGCAGCAAAGGGTTACTTTGATTAATTAATTTCCGAAAGGAGAATCGTATATGAAGAATACAATTTTTACAGGTGCAGGTATTGCTATTATCACACCTATGAACGCTGACGGTTCAATCAATTTTGACAAACTCGGTGAAATGATAGATTATCAGATTGAAAATGGTACAGATGCAATCATCATTTGTGGTACAACAGGTGAGGCTTCAACAATGTCAGACGAGGAACACCTCGGATGCATCAGGTTTGCAGTTGAGAGAACAGCAAAGAGAGTACCTGTTATTGCAGGTACAGGAAGCAACGATACAAAGTATGCAATTGAGCTTTCAAAGGAAGCTGAGGCACTCGGTGTAGACGGACTTCTCGTTGTTACTCCTTACTACAACAAGTCAACTCAGAAGGGACTTATCATGCACTTCACAGCAATCGCTGATGCAGTGAATGTTCCTATTATCCTCTATAACATCCCCGGAAGAACAGGCGTGAACATGGAAGTTTCAACTGTTAAGAAGCTTGCTGAACACAAGAACATTGTTGCTATCAAGGAAGCAAGCGGCAACATCAGCTATGCTGCAAAGCTTATTGCTGAGTGCGGTGATGTTATCGACGTATACAGCGGTAACGATGACATGGTTGTTCCACTCATGTCACTTGGCGGAAAGGGTGTTATTTCAGTAGCATCACACGTTATTCCACAGCAGATGCATGACATGGTTCAGCTTTGTCTTGACAATAATTTTGCTGAGGCAACAAAGATTCAGATTGAATATCTTGAACTTATCAACAAGCTTTTCATTGAGGTTAATCCTATTCCTGTAAAGGAAGCCCTCAACATGATTGGTGCAGAGGCAGGTCCTTGCCGTATGCCTCTCTGTGAGATGACAGACGAACACAAGGCATCTCTCAAAGCATCACTTGAAAAGTACGGTCTTATAAAGTAATAATTTTTGGCATTCATCAAGGGACACCGAAGGTGGTGTCCCCTGAATTTATACCTGATTTGAAAGGAAGCGATAAAAATGACAAATATTGCAATTTGTGGTGCCAACGGAAAAATGGGCAAAACAATTTATAACTGCATTCAGAATCGTGATAACTGCAAGGTTGTTGCAGGTATTGACATTTACACAAATCAGTACGCTGATTTTCCGATTGTAGACAAGCCTTATGCACTCCCTGTAAAGCCAGATGTAATTATAGATTTCTCAAATCCTGCATCACTTGACGGACTTCTTGACTACTGTATGTCAACAGGAACTCCTGTTGTTATTGCGTCAACAGGATACAGCGACGAGCAGATTCAGAAAATCAAGGACGCATCACAGCAGATTCCTGTTTTCTTCACATTCAATATGTCACTCGGAATCAACCTCCTCGTTCAGCTTGCAAAAAAGGCTGCAACTGTACTCGGAGACCAGTTTGATATTGAAATCGTTGAGAAGCATCACAATCAGAAGATTGATGCACCAAGCGGCACAGCAATCATGCTTGCAAATGCTATAAACGAGACTTTTGACAATTCCAAGAACTACGTTTATGACCGTCATTCAACAAGACAGAAGAGAGAAAAGTCTGAAATCGGTATGCACGCAATCAGAGGCGGCACAATTGTCGGTGAACACGATGTTATTTTTGCAGGACATGATGAGGTAATTACACTTTCACACTCTGCTGCATCAAAGACAGTATTTGCCGAGGGTTCAATCAATGCGGCTGTTTTCCTCAAGGACAAGCCGGCAGGACTTTATGATATGCAGATGCTTATATAAACTGTAATGGTTGAAGAATCAGTTACCGATAATAACGAAGAAGAAATAAATTCGGAGAGTATAAACGATTCTGATATTGAGAAAAACAGGAAAGGCTGTTTGTCAGGATTCGGATGCTGTATTCTGCTGATTATTTCGGCTCTGTTGTTGCTGTATATGCTTTTTTTCTGCGATTTCATTACAACATATCACAGGTTCGGTAAAAAGCGAACCGAACTTATGGAGCAGAAATTCGGAATAAGTGTTACAGATGACATAGTGCTTGAACAGTACAGAGATAATCCGCCATATTGGCTTGATGACGGTTCTGAGATTCTTGATATCAGGATAGATGATCTGGAATCATTTTTTGATAAAAATATAAAAGCTGAAATATATGATTACAATGAAGAAGAAAGTACTCTGTATAACGGTAAAAAAGAGTATGGAACATATTTCAGATATAATATCAAGAATGATGAGAAACAGACAGTTTACGGACATTCGTTCAGATTTGAAGACGAAGATACAATATATGTATCTCTGACTTTATATTACTAAACAGGAGGAAAAAACAATGAGCAAAGTAAGAATCGGTATTGCAGGTTACGGAAATCTCGGAAGAGGTGTTGAACTTGCTATCAGACAGAATGACGATATGGAACTTGTGGGAATTTTCACAAGACGTGACCCTTCAACAGTAAAGCCCCTCACAGAGGGCGCAAAGGTTTACAGCCTTGACAATGCAAAGGATATGGCTGACTCAGTAGATGTAATGATTCTCTGCGGCGGTTCAGCAACAGATCTTCCAAAGCAGACACCTGAACTTGCTAAGTATTTCAACGTAATCGACAGCTTTGTTACTCACGCAAGAATTCCTGAGCATTTCGCAAACGTAGATAAGGCTGCAAAGGAAAACGGACACCTTGCACTCATTTCACTCGGCTGGGATCCGGGCCTTTTCTCACTCAATCGTCTTTATGCAGAGTCAATTCTACCAAACGGAAAGAGCTATACATTCTGGGGCAAGGGCGTAAGCCAGGGACATTCAGATGCTATTCGTCGTGTAGAGGGTGTTAAGAGAGGAATTCAGTATACAGTTCCGATTGAAGAAGCTATGGAAGCTGTACGTTCAGGAAGTCAGCCTGACCTCACAACACGTCAGAAGCACAAGAGAGAGTGCTGGATTGTACCACAGGAGGGTGCAGATCTCGCTAAGATTGAGGAATCAATCAAGACAATGAAGAACTACTTTGATGAGTACGATACAACAGTAAACTTCATCACAGAGGAAGAATTCGATGCAGTTCACAACAAGATGCCTCATGGCGGTTTTGTAATGAGAAGCGGTCTCACAGGCGATGGTGAAAAGACACATCAGATGATTGAGTATTCACTCAAGCTCGAGTCAAACCCTGAATTCACAGCAAGCGTTCTTATCTGCTATGCAAGAGCATTAAGCAGACTCAAGGCTGAGGGAGCAACAGGCTGTAAGACAGCATTTGATATTGCACCTGCATATCTTTCAAAGCTTTCACCTGAGGAACTCAGAGCAACAATGCTTTAATAATATCAAAGGAGACTTTTATAAGTCTCCTTTTTTTACGTAAATCAATTTTCATAATCCCCTGCAAAAGAATAACAATCTTTTGTAGGGGCGGTGTTCTATCCCAATTTATTACATGATTTTTCCGAAAATTGATTTCCGATTCATTATTGTCAGATATTGAAATAAACTGAAAAATGTGATATAATAGAATAACATAACAAATTTGAAAGGAATTGATAACTATGAATCCGATGGCATTTATGAAAATTACTCCACTTCTCAAGGCGTTTAAGGAAAATCATCCGAAGTTTCCGCTCTTTTTCGCTGCTGCTGCTCAGACAGCGGATGTTGACAGCATCATTGAGATTAAACTTACAACTTCTGAGGGAAAAACAATGATTACCAACATGAGAATTAACGAGCAGGATATGGAATTATTCAGAGAACTTGGTAACGCTGCATCAAAGGGTGGAAAGGAATGAAAATCCTTTCAGAGATACTGCTGAGGTTTATTCCTGCGGTAATCTGTTTTGTTTTGCTTATACTGTTCATTGTACCCATTACGGTAAAAATATTCAATATCGGAAATGCTGTAGGAATTGCGATAAGCTTTATTCTCATGATGATTTTTTTGTTCCGTGAGAAATTTTTGATTCTTGTTCGCAGATTATGGGAGACAATGGGCGGAAAAATTTTTGTTTCCTGTGTGTCCGCAATTTTTGTGCTGTCAGTAATTTTTGCTTTCTTAATAAGTTTTTTTATGGTGAGAGCAATGACGGACTATCCCACAGATTCAAATACAACAGTTGTTATTCTCGGATGCAAGGTAAGAAACGGAGCTCCGAGTCTTATGCTTAAAAGAAGACTTGACTCTGCTTATGAATATCTGTCGGAAAATCCCGATGTAAACGTGATAGTATCAGGCGGACAGGGGGCTGATGAAATTATCAGCGAGGCAGAGTGCATGAGAGAATACCTTGTTTCAAAGGGGATTTCATCAGAACGTATATTCATGGAGGATAAATCCTGCAGCACAGAGGAAAACATGAAGTTCTCCCATAAAATCGTTGAGGAGAACGGACTTCCCGAGAAAATAACAATCGTTACCGACGGTTATCATCAGCTGCGCTCAGAAATAATAGCACGACAGCAGGGAATGGAAGCATATAATATTTCCGCTTATACTTCACCACATCTTGTGCCTACATACTGGGTGCGTGAATGGTTTGGTACTGCGTTTTATTTGATTTTCGGATAATAAAGGAGGACACATGAAAAGGATATTCAGGCAAGTATCTGCAATGCTCCTGACGACTGTATTAGTTACTGTTTCCGCAGGAGAAGTATATGCAGAGGAGAACAATCTGAGTGTATTTCCCAAAAAATCCGGATTTACTGATATCAATACAGAATCACTCGTGTCTTCTGTGATTTTCAGCAGTGATGATTCAGGAATTTCTATGGATAATCAGGAATTTCCGTCATCATACGATATGGGAGAACATTATGCGGTTTCATCAGTAAAAAATCAGACAGGATACGGAACATGCTGGCAGCATTCGGCAATTGCAAGTGCTGAGGAAAGTGTAATAGTATCGGAACCAGCAGTTGATTTGTCTGAATTTCATGGGGGATTCTGTGCGTATTACGGGTTCAGTCAGAAAAGTCTGGAATATGACACAATTAATTCTCTTATGAATAACGGCGGAAATATCGGAATAGCCGCAAATTTATGGGCGCAATGGATAGGACCTGTATATGAATCTTTAATTCCTTATGGTGACGAGGAGTTTTTTGAGAGTGAAGATAATATAAATCTTGCAATGAAAAGTGCAGATTATCACCTCAGAAATGCGTATTTATTTGATTATGACTATGATTCCGACAAAAAAAGAACGAATGAGGATGAACTCAATTCACTTATTAAAAAGTTCGTAACAGAGGGAAAACCGGTTGATGTATCATATTATCATGATTCCTCCGCAACCTACAGCTATGGAAACGGATCGAGTTACAGTCAGAAACGTCCGAGATTTGCGAATCATTCGGTTGCCATTGTAGGCTGGGATGATAATTATCCGTCTGAAAAATTCAAAATCTCTCCTGAATATGACGGTGCATGGCTGGTAAAAAACAGTTGGGGAGAAAATTACGGAAATGAAGGTTATATATGGATTTCATATTATGACAGTTCCCTTTGTGATTTCGGGGTTTTTGAACTTGATGACAAGACGGAATATTTATATAATTATCAGCATGATACATATCAGAAAAGCGTTTATAATTCTCCGTCGGAGGAATATGAGGATGAATCCGTATTCATGGCAGAAAATTTCATTGCCGAAAGTGATATGCAGATTGAGGCTGTTTCATTTTGGAACGAACATTCGGGAACGGACTATGAAATAACTATATATACAGATATTACCGATAAATCTAATCCTGTCTCAGGGATTCCTTCGGGAGTTACTGAATTTCATACAGATTTGACCGGATATATGACGATTGAACTGAATGAAGATATTGTAGTATCTGAAGGAGAAATATTCTCAGTTGTGATAAAGGCATATAATGAGGATACGACAGTGCTTATTCCTGCTGAATCAACGGTTATTGTAACTGATTTTAATACTAAAGAAATTACAACAGTCGGTGATTGTACACTTTATGAACAGATTATGCAGATGACAGAGGAAAACGAAAGTTTTATGAGTTCTGATGGAGTTGAATGGACAGATACAGGAAAAATGAAGATTGACTATACGGAGCAGGAAAAAAATGAACTGCTTGAAGAACTGCATGAGCTTCTGTTTGACGGGATAGGCGAGGATGAAACAACAATGCTTAAAAGTGCTGAAAAGGTTTTCAATTCATATTCGGAACTGTTTGATAGCGGTGATGTGTCGGTTATTCTTGGAAATAACGGAATAAAGGCTTTTGGAAATCCGATAGGAACGGTGAATTATTCGCATAAATCAGGAGAGATTCCATTGAATGAAAGGGTTTCGTTATCGTCAAAGAATGACAGCACGATATATTTCAGAACAGACGAAAACTCTGATTTTAAAGAGTACACAGAAGAAATTGAAATAACTGAACCTTTAACGATTTACGCAACAACCGACGGAAAAAACATAAGTTCAAGGTCATACAGACCGTCAGATGCACAGCTTAATTCACTGAAATATTACAGCGGAACAAAATATTTCAATTCAAATAGAGAGGATAAAGACACATATTATATATATGTCAGCGAAAGAACAGAAAAAATATGTTTGTATCCTGTTTCATCTGATTTAATCACAATGGATGGAGAAGAATTGAAAAGCGGAAAGAAAACCGACGAATTGTTGTTAAAAGAAGGCAGAAATGAATATATACTGAATTTATCAGCGGATAATAAGAAAGACAGCAGAATAAAAGTTACAGTAATAAGAGGCTTTGAGGTCGGGGATGTTAACGGAGATTATAAGATTGATGCTACTGATGCAAGCGAGGTTCTGTCACATTATGCGTCTTTGTCAACCGACGGAATAGGCAAAATAACCAAAGAATCACAGAAATATGCTGATATGAATAGCGACGGAATCATTGATGCAGGGGATGCAGGTGAGATTCTTGTAATATATGCACAGCATTCAACAAGTTCGGATGAACGTATTGGGTGAATGCGCTGTTTATTGATACAATATACAATATGCATAATTAGACGAGATGTGATTGTCGATATTTTGTTCTGATTGTGCAATAGGTATAAAACATCCATATTCTGTATGTATAAATAAGTCAAAATTCAATAGTAACCAAATTGTAACTTTTTAATTTGTTGCAAAATAAATATGTGATAATTAACAAAAAAATAGTGTTGAAAGTATACAGTATGACCAAAAAATATTAAAGAACGATTCAAAGCATTGACTTTATCGAAAAAATACGGTATATTGTATACAGAGACAGCGAGGGGAATGTAAAAATGAACCTGACGGAGAATTTCCGTTAAGCTGTGAAAGACTGTCATAGAGAAATCCCTGAGACGGTCGGGGCATTGAAAATATATTTTTCTGTGTCCAAAGAATATCCACAAATATTATATTTCATAGAGAGATATAATATACATATTTAAGGAGGAAAAATCTAATGAACACACTTAAGAAGACATTAGCATTAGTAGCTACACTTGCAATGGCTGCAACAGCATTCGCAAGCTGTGGTAAGGAAGAGTCATCTTCATCAACAGCACCTGAGTCATCACAGGCTGAGGAGAGCCAGGCTGAGGAGAGCCAGGCTGACGAGTCAAGCGAAGCTGAGGGCGAAGATACTCCAATCGAGAGCACAGGTGAAATCGACGCTTCTGTAGGTCAGGGCGGCGACACATTCACAGTTGCTGCTTGGAACGCAGATGACGTTCCTGCACTTCTTGCTCAGTGGAAGGGCGAGACAGATTATAAGGCATACGCTGAGAAGCTTGCTAACGGCGAAGTAGAAGGCATCAACTTCATCAACTTCGGTGTAGGCGGCGGCGATGCTTCTGAGAAGTACGACAACCTCTTCGCTGGCGGCGATGATCTCGACGTTTACTTCTGTGAAGCTGACTGGGCTCTCAAGTACATCAACGATGATAGCAGAACACTTGCACTCGACAAGCTCGGTCTTGGCGATTCAGACTTCTCAAACATCTTCAGCTACACAGATGAGATCGGTAAGACAACATCTGGCGTACGTAAGGGTATCTCATGGCAGGCTGCAGCAGGCGGTTTCGCATACAGAGCTGACCTCGCTGAGGAATACCTCGGTGCAACATCACCAGCAGAGATGCAGAAGCAGGTTGCTGACTGGGATAAGTTCGTAGCAGCAGCTGAGACAGTAGCTGAAAAGTCAAGCGGTAAGACAGCTCTCGCTGATACACTCGGTGGTATGTGGCAGGCATACGCTTGCGGTCGTACAACTCCTTGGGTTGTTGACGGAGCTCTCCAGATCGATTCATTCTGTGAAGATTTCGCAAACACAGCTAAGGCTCTTTGGGACTGCGGCGGTATCACAAAGAACACACAGTGGACAGACGAGTGGACAGCAGCTGGTACAAATGACAGCTGTATGGGTTACTTCGTTTCAACATGGGGCTTCGGTGGCTTCTTCCTCGATGCTGCAGGCGGCGTAGACGGTGCAACATACGGTAAGTGGGCTCTCTGTCAGGGACCTCAGCCATTCTACTGGGGCGGTACATGGATCGTTGTTAACCCAGCTACAGACAACGGTGCAGAAGCTCGTGACTTCATCATCTCAGCTACATCAGATGAGGCTCAGATGACATCTTACGCAACAGGCAAGCCTGAGTTCGTAAACAACAAGAAGGTTATGGATGACGTTATCTCATCTAACCCTGTATTCAACCAGGATATCAGCGGCAACTTCAAGGATGGTCAGAACTACTTTGCTGAGCTCGCATCTAACGCTGCTACAATCAACTTCAACGGTCTTATCACAGAGTACGACTCAACATGTAAGCAGGACTTCGTAACTGCTGTTAAGGAGAACTTCCTTGAGGGTGCTTCATGGGAAGACACTGTTGAAGCATTCAAGGATCTCATTGCTGAGGACCTCACAGCTGTTACAGTTGACTAATTTATCTGCTTAGTCCGATAACTCAAACTAATAAATATGCCTACGGGATACTTAGGTATTCCGTAGGTGTATATTTGTTTAACTAATTTACCAATTGAGAGGGTGTGTGTTATGGCATCAGCTGCTCAGAGACGTATCAAAGCTATCAGCTATGCAAAATACGGCTATATGTTTATAGCTCCGTTTTTTCTCGTTTATTTCTTTTTCCAGTTATGGCCTCTGATTAATACTTTTATCCTCAGTACGCAGGATAATAAGACAGGCGAATTCATTGGCATGGCAAACTTTAAGACAATTCTTTTTGCGGAAGGCGGAAGAACAGGTAAGGTTGTAAGTAGAAACTTCTTTAACGCTTTCGGAAATACTATTATCCTTTGGGTAGGTAACTTCATCCCGCAGATTGCTCTTTCACTTTCACTTGCTGTCTGGTTTACAGACGCAAACCTTAAGATTCCGGGAACTGGCTTCTTCAAGGTTGTTATGTATCTCCCTAACATCATTACTGCTGCTTCAGTAGCTGTTCTTTTCCTTCAGCTCTGTGGTGAGGCAGAAAATGCTCCGGGTGCTGTTAACCTTCTCCTTGCAAAACAGGATAGTGTTACACAGAAATATGATACAATTAAGTTCATCACAGGCGCTTGGCAGTCAAGAGGCGTTGTAATGTTTATTCAGACATGGATGTGGTTTGGTAACACAATGATCATGCTCATGTCAGGTATTCAGGGTATTAACCCATCACTCTTTGAGGCTGCAAGTATTGACGGTGCTACATCAGGTCAGGTATTCAGAAAGATTACTTTACCTCTTCTCAGCCCGATTCTTGCTTATACACTCGTAACATCTATGATCGGTGGTCTCCAGATGTTCGATATTCCTTTCCTTTTCCACAAGGATCCAAACAAGGTAAGTGATAACCTCAAGACTGTTGCTGTTTATATTTATGAATATTTCCACGATCAGGTTGATCCTAAGATGGGATATGCAGGTGCAGCTTCAGTTCTTCTCTTCATCGTTACTCTTATTCTCGGATGTATTGCATTCTATCTTACAAGAGATGTCGATGAAATTGCAAAGAAGAAGCAGCGTAAGAAGGTTGCTAAACAGTTAAAGCAGCAGAATAAGCAGTTTGGAGGTTTTTCAATATGAGTAAATTTAAGTCAACTTATAATGAACCAAAAGACAATTATACTGCCTCACTTAAAGTGAAGTCAAACATTCTTCTTGTATGGTTCATTATCCTTACAATTATTTGCTTACTTCCAATCTACATTCTTATAGTAAATGCTACACGTGAGTCTACTGCAATCGCTAACAGCGTTTCATTCTTACCTGGCGGCAGCCTTGGAAAGAATATCAATACTCTTTTCAAGGATGTTAACTATAATACTGTATTCAATGTATGGATTGGTTACAAGAACAGCTTGTTTATTACAGCTTTCTCAACAGTATTTACTGTATTCTTTTCAGCTATGACTGCTTACGGCATTCATGTATATGACTTCAAAATCAAGGAAATTTCTTACACAGTAATTCTTCTTGTTATGATGGTTCCTATGCAGGTTACTTCTGCAGGTTTCGTAGCATTCATGCTCAAACTCAAGCTTACAGATACTTACTGGCCACTTATTCTCCCTGCAATCGCAGCTCCTGCAGTTGTATACTTTATGCGTTCATACATGAAGTCATCATTCCCACTCGAAATCGTTGAGGCTGCAAGAATTGATGGTTGTACAGAGTTCAGAACATTCGTTTCAATCGCAATACCAATGATGAAGCCGGCTATTGCTGTACAAGCAATTTTCGCATTCATCGCAAGCTGGAACAACTTCTATACACCTAACATGATCCTTATCAGTTCAAAGTTCAAGCAGAAGACACTTCCAATGATGGCATCTGCTATTCAGGCTTCTGATAAGTTCACAGATTATGGTGCAATTTATCTTGCTCTTGCTCTTGGTATTCTTCCTATCGTAATCGTTTATGTAGCACTTTCAAGATTTATCATTGCTGGTGTTGCACTCGGTGGTGTAAAGGAATAATAATTATAAAACAGTACACGTATGTGTACTGTTTTTTTGCCTCTGATAATAAATCAGAGGCATATTTTTTTGTCTTTGTGAGTATTATTTAGCAAGGAGGAAAAAGCAATGGATTATAAATTTAATTATGACATAATCAGTAGATACATGACTACTAAAATAGGAAGTGCAATGCGTAGGGTGGAATGTGAAAAAATAAGCACACTCACAGAAATCCGACTTCGGGTTGGCAGGGGAATTGTGTATGTTTTTCCTAATAAACAAAAATTCCTTGACATAAACGGAAAACTAAAACAAGTTAGGGATAATGAGTGTATTGTTATAAATTACGAGGATATTAAATATATAATTGGTATACTTACTCATTATTCGATTCATAGCTGTAAAGATGAATTTAAAAAAGGCTGTTTTGTTTTGGAGAATGGAATCCGAGTTGGTATGTCAGGAGAATATGATGGCAGCGATGAAAATAAACTAAAAAGTATTACAGGATTGAATTTTCGTATTTCAAGAGAAATAATTAACTGTGCTGACTATTTATTTGAGCGTCTTGGAAAATGCAGTTATTTAATTTGCGGTGGTGTAAATTCAGGTAAAACAACAATACTTAGGGATATTTGCAGAAGTTACGGTAGTAGGTATAAGATTAGTCTTATAGATGAACGCAATGAAATATCCTCTTTCAGCAATGGTAATTTTCAATGTGATATCGGGGAAATGACTGATGTACTGATTGGATGTGACAGATGTAAAGGGATTATATCATCTGTCAGAACTCTATCGCCCGAAATAATTGTAACAGACGAAATTTCTGAATGCTCTGATTCGGACGCAATTAAAACGGGTGCAGGATGTGGCGTTAATTTCATAGCATCTGTACACGCTGAAAATTATATAGATTTAATGAAACGTTCTTGCTTAGCTGATTTAATTAAGCTTAAAATTTTCACTTATGCTGTGTTTCTAAGTGGAAATAACTCTCCTGGCAGAATTGATGAAATCAGGAGGATTGACAATGTTTAGAGTGATATCAGCAGTAATATTTGTAATCTGTGGTTTATTGATTGGTAATTCAAAATCGGATAAGCTGAAAAGAAAAATTATACTTTTCAGAGAAACAGAATTTCTAATTGAAAGAGTTGAGTATCAGATAAGGTATAACATGGCAACTGTGTATGAGATATGCAGATATTTAAAGAATAATAATTTCGATATTTTATCAGATTTTATTAATTCTTTGCCGAGTGAGTTTAATTTCGGAATAAGCTTTTATAATCAATGGGAAAATGCTATTAATTCGTACTCAGAAATAACGGGTACAGAAAAAGAAATATTGCTGGAAATAGGATCAGTACTTGGAAATAGTGATGCTGAAGGACAAGTTCAGGCATTAAACAGGATAAAAAATGATTTAAAGTATGAATATAATAATGCAAAAGAGGAGTACAAGAATAAAGGGAGGCTGTATAGAAACGTAGGAATTCTGAGTGGCATGATTGCGGGAATAATAATAATCTGAGGTGTAAAATGGATATTGATTTGATATTTAAGATTGCTGGTACAGGAATAATTGTTGCGGTTCTTAATCTGGTTTTAAAACGTGCAGAACGTGAAGAACAGGCAATGATGACAACTCTTGCGGGTTTGATTGTTGTACTTGTCATAATTGTACAGGAAATTGGAGAACTGTTTGATACTGTCAAAACAGTATTCGGTTTATGGTGAGCGGCTGTATATCAACGTCCGTATTTTGTATAACAGCAGTAATTCTGTCAGTTCTCCTGAAACAATACAGCAGAGAACAGTCACTTATGCTTTCAATAGGTGCTTGTGCTGCTATATTAGGCGGTACTATGATTTACATAGAATCTGTTATATATGAAATACGTGATATACTGTCACAGGGAGGAATATCTGAAGACTTTATAAGTATTGTATTCAAATCAACAGCGATTTGCTTCATAACTCAGATTACCTGTGAAATATGCAGGGAAAGCAATGAATATGCAATTGCATCGGCTTGTGAATTATGGGGAAAAACCGCACTCACAGTTGTTGGACTTCCTGTACTTAGAAAACTTATCGAAATAATTGATGAATTGTTATAATGAAAATGAAAAGAATAATAATCATATTTGCAGTAATGGTAACGATGATAAATATTTTTCCGGCAATTAATGTTTTTGCGGAAGATGTTGGAATAAAGGATGAGATAGTAAAACAGCTTGATGATATAATATCAGGCAGCGGAATTGAAGCTGATTCAACTGAACTTGAAAGCATTTCTTTTTTTGATTTATCGGAAATGATTATAAATATAATTAAAGAAAAAATAAATATGCCTGTTAAATTACTTGGAGTAATAATATTCATGACAATAATTACAGTATTAGTCAATGAAAGCGGATTAAATTCTGTAAACGGTCAGAATGCTGATATAAGTTCAATGATTTGTGTAATATCTGCGGTTGTACTGATTATTCCGTATATTTCATCTGTTTATGAAAATTCTGAAAAAGCACTTGAATACAGCGGAGGTTTTATATCGGTATTTGTACCATTATTTTCGGGAATTGTAATAGCCTGCGGAGGAATTACATCAGGAGGATTATATAATCTTGCGATAGTAGGTGCATCAGAACTATTTTTTCAGTTATCTAAAAGCTTACTTATTCCGATTCTTGGCGCTATGGCAGTTCTGGGTATAACTGGCAGTATTTTTCCGAATAATTCAATATCTTCTCTTGTTGGACTGATAAAGAGAATTACAGTTTGGCTGATTACTGTATCAATGACTTTTTTTACAGCATTAACAACGCTGAAATGCACTGTTGCAGGTAAAGCAGACGGAATAGCGACTAAAACCGTTAAATTCATTGTTTCAGGGGCTGTTCCGATTGTCGGAGGTGCGGTTTCAGATGCATATTCAACAGTGAAAGGCAGTTTTGAATTGCTGAGTGAAACGTTAGGTATGACAGGAATAACAGCATTTATTCTTATTGCAATTCCGCCAATTGCTGAAATAATGATATACAGGTTTGTAATGTGGATTGGAGAAGCTGTAGCTGAATTATTTTCTGCTGTACCCATTGTCTCACTTCTCAGAAGTCTTGACTGCGGTCTTTCAGTCGCTTTATGTACACTTATATGTTATGCGGTTATGTTTATGGTCTGTTCCGCAATTATGATTCAGGGGATAGGGTAGAATATGGAAGAATTTAAAAATACAATACGTGCTGTATGTGTGATATCTGCGGGAATCTGCATTCTGGGATATTTTGTTTCCGGAACCAAATTTCGTGGTCAGCTTAAACTTATTCTGAATATAATGCTTGCAATTGTCATAGTATCTCCTTTTCTGAAAAACAGAGACGGATTTGATATTGATATTCCTGAATTAACAGACAGTATTTCATCATTTGATACTAAAGAGCAATATAACGAAGAAATACTCCGAAAAACAGGAGAAAACATTTCAGAGGTACTGATGCAGCAGGTCACGGCGGCAGGAATATCATGTGAAAAAATTGAAACTGAGGTTAATATTTCAGATGATAACAGCATATTTATTACTAAGGTTACAGTACAGGCTGAGGATTTCAGTAAGGCATCAGAAGTAATAAAGGATAGTATAGGTCAGGAAACGGAGGTCGTAAATGGATTATGCTGAAAAAGTAAGAAACATAATTAAAGGTAAGAATTCATCATTATTGGTTGTTATACTGGGTTCTGTTGGACTTTTACTAATTCTTATTTCTTCATTTATGCCAGAAAGCAATGAGAAAAACGAAATTGAGACAATTTCTGATGAAAGTGAGATGACCTGTGCAAACTACTGTGCTGATACAGAAAAGAGACTTGAGGAGTTTCTGGAAAATATAGAAGGGGCTGGTGATGTAAAGGTTTATCTTTCTGTCGGTAGCGGAGAAAAATACGTTTATGCGTCCGAAGGGAAGAAAAGTATATCTGAAAGCAGAAAAGAGGAGGAGCAGAAATATGTGATTGTAAGCGGAAACGGAGAAAAGAAAGCACTTATTGAAACTATTGAAACTCCCGAAATAACAGGAGTAGTCATTGCCTGCACAGGATGCGGAAGTCCGGTTGTGCAGGAAAGAATTTATAATTCGGTATCATCGGCTCTCGGACTTCCGACAAGCAAAATATATGTAACTCAGATGAAACAGGAGAGATAATTATGAAAAAACCTTCAATTATAATCGGAAAAAAGCAGATAATTATGTCATGTCTGACTCTTATGCTTGCGGCAGCAGTATACATAAACTATGCATCTGCTCCGAGTCCGGCGAGAGAAAACAAAATTCTCACAGTTGCTGATACTGGTGAGACGGTAAATTATGGAGAAACAGAATTTGTAAACGCAGAAGCTGAGCCGGTAAATGATTATTTTGCACAGGCAAGGCTTGATAAGATGAATAACAGGGATGAGGCTGTGCAGACTTTGCAGTCAATAATAGGAGGCGGAGATGTTACAGAGGATGAAATGGTAGTAAATGCCCTTGATGCTGTTGAAGTATCAAAGCTTATACAGACGGAAGGTACAATCGAATCACTTATAAAAGCACAGGGATTTGAGGATTGTGTAGCATATCTTGATGGTGAAACAGCAAAGGTTGTAATAAAGACGGAAGGGCTTGATAAGGCTCAGGCGGCTTCAATAAAAGAGATAATTCTTGATGAATCAGAAGTTTCTGTAGAAAATATAAGAATTTTTGAAGTAAAGTAGTTGAATATTCTGATTTTTTTTGGTATAATATAAGGGTAAGTAATTTTATAACCATAAATGACTGTTCGAAAAGGAGGTCAAAAAATGGATGAGGTCAAAAATACTGCTGTAAGCAGGCTTAAAATATCCGAGGATGTTATTCTCACCGTTGCAAAACTTGCGGCTCTTGAAGTAAAGGGAGTTGCAGGTCTTGACGGTGAGATGAGCATTATGAATAAACTGAAAAACAATCTTCCGATGAAGGTTTCTTCAATCGGGGATGTTGTGGCTGTCGAAATCAGAATAAAAATCAATGGCGATGCGAAAGCTGTATCAGTTGCTCAGGCTGTACAGAATGCTGTAAAGGAAGATGTACAGGATATGACGGGAATTACCGTTGCAAGAGTAAATGTAATAATCGGCGGAGCTGTATTCAGCTGAAAGTAAAATGAAAAGGAGAGTTCAAATGACAAGACGTGAAGTAAGAGATAGTGCGTTCAAGCTTATTTTTGAGCAGCTTCTCAGAGATGATGATATTAACGAGCTTTATGAAATAGCTGAGGAGATTGACGAGATTAATGTAAATGACGAAGTAAAGAAAATGGTAAACGGTACCCTTGAGCATAAAGAGGAAATTGATGCTGTTATTTCGGGATACAGTAAGACAAGAAGTTTCTCACGTATTTCAAAAGTTAATATTGCAATTCTGAGACTTGCAATCTATGAATCACTTTATGATGAAAATACACCTATGAATGCGGCAATCAGCGAAGCTATAAACCTTTCGGTTACATATTCATATCAGGAGGATACTTCTTTTGTAAACGGTCTTCTTGGTGCATTTTCACGTGACCGTCAGAATGGAGAAAATGCAGATGCCTGAGTATCTCGGAATAGATACCAGCAATTACACTACGTCTGCGGCAGTTTATATCAGCGAAGAAAACAGAATCATTCAGGCTAAAAAGCTCCTTCCGGTAAAAGAGGGAGAACTTGGTCTGCGCCAGAGTGATGCAGTTTTTCATCATACAAAACAGCTTCCTGAAATGATTGAGCATATTTGTTCAGAATATAAACTCAGCAGTCTTGCAGGTATAACTGCATCTGTCAGACCGAGAAATGTCAAGGGTTCGTATATGCCGTGTTTTCTCTGCGGAGAGGGAGTCGGACGTTCTGTGGCTGCATTGAATAATGTGCCATTTTACAATACATCCCACCAGATAGGGCATATTCTTGCAGCTCTTTATTCGGCTGATAAAATGGAACTTGTGAATGAAAAATTCATTGCATTTCATGTCAGCGGAGGTACAACGGATTGTCTTCTTTGTGAGCCTGACAAGGAGAATATACTGAATATCACCGAGATTGGTACATCACTTGATTTAAAAGCAGGACAGGCTGTTGACAGAACAGGACTTATGCTCGGACTTAAATTTCCATGTGGTGCAGAACTTGAAAAACTCGCAGAAAAATCAAAGAAAAAATACAGGATTCATCCTGTTATAAAGGATGGTAACTGCTGTATTTCAGGAATTGAAAATAAATGCAGAGCAATGATTGAAAAGGGCGAAAGCTATGAAGATACAGCTTTATACTGTCTTGAATTCATTGCTGAAACCGTAATTTCCATGACTTCATACGCTGTTGAAAAGCATGGGAAACTCCCTGTTGTATTTGCAGGCGGGGTGATGTCGGATAAAATAATCAGGCAAAAAATTTTGTCTGTATTTCCGTCTGCTTCATTTGCAGAACCTCAGTTTTCATGTGATAACGCATCAGGTGTGGCTATATATGGATTTCTTAAAGATATTGGAGAGTAATAATGGTTACTGTAACTGTAACACAGCTGAATAAGTATCTCGGTTCTATATTCCGAAGCGACAGGAATCTTTCAGAAATTATGGTAAAGGGGGAAATAACAAATCTTTCTCCTTTTACTCGTGAAGGAAAAACATATCTTTTTTTCTCTCTCAAAGACAGCGATTCTGTTATCGGAGCAGTAATGTTCAGCGATACGCTCAGGAGAATGAAATTCATGCCTGAGGACGGAATGTCTGTAGTTGTCAGCGGTAAAGTTACTGTTTATGAACCGAGAGGAACTTACAGAATAACTGTAAACGACCTTATTCCGGAGGGTGCGGGGAAAGCTGTCACAGCATTGGATCAGCTTAAAAAGAAACTTGCATCTGAGGGGATTTTTGATACTGCACATAAGCGGCAGGTACCGGCTATGCCTAAAAAAGTCGGAGTTGTAACTTCTCTCAGGGGGGCGGCTGTTAGAGATGTGATAAATGTTATAAGCCGTCGTTTTCCTCTTGCTGAAGTATATGCCGTAAATGCGCAGGTGCAGGGAGAGGGCGCAGTTGATTCGATATGTCGGGGAATAGTCAAAGCCGAAAATTCAGGCTGTGATGTTGTTATAGTCGGAAGAGGCGGAGGTTCATCAGAAGATCTCGGCGCATTTGATACGGAAAAAGTTGCGTATGCGGTTTACAACTGTAAAGTTCCTGTTATTTCGGCTGTCGGACATGAAACAGATATTTCTGTTTGTGACCTTGCCGCCGATCTCAGAGCGCCTACGCCTTCAGCGGCGGCAGAACTTGCTGTACCTGATATCAGTCAGCTTTACGACAGGATTTCACAGCTTGAAAAACGAGCTGAATCATGCGTGAAACTCACATACAGCAGGTCAGCAGAGAGATACAGGACGCTTAATGCTTCACTTTCGGCGCAGTCTCCGGAAAATCGCTTAAAAATTGCGAACGAAATGCTTTCCGGAATTGAAAACAGAATGGAAAATGCATTCGGAAGATACTTTGAAAGGCTTGATTCGGTTCTTTCGGAAAGAATCGGCAGACTTGAAAGTTTAAGTCCTCTTAAAGTGCTTTCAAGAGGCTATTCCCTTACATATAGGGGAAATGAACTGGTTAAATCCTCAGATGAGCTTAGTGTTGGTGAAAATGTTGAACTTCGTTTCAACAGCGGCAGAGCAGAGGCTGAGATTAAAAATATATGGTGATAATATGGAAGATAAAATTTCTTTTGAAGAAAATATGAACAGGCTGAAGGAAATAGTTTCACAGCTTGAAAAAGGTGATATACCGCTTGAAAAGTCGGTTGAGCTGTATGGAGAAGGAGTCAGGCTTTCTGCGGTTTGCAGAAAACAGCTTGATAATGCAAAAATAAGAATTACGGAGGATAATGGGAATTAAATCGTAACCACAAAGTTATGTGGTGCTGATTAACCGTTTTGACAGTTATGAGCAATTTTAAAGAAAAATTAAAGCAGTACGCTGAACTTACAGAAGCAAATCTGAGGGAATACAACTCGGTAACAGCAGAAAATGAACCTCAGAAGAATCTTATAACAGCAATGAATTATTCACTTGAAGCAGGTGGAAAGCGTATCAGACCTGCTCTTGTTTACGGTTTTTGTGAAGCGTTGGGCGGTGATATCAGAATGGCATCAGCTCCCGCAAGCGCAATTGAAATGATACATACCTTTTCTCTGATTCATGATGATCTCCCTGCGATGGATAATGATGATTTCCGAAGAGGAAAGCCTTCATGTCATAAGGCTCATGGAGAGGCTATGGCGATTCTTGCAGGAGATGCACTTTCTGTTCTTCCTTTTGAGATAATTGCAGATGATTCAAATCTCAGCGCAGAGCAGAAAATAAGGATTATTTCCGTATTATCAAAGGCAGTCGGCAGAGACGGAATGATAGGCGGACAGGTAATAGATATGGAAAACGAGGAGCGTGACGATGTTGATGAGGAGAACCTCAGAAATATGTATCGCTGTAAGACAGGTCAGCTTATTGCAATCTCGTGTGTAATGGGATGTATTTGCGCAGGGGCATCTGACCTTATGCTCGGCGTTGCGGCTGAATATGGTTTCAGACTCGGACTTGCTTTCCAGATAATTGACGATATTCTTGACGTTATTTCAACAACAGAAGAACTCGGAAAGCCTGTCGGAAGTGATGAAGAAGAAAACAAGACAACCTTTGTAACACTTTATGGTGTTGAAAAGGCAAGAGAAATAGCAGACGAAGAAACAGCACAGGCACTTGCCTGTCTCGATAAAATCGGAAACAGCAGTTTCCTCAGAGAGCTGACAGAGATGCTTCTCATAAGAAAAAATTAAGGCAAGGTAACGTAAATTATGGATTTGATAAATGATGGCGGAAGAGTTACACTATCAGAACTCAATTTGCCGAATGATTTGAAAAAATTGTCATCAAGACAGTGTAATTATCTTTGTACCGAGATAAGAAATCTCCTTGTTAATACAATTTCAAAAAACGGAGGACATCTTGCATCAAATCTCGGTGTAGTAGAGCTGACACTTGCTCTGCACCGCAATTTTAATTCTCCGGAAGATAAAATAGTATGGGATGTAGGACATCAGTCTTATGTTCACAAGATTCTTACGGGCAGACTTGATCAGTTTGTAAATATACGAAAGGAAGACGGAATTTCGGGATTTCCAAAGCCTGATGAATCAGTACACGATACTTTTATTTCCGGACACAGTTCAACATCTGTGTCGGTAGCCTGTGGAATTGCTGAGGCTATGAAATTACAGGGAAAAGACAATTATACTGTTGCGGTAATCGGTGACGGCGCAATTTCCGGTGGTATGTTCTATGAGGGCATGAACAACGGAGGAAAGAACAATGACAGTAACCTTATTGTTATTCTGAATGACAATGAGATGTCCATTTCCAAGAGTGTCGGTTCTGTATCAAAATATCTTTCATCACTCAGAAATACAGAAAAATACCTTACGACTAAGCGTAAGGTGGAAAAGAATATAAACAGCATCCCTGTTGTCGGAACAAAAGTTGCAAGCAAAATAAAATCAGCTAAGGATTCACTTAAATCTGCTTTTATTGAGAAAACAATCTTCGAGGATATGGGATTTATATACCTCGGTCCTGCTGACGGTCACAATCTTGCAGAACTTGAAAAAGTCATCCACATGGCAAAAACTTACCACAGACCTATACTTATTCATGTTAACACAATGAAGGGAAAGGGTTATCTTCCTGCTGAGAAAAATCCGGGAGAATATCATGGGGTTTCAAAATTTGATATTGTAACGGGAAATCCCGATGTTTCGGTTACTGAGTGCTATTCAACCGAATTCGGAAAGGAACTTACTGCACTTGCAGAACAGGATGACAGAATCTGTGCAATAACAGCGGCTATGAAATACGGAACAGGATTACAGTATTTCTCAAAGAAGTTCCCCGAAAGATTTTACGATGTAGGTATTGCAGAACAACACGCTGTAACATTTGCAGGAGGTCTTGCCGCTATGGGGCAGATACCTGTATTTGCTGTGTATTCAACATTTTTACAAAGAAGCTATGATCAGCTTATTCATGATATTGCAATAGGCGGACTTCACATGGTGCTGGGAATTGATAGATCAGGAATTGTTGGTGAGGACGGCGAGACTCATCAGGGACTTTTTGATGTTCCTATGCTTACCACTATTCCGAATACGGTTATCTATTCTCCGTCAAGCTATGACGAATTGAAAGACTGTCTTAAAAAAGCAGTCTATACAAACAGCGGAATTACCGCTGTCCGCTATCCGAGAGGACAGGAAGAGGTAAGTTTCAACAGAGATATTATCGGGATGGACTATATGTTCATAAGAAACGGAGAGTGTGATACCCTTATTATTTCTTACGGAAGAATTTACAATGAGGCTTACAAGGCATCTGTTTCACTCAAGGAAAAAGGAATCTGCTGTGATGTCCTCAAGCTGACAAAAATATTCCCGATCAAGAGCGAGATTATCAGTGAAATCATGAAATATAAGCGCATTGTATTCTTTGAGGAATCTGTAAAATGCGGAAGTATATCAGAGAAATTCGGATTTCTTCTTGCAGAATCAGGCTATTTCGGAGATTACAGTGCTGTAACGGCTGAAGGCTTTGTAAAACAGTCAGGAGTAAAATCAGCACTTGAAAAACTCGGACTTACAAGTGAAAAAATGACAGAATATGTCATTGACAGGGGAAATAATAATGGCAAGGCTTGACAGCGAACTTGTTGCAAGAGGAATTGCAAGAAGCAGAGAACGTGCAAAGGAAATGATTAAGGCTGGTGCAGTTACGATTAACGGAAAAACTGCAAAAAAACCGTCCGACGAGGTAAATTCTGAGGATGAAATAAAATCCTCGGAACAGGAGCTTCATGTGGGCAGAGGTGCGTTAAAACTTGAAAAAGCGACGAGTGAATTCGGGCTTGATTTCGTGGGGAAACGCTGTCTTGACATAGGTGCTTCAACAGGAGGATTTACCGAATTTATGCTGTCGTGCGGTGCTTCAAAGGTTTATTCGGTTGATGTAGGACATGGACAGCTTGCAGAAATACTGAGAAATGACAGCAGAGTAGTCAATATGGAGGGTACTGATGTGCGCAGTCTTTCATCTGATGATATTGAGGGTTGTACTGACTTTATATGTGCTGATGTATCGTTCATTTCACTTACGAAGATTCTTCCGAAAATCCATGAACTTCTGAAAGACGGAGGAAATTCGGCTATACTTATAAAGCCTCAGTTTGAGGCAGGAAAAAGCGATATAGGAAAGCGTGGGATTGTTAAGGACAGAAAGGTTCATGTTCGCATACTTAAAGAAATATGTGAATTTTCGGCATCTGTCGGACTAATTCCCGTAAAGCTTACATACTCGCCCGTAAAGGGCGGAAGCGGAAACATAGAGTATCTTGCAGAACTTGTAAAATCAGAGGATAAAATGCCCGAACATGATTACAGGGGACTTGTGGACAGGGTATTCGGAGAATTGTAAAGGGGGTATCAGATGAAGGCTGCACTTTATCCGAATTTTCAGAAGGTAAATGCACTAAGCTGTGCAAGAAATGTGTGTGATGTGCTGAATTCGGCAGGAATCGAGGTTTATGTCAGCGAGAAATACAGGGATAAATTCTCAGATAAGCCTTTTGTAAAATATGAGAGTATGGTCGTTTCATCTGAAACAGCCGATTTCGTCATTGCAATAGGCGGTGACGGTACAATACTCAGATGTGCGAAGCATATAATGGGTAAGGATACAAAGCTTCTCGGAATCAATACGGGAACACTCGGATTCATGGCGGGACTTGAAGCAGACCAGCTTGATAAACTGAATCTTCTTACAACAGGGGAATATGAAGTTTCAGAGAGAATGACACTTGATGTAACTTTCAGAAGTGATGATGTAGAAAAGACATATACAGCATTAAATGATGTTGCGGCGAGGTCGAGTGAATTTCGTATTTCGGATTTTGAGGTTTATTCAAATGATTATCTTGTGGGGAAATATCGTGCAGACGGAGTAATTTTCAGTACGCCTTCGGGCTCGACAGCTTATGCGCTTTCAGCAGGAGGACCTGTAATTGAACCCGACCTTGAATGTATAGAAATGACGCTTATATGCCCTCATTCTCTGTTTTCAAGAGCGACTCTTTTTTCATGCGGAAGAAAACTCGTTCTAACGGACAGGAATGAAAACGGAGAAAACATGGTAATCAGTATTGACGGCGAGGTTAACCGAAAACTCGGCACAAATGAGTCAATTGAAATCGTAAGGGGAAAGCATAACGTACAGTTTATAAATCTTATCGGAAATTCTTTCCATGAGTCGCTTGTAAGGAAAATGTGCAAGCCGATTAAGTGAGGAGTATTTGTTTTAATGGCTGTAGTCAAGGTGAAGATTATCAGAATTACTGATTTAAGTTTCCCCGGTTTCATTGAATTTGAATTAACAGACAGCAAAGGGAAAAATCATCGGTTTATTGATAAAATACCTGTAGTCTGTGAATGTGAAATATATATAACAGATTTTCCAAGTATTAATGAAAATTGCATGGGTAAAATCAGTTGTATCATCAAAGAAGAAAAGGAAAAGACATTTATTATAAATACCGAATATCCATGGGATATTGAGTCAACAGACGGTGAATATGAATTTGAGGTATGGAAGAATCAGGTTGTCATATAAATATTTATAAAATAAAGCCTTTTCAGAACAGATTCAGGGGGAAACCTGTGAGGAGAGGGAAAAATGAAAAATCGCAGACATGAAATTATACTTGAATTAATAATGGAACGCCCCGTAGCCACACAGGAGGAATTAATCCGTCTGCTTGCCGAAAGGGGCATAAGTACAGCACAGGCTACTCTTTCAAGGGATATACAGCAGCTGTCACTTGTAAAGCAGAGAGATGAAAACGGTATTTACAGGTATACTTTGCCTGCAACAGCAGTTGCTGAAAAAAGTCTTTTCGGTGAGAGTGTGTTGTCGGTTGATTATGCGCTGAATACAATTGTACTGAAATGCCGTGCAGGAATGGCACAGGGAACGTGTGCAGCTATAGATTCTGTAAATCATGAGGGCGTTGTGGGAACAATTGCAGGTGACGACACGATTTTCATACTTGTGCGAAGCGAGGCAGACGCTAAAAAGCTATCAAAAAAATTCAGAAGTGAACTTATTTCAGAGGGTAAGGAATAATTAATGTTAAAGGAACTCTATATCAGAAATCTTGCAGTAATAAAAGAGGCAGTAATACCTCTGAATAATAATTTGAATATTTTTACGGGTGAAACGGGTGCAGGAAAATCCATTCTCATCAACGGAATAAATGCTGTACTCGGACAGAGAAGTACAAAGGATATAGTTCGCACAGGCTGTGACAAGGCTGTTATTACAGCTTTATTTACCTGTCTTTCGACGGATATACAGGCGAAACTTGAAGAACTCGGAATAAGCTGTGAGGGTGATGAAGTAACCGTTACCCGTGAAATAAGCGCAGACGGAGGAAGTGTATCAAGAATCAACGGAAGAACCGCATCTGCGACACTTCTCAAAGAAATCGGAAGTATGCTTATCAATATTCACGGACAGCACGACAATCAGATTCTTCTCGACAGCGAAAGACACAGAGAAATCCTTGATAATTTTGGCGGTGATGATACACTTCTTTCAGAATATCGGGTGACTTTCAGAAAACTGCAGCAGACGGCAAAACGTCTCGGAGAACTGAAAAAACAGGAACAGTCGAGAATCGAAAAAAGCAGATATCTGAATGAAATCATAGATGATATAGGTGAACTTGAACTCAGACAGGGCGAGGATGATGAACTCGAAAGAGAGTATTCGACAGCTAAAAATGCTGAAAAAACAATAATAGCCCTCAGAACAGCGGCACAGCTTCTCACTAATGAGGAAGCGGCAAACGATATGATAATCTCAGCAGAAACTGAAATCTCGGCATACACAGAGGACAACAAGCAGATAAATGAACTCTATGAAAGGCTTTCGGCTGTTGAAATTGAAATTTCAGATATAGCTTCCGAACTTGAACATATTTCGGAAAAGGTTGAGCTTGACGGACAAAGGCTCGATTATCTCAGAGAGCGAATAAACAGTATAAACAAGCTTAAACGAAAGTACGCAACGGATTGTGACGGACTTGTTCAGATGTATGACAATGCTTGCGCTGAAATAACGAAATATGACAGCTCGGAAAGTGAAATCAGAGTACTCAGCGAAGAACGTGAGCAACTCCTTCATACCGTAACAGAACAGGCAAAGGCTTTGTTTGAATATCGTGAAAATGTAGCTGAACGCTTTGTTTCAAGAGTTACAGATGAGCTTGAATTCCTCAATATGTCGGGAGTTGTAATTGTTGTTAAGCACGAAAAGGGAAAGCTTACCGTAAACGGAATGGATACGGTTGAATTTCTTATTTCAGCAAACAGGGGAGAAGAACCGAAACCCATTTCACGAATTGCATCGGGCGGTGAACTTTCAAGAATCATGCTTGCACTTAAAAGTGTAATTGCAGACAAAGACAGTATACCAACCATGATTTTTGATGAAATTGATACAGGTGTAAGCGGTAAGGCGGCTCAGAAAATCGGCATAAAACTGCGTGAGATAGGAAAAGTCAGACAGGTTATCTGCGTAACTCATCTTTCTCAGATTGCAGTTATGGCAGACAATCATCTCATGATAGAGAAAAAAATCATTGATGACCGAACAGAAACTCATGTATCACAGCTTGATTTTGAAGGAAGAAAGTCGGAAATCGCACGAATAATGGGCGGTGATAATCCGAGTGAACTAATGCTTGAAACAGCAGAATCCGAACTCAGAAAGGCGGCTGAAATATGAAAATATATTCTACAAGACATGGTGAAACAGACTGGAATAACAAAGAAATAATACTCGGAACAACAGACCTTCCTCTCAACGAAAAAGGAAATTCACAGGCATCTGACCTTGCCGACAGGGTTGAAAAACTGGGAAATATTGATATAATAATCGCTTCGCCCATGCTGAGGGCTCAATGTACAGCAAAAGCTGTTGCCGACAGATGCGGACTTGAGATTGTAACTGATGTGAGACTTCGTGAATGGGATTACGGAGAATACGAGGGCAGGAACAGATTTACTGAAGGATTTGCCGAGAATAAAAGTGAATTCGGTGTCAGAATGGGAAAAAGCGGAGAGTCTCTCGCTCAGCTTTCACACAGGGTTTATTCTGCGCTTGATGATATAATAAAGAATTATGGTGACAAAAATGTACTTGTTGTAAGTCACGGAGGGGTATGCAGAGTTATTGAAACATATTTCAATGATATGACAAGGGATGAATTTGATAACTGGTTTATGGGGAACTGCCAGATTATAGAATATAATGCTTAATATCACAGGAGGAATAATATGAAAATAGGCGTAGATTATTATCCCGAACACTGGGATAAATCAATGTGGAAGCAGGATGCCGACTTAATGGCAAGAACGGGCGTTAAACTTGTCCGAATTGCGGAGTTTTCATGGGCAAAACTTGAACCACGTGAGGGAGAGTATGATTTTGAATGGCTTGATGAGATGATAGGCATTTTTGCAGACCGTTCAATCGGTGTTGTACTTTGTGTACCGACAAACTGCCCTCCCGTATGGCTTTACAAAGAGCATCCTGAAATAGTCAGAAAGGGTACTGACGGAAACAGAATCCAGACAGGAATCAGAGGTCACAGATGTATAAATTCAGCAGTATTTATGGATTATGCAAAGAATATCACACAGCAGCTTGCAGTAAGATATGCAAATAACCCTGCAATTACTGCTTGGCAGATTGATAATGAGCTTGAAGCATATTCATGCACCTGTGACGAATGCAAGGAGAAATTTCGTGACTGGCTGATAGATAAATACAATGATATTGATACAATAAATACTGCTTACGGAACTGATGTGTGGAGTGCAGTATACAGCGATATTTCTGATGTTGAGCCTCCGAATGCCTATCCTATGGAATGGCAGAATCCGTCACTCTGTCTTGACTGGCACAGATTTACTTCATATTCTGTTACGGAATATGTAAGAAGCCTCGTGTATGAAATCCGAAAGGAAAATCAGAAAGTACCTGTAACCACAAATACTTTTTTCTGTGAGGACAGACCGGATTACTATGAGCTTTTTGACAAGCTCGATTTTGTGTCTTATGACAACTATCCTCCGACAAGACTTCCTGAGAATAAAGATGATTATTATTCTCATGCTTTTCATCTTGACTTCATGAGAGGTATAAAAGGCGAGAAATTTTGGGTTATGGAACAACTGAGCGGAATTACAGGGTGCTGGGCTCCGATGTCAACTGCACCTAAACCGGGAATGATTATGGGTTACAGTCTTCAGGCTGTCGCTCATGGTGCTGATTCAGTACTTCATTTCCGCTGGAGAAGTGCAGTTAAAGGTGCTGAGATGTTCTGTCATGGACTTATAGATCACAGCAATGTTCCCGGCAGAAGATTCAGCGAATTTGAGGAACTCTGTAAAAATGTTTCAAAACTCGGAGTGATAGATACAACAAGGATTGTATCGGATATTGCGATTATATATACATCAGACAATGATTTTGCACTCAGAAATCAGCCTCAGTCTGATAATTTCAGCTACATGAAACAGCTTAGAGAGTATCATGCCGCATTTACACGACTTGGAGCAAATGTGGATATTGTCCCTCCGACAGCAGACCTTTCAATTTATAAGCTTGTAATTGCACCGTCAATGTTTGTATACAAGAAAGCCGAAGTTGAAAATATATACAGATATGTAATAAATGGAGGAACAGTGGTTCTTACAAGCAGAAGTGGTGTGAAAGATTCAAATAATAACTGTATCATGCAGCCGCTTCCTACGGTTTACAGAGACCTTATAGGTGCGGAAATTACAGAATATGATCCTGTAGGTTACGAGAAACGTCTTATAAGAGATTTTGCGGGAAATGAGTTTGAGTGTCATACATGGTGTGATATTCTTCAGTTGACTTCTGCAAGGGCTTATGCCGAATATGATGACGGATATTACAGATGCTGTCCTGCGGTAACAATGAATCGCTACTGCAGTGGTGTGGCATATTATGTCGGAACAGAATGTAATTCTGATTTTTACGAAGATTTCGCATCAAATCTCATGAAACAGACGGGTATTCCGAGATTAAAGGGACTTCCTGCGGGAATTGAGGTAACAACACGTACAAACGGACTTGATGAATATATTTTCTTCTTCAATAATTCGGAAGAAACAGCAGAAATCAATCTCCCTAAGCCTATGTACAGCCTTCTTTCATCTGTAGGCAAGGAAACTCTTGAACTCAGACCTTTTGAAATGGAAGTAGTAAGGAAGTAATAATATGAGAGTTGTACTTCAGAGAGTTACATCAGCAAGTGTAACGGTTGACGGAAAAGTCTGCGGAAAAATTGGAAAAGGTTATCTTGTTCTTCTTGGAATTGGTCAGGGAGATACGGAGGCGGACTGTGAAAGAATTGCAGACAAAATAATTAATCTAAGAATTTTTCAGGATGAGAATGACAAGATTAATCTTTCTCTGTCAGATGTCGGCGGAGACTTGCTTGTGGTGTCACAGTTTACGCTTTATGCAGACTGCCGAAAGGGAAACCGTCCTAATTTCATACAGGCAGGAAAACCTGATGAGGCAGAGAGACTGTACAATTACTTTGTCGGATATTGCCGAAATAAAGGAAAGTGTGTTGAAACGGGAATATTTGGTGCGGATATGAAGGTTGAACTTCTCAATGATGGACCTTTTACAATTATTCTTGACTAATTAAGTGTTGTTGACTAAAAAGAAAAAATGAAATTTTGGTGAAAATGGTAAAAATGCTTGACAAACCATTCAAAATACACTATAATTATATCAACGTCGGTGAGGGGTTCACCGATGAATAAATATTTTTTACATGACACAGGAGGATTTTAAAATGGGTGTATTTGGAAGATTAGTAGACTTACTCAAGTCAAATGTGAACGATCTTATTGATAAGGCTGAGGATCCTGAGAAGATGGTGAAGCAGATCATCATTGATATGCAGAAGGAACTCAACGATAATACACAGAAGTACGGAAAGGCTAAGGCAAGTGAGCGTCTTGCACAGAAGAAGTACGAAGAGGCTGTTAAGGTTTCAACAAAGTGGGAAGATAAGGCTAAGGCTGCTCTTTCTCAGGGAAATCAGGAACTTGCTAAGGAAGCTCTCGCAAGAAAAGTTAAGGCTGATGAAGATGTTGCAAGCTACAAGGAAATGTATGAGTCAATCTCTGCACAGACTGAGGCTATCGGCGATCAGGTAGAACTTCTCAAGAATAAGCTCGATGAAGCTAAGGCAAAGCAGGCAGTTCTTATTGCTCGTGCTCAGGCTGCTGAGACAAAGAAGGATCTTGCAAAGTCAATCGGCGGTTTCGATGCTTCAAGCGCACTTGATAAACTCAATCGTATGGAAGAGAAAGTTCAGCGTCAGGAAGCTGAAGCAGATGCTTTCACAGAAATCGCAACAGGTTCAGCAGATCAGGAGCTTATGGATTCTTTTGCACAGATCGAAACAGATGCAAAGGTTGATTCTGAACTCGCAAGACTTATGGCTGAGATGAATGGCGGAGTTGCTCCTACACAGCAGGAGGATGCTGAAGCTTAATCACTTTCCGGGAAGGGATACTTAATGAACAGCGGTAAAGATGATATGAGTCCGAAGAAGGTTCTCAATATGTTTCTTCCTATTGTCGGTGCAGTATTTATTGCAATCAGTTCAGTTTTATATATTCTCTATAAAAGCTGGAGCAATAAAATGTATTTTGAGAAATGGAAGGATTATGAGGACTGCGGAGTCTGATTAAACTAAATAATGAAGTGCGGCAGGTTTTTTCTGCCGCATTTTTGTTTATATATATAGTGAAAATGAAACCTCCGTATTTTGGAATACGGAGGTTTGCTGTTATTTAAGATATGGTTTAAGATATTTTCCTGTATACGACTCAGAACAATTTGCAACTTCTTCAGGAGTGCCTTGTGCCACAATATTTCCGCCTCCGTCGCCTCCTTCGGGACCGAGGTCAATAATATGGTCAGCAATCTTGATTACATTCAGATTATGCTCAATTACAAGTACAGTATTTCCCTGATTTGTAAGTTCCTGCAATACATCAATAAGTTTGTGAACGTCTGCTGTATGAAGTCCTGTTGTCGGCTCATCGAGAATATAAATAGTTCTTCCTGTTGCACGTTTTGAGAGTTCGGTTGAAAGCTTTACTCTCTGTGCCTCACCACCTGAAAGCGTTGTAGCTGATTGTCCAAGCTTTATATATCCAAGTCCGACTTTCTGCAAAGTTTTCAGCTTTCTTGCAATTTTAGGAATATGCTCAAAGAAATCAACACCTTCATCAACTGTCATTTCAAGTACATCGTAAATCGACTTGCCCTTGTAATGAACTTCAAGAGTTTCTCTGTTGTATCTCTTTCCCTTGCATACTTCACATGGTACATAAATATCAGGGAGAAAATGCATTTCAATTTTGATTATTCCGTCACCCTCACAGGATTCACAGCGTCCTCCACGAACATTAAAACTGAATCTGCCACTGGTGTATCCCTTAGCCCTTGCGTCATTCGTTCTTGAAAACAAATCACGAATATCCGTAAATACACCTGTATATGTCGCAGGATTTGAACGTGGTGTGCGTCCGATTGGTGACTGGTCGATACAAATCACCTTATCGAGATTTTCAATGCCCTCCATCGACTCAAATGCACCGCATCTTGTTTTTGCATGATTAAGTTTTGATGCAAGATTCTTGTAAATAACCTCATTTACAAGTGAGGATTTTCCCGAACCCGATACACCTGTAACACAAACGAGTTTTCCGAGCGGAATCTGAACATCTATATTTTTGAGATTATGTTCGTAAGCGCATCTGACAGTAAGGAAATTTCCGTTTCCTTCCCTGCGTTTTTCGGGGAGAGGAATTACCTTCTTTCCGCTGAGATACTGTCCTGTTATTGAATTTCTGCATTTAAGAAGTTTGTCAACCGTTCCCGAAAAAACCACATTTCCACCATTTACACCTGCACCCGGTCCTATGTCAACTATATAATCGGCTGCAAGCATTGTGTCATCATCATGTTCAACGACAATCAGAGTATTACCCAAATCTCTAAGTCTTTTTAATGTTGCAATCAGCTTGTCATTGTCACGCTGATGAAGTCCTATACTCGGTTCATCAAGAATATAAAGAACTCCGACAAGTGAAGAACCTATCTGTGTTGCAAGTCTTATTCGCTGACTTTCACCGCCCGAGAGTGTGCCTGATGAACGTGAAAGTGTAAGGTATTCAAGTCCGACATTTTGAAGAAATCCGAGTCTTTCCTTTATTTCCTTTATAATGCGTTCACCGATTTTGTTTTCCTGTTCGGTTAGTTTAAGTCCGTCAAAGAAATCGAGACTTTTCTTTACTGATAAATCCGTAAGGTTGCTTATATTTATATCTCCAACGGTTACAGCGAGGTATTCATCTCTGAGACGCTTTCCTCTGCACATCGGACAGCTTTCCTCACCCATATATTCCTCAATGTCATTTTTTGAGTATTCGCTGTTTGTTTCATTGTATCTTCTTTCGAGATTATTGCACACACCCTCAAATGCTGAATTATATGTTCCTCCTCCGAATGACTGAGGTCGTTTTAATTCAAGCTTTGTATCTCCTGTGCCGTAAAGAAAAAGATTAAGCTGTTCTTTCGACAGATTTTTTACAGGAACATCAAGAGGTACTCCGTAATGCTTTGAAATCGCATTATAGTACATATATGCGAATGTACCTTCCTCTATGGTGTTCCATCCTGACGCTTTAATTGCGCCTTCAAGAATTGAGAGTTCCTTATCAGGTACAATGAGTTCGGGGTCAATATGTCTGAACATTCCGAGTCCCGTACATTTCGGACAGGCACCCACAGGATTATTGAACGAAAACATTACCGGTTCAAGGTCACCTACGCTTATATTATGTTCGGGGCAGGCATAACTGCGTGAAAACAGCATTTCCTCTCCGTCTATTACATCGACAACTGCAAGTCCCTCTGTGATTCTGAAAATAGTTTCAAGGCTGTCTGTGACTCTTGATTCGATTCCCTCTTTGATTACGAGTCGGTCAACCACTATTTCAATGTTATGCTTTTTGTTTTTGTCAAGATTTATTTCTTCTGTAAGTTCGTACATGATGCCATCAGCACGAACACGTACAAATCCGCTTTTTCTTGCACTTTCAAGTTCTTTTGTATACTGTCCCTTACGATTTCTTGCAATAGGTGCGAGAAGCTGAATTCTTGTACCCTGTGGGAGTTCCATTATTGAATCAACCATCTGGTCTATACTCTGCTGTGAAATCACCCTGTTGCATATAGGGCAATGCGGAACACCAATTCTTGCATAGAGAAGTCGGAGATAGTCATATATTTCAGTAACAGTACCGACGGTTGAACGTGGATTTTTAGATGTTGTTTTCTGGTCGATTGAAATAGCGGGAGAAAGTCCCTCTATGCTGTCAACATCAGGTTTTTCCATCTGTCCGAGGAACATTCTTGCGTATGACGAAAGACTTTCAACATATCTTCTCTGTCCGTCTGCATATATCGTATCAAATGCAAGTGATGATTTACCCGAACCCGAAAGACCTGTCATTACAATAAGCTTGTCTCTCGGAAGTTCAACATCTATGTTTTTGAGGTTGTTTGCCCTTGCACCCTTAATTATAATTTTATTTGTCATTATTTATCTCCTTCGAGTTCTTTAATCTTGTCACGCAGGTAAGCGGCGTGTTCAAATTCAAGAAGCTTTGCAGCGTTTTTCATTTCGACGGTAAGCTTTTCAATGAGTTTCTGTTTTTCCTTTGGTGACATTTTCTTAGCATCTGTCGCCGCATCAACTTTGTTTTTGGAAGTAATCTCAATAACTTCACGTACTTCTTTTATTATGGTTTTCGGAATTATTCCATGTTCTTCATTGTATGCAATCTGAATACTTCTTCTTCGTTCAGTTTCCATAATTGCCCGTTCCATTGAACCCGTCACACAGTCTGCATACATGATAACCTTTCCCTCTGAATTTCGTGCGGCACGTCCGACTGTCTGAATAAGTGAAGTTTCGCTTCTGAGGAAACCTTCTTTATCAGCGTCAAGAATCGCGACAAGGCTAACTTCGGGAATATCAAGTCCCTCTCTGAGTAGATTGATTCCTACAAGAACATCAAATACACCGTTTCTCAGATCACGTATTATCTCCATACGCTCGATTGTGTCAATATCATGATGCATATAACGGATTTTTACTCCAAGATTTTCATAGTATGATGTTAAATCCTCAGCCATTTTCTTTGTGAGGGTAGTAACAAGCACACGTTCTTTTTTTTCAACCCTTGTATTTATTTCGGAAAGCAGATCGTCAATCTGTCCCTGTGTGGGTTTTACAATTATTTCGGGGTCAACAAGTCCTGTCGGACGGATAACCTGTTCAATTACTGTATCTGTTTTTTCACGTTCAATCTGTCCCGGAGTTGCGCTGACATAAACCGCTTGATTAATATGTGCATTGAATTCGTCGAAATTCAGAGGTCGGTTGTCCATTGCACTCGGCAGACGGAATCCGTAATCAACAAGAGTTGTTTTTCTTGCCTTATCTCCTGCATACATAGCTCTTACCTGCGGTAGTGTAACATGACTTTCATCCACAATCAGAAGAAAATCGTCGGGAAAATGGTCAAGAAGTGTCATGGGAGTACTTCCCGCAGGTCTGCCTGCAAGTACACGTGAATAGTTTTCAACACCACTGCAATACCCTATTTCACGCAGCATTTCCATATCATAATGTGTACGCTGTTCAATACGCTGTGCCTCTATGAGCTTATTGTTTTCCGTAAAATAGTCAATACGTTCTGCAAGTTCACTATCAAGTTCCTTGAGCGCATTTTCGAGTTTATCATCACCGACAACATAATGTGATGCAGGGAAAATTGCCGCATAAGACACAACAGCCTTAACTTCTCCCGTAACAACGTTTATTTCAGATATACGGTCAATTTCATCTCCGAAATATTCAACACGGATTGCTGTATCACTTGACCTTGCAGGAAAAATTTCAACGACATCTCCTCTTACTCTGAATCTGTTTCTTTCAAAGCTTATGTCATTGCGTTCATATCTTATTCTGACGAGTTCATCAATCAACTGGTCTCTCGGCTTTTCAGTTCCTGTTCTAACCGCAACCATCATTGAACGGTATTCCTCAGGACTTCCGAGAGAGTAAATGCAGGATACACTCGCTACTATAATTACATCACGACGTTCAGCAAGTGAAGTTGTTGCGGAATGTCTCAGTTTATCTATTTCATCATTTATAGATGAATCCTTTTCAATATAGCTGTCTGTACTCGGAATGTAAGCTTCAGGCTGATAGTAGTCATAGTACGAAACGAAATACTCAACCGCATTTTCAGGGAAAAACTCTTTGAATTCCGAACAAAGCTGTGCGGCAAGGATTTTATTGTGTGCGAGAACAAGAGTCGGTTTATTTACTCTGGCAATTACATTTGCCATTGTGAATGTCTTTCCCGAACCTGTAATGCCGAGTAGTATCTGTTCTTTTTTTCCTGATATAATTCCGTCAGCAAGCTGTTCAATTGCTTTAGGCTGATCCCCTGATGGTGCATACTGTGATACAAGTTTAAAATGATCCAATACAAACAACCCCTTTCATTATCATGGTAATCTCTATTATAACACATTTATTTAATAAAATAAAGGGGAAATTTAAAATTTCTCAAACATACGTTTGATTTGATAAAAATATTTTTCTTATACACATCTATTCAAAAAACTACCATTCTAAGCCTTTTGAAAGGTTCAAAGGAACTTATTTTACAGTCAATTGAAAATAATTTGTTAATTTTCGCAAAAAACTATTGCAAAATCAAAACATTTATGTTATAATGCAATCGTAGGGATTCTACAAAACGTAAGAAAGGGGGATATACCTATGGGAGGAGTTTTATTTTGGGCTGTTCTCGTTGTAGCTTTCGTTATAATTGAGATTTATTCGGTTCAGCTTGTTTCAATATGGCTTGCCGCAGGAGCTTTCGTTACGATGCTTCTTGTGAACTTCGTTGATATTCCTTTCTGGGGACAGCTTGCTGTTTTCCTTGTGGTGTCAGTTGTTCTTATTATTGCGACACTTCCTTTTGTTAAAGAAAAAAGGAAAATTAAACATACACCGACAAACACAGATATTGATGTAGGAAAGAGTGTTCCTGTCATCGAGGATATCGACAGCGTTAAAGGAACAGGTCGTATCACTCTTAACGGAGTGGACTGGGGTGCTGTTTCAGAGTCAGGCGAAAGTATTTCCAAAGGCAGTACAGTTACCATTGTTGAGGTAAAGGGTACTAAAATGGTAGTTAAACTTTAATTTGTTATTTTTCAGGAGGATTTATTTATGGAACCAACAACAGGAATAGTATTGATAGTAATAGCATTTCTTGTTATTGCATTTATCAGATGTATCAAAATCGTACCACAGGCTCATGTTTATGTAATCGAGCATCTTGGTTCATTCAAATGTGAATGGGACACAGGTATGCATTTGCTTGTTCCGTTTTTTGACAGAATCGCAGGAAAGGTATCACTCAAGGAAAAGGTTGTAGACTTCAAGCCACAGCCGGTTATCACAAAGGATAACGTTACAATGCAGATTGATACAGTTGTTTTCTATCAGATTACAGATGCAAAGCAGTACATATACGGTGTTGAAAGACCACTCGCAGCTATCGAAAATCTTTCAGCTACAACACTCAGAAACATCATCGGCGAAATGGAACTCGATGCAACACTTACTTCAAGAGATGTTATCAACACAAAGATTACATCTATCCTCGATCAGGCTACAGACCGTTGGGGTATCAAGGTAAATCGTGTTGAACTTAAAAACATTCTCCCTCCAAGAGAGATTCAGGATGCTATGGAAAAGCAGATGAAGGCTGAGCGTGAGCGTCGTGAGAAGATTCTTCAGGCTGAGGGTGACAAGAAGTCACAGGTTCTCGTTGCAGAAGGTGAAAAGGAATCACAGATTCTTCGTGCTCAGGCTAAGAAGGAAGCTCAGATTCTTGAGGCTGAGGCTGAAAAACAGGCTATGATTCTTCGTGCTGACGCTGTTCGTGAGCAGAAGATTCTTGAGGCTACAGGTGAGGCTCAGGCTATTGAACTCGTACAGAAGGCTCTCGCAGACAGTATTGTAAAGCTCAATGAGGCTGCTCCAAGCGATAAGGTTATTCAGCTTAAATCACTTGAATCATTCGCTAAGGCTGCTGACGGTAAGGCTACAAAAATTATCATTCCAAGTGAAATTCAGGGCCTTGCAGGTCTTGCAGCAGGTCTTAAAAGCACAATTGACAACAACTGATTTGGTATAAGTAAATCCCACAGAGATTTCTCTGTGGGATTTTTTCGTGTATTATTATACATCAACATCTATCTTATTATGGTATAAAACAGGTGAGTTGATATGCTTATCAAGGGTTTCGCAGGCTAATTCAGTCTGAAATTCATTGAGCTGTGCTGTTGCAATTCTGTCGGTATTCCTGTGGTCATCATGAAATTCTATTCTGATATGGTGTGTCCAAACAGTACCGGTATACATACCGTTTCCATAAAATCTTGTACTTAATATTTTGTGGTTTACTTTTTGAATATCTGAATACTTTATTGCAAAGATTTCATCTTGATTGAAAACAACGACATAAGAACTACCAATGTTTATTCCGCAATTAGATGATGTATCAGAAATTGACGAAAATACTTTTTTGTATGTAAGCTGATTTCCATCCAGATACGAAGTGTTTATATCGGAATACTCAACGGTGTACTTTTTCAGGAATGCTTTGACATTTTTTGGATAAAGACGGAACACTCCGAATGATATAAAGCAAATGCTTACTAATACTAAAAATATCATCAAATCAATTTCCTGAACAATTACAAAATTCAATATCAAAAGACCAATTCCGAATATTATCCAAAAGAGATTATAGATTCTGATGTAGCGCAAAAATAAATCCTTTTTCATTGACGAATATTTTATGTTCTCAAAACCTTCTTCGCTAACAAACTTAAAATAATTATCATTCCATTCATCACTTTTTTCGTATGTTCCATTAATTATATCATTTTTTAACTTATTATACTTTTTGACAGAACGTTTTTCATAATAAAAAGACAATATAAAAATTAGAAGAAAGGCAATTACAAGTGCGACACAAACAAACGTCGGAAATCTAAAATAGTATCTGGTAATCGGATATCCAAGAACAAGCCACAATACAAGCATAAGTATCATTTGTTTTTTCGTATATCTCATAAAGTATCACCAAAAATCGTTTTGTATCCGTATAGTTTTCTTGAAATAATAATTCACAACAATAATACTGACATAAAAAGAAAAAGCCTCTCCGATTGGAGAGACCATGAGAGGCGCCACCCAGATTTGAACTGGGGATCAGGGTGTTGCAGACCCACGCCTTACCGCTTGGCTATAGCGCCGTTTATGGAGCGGATTACGAGGCTCGAACTCGCTACCTCCACCTTGGCAAGGTGGCGCTCTACCAGATGAGCTAAATCCGCAATGGCGACCCGGATGAGGCTCGAACTCACGACCTCTAGCGTGACAGGCTAGCGTTCTAACCAACTGAACTACCGGGCCATAAAATGGTGGGGACTACAGGGCTCGAACCTGTGACCCTCTGCTTGTAAGGCAGATGCTCTCCCAGCTGAGCTAAACCCCCACACCATCTTACTTATATACATCATCTTTCGTTTCCGTTTCGTTGTCTCTGTTCCCTGACGACTATTATAGTATATCACAAACATTTTGATTTGTCAACCCTTTTTTTGAAATTTTTTCAAAAAAATTTTTTAGATTTCTGATTTTGGCTTAATTTCGGAGAAAATCCGCTTAAATTTTTTTCAAAAAAATATCTGTGTGGGACAATCTCACACAGATATACAATTAATCAGCTCTTTTTTACTACTACTCCGCCCGTTTTCCAGATACTGCTCTCAGGAATTACTCCTCTTACACAGCTTGTGGGATAGATATTGCTGTTTCTTCCGATAATTGTTCCCGGATTAAGTACGCTGTTGCATCCTACTTCAACGCAGTCTCCGAGCATTGCACCGATTTTCTTTATTCCTGTTTCAAGCTGTTCACTTTCGCTCTTTATAACGACATTTGTCTTGTCAGACTTTACATTTGATGTAATCGAACCTGCACCCATGTGAGATTTGTAACCAAGAATGCTGTCTCCAACATAATTATAGTGAGGTGTCTGTACATTATCAAAAAGAATTACGTTTTTTAGTTCAACTGAATTTCCTACAACACAGTTTTCTCCGACTAATGCGCTTCCTCTTATAAAAGCACAATGACGAACCTCTGTATTTGCACCTATAATACATGGTGCGCCGAGATATGCACTCGGAAATACCTTTGCTGTTTTGTGAATCCATACGTTTTCTGACGGATTGTCATATTCATCAGGGCTGAGTTTGTTTCCGAGTTCAATTATAAAATCACTTATTCCCTTTAATGCCTCCCAAGGGTAAGTGAATCTGCTGAGATAATCAGATGCCTGTGTGTGTGAAAGATCATAAAGCTCAGTTATTTTTATGTTTTCCATAAGTTCTACTCCTGTTATACTGTATTGGTTTTCGTATTACCCTAAGTCAAAACTGCACAACTTCTTTAAAGCAGTGATGCGGTAATGTCATGTTTTTATTATAGTATCAAACAGCATTATTGTCAAGTATTATTCCACACATATCGGCTTGATTTTTGCATAAACTTTCTTGACAAACTCTTTTTGTTATGCTAAAATATACAAGGAAAATTCATTTTCGTTTTTGGAGGATAAAATGAAAAAAGATATGGGCTATAATACAAGACAAAAAGAAAAACTTGTTGACTACCTTATAAAGAATAAAGACAACCATACAAATGTTCAGGAAATCAGCGCATATCTCTCCGCCGAAGGTACTCCTGTCGGAACTGCTACAATTTACCGTCAGCTTGATAAACTTGTGGAAGGCGGTATTGTAAGGAAATATAACATCGACGGAAAGACAGGTGCCTGTTATCAGTATATTGAAGATAAAGAGGATTGTCACGAGCATTTTCATCTGAAATGTGTGAATTGCGGAAAACTGATTCATCTTGACTGCGAATTTCTCACCCACGTGAATAAACATATTTCTGAGCATCATAAATTCACAGTTGATTCTTCTCAGACTGTTTTTTACGGTGTGTGTCAGGATTGTTCTGATTCATCGGAAGTTTGATTTTCTGATTTATCACCGTTTCGAGGAACGTATATCTTCATATCTTCATCATCCATATATTCACCCCTATGCTATTGTATCACCAATATGCTTTTTTATTCAGAAAGGAGTATAAATCATGGCTTACTGCACACAATGTGGAAAAGAAATTCCTGAAGGAAGTGTATGTGATTGTATGATTGCCAAAGAGAATCCTGAGCAGAAAAAAACAAATAAGAGAATTAATTTCAGACTTATACTGATATGCCTTGCTGCTGTTGTGGTTGTTGTTCTTGGTTTGTGGATTTTTTCATCCGTAAACGCTTACAAGCGACCTATTAAAGCTTTTGCCAAGGGCATTAACAGACATAATACGGAACTCCTTATTGAATCTGAGCTTTCGGATGGGAATATCGAAAGAATGAAGGCGCAGATTGAAAATTCCGGCAAAAGCTGGAAAGAATACACTAAGGAGAATAATAAAAAACTCAAAAAAGAACTGAAAAACAATGATTTTAAAAAGATTAAATTTGAAATCACCGACAAGGAAAAAGTCAAAGGCGACGAACTTAATCTTGTTAAGGGTATGTTCACGATAATGGAAGATTCAGAGATTTCAAAAGTCTGCAAGGTCTATGCGGATATGACAATTAAAACAAAGGATTATGAGAAAACATCAGATGTAATATTCTATGTTGTAAAAGTTAAGGGTGAAGACTGGAAATGTATTCCTTACGGAATTGATATCGGATTCAGCCTCAGTAATTATACAGGATTTTAACAGCAAAGGGGCTGCCGACATATTACGGCAGCCTTTTAATATGAAAACGGAGGAATCAATATGTCAATAATAATTCTAAAACAAACAACCATCATGCTTATGCTCATTCTTGTTGGCGTAATGTGCAGATTTACAAAAATCATAAGTGATCAGACAAATAAGGATTTATCTAAATTTGTTTTGCAGGTTGTAAATCCTGTTATGATTTTTATGTCATATCAGACTGAATACAAACCTGAGCTTGTTAAGAATCTGATTATCTGCTTTGCTTTATCTCTTGGCACATTTGGGGTTATGATTATACTCGCAGGTTTGATTATTCGTGACAAAGAGGGACGTGACACTGCTGTTGAGCGTTTTTCATCCATTTATTCAAACTGCGGATTTATGGGTATCCCACTTGTGAATGCGATGTATGGTCTTGAAGGAGTGTTTTATCTTACAGCTTTCATCACAGTATTCAACCTTATTGTATGGACACATGGTGTCATTCTGATTTCAGGAGAAAAAGACTTCAAAAAAGTTCTCAAAGTATTCTGTTCACCAACTATTATTGCGATTATACTCGGAATAATAACATTCTTTTTAGAAATAAGACTTCCTGAAATACCTACAAAGGCTCTGGAATTCATTTCAGGAATGAATACACCTATGGCTATGGTTGTTGCAGGTGTTACAATGGCTTCAACAAACATTCCTGAACTTTTAAAGAAAATCAGCGTTTACAAAGTATGTGCAATAAAGCTTATTATTATACCTGTTGTAGTGGCATTAATAATTGCCTTTCTGCCGGTTGACATTAAACTTAAATATATTGTAATCGTCGCAGCATCGGCACCTCCTGCAACAACTTGTACATTATTCTGTCTCAGATATGGTAAGAATTCCCTGTATGCTTCAGAGATTTTTAGTGCAGGAACTATACTATCTGTAATTACTTTACCAATTATCACAAAGTTGACGGAATTTTTAACAAAAAACTAATAATATGTTTGTTAATAACGCTGATTTTTATACATTTTTCGTTTTTGTTGTTTATTTATTCACATATTTGTGTTATAATTATATACACAAAGACAGATTTATCGGTGACGAATAAATTATTATTTTAAACATGAAATGGAGTTTTAAAAATGGAAAAAAGAGGAATCAGCAAACTTGACCTGAAAAGACGCAACAGAATGCAGATACTTCGTGTAATAAGGGAAGCGGGTCCTATCTCACGAGTAGATGTAGCAAGCGCACTTGAAATTACGAGAGCGGCGGTAACTATCATTACAAATGAAATGATTGAGGAGGGAGTTCTTGTAGAGATAGGAGAGGCGCCTGTCAATACAGAGAAGCTTCAGAAGGGACGCAGAAAGATTCTCATTGACATCAACGTTAACAGCCGCTTTGCACTCGGCGCTACTGTTGATGAAAAGGAAGTAACAATAGGTCTTACTAACCTTAATTCCGAGATTCTTGAATCTTCAAATATGGTAATTGATGAGAGAACAACAAGCAAGGATATCATCAATTACATAATAAAGACAAGTAATACGATGATTGAAAATTCTGCACTTCCAAAGGAAAAGGTTCTCGGACTTGGTGTCGGAGTTGTTCCTTCAATGTGGGGAAAACTAAAAATATTCTACAAGGACGGTGTTCTTGACTTCTCCAACTTTATTGATAAGCTTCAGAGTGGTCTTGATATTGATATCCATTGCGGCAATGCAATCGGTCTTATGGCGCTTGCAAACAATGATTTCAGAACACAGAACGGATATCAGACAAACACAGCGTTCATTCACAACGGAAATCAGATTAACCTTGCTATCGTAAACAAGAATGAGCTTTCAAATGACTATATCTCATACACATCAATTATCGAGAAGTATATTGTTGCTCCTAATGGAAGAACTTATGAGGGATATCCGAATGGTTCAGTAAAGGCTGAACTTTCAAAATCTGCTCTTCTCAGCGCATTTGGTGAGATTTACTCAAAAGAAAAGACACCTATTCTCTATGATTTAACAGAGGGTGATAAGACAAGAATTAATATTGATGCAGTGTTCAATGCACTTATGAGAGGCGAAGAACCTGTAAAAAATCTTGTTGATAATATCATCGCAAAGTACACAGTTCTTCTCAATAATCTTGCTATAAGTCATTTTGCAAAGAAGATTGTTCTTCACAACTATACGCTCAATGAAAAACAGTTTGATTATGTTAAGAGAGAGATGATTCGTCTTGTCAGTGAAGATATTGCAGACAGAATCGTTCTGAGCAAACTCAAGGGCAAAAATAATTTCCTTGGCGGATGCGCTCTTATCATTCAGGATAACTTCTTCTTCAAGGGTGGTATGCACTAAATATCATTGCACAAAAAATTTCCTTGACATACGAGAGTATGTCAAGGATTTTTTAATTATAATTTAATTTCACAGGCACCTAAAGACCTGATTCTGAGAATTTTACAGCTTCCGTCACCGAAAACGCTGTTCATTTCACTTACATAGTAGTCAACAAGATATGTCGGAACAAATGCCTGAACTGTACCTGCAAAACCTCCTCCGTGAACTCTTACAGCACCGCTGCCGCTAAGTCTTCTTTTGCTGAGCATGATTGCAAGCGGGATTTCCTGAATTTGAGGAGATTTTTCGGAAAAAAGATTCTGGAGAAGAAGTGCGGATGATTCACCTGACTCATTGACAAGTCTGAAAAACTCTTCTGTATCACCCTGTTCAAGTGCCTCTGCTTCAAGCAAAGCACGATTGTTTTCTGCGAAAAAATGAGCAGAGCGCAGAATTGCTCTGTCTGAGCATTTTTCTCTGAGAAGTGTAAGATTTGAAAAAAAGATGTCTTCGTCTGCTTCACGCAGAACTTCACAGCCAAGTTCGGATGCAACAGATTTCATTTCGTCAGATACTGTACTGTATTCATCAGTAAGTTTAGTGTTGGTTGAATTCGTTTCGGTAACGCAAAGACTGTATCCTGCACCTGAAAAATCGTAGGCAATATTTTTTATAACAGGTTTGATAGGATTGAAAAAGTCAAATACAGCAAATCCTCCGACAGCACTTACCATCTGATCCATAAGACCGCTTGATTTTCCATAATATTCATTTTCAGCATAATGTCCTGTTTTTGCGATTCCGTCTGTACTGAGTTTGCCGTCATAGAAAAGAGAATTGATAATTGTTCCGATTAAAACTTCAAATGCAGCGGAGGATGAAAGACCGCCGCCTTCTGGGATTTCTGAAAAAATACAGGCATTAAATCCTCCGATCCCTGCATCGAGCCCGGAAAAAACAGAAAGTATGCCCTTGACGATGGAAATTGGAGATTCTTTTTCTTCTTCCTTTGGTTCGAGGTCTTTGATGTCGATTTCAAAAGGTTCATGTCCTTCTGAGCAGATTCTGACTTTGCTGTCAACATTCAGTGAAACGAAAGCCGCAATGTCAAGGTTAATTGCCGCAGCGAGAACACAGCCGTGCTGATGGTCAGTGTGATTTCCTCCTATTTCAGTTCGTCCCGGAGCAGAAAAAATACGAATATCGTCCTGTTCGGGATATTTTTTTGAGAATTTTTCAGCAGCATTCAGGTATCTTGCACGTTGTCTGAGAAGTTCTCTCTCTGAGTTTCCGTATAACTGTATAAACTGTGAATCGAAACAGCCGTTAGCCATTCCGTTTACAAATTCCTGCATATTCATATTATGTAGTCTCCTGAAAAAAATAATATTACTCCATAATTAAACCTTGCCACCAATAACTGCTGAAAATCTAATCGGCGGAGTAATATAATTGTAACACATAAATATGAAAAAATCTACATAATTTTGTAAATATTCAGAATTTATGTCAACGAATTAAAAGTTGAATGAATTAAGGCGATACCGCACAAAGTCTAAAAACGTGCTTTGTGCGATGTTGCCTTAAGTGAATACTATTATTTAAGTTGAATTTGAACAAAGAAAAGAGTATTTATCTTACTATTTGACGAAAATTCAGAATTTCTCAATTTTTCTTGACAATGGGATTTGAATTGTATATACTTAATAGAGTAAGACTGATAATTATTTAAGCTATTATTTAATTAAATTAAGGAGAATGGGAAATGTCGAAAATAAAAATTATATCATCATCGCTTCCTGATATTCCGTGGCAGGATAAACCTAAAGGCTGTACTTCTCCGATGTGGAGGTATACAGAAAACCCAATTATAAAAAGAAATCCTCTGCCTGATGTGGGGAGAATTTTTAATAGTGCGGTAATTCCGTACAAAGATGGATTTGTCGGGGCATTCAGGGGAGAGCAGCGAAACGGAATACCTCATATTTACTTCGGAAGGAGTAAGGATGCGATAAACTGGGAATTCGATTCGGAAAAAATACTTTTCACAGATAATGAAGGGAATCCTTTTATGCCACGTTATGCTTATGATCCACGACTTGTCAAGGTTGAAGATACATACTATATAATATGGTGTCAGGATATGTACGGAGCGTCAATCGGAATGGCTGAAACAAAGGATTTCCGCAAATTCACAAGGCTTGAGAATCCTTTTTTGCCTTATAACAGAAATGCTGTGCTGTTTCCGAGAAAAATCAACGGTAACTATATGATGCTTTCACGTCCATGCGATAATGGACATACAGCTTTCGGAGATATTTTTATCAGTGAAAGCAGGGATATGGAATTCTGGGGAAGGCATCGTCATGTCATGGGATGTTCAGAAAGCTGGTGGGAAAGTCTTAAAGTTGGAGGAGGAGCCGCACCGATTGAAACAACAGAGGGTTGGCTTATGTTTTATCATGGCGTATGCAATACCTGTAACGGATATGTTTACAGTATTGGAGCGGCAATTCTTGATATAAATGAACCTTCAAGGGTTATTCACCGCTGTACGGATTATGTTCTTGCTCCTGAGGAATGGTATGAGGAGAGGGGATTTGTTCCTAATGTATGTTTCCCATGTGCAGCACTTCACGATTCTGATACTGGAAGAATTGCCTTGTACTACGGATGTGCTGACAGTTATGTCGGCATCGCATTTACAACAATAGAGGAGATATATGATTATATTATCAGACATGACTCAGTAAGCGAGATGGATACTGAGGAAGGAAAAAGATAAATTCGGCGCCGAAATAAGCATATCCGACTGTTTTAGACAGAATCCACCTGTATCTTTTTAATTATAGTCATTATATGATATTGCCTAAATAAAAAATTAATGAACATAATGTAAATTTTAATTAAAGGTATTTACAATTTTTGTGAAATATGGTACAATTGTATTATGAAAGAACAAGTCTGAAATTCAAATGGACAATAAAGAATTTTGATAAATTTTGGTTTATTTAATTCTTTTTATTCCAATATATGATAAGTGCATAAAAAAATCGTCGTTTTTTTGAATAGAATAAATGCATAAAATTTGTTTTTCTTCTTGAAAAACAGATTAATACATGATATAATATTATGGTGTACGTATGCTTGTTGGAACGATTGATGATTTGCATACTATATGCAGAGATATTCTGCAATTTTATATGGGAGGGACACATATAATTATGAAAAGAAAACTGAGAAAGAATCTGAGCCGTTTTTTTGTCGGTGCGGCTGCTTTGTCAATGATTTTCACAGCAACATCCTGCGGCAAGGATAATGGTAATATTGAAGTAACCGTTATTACCAAGAAACCAAGTGGTGCTTACTGGGAGACAATTATGAAGGGCGCTCTTGATGCCGGTGAGGAAATGGGAATAGATGTCGTTTTCAAATCGGTTGAAAATGAGACACAGATTGATGAACAGAAACAGCTTGTAATTGATGCTGGTGCAAACGGTACGGATGCGATTGTACTTGCACCATGTACTGCAACGGATCTCAATGAAGCTATCAATGCTGTTTCAGAAAAAGGAATTCCTGTAGTTACAATTGACTCTGATGCTCCGGAGTCTGAGAGAAAATGCTGTATCAGTACACAGAATAAGTCAGCAGGTTCGATTGCAGCAAGAGCCGCAAGTGATATTATAGGCGGTGAGGGCGAAATCGGAATTATAGGTAATACTGCAACAGCACAGACTGTAATTGATCGTATAGGCGGTTTTGTTGATCAGCTTAACGGAGTTGACGGAATTAAGGTTCTTGATCCGAGATATTGTGACGGAGATAAGGAAAAGGCTGCATCACTTGCAAAGGAGTTGATTCAGTCCAACAAAAATTTAAAGCTTATTTTCAGTACAAATGAAACATCCACACTCGGTATTTGTTCAGCTATTGAAGAACTTGGCCGTTCAAACGATGTTCAGGTTGTCGGATTTGACTGTTCATCTCCCGTTGTAGGTTACATCAATGACGGAGTAGTTGATGCTACCGTTGTTCAGAATCCTTATAATATGGGCTATCTTGGTGTCAGAAATGCGTATAAGGCATATAATGGCGAAGAAATATCATCTATCCTTGATACAGGAGCAACTCTTGTTACAGGCAGCAATATAAATGATGATGATATAGGTTTTCTGATTAATCCTATGGGTAACTGAGGAGGGGACAGATAGTTATGAAAAAATCTAATAGTTTAGGCGGTTACAGACTTGCACAAATTCTTCTTTTAGGTGTTTGTCTCTTTAACATGGCATCAATGGGCTTCATTTATACAATGGCAAGAGTTCTCAGTATGAACAATATGTCATCAGTTGAATGCCTTAGTGATATAAATGGCAGAATCTCACAGATTAATGAGGATGTACTCACGATTGTTGCTGATATTGATGAAAACAGTCAGTATGACGTTATGAATGCAATTAAGGGATCATTCAGTGTTATTTCCAGAAGAATGAATGAATACGAGAGTAATTCAAGCCACTCTGAAATGGAACTCAGACGTTATCATCAGGCAAAACTCTACATAAAAAATTATCAGAAGAATCTGAATGAACTTTTCAGGTCAATGGCTGAGTTCAAGGATGAGGATGTAGCTCTTACATATATTCAGGAGATTTATCCTGTTGAATCGACAACAAAAGAAATGCTTATGGCTACTATCGAGCTTTGTGCTGCAAATGCTGACAAACTCGGAAGAAGAAACTCAACAATTCACGGTCTTGCACAGATGTTCATTCTCGTGTTTATTATCTGCGGTGAAATCATTATTTATCGTCTTGCTAACAGAGCTAAGGCAAGTGCACAGGAACTTGAAGCAAGTAAATCTGCTCTCGATGCGGCTGGTGAGAGACTTGAAATGTCAAGACAGAAGATGGAGGATTCTTTCCTTGTAAATATTCTTACAGGTATGAGAAACCGTTATGCCCTTGCTGATGACCTCAAGGGAAGACTGGAAAATGACCAGTTCAACATAGCAATCTTCAATCTTGATAATTTTAAGCAGATTAATGATACATTCGGATATGACTTTGGTGACGCTTATATTTCAACAGTTGCTGAACAGCTTTCAGACAGTTTCGGTGATGTATGTAAGATTTATAATATCACAGGTGATGAATTCTGCTTCATTTTCAATAGTGATGTACCTGATTCACAGGCACAGAGAATTGCGGAGAGAATTCATGATGTTATGTCCAGCCCTTATGATATTGACCGAGTTGTAGCACAGCTTACAGCTTCAGGAGCAATTTATCATTATCTCCCGAACGATTGTCTTAACCTCGATTCACTTCTTATCAAGATGGATAACACAGTTCGTCAGGCTAAGATGAACGGAGGAAATGCAGTTTATACGGTAAACAGCTTATAATCAGAAAAGCGTTGGTATTTAAAATACCAACGCTTTTTATATTCTATCGTATGTTGAAAGCACACATCTGAGGGTAACATGCTGTATTTCCGAGTTCTTCCTCTATTTTTAAAAGGCGGTTGTACTTTGCAACACGCTCAGAACGTGAGGGAGCTCCTGTTTTAATCTGACGGGTATTGAGCGCAACAGCAAGATCAGCAATTGTTGTATCCTCAGTTTCTCCGCTTCGATGTGAAGAAATTGCAGTATATCCTGATTTCTGAGCCATTCTTATGGCATTGATTGTTTCAGATACAGAGCCTATCTGATTTAGCTTTATCAGAATTGAATTTCCAGCACCGAGTTCAATTCCTTTTTTAAGACGTTGAGTATTTGTAACAAACAGGTCATCTCCGACAAGCTGAATCTTGTTTCCAAGTCTCGCAGTCATTTTTTTCCAGCCTTCCCAGTCTTCCTCATCAAGTCCGTCCTCTATTGAAATAATGGGATAATTGTCAGCAAGTTTTTCCCAGTGTGAGATAAGTTCATCAGATGAGAATTCTTTTCCGCTTTTCGGCTGTTTGTAAAAAACTTTTCCTTTTTCACTTTTCCATTCAGATGCAGCGGCATCAATTGCAATCATGAAATCTTTGTAAGGTTCATAACCTGCTGATTTTACAGCCGAAATTATTGTTTCAACAGTTTCTTCATCACTTGAAAGATTCGGAGCAAATCCGCCTTCATCACCTACTGAGGTTGCAAGTCCTTTTTCTTTGAGTATTTTTGCAAGACAATGGAAAACCTCAGTACATTTTTGAAGTGCCTCTTTGAAGCTTGAAGCACCGACAGGCATAATCATGAATTCCTGAGTGTCAACAGTATTTGAAGCGTGTGCGCCTCCGTTGAGAATATTCATCATTGGCACAGGCATTGCAGTACCCTGAATACCGCCCAAAAAACGATAAAGCGGAATTCCAAGTGCATTTGAAGCCGCTCTAGCTGATGCAATTGATACTGCAAGGATTGCATTTGCTCCGAGTTTTGATTTGTCCTTTGTACCGTCAGCATTTATCATTGCCCTGTCAACAGCGTAAATATCAGAGGCATTCATGCCTTTGAGTACATCATTTATAATTGTATTTACGTTGTTTACAGCTTTCTGAACACCTTTTCCGAGATAACGTGATTTATCACCGTCACGAAGTTCATGTGCTTCAAATTCACCTGTTGAAGCACCGCTTGGAGCAGCACCTCTGCCCATTATACCGCATTCAAGCCATACCTCGGCTTCAACTGTGGGATTTCCTCTTGAATCGAGGATTTCTCTGCCGATAACTTTTTCAATTTTCAGACATTTATTCATGATAGTACCTCTTTCAATTTTTATTCGTAAAGATATTATATCCGAATCAAAACTGAATATACAAAAAAACACAGTTTAAGTGAATTAAACTGTGTTTCAGGGTTATTTTGACAAAACCTTTATGTGCCAATCCTTTTTTTTACATTTCGGACATTTAAGAATACGGTCACTTCCGTAATGAACGGAAAATATAACATCTTTTTTCGACGGTGAGTGTCTGTGTCGGCAATTTTTACATTCATAATATCCTGAATCATGTTCAAGAAGAACACCGAAAATACATGATGAAAAAACATAAACAGCACCTGCATATATCAGAATCAAAGTAATAACAGGAGTTTTTTCAGCTGTATATGCTCCACATACTATCATAATCAAAGAAATGATGACAGAGGATATTGTAATAAAAAATTCGGCTTTTTCGATGATTTTATTTTTCTTTTTTTCAAGTTCAACCATATCTTTAAGAGTGTTTTCTGCAATTTCCTTGTAATTGTCCATAACTATTTTTTCTCCGTTCAAAAGTTCGTTTACACTGATTTCAAGAATATCACATAACTCCAGCATGATTGAAGCATCAGGAAGACTTTTTCCTGTTTCCCATTTCGATACTGCCCTGTTGGTGATTCCGAGTTTTTCGGCAAGTATCGTCTGAGTAAGTCCTTTTGCTTTTCTGCATTCTGCAATGAATTTTCCTGTTTTGATTGTGTCCATGATAGAATCTCCTTTCTTTCAATAATTATATAATTTTTTTTGAAATAAGTAAATACACCATTGGTTGATTTGAGAAAAAATGCCTGTTTTAAGCTGTTTCTTCCGATGATTGATTCAAAAACACACAGGGAATGCCTTTTCAGACACTCCCTGTTTAACTATTATTTATCTTTAGGCGGATTAACATGAAATCCTACAATTTTAACTTCCGCAACGATATTTCCCAAGTCATCTGTTACACGGACGTTATAGCAGTTTACACTTCTTCCGTCTTTGACGAGGTTGGCTTCTGCTGTCAGTTTGTTACCTTTTACAGAGCCGATAAAAGCAATATCGGTTGTGAGTGCAACAGTACCCATGTGCTGCCAGTTTGAAGCAACAGCAAATGCAAAGTCTGCGAGAGTGAAATGAACTCCTCCCATAACTCCGCCCATTGCGTTTCTGTGAATATCTTTGAGTTCAACGGAGCATTTAGCGTAATGGTCAGCTATTTCGTCAATAACCATTCCATTTTCGGTTGCGAATCTGTCTCGGCTGAACTGTTCCCTTACTCTTTCGAGATTTTTATTATTGTTAATCATTTAATCATTCTTTCGCATTTTATTTAATTGGAAGTTCCTTCACAGAACCAGCATCAAATCTCTGTATTGCGAGAGCATCTGAGGCTGTGAGACCTGCTTCACCGTCAACATCAGCATTTTTCTTTCCTTCAGCAGAAAGAGGATACTTTGATGAGTTTGCGAGTGACTGAAGAATAGCAACAGCATCGGCAACTGTAACTTCACCGTCGCAGTTTGCATCACCATATAAAACTGTATCTGCGACAGAAGTATTTTCTGTTGCTTTAGTTGATGAAGAAACAGCAGTTGTAGTCTGTGGTGCTGTTGTTTCTGATGTAGTCGGCTGATCAGAACCGTTATAGTATTCGCTTACTGTAATACCATTTTTACCAAGTGGAATTTTGTGGTCGAGACTTATGAATTTTCCGTCATCTGTCTGCCAGAGAGCAGGTTTAACAAGTTCATATTTATCAAGATCCCATTCTGTCCAGTTAGTCCCTCCTTTTATCAATCCGCCGGTATCACCTGAATTCTCATTGAAGCACCAGAAGGTATGGTGAATTCTTTTTTCAATCATGTAATCACGAAGAATTGTCATCCACTTTGTATTGTCGCCAGTCGGGTCATTCTCTTCATCAATAAATCCGCCCCATTCACCCATGAGAAGCGGTGAGATTTTTTCTTCAACAAGGTAAGCCCATGAATCATACCAGTAATCCTCAAGCAGTGTCTCTCTTGTGAAGTCCTTTTTGAACCATTCCTGTTCCCATACGAGAGGACCGTAGTCATGAGGAGAATAAACGAGCTGACTCTGATTTTTTCCGAGGTCTACAGGATAATCTCTTGCGCCTCTGAAATTTCCTCCCCACCATGCTCCGTAAAATGCCTGAGCAGAAGGATCACCATAATGAGAATAGTCTACAGCGGGGCTGTTCCAGTCTTTTCCTTCCTCAAACTTAGGATATACTTCAATACCCTCAACCATTACAAGAAGATTCGGATTCTGTTCAAGAACCGCAGCTGCACCACGTTCAGCAGCATATCTCCAGTTATTCTTTTCTGTTGAACCATCCCAGATAGCCATACCCTGACCATCATTCTTGCCATGAGGTTCGTTTTTAAGGTCGATGGCTATGAGTGTATCATCATCCTTATAGTATTCAGCAAGCCATGAAAGAGCCTCAATCCAGTCTTCGTCGCTGTAGTTGCTGTCATACCAGAGCGGAGCCTGATGTCCGTTTGAAGCTGTTGTAGCAGAGTGAATATCAATCATAATCTTAATACCGTTTTCTCTGCACCATTCAACAGCCTGATTCCAGATATCAAAACTATACTTCGGAGTTCCGCCTTCAATGCCTTCTACAGTAAGTTCAGGGTTAGTCCATTCGTTGATTTTTACCATATAAGGATCAGCATCATGATTCTTCCACTGAAGAAGAATCTGTGTTGACATAGGAACACGAAGAAGATTAAATCCATGATCTGCAATTTCGTTAAGCGCCCAATGCATATTCAGACTCCAAACACCATCAAAGCACTGAGTTGTAACGTTGTAGCCGAACCAGTTGCAGCCTGTCAGCCAGACGGGATTTCCATTCATATCAACAATTTCTGCATTTTCGTTTACGTGAAGCCAGTCATCGTGATATTCGTCGGGAGCAGCAGCAGCGTTTTCAATAACAGAAACTGACGGCAGCATAAGTGATCCGGCAATCATAGCTGCCGAAATCAGAGAGGCTGCACCTCTAAAAATTTTCATTTGAAACACTTCCTTTTAAGAATTGATTTGTGCCGCAACAAGACTTTCTCCACAGTATTTCTCACGAAGTTTAGGCTTTTCGATTTTACCTGTGGGATTTCTTGGAACATCGGCAAATATAATTTTGTGTGGTCTTTTATATCTCGGGAGTTTGTTGCAGAATAAATTTATGTCATCTTCTGTACACTCCATACCCTCTTTTATTGAGATAACTGCAGCTGCGATTTCACCGAGTCTCTTGTCGGGGAGTCCGATTACTGCAACATCTTTTACTGCACTGTGTGATCTGAGGAAGTCCTCGATCTGAACAGGGTAGAGATTTTCGCCACCGCTTATGATTACGTCTTTTTTTCTGTCAACAAGATAAATAAATCCGTCTTCGTCTTCCTGTGCCATATCACCTGAGAAGAGCCATCCGTCCTTCAGTGTATCCGCTGTAGCTTTGTCATCACGATAATAGCAGGTCATAACACCGGGGCCTTTTATGCACAGTTCTCCGACCTGACCTCTTTCAACGGTATTTCCGTTTTCATCAACGATTTTAATTTCCCAGCCGAAACCTGCTTTTCCGATTGCTCCAACTTTGTGTATATTTTCCACACCAAGATGAACACAGCCGGGTCCTATGGATTCACTGAGACCATAGTTTGTATCATACTGATGATTTGGGAATAGTTTTTTCCATCTTGCAATAAGTGACGGAGGAACAGGCTGTGCACCTATGTGCATAAGCCTCCACTGTGAAAGTTCATAGTCGTTTACATTTATCTCTCCTCTGTCAACTGCATCAAGAATATCCTGAGCCCATGGAACAAGAAGCCATACAATTGAACAATGTTCTTTTGAGACAGTTTCGATGATTGTTTTGGGTTTTACACCTTTGAGAAGAACAGCTTTACTTGCTGAGTAGAGACTGCCGAACCAGTGCATTTTTGCTCCTGTGTGATAAAGCGGCGGAATGCAGAGGAAAACATCATCTCTGCCCTGATTATGATGATTCTGTTCACATTTTGCGGAGTGAACAAGGCTTTCGTGATTATGGAGAATAGCTTTCGGGAAACCGGTTGTTCCTGATGAGAAATATATAGCGGCATCATCCGAATCAGTCAGCTTTATATCCGGCGCTGTACTTGAACAGTTTGCAGAAAGGCTGTCATAGTGTTCAGCAAATGACGGACATCCCTCACCTACATAAAAAAGAATACGGTTTTTTGCGATTTCATCCGCAATTTCTTCAACACGTCCGATAAATTCAGGACCGAACATGAGAACATCAACTTCCGCAAGGTCAAGGCAGTATTTGATTTCGTCGGCAGTGTATCTGAAATTAAGCGGAACAGCGAGTGCGCCTGTTTTCAGAATACCGAAATAAATCGGTAGCCATTCAAGACAGTTCATGAGAAGAATTCCGACTTTATGACCTTTCTGAACACCTCTTTCAAGAAGAAGGTTGGCAAAACGGTTAGCTTTTTCATCAAAAACCTTCCATGTGATTTCTCTGCGGTATTTATGAAATGGTGCGGACTCAATGAGTTCATATTCTTTCCATGTAACTCTTCTGACCTCAGATATTTCAGGATTTACTTCAACAAGTGCTGTTTCGTTTCCATATAATTCTGCATTTCTTACAAGCAGTTCTGTAATTGGCATTTAAAAAAACCTCCGTTGTTATGTTATTGTAATTTGTGTTAATTCAACACCGCACAAAGCACGTTTTTGTACAATCTTTGTGAGGTATTTCGTTAAATCTGCTCACTAAGTATCATTTTAACACAAAAAAGCGAAAAAGTAAATACTTTTTTTATATTTTGATGTAAAAAAAATCCTTTACAATAAGGCGGAAAAGTGATATAATTATGATTGACTGGTTATTTCCAGATAAAATATATTAATTTAGAGAAAGAGGATGAATTATGGTCTTTTCAAAGCTGTTTTTTCTGTATTTTTTCCTTCCGATTTGTCTTGTTTGTTATGCGGCGGCCAATAATACAGAGAGAAAGAATACAGTACTCATAATATTTTCACTCATATTTTATGCATGGGGCGAACCTGCTTATGTATTTCTTATGATACTAAGTACGCTTGTAAACTATGCTGCTGGTTTGATGATAGACAGGCACAGAGGTGAAAAAAAGCAGTCGGCGGCTTTTGCGGCGGCAGTCATATTTGACCTTCTTATGCTTGGTGTGTTCAAATACAGCGGATTTATTATTGAAAATATAAACGCTCTTATTCATACATCAATTCCGATACCGAATATCACTCTGCCTATCGGAATCAGTTTCTACACATTCCAGACTATTTCATACATAGTTGATGTTCACTGGGAGTCTGTTGATGTTCAGAAGAGATATAAGAACTTTCTTCTCTATGTAACGCTTTTCCCACAGCTTGTGGCAGGACCTATCGTCCGTTACAGTACAATAGAAAAAGAAATTCGAGAGAGAAGAGTATACCTTACTGATATTTCATACGGTCTTAATCGAATTGTTCTCGGACTTTCAAAGAAAGTTATCATAGCAAATCAGCTTAGTGTTATTGCCGATAATGTACTCGGAAATATAGAATCTGCAAGTTTTGCAGGTGCTTGGTATGGTGCGGCGGTATACGGACTTCAGATTTACTTTGACTTTTCGGGATATTCCGATATTGCAATCGGTCTCGGAAGACTATTCGGATTCCACTTCGATGAAAACTTCAAACATCCGTTCATGTGTAAGGATATAACGGAATTCTGGCAGAGATGGCATATTTCATTAAGTACATTTTTCAGGGATTACGTTCTCTATCTTCCTATTTTCGGTAAAAGAAGAAAATACGGCGGACTTTTCCTTGTATGGCTTTGTACAGGAATATGGCATGGTGCAAGCTGGAATTTCATTCTCTGGGGCATATATTATGGAATTTTTGTATTCATTGAGATGCTGATAGGAAAGAAGAGAATGAAAAAGATTCATGTTGCCGACAGACATCTTTACAGTAAAATAGTAATAATAATCGGATTTGGTATTTTCTATTTTGAAGACCTCGGAAAACTCGGAATCTTCTTTAAGACAATCTTCGGATTCGGCGGCAACGGATGGCTTAACATGGCGGATAAAATATCTGTTCAGAACAATATTTTCCTTCTTATTCTTGCGATTGTCTGCTGTTTCCCTCTTATCGAATGGGCAAAAAAGACACCTTTCTTTACAGAGGAAAAATACAGTACAGCTTCATCGGTGTGCGTATCTGCGATATCTGCGGTACTCCTGCTGCTGAGCAGTATTCTTCTTGTAAATGCTACAACTAATCCGTTCCTTTACTTTAGATTCTGATAAGGAGGCTGAATATGGGTTTATTTGACAAATTAAAGGAAATGTATGAAGACGAAATGAATTTGTACAGGGAAAACAAGAAAAAAACTTCAGGAAGCACTAATGCTGAGTTTGATCCGCTTGATGTTCCGATTTTTGAAGAATCCCAGACGAAGGTCAATAATCTTCCGAAGCTCAGAAGAGTAACTCCCACGAGACCTCCTGAGTCTGTTCACAACAATACAGGAAGCGAGTTTGATGTACCTAATGCAAAGGATTTCATAAAAAATATAATTGAAGAAAAGGATACTGTCTCAGAGAAAACTGAAGAGGAAACAGTAAATGTTCCGATTGATACAGAATCTGTAACCGTTCCTTACGTTTTAGCTGAAACGGAATCTTCAGAAGTTACAAATACTGAATCAGAAGATGCTGATGAGTCAATAACAGTTGAACTTGTTGAGGATGCTGAATCTGATACTGCGGATGAATTTGCAGAGACGGTAATTCAGGAAGCGGCAGAGGAGGAAAAATCAGTAATTACTGCCGAATCATCTGATGAAAAAACAGTAGAGAAAACGGTTGTTATTCCTGAGAAAAGCGAACCTAAAGCTGAAAAAGAACCTGAAATTCAGATTGAGGAAGTGCATGACGGGGGACTTTACGACGGACTTTCTTCTGCTCAGAAAAAATCTGTAAAGAGAAATGTACTTGCACTCGGTAATGCAGCAGCAATATTTACCGTAATCGGACTTGGTTTTATTTATCTTAATTTTCTCCCGAAATCAACAGTTTCAAACGAGGAAAACAGAAATCTTACAGAGAAACCGAAATTTTCTGTAATGAGCTATATCAAGGGCGAGTATACTGAGCAGTATGCTGATTACTTTGAGGATACTGTACCAAACAGAAGCGCAATCAAGAAGTTTATTTCAACAAAGCTTATGCCGCTGAAGGGAATTTCGGGCGGAGATGATTCAATTGTGATTTATGGAAACACATTTGAAAATCAGAAGAAAAACAAGAATAAAAATGAGAATTCTGATTCTGCTGAGACAACAGCAGCTACCCTTGTTACAAAGCAGATTTCAACAATATCTGCGGCTGTTCAGAGTTCATCTCATAATGAAACGCAGACAACAGCCGTAACTACAACCGAAGCTGCAACAACAGAGGATCAAGGTCCGGTAAGAGAAGAAGAGGCAAACGGTGAAATTACAAACAGCATTGTTGTCGTAAATAAGCGTGGAATCATGCTTTACGGAGGCGGCTGGGGATATGAGTATACCTATGCAGACAACGTAAATGCGTTCAAGGCGGCTGTTGGTGACAGTATGAACGTATATTCCATGGTAATTCCTACGCAGGTTTCATTTTATCTTCCTGTTAACTACTCCGATTTTACAGAAAGTGAAACGGACGATATTAAACATATAACAGATTCACTTGTCGGAGTAAAGAATGTTGATGCTTATTCAGCACTTTTAAAGCACAAGGATGAGGCTATCTATTCAAGAACAGATCATCACTGGCAGCCTCTTGGTGCATATTATGCGGCTGAGGAATTCGCAAAGGTTGCAGGAGTTCCTTTCGCTGATATGTCAAGCTATGACAAGGTTACTCTTGAAGGATTTGTCGGTACACTTTACGGATTTACAGAGAATGCCGATCTTCTTAACAATCCTGAGAATTTCATTTACTATTCTCCGAAGCAGAGTGTCGGTGTTACAAAGTATACAACATATTTTACGGATCCGCAGGTTTCAGATCTGTTCATTGATGCTGACTTTCTTTCAAATTCAAGTTACTATCTTTCATTCGGAATGGATGACTGCATAACACATATTCATACGAATACAAATAACGGAAGAACACTTGTCATCTTCAAAGACAGCTATGGAAATGCACTTCCGTCTGTTCTGACTTATTCATTTGAAAATATTTACCTCTGCGATGCAAGATATTTTGACATAAATTCAGTTGATTTCTGTTATAATGTCGGTGCAACGGATGTACTTTACACAATGAATATCTTTTCTGCTGTCAGCGGAAACGGAGACGGAATTCTGAATAATATGTATAAGTAATCATTTCGGGAGGGCAGATGTCCTCCCGAAAAAATAATAAGGAGGGCTTAATTTTGAAGGAACTTAATTTCCCTTTTGACGGAAAATATATAATGCGCAAGAGAAAACTTATCAAAAAACAGCTTACTGAGGACGGTACTCAGCGAATTAAAAAGAAAATAGCTGTACTCGGCGGTTCAACAGCTGATGATGTAATTTCAGCTATGGAACTTTTTCTCCTCAATTTCGGAATCGAGGCAGAGTTTTGGAAATCGGAATACAACAAATTCTATGAGGATGCTGTATTTGGAAATTCCGAGCTTGATGAGTTTGCTCCCGATCTCATTTATATTCATACAACAACGAGAAACCTTACCATGATTCCTGAAAGTCCTGCTGAAACAGAGGAAACTGTACAGCAGAGACTTGATGAACAGTTCGGCAGATTTAAGGATGTCTGGATAAATCTCGTTGAAAAATACAGGTGTCCGATTATTCAGAATAATTTTGAACTTCCTTTGTTTCGCAGAACAGGAAGCTGGGATGGCTGGGGAATCAGCGGAACAGGTGCATTTATAAATCGTCTGAATGTTATGCTTTCAGATTATGCAAGACATAACAATGGTTTCTACATAAATGACATTAATTATCTTTCATCCGCAATCGGACTGGAAAAGTGGCATGATCCCGAATACTGGTATCTTTACAAGTACGCAATGAGCAAGGATGCAATTCCTGATCTGGCATATAGTGTTGCCTGCATAATCAAGTCTGTTTTCGGAAAGAATCAGAAGGTAATCACACTTGACCTTGATAATACACTCTGGGGTGGTATTGTTGGTGACGATGGTGTTGACGGAATTGAAATCGGTGAAGAAACCGCTGTTGGTGAAGCTTATGCAGAGTTTCAGCGTTTCATCAGGGCTTATAAGAATTATGGTGTGATTCTTACCGTATGTTCAAAGAATGAGGAAGAAAATGCAGTTGCAGGTCTTAATCATCCGAGCGGACATCTCAGACCTGAGGATTTTGCATCAATAAAGGCAAACTGGAATCCGAAGGATATGAATATTTCCGAATCAGCAGATGAACTCGGACTTCTTCCTGAAAGCTTTGTATTTGTAGATGATAACCCTGCCGAATGTGAAATCGTGAAATCACAGCTTCCTATGGTAAATGTAGTTCATGCATCGTCTGTCGGAGCCGCAATGTATAATTTGAGCAGAAGCGGTTTTTTTGAGATTACTTCCGTGTCAGAGGATGATATAAAGCGTTCTGATATGTATGCAGAAAATGCAAAGAGAAATGCACAGCAGAAGAAGTTTACAAACTATACTGATTATCTCCTCAGCCTTGAAATGAAGGCTGAGATAAAGGATTTCACACCTTTGTATCTCAGAAGAATAACACAGCTTACAAATAAAAGCAATCAGTTTAACCTTACAACAAAGCGTTATACACTTCCTGAAATGGAAGAAGTATGCGAAAGTGCAGACAGAATCCGACTTTACGGACAGCTGACTGATAAATTCGGCGATAACGGAATTGTATCAGTAGTAATCGGAAAATGTGAAGAAACTGCACTTCATGTCGAACTCTGGCTCATGAGTTGTCGTGTATTGAAGCGTGATATGGAGCAGGCAATGCTTGATGAACTTGTGAAGCAGTGCAAAAACAGAGGTATTGACCGAATTATCGGTTATTACTATAAAACACCAAAGAACAATATGGTTTCTGAACTTTTCGGAACTTTCGGATTCACACTGAAGGAAAAATCTGAAAACGGTGATTCTGTGTGGGAATTATCACTTGAAAACTACGAAAACAGAAACAAGGTAATAACAGTAAATGATACTGTAAATGTCTGAAAGGAGTATATTATTATGAACAAGAATGATGTAATTGCAAGACTTAACGAGGTATTTCGTGATGTATTCGGAGATGATTCAATCAGCGTAAACGAAAATACAACATCTGCTGATATTGAGGACTGGGACAGCATAGAACATATTAACCTTATTGGTGCAGTAGAGGATGAGTTCGGAATGCGTTTCAAGATGCGTGAAGTATCAGGCATGAAGAATGTCGGAGAAATGATAAGCATTGTAATGGAAAGAGGAAACTGACGGTATATGAAATTCATTTCATGGAACGTAAACGGTCTCAGGGCTGTCCGCACAAAAGGATTTGATGATTTTTTCAGCTCATCTGATGCAGATATTTTCTGTTTGCAGGAGATAAAGTGTACACGTGAACAGGCTGAATTTGAACCCGAGGGATATTATTCATATTATAACAGCGCAACAGCGAAGAAAGGATATTCCGGAACTGCTGTTTTCACAAAAAAAGAGCCTGTTTCCGTAGTTTACGGACTTGACGGAAAGCATATAGATGAGGGCAGGGTTATTACCTGTGAATTTGAAGATTTTTATTTTGTGTGCTGTTATGTGCCTAATGCACAGAATGAACTGAAAAGAATCGGTTACCGAATGGAGTTCGAGGACGATATGAGAAAATATCTCAGCGGACTTGATAAAAAGAAACCCGTTGTCTATTGCGGTGACTTAAATGTAGCGCACAATGAGATAGACCTTAAAAATCCTAAATCAAACGTGGGCAATGCAGGTTTTTCGGATGAAGAAAGGGGAAAATTCGGTGAACTCCTTGATGCAGGTTTTTCCGACAGCTTCCGTACACTTTATCCGGACACAGTAACATATTCATGGTGGTCATATCGTTTCA
>JAZLGM010000090.1:0-4179 GCA_045616285.1 Ruminococcus sp.
CAACATCGTCACCGTGTGGCCAGAATACCATAGCCTTTACAGTAGCACCAACGTTTGAAGGAATTGTGTAGTCGATAGCAACAGTCTTGTCTGAACCAACCTTTACGCCCTCAAAGTCTACCTGTTCCCATTCACCTGTCCAGGTACCGAAAGCACCTGAAACCTCTGTGTCATTTGACTTAACTGTGAGGTAGAGAGTAGCCTTCTTTGCACCCTTAGGTGAGAATTCTGCATAGTTGTTAATCTTTCCGTCGGAGCCCTCTTCTGTGCCAACCTTCATGTCAGAAGGCATAAGAACTGTGCCTGAACCACCCTGCTGTGATGTTGCAGTTGTCTGTGATGTCTGCTGTGATGACTTTGTTGTAGTCTGAGTTGTCTGTCCGTTAGATGTTGTCTGAGTTGTCTGCTGTGTAGTGCCTACAGGAACGTTTGAAACAGTACCGATACCGTTTACATTTGAATCAGGTGTACCTGTCTTATAGAAGTAGTAAAGACCTGCAGCAGCACCAACGAGACCAGCGTTATAGTCAACAGCAACCTCGTTGCATACATAGTCGTTCATGTTATCCTGATATGTACCGCCTGCATCACTTGGACCACCTACAAGCGCACCTGTGAGGATGTGACCGTTTGAACCATACTGAGCGAATGTGCCTTCACCTGTTGGGAATTCATTGTAGCTTGTATAGCCTGAAGCTGCTCTGTGGTGTGCGTTCTTAGCACTGTTATCAGCGAAACCGCATACGAAGCATGTGTTTGCAGGGTTGTCACCGAGGAGGTAATTCATCTGTCCTTTAGCCCAATCGCCCCAGTTAGCACCGCCGTGCTTTGTAGCAATAAGAGCTGTCATCTGCATTGAAGCGTTAAGTCTTGCGCTGCCCCACTTATCAAGGAAGCAGTAGCCGTTTCCAACCTTGCCGCCCATCCATCCTGTTACAGCTGACCAGTCACCGTCAATTTCAGCGAGAACTGCTGCTGAACCAAGATTTACGTTGTTCCAGCTATGGCACCAGCCCTGATACTTAGCCTGCTTTGATCTACAGTCGTTAAGATACTTCTGATCCTTTGTAGCCATATAAAGGAAACCTGCAGCGAATGCCTGGTCATCCTGGAAACTGTCTGAGTTATAGAATCCCTGATGTCCGTCAAGTGTCTTTGAGTTTGAGTTTGACTTTGTTGAGAAATCATAGAGAGCCTTAGCGTATGAGAGGTCCTCTTCATTTCCGAAGTTGAGGTAGCTGAGTGCGAGAGAAGCAGCATATTCAGCGGCAACGTCACTTACGTTTCCGTCTGCCCAGAACTGTTTACGCTTGCCCTGCTGCTGTTCCTGTGCTTCAGGAGCTCCCCAGAATGCGTGGTCTGTATCACCGTCGCCCTTCTGATAGAGAAGGCTTGTAACTGTGCCGCCACTCATCTTTGTTGACTTCTTGAAGAAGTCATTGAAGTGGTTCATAACTGTCTTAAAGTGAGCAGTCTGACCAGTTGCATCAAAAGCATCCTTGAATTCAAAGTAAGCCCAGCCGAGAGTTGCAGCTGTATAGCCCTGTGGGAGACCGAACATAGCGTGGTCACCAGCATCGTGATATCCACCAGGTACATCGTCGCCTGTGTGACAATCGCTTCTCCAGCTGAAAGCTGAATTTACCTTACCACACATATTAGCATCGTAGAAGTAGAGGGAGTACTGGAGGAGTTTTGCGTAGTTGTCACTGCCGGCCGCATTAACTGTGAGAGAGGGTGTTAATGCTGCAGCAAGAGGAGAAACAACAGCTGAAACAGCCATTGCACCGCTGATGAGAGCGGATTTAAACTTGTTGAGTTTTGACATAAAACATCACACTTCTTTCTTAAAATTAATTGTGCCTATAATATGTTTTATACTTTCATTATACATTGTTTTGTAATAAAGTTTGTTACAAAATAATTACAAACAGGTTACAATTCGGTAATAATATGATTGTTTTCATATTATGGTAAATCAGTTCACATTGTGAAATCAATTATAGCAATAATGACTATAATGATTGGCTCTATTTTTAATTTTTTTCATGCCTATGCGAAAGTGTATTAACGATAATGTAAAAATCCCCGCAATTTATTTAATTACGGGGATGATTTTGTATACAAATTTAAGATTATAACACGAATAATTTTGTTGTTTATGAGAAAAGATTTTCAGTTTTCATTTCTTGAAACAGTTATATTCGGGTTTCCGTTTCCGTCTGTTTTTGGAAAGAGTGTAGCCGCCTTCGGATCGTACTTGAGGATGAGTTTCTTTACTTCTTCATCTGCAGTAAGATTGTAAGTAAGCTTGAGAGCCTGAAGTGCATTTGGAATGTCCTTTTTCATGAGGTAATGTGAAGCAAGCTGAGCGGCAACAGCAACCACATCTCTGTTTGCACCTGTTGCAATTCCGTACTTTTTCATTACTTCCTCAATTTTATCGTTTGAAGGCATTGGAATCGGAGAACCTTTGAGATCTTTTATGTGATTCATTTCCATAGCTATTGCGGGATTAGGAGCCATCATTGAGCTTGCGGTATAGAATGCAACTGCATCCTCAAATTCTCCGGCGTCTGTGAGAGCATATCCCATATTTGCATAGCATCTTGCGATTGCAATAGGTGATGAAGCAACTTTGAGAGTTTCCTTTGTGAGTTCGATTACTTTCTTTCTGTTTTTTGTAATTTTGTAAATCTCAGTCAGCTCAAACTTAGGACCGCAGTCAACAGGGTTGAATTCCATTGCCTTTTCAAGAATCGGAACAGCGTCAATTGTTGAACCTGTTTCAACGAGAATGAAAGCGTAAGTTGTCAGATATGTTGAAAAATCGAAAGGAGCTCTGTTGAGAGTTTTCTCAGGTTTGAAAAGAATCTGATAGAGATTATCCTCAAAAGGATTTCTGAGAGAAACGAAAGCTGACTTTTCAGTTTCTGCGTAATCGTTGACAATCTTCTTGTAGAGTTTTTCTGCAAGTGATTTTGCAGGCATATACTCGTTTTTATTGATGTGTTCAAGAATTGTATTGTACATTTCATCAAGACGAACACCGTCGATATGTGTAAGACGGTTTACTTCTGCCTTCTGATCTTCAGGCATGATTTCAAGTACAAGTTCACCGACAGCCCTTACACCGTCGAGGTTGCCTTCAGCCGCAAAACGATCGCCGTCATTGCGGAGAATTTCCATGTTTTTTGCGTAATCGTCACCGAGCTTTGCTCTTAATTCTGTAATTATTTCATTGTATGCCATTTTTCTATCCTCATTTCTGAAAATACCGACCGCTCCCGAAAGGGAGCCATCGGTATTTTTATTAATTAATACTTGTTTTTAGCCATTTTCTTCTGGAATTTAGCATCAATCTTCTCCTGCTTTCTTCTGTCCTTTTCTGACATATAAACAGGTGTGCTGGAAGATGAAGAAGATGATGATGAAGGACGTGAATAAGGTCTTGAAGATGAGCCGCCCTTGAATTCTGAGAATACAGGAACATTTGTCGCTTCAGCAGCTTTCCTGAGCTGTTTTTCCTTTTCAGATGAATCACCAAGCTGTGCGAGCATATCTTCAACAGAACCGATAATAGGTGTGCTTGCTTTAAGTCCCTGTGTATCTGTAAGGCTCTGATTAGCCTTATCTTTAGCCTCTGAAATAGCGGCGATAAATGTCTGAGAAGTATCCTTGCTGTGTGGATTTACTGCGATTTTTGAAATGTTTGCATCTATCTGATTACCCTTTGCAGCAGCCTCAGCGGCAATCTTCTGACCGGGAGTAAGACCGTATTTACCATATTTACTTGTGTTTACGCTTGAAGCTGATGCAGCAGCTGCAGCCATAACTGCTCCGTACTGAGGATTAAATGCAGGAGCTGCCATCGGCTGACCGCCTATCGGCATAAGTATCGGCTGACCATTCTGATCATAACCTGTAATCTGCATCTGTGTATATGTATAAATAGGCTGACCGTTCTGATCGTAACCTGCAAGCTGCGGAACAGACATTACAGCACCGACTGTCGGCTGAACAGGAGCAACGTTCTGAACAGGTGCAGGCTGAGGAGTCGGCTGAACAGGAGCGACATTCTGAACAGGTGCAGGCTGAGGAGTCGGCTGAACAGGAGCGACATTCTGAACAGGTGCAGGCTGAGGAGTCGGCTGAACAGGAGCAACATTCTGAACAGGT
>JAZLGM010000091.1:0-58688 GCA_045616285.1 Ruminococcus sp.
GTGAATAATTTATGCGAAGGACTGATAGTGAAAGACAAGGAAGAAAGCCGCAGGAATACTGTCGTATTTCAAGGTTTTCTGACGCAGTATTTCGCTGTCAGGACAAGCAGAAAAATTCAAGATTTAATTGGTGGAGCAATAATATCGTAAAGCAAAGCGGGCGGCGTTCCGCCGCCCGTGATTATCCGAACAGAATATAGTTTTTCGACACGCAAAAACGGTCTGATAAAAAATATCAGACCGTTTCCTTTTCAATTAAGCTTCTGTGTTGTTCTCAATGTAGTTAACGATATCGCCAACTGTCTTGATAGCCTCAACAGCCTCATCAGGGATAGAGATGTCATACTCATCCTCGATTGTCTGGATAAGGTCAACGATGTCGAGTGAATCAGCACCGAGATCATCCTGGATGTTAGCTTCCATTGTAACTGCATCCTCATCAGCGTCGAGCTGCTCTACGATAATATCCTTGAGCTTGTCAAAAACCATTGTTATTTCCTCCGTTTTTTGTATTTTGTCCGATTTTTTCGGACTTGATATATCCAAATCGGCTCATTCTGTGAACTCACCGATTTTTCTAAACTTAGTATACCTTGCTTTCAGCAATTCGTCAATATCTTTTTGAGATTTTTCTCGGATTTTGAGTGACAAATATTCCTTAATATTTTCTGAAATTTTGTCTAAATCGTTGTGTGCGCCTCCGAGAGGCTCAGGAATTATTGTTTCAGCAACCCCAAGACGAACCATATCTTCGGCTGTAATGCACATTATATTGCAGGCTTCTTCTTCTCTTGAAGCATCCTTCCAGAGTATACTTGCGAAGCCTCTTGGCGATACAACGGAATACTGTGCGTTTTCGAGCATTGCAAGTTCGTCGCATACTCCGAGCGCAAGTGCGCCGCCGCTTCCAGCCTCACCGAGAACGATTGAGATAATCGGTGTGCGGATGGTCATGAATTCTGCGATATTTTTTGCAATAGCCTCACCCTGTCCACGTTCCTCAGCGGCAATTCCTGCATAAGCACCTGGAGTGTCGATGAAGCATATAACAGGTCTGTGGAATTTTTCAGCCTGTTTTACAAGTCTGAGAGCCTTTCTGTAGCCCTCAGGCAAAGGCATTGCGAAGTTGCAGTTCTTGTTTTCGTTCAGGTCTCTGCCCTTTACCATGCCGATTACAGTAACAGGTACACCGTCGAGTTTTGCGACACCGCCCTTTATAGCGTGGTCATCACCTACGCCTCTGTCACCGTGCATTTCATAAAAATCCGTAAAAATCAGCGGGATATAGTCATTTATAGTCGGTCTGCCCTTGGTGTGAACAAGCTGGAGACGTTCCCATGCAGTTTTTTTCTCGTCCATGCTTATACCTCCTCAGGCTTATAGCCGTGTATATCAAGAAGATGAGCAAGCGTGCTTCTCATTTTCTTTCGGTTTACTATCATATCAACATATCCATGCTCCTGCATGAACTCTGCAAGCTGGAAATCCTCAGGGAGTCGCTGTCTCATTGTGCTTTCGATTACTCGTCTGCCTGCAAATCCGATAAGAACCTTCGGCTCTGCAATTATAATATCACCGAGAGATGCAAAACTTGCAGTAACACCGCCCGTTGTCGGATCTGTAAGAACTGTGATGTAAAGTCCGCCTGCATCACTGTGGAGTTTGACAGCACCCGATGTCTTAGCCATCTGCATGAGTGATACAATACCCTCCTGCATTCTTGCGCCGCCTGATGCTGTGAACATGATTACAGGCAGTTTATGTTCAGTCGCATATTCAAAAGCCCTTGTAATCTTTTCGCCTACAACGCTTCCCATAGAACCCATCATATAGCGTGAATCCATGATACCCACGACGGTTTTTATGCCACGGATTGTCATGGTTCCTGTTGTAACAGCATCTTTAAGACCTGTCTTGTCACGAAGTTCCTGCTGTTTTTCTGAATATTCGGGGAAACCGATAGGGTTTTTGCTTTTCATGTCAGCATCGAATTCAGTAAAGCTGTCCTTGTCTGCTGTGATTTCAATACGTTCAGGAGTTGAAAGTCTGCCATGGTAATTACAATTCGGGCAAACCCTGTGAAGCTCCTCATAACGGTCAAGAGGTACAAGGCTCTGACATCTGGGACACTTTACCGTTTCACGTACATCCTCATCGGTATTTCCGTTAAAACGCTTCTTTACAACATCAAAAAAGTTATCAAGCATTCTTTCTCCCATTTTTTACCGCCTTACTTTTTCTTCTTATTTTTTTCGTCCATGTATCTTCCGAGGAATCCTATGTCATAGTTTCCGCTCATGAATTCGGGCTGTTTGATTATATCGAGCTGGAAGTCGATATTTGTATCAACTCCGTCAACGATAAACTCAGACAAAGCCCATCTCATTTTTCTTATTGCACCGTCTCTGTCTGAGGCATGTACAATGAGTTTGCTTATCATTGAATCATAATAAGGTGTTATGGTGTAGCCCTGATAAACAGCACCGTCGATTCTTATTCCGGGACCGCCGGGGACATAGAGAGCCGAAATCGTACCCGGTGAAGGACGGAAGTTCAGGTCGGGATTTTCCGCATTGATACGGCATTCAATTGCATGACCTGTAATTTTTATATCTTCCTGCTTTACTCTGAGCGGAATGTTTGCGGCAATCTCAATCTGAGCCTTAACAAGGTCAAATCCTGTGACTTCCTCAGTAATCGGGTGTTCGACCTGAATACGTGTGTTCATTTCCATGAAGTAGAAGTCTCTGTTCTCGTCAACGAGGAATTCAATTGTACCTGCGTTGTAGTAGCCGCACTGTTTAGCCGCAGTAACAGCCGCTTCACCCATTCTCTTTCTGAGGTCGGCGTTTACGATAGGACTCGGACTTTCCTCAAGCACCTTCTGATTTCTTCTCTGCATTGAGCAGTCTCTTTCACCGAGGTAAATATAATTTCCCTGTCTGTCCGCTATAATCTGTATTTCTACATGGTGCGGATTTATGAGGAATTTCTCGATGTAAACGGTATCATCACCGAAGAAATTTTTAGCCTCCTGCTGTGCGGCTGTCATCTGCGCTTCGAGTTCATCAGGTGAATCAACACGTCTGATACCACGTCCGCCGCCGCCTGCCGATGCCTTGACAAGTACGGGATAACCTGCTTTTTCAGCAATTTCACGAGCTTCATCGAGTGATGAAACCGCACCCTTTGAACCGGGGATAACAGGTACACCTGCCGCCGCCATAGTTTCCTTTGCGTTAGCCTTGTCACCGAGCATATCAATCGACTTGTATGAAGGTCCGATGAATACTATACCGTTCTTTTCGCAGAGTCTTGCGAATTCGGAATTTTCAGAGAGAAAACCGAATCCCGGATGTATTGCATCAGCCCCCGTATTTACTGCCGCCTGAATAACCGCATTCATATTGAGGTAGCTGTCTTTTGTAGCGGGAGGCCCGATACATACAGCTTCGTCAGCTATCTGTGCATGAAGTGAACTTCTGTCTGCTGTGGAATATACCGCAACGCTTCTTACACCGAGTTCACGACAGGCTCTGATTATACGAACTGCAATTTCTCCTCTGTTGGCAATCAGTATTTTTCTGAACATCTGAATGATTCTCCTTAATTATTCGGATTTTTCACCGTCTGTTACAACAAATGTGATTTCGCATGAAACAGCCTTTTCGCCGCCAACTGATGCAACAGCCTTTCCTGTGCCGACAGGTCCTCTCTGCTTAATCATTTCAACTTCGAGGTCGAGAACATCGCCCGGAACAACCTGTCTGCGGAACTTAGCCTTGTCAATTCCTCCGAAAAGACCGATTTTACCTTTGAATTCAGGCTTTGAAAGCATACATACAGCACCTGCCTGTGCGAGCATCTCAACCATGAGAACACCCGGAGTTACAGGGTAGCCCGGGAAGTGTCCCTTGAACCAGAAATCCTCTTCCTTAATGTATTTTCTTGCCTTTATCTTAACGCCCACTTCCATTTCAACGACCTCATCAATGAGAAGAAACGGGTCTCTGTGGGGGATAACTTCCATAATCTGTTCTTTATTCATTAATACATCGGACATTTTAAAAGTCCTCCTTTTTCAAAAATCTGTGAGGTCTGAAAATTTAATTTCCAGCTCTCCCCCGTAAATTTTAACGGGTACGGGTTTATCAAAAGCATAGATATCGGGAAAATCACTTTCCTCAAAGAAGTAAACGAGAGATTTTCTGTATTTCGGGTCAACTATCCAGTATTCCCTCACGCCTGACTTCATATAAAGTCCGAGTTTTCGCACAAAATCATCTGCTCTGTTGGAAGATACAACCTCAATAACCATATCGGGAACACCGTTACAGCGTTTTCCGTCAAGCTTTGATTTGTCGCATACAACCATAAAATCGGGAACAACCGTGTTATATTCATCGAAAACAGCATCAACTGATGGCAATGGCGTGCATTTCCCGTTGTTTCTCTTTATGAAATTACGAAAAATGCTGTATAATTCGGCACAAATGACCTGATGCTCAATGCTCGGCATTGCCTGATTCAGAATCACTCCGTCGGCAAGCTCACATTTTTTCTCATTGTTTTCGGTGATGTTAAGAAATTCCTCTGATGTTATTTTTTCTTCTTTCGGCAAAGGCATATTTTCACCCCCGACATAAAAATTACTTAATTATCATTATCGGCTGGTCGAATTCAACAGCATCACCGTCATTGACGAGTATTCTGTCAACAACACCGTCGAATTCCGACTGAATCTCGTTCATGAGCTTCATTGATTCGATTATCATGATTACATCACCCTTTTTAACTGTGTCACCGACCTTTACAAAAGGAGGCTTGTCAGGTGAAGGAGCGGCATAGAATGTGCCGACGATAGGTGATTTTACCATGTTTCCGCTTTCTTCTGCGGCTGAAGCTGATTCAGCGGAAGTCTGCGGAGCGGAAGGAGCAGACATCTGCTGAGGCATACCGAATACAGGTGCCGCAGGCATCGGAGGGGGAGGACATTTTTTCTCTCCCTTTACCTTGATTGTCTCAACTCCGTTTGAAATTGTTATTTCCGAAAGCTCGTTTCTCTTTACGATCGAAGCGAGCTTTTCAATTGTTTCAATATCGGTGATTCCGAGAATTTCGTTCATCCCAGATACCTCCTTAGTCATTTACTTTTTTAAAGCAAAGTGTTGCGTTGTGACCGCCGAATCCGAGTGAATTCGAGAGAGCCGCACGAACCTCCTGTTCGATATTTCCGTTAATGCAGTAGTCGAGGTCGCAAAGTTCATCAGGATTCTTTGTGCCGACAGTAGCATGGATAAGACCTTCCTTGATTGTCTTTGCAGTAACAACAGCCTCAACAGCACCTGCCGCACCGAGAAGATGACCGATCATAGACTTTGTTGAGCTGATTTTTACGTTCTTTGCATCCTCACCGAAAGCGAGTTTTACAGCGGCTGTTTCATACTTGTCGTTAAGACCTGTTGAAGTACCGTGAGCGTTGATGTAATCAACCTCAGAAGGCTTTAAACCTGCCTCCTGCATAGCAAGTGTCATGCCCATTCCTGCCGCCTCACCTGTAGGCATAGGTGAAGTCATGTGGTAACCGTCGCAAGTTGCGCCGTAGCCTGCAACCTCAGCATAGATTTTAGCACCTCTTGCCTTTGCGTGTTCATATTCCTCAAGAACGAGAATACCGCTTCCTTCGCCGAGTACGAAACCGCTTCTCTCAGCATCGAAAGGAATTGAAGCCTTTTCGAGTTCCTCACACTTTGTAAGAGCCTTCATGTTTGCGAATGCACCGAATGTGAATTCGTTTCTTGTGCTTTCTGTACCGCCTGCGATACAAACATCAAGATAACCGTCCTTAATCTTTCTGAAAGCCTCACCGATACAGTGTGTACCTGATGCACAGGCTGTACTGATATCGAAGTTTGCGCCTCTGAAACCTGTCTTCATTGAGATTGTTCCTGCCGCCATGTTGCTTATCATCATAGGAATGTAGAATGGTGAAACTCTGCCGGGACCTTTATCGAGGAATTTCTCATACTCTGTAAGTGTGAGGTCAACGCCGCCGATACCTGAACCTACGAGAACACCTGCTCTGTACATATCAACATCCTTGAAGTCAGAACCTGCATCTTTAAGAGCTTCCTTAGCGGCAACGAGAGCGTACTTTGTGAATAAATCCATACGCTTAGCTTCCTTCTTGTCGAAGTAGCCTTCCTCACCGTAGTAAACGGACTCATCGAAATCTCTTACGATACCGCCGAATTTAATGCCGATTCTGCTTGAATCGAACATATCAATTTCTGAAATACCTATTTTGTTAGCTTTAATTCCGTCCCAGAATTTCTCTACGCCTGTACCAAGCGGAGTAACAGCACCAAGTCCTGTTATAACAACTCTTCTGCTCATAAATCTATACCTCTCTCTATTTATCTGAATGAATTACATTGAAAGTCCGCCTGAAATTTCAATAACCTGTCCTGTAACGTATGAAGCGTTTTCAGAAACGAGGAATGAAACAACAGAAGCGATTTCCTCAGGTTCACCGTATCTTCTGAGTGCAACCTGTTCAAGCATTTTAGCCTTGAGTTCGTCACTTAATACATCTGTCATAGGTGTGTGAATGAATCCCGGAGCAACAGCATTGCAAGTAATGCCTTTTCTTCCGTATTCCTTAGCGATTGTCTTTGTCATACCGATGATAGCAGCCTTTGAAGCTGAATAGTTTACCTGTCCGGGATTTCCGTAAAGACCTGCAACAGAAGAAACATTTACGATGCTTCCGCTTTTCTGCTTCATCATTACAGGGCAAACATTCTTCATCATGTTGAATACGCTCTTCTGGTTTACTGCGATAACGAGGTCATATTCTTCCTCTTTCATTCTTGCCATGAGAGTATCCTTTGTGATTCCTGCATTGTTTACGAGAGCGTCGATTGTGCCGAAATCAGCCTTAACCTGCTTAACCATTTCCTCGCAGTCAGCGAACTTTGAAACGTCAGCCGCATAGCATTCAGCCTTTACGCCGAAAGCTCTGCATTCCTCTGCAACTGCGAGAGCCTTTGCCTTGTCGCTTTCGCTTGGGAAGTGATTTATAACAACGTCGAATCCGTCCTTTGCAAGTCTCTTTACTATACACGCACCGATACCCTGTGAAGCACCTGTTACTAATGCTGTAGCCATTTTTATTTCCTCCGTAATATGTAGTGTTTCTTAATTAATTAATATCTGAGAAGCTTCTCAGCCTGTTCCATGATTTCCTTAACGATTTCAGCACAAGGCTTTACGTCATTAATCATACCTGCGATAGCACCGCAGAGGAATGAACCCTCATCGAGATTACCGTCCTGAACAGCCTTTCTGAGTGAACCGAGAGTGAGCTGCTCAAACTCATCGGGAGTGAGAGAACCGTCCTTTTCGCCGCTTGCAAGCTTCTTAGAGAACTTTGTCTTAATGTTTCTGCAAGGATGTCCTGTATAACGTCCTGTTACAACGCTGTCTGTGTCTTTTGCCTTTACAACGAGTTCCTTGAATGTAGGGTGAATCTGACATTCGTCTGATGCAAGGAATCTTGTACCTATCTGTACACCCTCTGCACCGAGCATGAATGAAGCCGCAACACCTCTGCCGTCAGCGATACCGCCTGCGGCAATTACAGGAATCTCGAGAGCGTCAACAACCTGCGGAACGAGACACATTGTAGTATTCTCACCGATATGACCGCCTGATTCAGTACCCTCTGCAACGACAGCATCTGCTCCCGCTCTTTCCATTCTCTTTGCGAGAGCAACGGAAGGAACAACAGGGATTACCTTGATTCCTGCTTCTTTCCATGCAGGGATGTATTTACCGGGATTTCCTGCACCTGTTGTTACAACAGCGACACCCTCGTCGATAACGAGCTGTGCGAGGTCCTCAGCGTTAGGTGACATGAGCATGATGTTTACGCCGAAAGGCTTGTCTGTTTCAGCCTTGCAGAGACGAATCTGCTCACGGAGATAGTCGATAGGTGCGCTTCCTCCTGCGATAAGACCGATACCGCCTGCATTTGAAACTGCTGATGCAAGGGTATGTTCTGCAACCCAAGCCATACCGCCCTGAATAATCGGGTATTCACAGCCTAAAAGTTCTGTAATTCTTGTTTTCATATTGTTTCTCCTTTTTATCAGTATTCAAGTATGATTCCGCCGTAAGTGAGGCCTGCGCCGAAGCCTATGAGGGCGAGTTTCTGTCCCTTCTTTACGATGCCCTGTTCAATTGCCTCGTTGAGAGCAAGAGGAATTGAAGCACTTGAAGTATTGCCATAGTGGTCGAGTGTGATTACAAATTTATCCATTGAAACACCGAGATTCTTAGCGGCTGTTTCGATGATTCTTACGTTAGCCTGATGAGGAATGAACCAGTCGATTTCTTCAGGAGTTACGCCGATTTTTTCAGCGGCGAGGTTAAATGCCTTGGGAAGTGCCTTTGTAGCGAACTTGTAAACCTCTTTTCCGTTCTGCTTGAAGTGGTGCATATCTGTGCTGAACGGGTCTTCAAAATCCGATTCTGTTGCAACCTCAGGAGCAACATTAAGACCTCTTGCGTAGAGGAGAGTTGCGCCGCTTCCGTCTGAGCCGAGGTATGATGAATACATCTTGTCGCTGAGTTCGATTACAGCCGCAGCGGCACCGTCACCGAAGAGAATGCAGGTTCCTCTGTCCTCGAAATCAAGGAAACGTGAAAGAGCTTCGTTTGAAACAACGAGAGCGTACTTTATGTTTTTGTCTGCTTCCATGAATCTTCTTGCGTTATCCAGAGCGAAAACAAAGCCTGAACAAGCCGCACCGAGGTCGTATGCAACAGCGTTTACAGCACCGATTTCGTGCTGAATCACACAAGCCATGCTCGGTGTGAGAAAATCGGGTGTTACTGTGGTTGAAATTACAAGACCAACTTCGGAAGGATCGATACCTGCTCTTTCAAGAGCCTGTTTTGCGGCTTCCTTACCCATATACCATGTAGGCTCCCAGCCTGCCATGTGTCTGCTTACGATACCTGTGCGGGTACGTATCCATTCGTCGTTTGTTTCAACGAATTTTGTGAAGTCGTCGTTGGTGATTACTTGTTCGGGAACATAACTTCCCATTGAAAGAATATTAATGCCCATTTTTAATCTCCTTTAAGGAATTATCTTAAAATAGTTGTAAAATAAAAAAATATGTGCTATAATGAAGTACAGGCAAGCTGTTGTTTCAGCTTAAAATCATAATAGCGCAAAACATCTATTATATATATTGTAAATCATTTCAGTGTTTTTTGCAATGATATTTTATTTATTTAGCAATTTTTAACTTAAATATCGGCATTTTGCACAACTTACGTGTGCCGCACGTAATGGTTTACGATGTTTTGCAATCAAATAAAGAAAGGATTTTTATTAACATGAAGATTTCATTATTTTCAGGACAGGGTTCACAGTACCCCGGCATGGGAAAAGACATACTTGAAGCATATCCCCACACAGAGGATATATACGAAATTGCATCAGAGGTTCTCGGCAGAGACATGAAAGCTGTATGCTTCGACAGCCCGATTGAGGAACTTTCAAAGACAATCAACGCACAGCCTGCAATTCTCATCACATCAATTGCCTGCATCACAGCCGCAATGACAAAGGGTGAGGAAGAGGGCAGGCCTTTCATTTTTGACGGCGTTGCAGGTCATTCACTCGGTGAATATGCCGCTATGGCTGTTTCTGACATGGTATCAATGGAGGACGTTTTCCGCCTTATCAAGGCAAGATCTGAGGCTATGGATGAGGCTGCAAGAGAAAACAAGGGCGCAATGGCGGCAATCATGAAGATCGAACCTGAAAAGGTTGCTGAAATCTGCGAAAAGGCTTCAAACTACGTTGCCGCAGTAAACTACAATTCACCTGCACAGACAGTTATCGCAGGAACACCCGAAGGCATCGCAGAGGTAAGCCCGATTTTTGCTGAAATGAAGGCAAGAGTTGTAACTCTCAATGTTGCAGGTGCATTCCATTCAAAGCTTATGCAGTCTGCCGCTGACAAGTTCTACGAGACAGCAAAGAAAATCGAATTCAGAAAGCCGAAGGTTAAGTATTATTCAAACGTAACAGGCGGAGAACTCACAGATTTCTCAGATATGCCTTCAATTCTTGCAAAGCATATCGTATCACCTGTCCGCTTCACATCCGAACTTGCAGAAATGCAGAGTGCAGGAGCAGATTTGTTTGCTGAATTCGGGCCGGGCAAGACTCTCACAGGACTTGTTAAAAAGACATTAAAGGACGTAAAGGCATTTAATATTGAAAATATCGAAACACTTGAAGGAGCTGAAATTTATGGCTAAATTCGGACTTATCGGACATCCCCTCGGACATTCAATGTCTCCGCTTATTCATGAGAAGCTTTTTGCACTCAGCGGAAAATCAGACTGCACATACGAGCTTATCGACATTGATCCCGCTGATCTTTCATCAAGCGGAGAAATGCTCCATGAATTACAGGGATTCAACGTTACTATTCCACATAAACAGGGAGTTATTCCGCTTATGGATGAACTCGGTGCAAGTGCTGAGAGATACAATTCAGTAAACTGCGTACACAACGACAACGGTAAATTCGTCGGCTACAATACAGACTGTGACGGATTTGTTCTTTCATCAGAGAAGCTTTTACTCGGAGGAAAGGTTCTTCTCGTCGGATGCGGCGGTGTCGGAAGAATGATAGCAATTGAGGCTCTCCGTCATGGTGCAGACCTCACAATTGCAATTATTCCGCAGGACAAGGCACTCGCAGACAAACTCATTGAGGAGGTTAATTCAAAGTTTGAGGCTCCTTCCGTAAAAGTTGTTCTTGTATCTGAAATCGAGGGCGAATATGACCTCCTCGTAAATGCAACACCTGTCGGAATGTACCCTAAGACAGAGGCTGTGGCTGTATCGGATGAAATCATTGCAAACTGCACAAACGTATTCGACGTAATCTACAACCCGACAGAGACACTTCTCATGAAGAAGGCAAGAGCAATGGGGAAAACAGCAGTCGGAGGTGCGGCAATGCTCGTATATCAGGCTGTAAAGGCACACGAAATATGGTACGGCGGCAAATTCAGCACAGAGGATGTTGATTCAATCATCAGGGCTGTTGAGGATGCTGTAAACGAAATGAACAAGTAAGGAAAGAACTGAAATGACAATATTTTTATGCGGCTTCATGGGATGCGGAAAATCCACAGTCGGAAAACTTGCGGCTAAGAAACTCGGATGCGGATTTTTCGATACTGATGAAGTTATAGTTGAAACTCAGGGAATGTCGATTCCCGAAATATTCGCTCAGAAGGGCGAGCCTTATTTCCGTCAGGTTGAAGCAGAGGTTGTAAAGTCAATGTGCGGAAAATCGGCTGTTGTAGCCTGCGGAGGGGGAGCAATGCTCAATCCCGATACAGCAAAGGCGGCGGCTGAAAACGGTGAGGTTGTATTCATTGACGTTGATTTTGAAACCTGTTATGAAAGAATCTGCGGCGACAGCAATCGTCCTATTGCCGCATCATCATCAAAAGAAGAACTGCTTGAACGCTTTAACAGCAGAAAAGACGTTTATCTTGCACATTCCACAGTTCATATCGAAAGTACGGGTACACCGATTGAAATTTCCGATATGATAATTGAGGCAGTAAAAAAGTAATCTGCGGAGGAAATATGTTAATTTATAATGCTGAAATTTATACAATGTCCGAACAGGGCATAATCAGTAACGGATGGGTTGAAACCGAAGAAGGAAAAATCAAGGCACTCGGAGAGGGGACTCCCGAAAATATTTCCGAAGACAGCATTGATGCACAGGGAGGAATCCTTCTCCCCGGCTTCATTGATGCACACACACACCTCGGAATTATCGAGGATGGTCTTGATTTTGAGGGGGATGACTGCAATGAAATGTCAGATCCTTTCACACCTCAGATGAGGGCAATCGACGGAATCAATCCTTTTGACAGATGCTTTGAGGAAGCGAGAATGAGAGGCATTACCGCCGCCGCATCAAGTCCGGGAAGCGCAAATGCCTGCGGCGGAGAAATCTGTGCAATAAAGACAAACGGAAGATGCGTTGACGATATGCTCATAAAAATCTGCGGCATAAAGTTTGCGCTCGGAGAGAATCCTAAGCGTGTATACAATGACAGGGATGAATCCCCCGTTACACGTATGGCTACTGCGGCACTTATCCGTGAAGGTCTTTACAAATCACGCAGATATGCACATGATACCGACAGCTATTATTCAGACAGCGAAAATTATGAGCCGCCTGAGTATGACATAAAGTGTGAGGCTCTCATGCATCTCCTCGACCATAAAATAAAGGCGTTTTTCCATTGCCACAGGGCAGATGATATATGTACGGCAATAAGAATTGCAAAGGAATTTTCAATTGATGCTGTAATAATTCATGGTACGGAAAGCTATAAAATAGCTGATATAATCGCAGAAAAGGAAATCCCTGTAATATGCGGTCCCGTAATCTGTGACAGATGCAAACCCGAAATGCGTGGGCTTGAGCTTGAAAATGCGGCTGAATGCAGTAAAAACGGAGTTAAAATTGCGATATGCACAGACCATACGGTTGTACCGATTCAGTATCTTCCCATGTCAGCGCAGATGTGTGTAAAGGGAGGACTTCCCGTTGAGGAGGCATATAAGGCACTCACAGTAAATGCTGCCGAAATCCTCGGAATTGATGAGGAAACAGGAAGCATTGTTCCTGAAAAGGATGCTGATTTACAGCTTTACAGAAAGGGAGATGATCCCCTCGGACTTATGAGTGAGCCTGTTCTTGTAATGATAAGCGGAGAAATCTGCCGAAAGGATATTTAATCAATGAAGAAAATGATTGTCTTTTCTGTGGTTCTGGCTGTGATGAGCGGAATTATTCCGCTCAGTTCATATTCGGCGGTTACTGAAACCGTAAATACGGGAGACTGGCTGATTAATTTCAGAATTACAGAGGATTCGGAAGCTGTCATAACAAGTGTCAGCGGAAGGGGAAAAGAGATTGTAATTCCCGAAAGGCTGATTAATTACGAAGTTACCGCAATTGACGATTTTGCATTTTTTGAACAGGAAAACATTGTTTCCGCAGTTCTTCCCGATACGGTTGTATCTGTTGGAAAATACGCATTTTCGGGATGTATGTCGCTTGAAAGCATCGTTATTCCCGACAGTGTTGAATCCATCGGAGACGGATGCTTCATGAGCTGTACAGCCCTTGAATCGGCTGATTTCGGTGAATCTTCCGCATCTGTTCCAAAACAGTGCTTTGCTTTCTGCGATTCACTTTCGTATGTGAGAATTTCCGATAAATCCGCTGAAATCGGGGGAGAGGCTTTTTTGTCATGCCCCTCGGTGAAGTTCCTCAGAATACCCGAAAGTATTGAAAAAATCGGAGAAAACGCAATGGGTGTCAGCTACGGAAGAAACAAGGAAACGGTTAAGTATTCCGATTTCAGACCGAAAGTAAGAAAGGACTCAGCCGCAGAAAAATATGCGTCGGAAACAGGTTTTTCATATATAACCGAGGGTGATGTTAACGGTGACGGAATCGTTGATGCGGGAGATGCCTCGGATGTGCTGAAGGCTTATGCGGATAAATCCACAGGAAGCGCAGTTTCCCTTGATGAGGAGCAGGCATTTGCGGCAGATATGAACGGTGACGGAGTTACGGATGCCTCGGATGCTTCGGAAATACTTGCCGAGTATGCTGAACAGCAGACGAAAGAGCAGTAATGTTCATATATCCCCCATTCCGAAAAATAAATATATTTTTTCGCCAAATCTCAACAGAATATTCTGTTTTTTTTCTATATAAAATAAACCGCTCTATGTCTTGACACTTTTGAAAAAAAATAGTATCATATAAGTTAATAACTTTAAGACCTGATAAAACAGGTACTAATGCAGAAGGAGGAATAGTTTATGCTGAACGACATGAACAGTAAATTTCAGAAGGAAGGACTTACATTTGATGATGTACTTCTGATACCCGCAAAATCCGATGTTACACCTAACATGATTAACATTGGTACAAACCTTACAAAAGGAATCAGACTCAACACACCTGTTATGACAGCCGCAATGGATACGGTTACAGAGTCTAAAATGGCTATCGCAATCGCTCGTGAGGGTGGTATTGGTATTATCCATAAGAATATGACAATTGAGCAGCAGGCAGAAGAGGTTGACAAGGTAAAGCGTTCTGAGAACGGTGTTATTGTTAATCCATTTTCACTCACAGAGGACAGACTTGTATCTGACGCTGACGAGCTTATGGGCAAGTACAGAATTTCAGGTGTTCCTGTTGTTGACGGAGAAGGAAAGCTTGTAGGTATCATTACAAATCGTGATATGCGTTTCCTTACTGATTTTTCTGCTAAAATCGGGGATGTAATGACTAAGAACAATCTCGTTACTGCTCCTGTGGGAACTACACTTGAACAGGCTCAGGATATTCTCAGATCACGTAAGATTGAGAAGCTCCCTATTGTTGATGATAACGGTTATCTCAAGGGCCTTATCACAATCAAGGACATTGAAAAGTCAGTTCAGTATCCTAATTCTGCACGTGACAGCAAGGGCAGACTCCTCTGCGGTGCTGCTATCGGTGTAACAGCAAATGTACTCGAAAGAGCAAAGGCTCTTATAGATGCACAGGTTGATGTACTTGTACTTGACTCTGCACATGGTCACAGCGCAAACATCATGAAGTGCCTCAGCATGGTTAAGGAAGCATTCCCTGATACTCCTGTAATTGCAGGAAATATCGCAACAGCGGCAGCCGCTGAAGATTTAATCAAGGCTGGTGCAGACTGTGTAAAGGTTGGTATCGGACCTGGTTCAATCTGTACAACAAGAGTTGTTGCAGGTATCGGTGTTCCACAGATTACAGCAGTTTATGATGTAGCTTGTGTTGCTCAGAAGTACGGTGTTCCTGTAATTGCTGACGGCGGTATCAAGTATTCAGGCGATATCGTAAAGGCACTTGCGGCAGGTGCAAACGTAGTAATGCTCGGTTCACTTCTCGCAGGATGTGCAGAGGCTCCGGGTGAGACAGAAATCTATCAGGGCAGACAGTTCAAGGTATATCGCGGAATGGGAAGTCTTGGTGCTATGGCAAACGGTTCAAAGGACAGATATTTCCAGGAGGGCGCAAAGAAGCTCGTTCCGGAGGGTGTTGAAGGACGTGTACCATTCAAGGGTGCAGTAGCAGATACAATCTTCCAGCTCGTAGGCGGTATCCGTTCAGGTATGGGTTACTGCGGAAGTGCTACAATTCCTGAACTCCACGAAAAGGCACAGTTCGTAAGAATCACAGGTGCAGGACTTAAAGAGAGCCATCCGCATGATATCTACATCACAAAGGAAGCTCCTAACTATTCAGCACAGATTGATTGATTTAATATATAAAGAAAAAAGGATTCCGATTTTTCGGAATCCTTTTTGCGTGTCGAAAAACTATATTCTGTTCGGTTAATTATGGGCGGCGGAACGCCGCCCATACAAAAATACACACAAATTCCGGATTGAGTGGTCTGTTACTTCATAATTTTAGTTTTGTAAATCATCCAAAGCATTTCTATTGCACCTATGGCAATAAAGCTCAGCATTGTTTTCATATCGGGCTTTTTTACCTTGAAGCGTGTTATGAATGCTATAGCGATTATCATGAGACAGGCACCGTAAATTGCGGGAAATAACTCCTCGCCTATATCCTTGTGAAAACTGTATATCACAGGGAGAATCAGCGCAACGCTTGTTACGGGAAGTCCCTCATAGATTTTTCTTACTTCCGATGTGTTCTGCTGTCTCTCTTCCTCAGTTACATTGAAATATGCAAGTCTTATTACTGCACAGAGCGGAAATGCTGAAAGCACTATCATATCAGCCCATGAGTTCATTCCGACTGCATACCCGATAACTGACGGGAGTACCCCGAAACATATTGCGTCACACAACGAATCTATCTGTACGCCGAATTTCTTTTCGGCTTCTGTACGGTCTTTCTTGGTTCTTGCTATTTTTCCGTCGAACATATCACAAAGTCCCGAAATCATGAGACATATTATCGCATACGTCGGACTCGGCTCACCACTCAGACCGAGGGCAAAGAATATGCCGAGCAATGACGACACAAGACTTGCGTAAGTCAGAATGACCGTATAGTTGTAATATCCTATCATTTATAATCCCTTCTGATGAAATGTTTATTTTGCCTTTGATGCTGATTTCTTTTTCGGTGAGGTTTTGCTGTCACGTGCCTTCCGTATTTTTTCCTGACGTTTTTCCTTTTCCTCACTCAGACGGTACGATTCAGCATAGAAATACTCCTGTGAGTTGAGTTCTTTCTCGCCTTCTTTTCGTTCAGCGTGTACGTAAGTACCGTCATTCTGCATGATACGAGCCTTTACGTTGTCGTGAAGCATAGTCTCAAACATACCGTAAATGCGCTTTTTCAGTTTTTCATCTTCAACAGGCACAGCAACCTCAACACGTCTTATTGTATTTCTGCTCATATAGTCTGCTGAACCGATGTAAATTTTCTGCTCACGCTTTTCGTTTCCGAATATGAAAATTCTGCTGTGTTCGAGGAATCTTCCGACGATACTGCGTATTGTTATATTCTCGGTGAATCCGCTGACATTCGGAATAAGACAGCATATTCCTCTGACAATGAGTTCGATTTTAACACCTGCCTTAGATGCCTCAACAAGCTTTGAGATGATTGCGTTATCGGTGAGTGAGTTGATTTTTGCACCGATATATCCCTCTCCTCCGTTTCTGGCAATATCAATCTGTTCATCCATGAGTTCAAGCACTTTTGGTCTGAGTGCAAGAGGAGAAACAAGGAGTTTGTTTGTGTGTTCGACAAAAGTACCTCTGAGAAGTCCGTCGAATACAGCTTCTGCATCTTCTGCAACAGCTTTGTCGGATGTGAGAAGCATCATATCTGTATAGAGTGCGGAAGTTTTTTCGTTGTAATTTCCTGTTCCTATCTGAGTTACATAGTCGAATTCTCCGCCTGTCGCCCTGCGCTTGATGAGAAGAAGCTTTGAGTGTGCCTTATAGTCAACAGGACCGTAAATCACCCTTACACCTGCTTTCTGAAGAACTCTCGACCATCCGATATTGTTTTCCTCATCGAATCTTGCACGAAGTTCTATCATTACAAGAACTTCTTTACCGTTTTCAGCGGCTGTGCAGAGTGCATCAACAACCTTGCTGTTTTTTGCAAGTCTGTAAAGCGTGATTTTTATGGATGTAACCTTGCTGTCGTTTGCGGATTCCTGCAAAAGTCTGATAAACGATGAATTCATTGATTCAAACGGATAGCAGAGAAGTACATCCTTAGCCTTTACCTGTGAGAATACAGAACGTGATTCGATAAGCGAGGATGATTTTCTCGGACTTCTGTGAGTGTAGTGAAGTTCCTCTCTTTCATCGAGGTCCTGCATTGTCCACAGATATGACAAGTCAAGCGGAATCCTTGAACTGAATACACGTACATTCTTGATTTTGAGTTTCTTGCAGATATAGTCGAGGGCATCTCTGCTGAATTCCCCTGTGATTTCAAGTCTTACAGGCGGCAGAGTCTTTCTCTTTGCAACGAGTTCCTCCATTCTCTCACGAAAATCCGAACCCTTGCCCGATACCATGATATCGGCATTTCTTGTAACTCTCATGACAGTTCTGTCAAGGACTTTGTAGCCTTTGAAAAGAGTATGTGCATATCTGAGTATAACTTCTTCTTCAAGAATGAAACGTTTTCCTTCTCTGTCGAGTGCAATCATTCTGTCTCTGCGGTCATGATTTATGGGGATGATTCCGACAGATACGCCTTTTTTGGCGTTAAGCTGAACAACCGCATAGAGTTCCTTATTTTTAAGGAACGGGAAAGGTACTGAATTGTTGACTACGATTCCCGAAATGAAAGGCTTGATTTCACGCTTGAAATAGAGTTCAAGAAAACGCTCCTCATCGGCGGAAAGATTATCGAATCCAACGTGTTCAAAACCGTATGAACGCAGTTCACCCATGGTTTTTTTATAGGCATCCTCGACATCGGGCTGTAATCTTCTTACCGCAGTAAATATTGCGTCAAGCTGCTGAGATGAAGTAAGACCTGATTTGCTGTCCTTTTTCTTTTTGTCATCCTTTGCGGCATCTGTAATCGAACCAACACGAACCATAAAGAATTCATCAAGGTTACTCTGGTATATAGCCGAAAACGTAAGACGTTCAAGCAGAGGATTCCTGTTGTCGGAAGCTTCTTCAAGCACTCTCTTATTGAATTTCAGCCATGAAAGTTCTCTGTTTTCGAGGTATTCCATAAATAACTCCAATCTGCCCGAGGGCATTATTTTATATGTTCAACCGATATTTATAATTTGCTCTTTTTCATAAAAATCCACAAAAAGATATACTACTCTGATTTTAATTATATAACTTTTTGGGTAGATTGTCAAGCTGTTTTACACGAATGACAAGGAAATCAATTTTCAAAATTCTCACAAAAATATTTTGCAGGGGGCGGCGGAACGCCGCCCCCTGCAGGGTGAATGTTAAATTCATGTAAAATCGTATTGTAAGTCATTGACTTTATTTGCAGATAATGTATAATTATAATGTAGAGAAATAATTACTTAATCCAATAACGGAATACAGGGTATTCCGAAAGAATAAGGAGAATTATATTTATGGAAGCAGAATTTTCAATCTTTAACATTTTCACGCTTCTCGGCGGACTTGCTTTCTTCCTTTACGGTATGAACGTAATGTCAACAGGACTTGAAAAACTCGCAGGCGGAAAAATGGAAAAGGCACTCAGCAAGGCTACTTCAAACAAGTTTCTGGCTGTTTTTCTCGGCATGGTTATTACCATAGCAATTCAGTCATCATCAGCCATGACAGTAATGCTTGTCGGCTTTGTAAACTCTGGTCTTATGGCACTTGCAGATACAATCGCTGTTTGTTTCGGTGCTGACATCGGTACAACATTTACTGCATGGATTCTTTCACTTGAAGGTGTCGACAGCGGCACGGGCGGAGGAATCGGAAGCTTTCTTCTGAAAATGCTTAAACCCTCATCATTCTCACCTATTCTCGCACTCATAGGCATTATGCTGATTATGATGAGCAAAAAAGCCAAAAAGAAGGATATAGGAAGAATTCTTATAGGCTTCTCAATTATTATGACTGGTATGGACCTTATGAAGCATTCTGTTGATCCTCTTATGGAATCAGAAAGCTTCAAGCAGACACTTACAGCATTTGAAAATCCTGTTCTCGGTGTTCTTGTAGGTGCAGGATTTACAGGAATTATTCAGAGTTCAGCAGGTGCTATCGGTATTCTCATTGCATTTTCAAGCACAGGCGGACTTACATTCGGCATGGCACTCCCGATTATCATGGGACTTAATATCGGTACCTGCGTTACAGCCCTTATTTCAAGCTTCGGCGTAAGTAAGGATGCAAAGAGAGTTGCCTGCATACACATTTCAATCAAAATCATAGGTACTCTTATACTTCTTCCTGTTTCACTTTTGCTTCAGTATGCAACACCTCTTGGTGATATTATGGGAAATGTTGTCGGAAGTGTGGGAATTGCGCTTATGCACACAATATTCAATGTTGCAATAACACTCATTCTTTTCCCGTTCTCAAAACAGCTTGTAAAGCTTTCACAGTTCGTAATCAAGGATGGAAGCAAGGGTAACGAAAAAGAGGATGACAGCAAATTCCGTGTTGCAAAGCTTGATGAACGCTTCCTCAAAACACCTGCTGTTGCAGTTGAAATCTGCAGAAGTGCAACAGTTGAAATGGCAAACATCACAAGAGATACAATTTCACAGGCACTCGGACTTCTTGCAGGAAATTATGATGAGGCATCAGCAAAGGAAGTTATCGAGAAGGAAGACCTTATCGATCATTACGAAGACCAGATTAACGGTTATCTTGTAAGACTTTCAAAGGCAAGTATCACAGGCGCAGACAGCCGAAAGGTATCAAAGATGATGCATTGTACAGGAAATTTCGAGAGAATTTCCGACCATGCGGTAAACCTCATTGAGTCTGCACAGGAAATGGCAGACAAGGGAATAAATTTCTCGGATGAATGTATCAGCGAACTTAAAGTAATCGTTGAGGCTATCACAGAGAATATTAATAAATCGTTTGATTCATTCATTACAAACGACCTTTCAGTTGCAAGAAAGGTTGAACCTCTTGAAGAAGTTGTTGACAACCTCAGTACGGAACTGAAAAACAGACATATTGCCCGTCTTCAGAACGACGAATGTACGGTTGAACTCGGATATATCTATCAGGATGTACTCACAAACCTTGAAAGAATTTCCGACCATTGCTCAAATATCGCAGGAATACTCATTGAGACCGATGAAAGAACAAATATCCATGAATATCTCCACGATGTAAAGGAGAATGACGAGGCATTCCGCAAGGAATTCCACGCATACACAGAAAGTTTCTTCGGTAAACTTGAAACAGCAAAGAAGTAATAATAAAGAAAATAAGGGACACCGCTGAGGTGTCCCTTATTTGTATAACGTGACGGATTATGAAACACCGCCTGTATTTCTGTGTGCAGAATTATTATTCTGCTGTTGTTTCTTCCGCGGATTCAAGGTCTGATGAGAGATCTCCGAGTCCCATTGCGCTGTAAACTTCTTCTTCTGACATTGTTGAAAGTTTATCAACCCTTGTGAAATAGATGTATTCAAGATTGTTTTCGTCTGTGATGATAAGTGAACCGTCTGAAATCATAGCGAATGCAGGTTCGTCATCGTCATCTTCACCTGCGTTTGTAAGCTTGATTTTGTTATCTTCAAAAGTCCAGTTGAATTCCTGATTTCCGTTGTCTGCTTCGTCCTCTGAAATAAGACCTGTACCAAGAATACCTGTTCCGTCCTCATTGATTGTAATCTGCATCATTACACCGAGAGGAATACCGTAAAGGTCACCGCTCATTTCAACTCCGCCTGTGTACATCTTACTGCATTCCCAAAAACCTACGAAATCCTTTTCTTTAACATCGTCGGGCTTAACCTCAGGCATTGTTGCGGCCTCTGTCTCAGCTTCTTCGGAAGTTTCATCCTCGTCAGCCTCAGTTGTTTCTTCTTCGGTTGTTTCAGCTTCTGTTGTTTCTTCCTCAGTTGAAGCTTCCTCGGAAGTTTCCTCCTCGGAAACAGACTCCTCTGTTATCGGACTTTCTTTTTCAGATAATGAAGATGAATCCTCATTTTTTCCGCATCCTGTTAAACATCCGACAATCAGAAGTGATGCAGCTGCAATACTTAAAAGCTTTTTCATATTTGTTTTCTCCTGTCTATGCAAAAATATGTGGGACAATCAGAAAACTGCCCCACTAAGATTATATCATATCATACTGCATTTTGTAAATATGCAAAATGTTCGGAATATATAATCAATTAAAAGATTTTTATAAACAACTTAAACGAATCAGCCGAGGAATTTAGCGGAAATTATTGTGTAGCCGAAAGGCTTTACTGTAATTGTATCATTCTCAAAAGGTACTCCGAATTCGCTCTTGAAATCGTTGAATCTCTTGAAATATCCGCTGAGACCGTTTATTTTTACTTCGTCTCTGCTTCTGTTTATAAATACGATATAGTCTCTGTTCTCGCCCTGTCTTGTGAATGCGGCAATACGTTCATCGAACATACCGTTGTCGTTAAGAACAAAGTAAGTTCTTCCTTCCTTCATGTTAGGAATGGCTTTTCTTACTCTGCTGAGTTCGGCAACGTACTCTATGAGTTCTTTGTCCTCTTTGCCCCACGGATAGCATCTGCGGTTGAAAGGATCCTTGTAGCCTGTAAGTCCTGCCTCGTCGCCATAGTAGATACTCGGCACACCGGGGAGGAAGAACATGAGGGCCATTGCAACTTTGAGGAGGCTCTTTCCGTAGTTGTATTGTTCGTCTGTGAGATATCTTTCAGCCATCCAGTCTTTTGACTTGTCGTCGCAGTATTCACCGCCGAGACGGTTTATTGCACGTTCAATGTCATGTGTTGAAACAAAGTTCATGAGAACGTCAATTGACGGCTTAGGATAGTGTTCAAGGATTGTCATTACAGAATCAATCAGATTTGCTGCGCTTCCGCCTTTTACGAAGGAAATGATAGCCTCTCTGAAAGGATAGTTCATGACTGAATCAAGCTGTTCTCCGAGGAGATAACGTCTTTTTACACCATAGCTTTCCTTATTTGAAGCATCTTCCCATACCTCACCGATAACAATTTTATCCTCACCGTAATCCTTTACGGATTTTCTGAGATTTATGAGGAACTGATCCGGGAGTTCGTCTGCAACGTCGAGACGGAATCCTGCCACACCCTTTGAAAGCCAATAGTGAAGAACACCGTTTTCTCCGCAGATGAAATCTGTGTAATCCTCGTTGTTTTCCCATACGTTGGGGAGAGTGTCAATTCCCCACCATGCCTCATATTCATTCGGGTAGTTAATGAAAGTATACCAGTCATAGTAAGGGCTGTCCTTAGACTGGAAAGCACCTTTGTTTCCGTAGCGTCCGAACTTGTTGAAGTAAACGCTGTCAGCACCCGTATGAGAGAATACACCGTCAAGAATTATGGAAATACCGTACTTTTTAGCTTCTGTGCAGAGTTCCTCAAAGTCATCGTTTGTACCGAGAAGCGGGTCTGCATTCATATAGTTGGCTGTGTTGTATCTGTGATTTTCGTGGGATTCAAAAATCGGGTTGAGGTAAATACAGGTAACTCCGAGGTCATTGAGATAGGGGAGTTTTGACTTTATTCCCTCAAAATCGCCGCCGAAATAGTCGTTGTTCCATACATGACCATTCTGATCGGGCTTGTAATAAGGTGTGCCGCCCCAGTCCTCACGAATAATTCTTCCTTCGGGAATGTCCTTGTGTTCCTTTCCGCTTTTGCAGAAACGGTCGGGGAAAATCTGATACATTACGCCGCCTTTGAGAAAATCAGGTGTCTGATAGTCGTTTGAATAGACCGTAAGCTGAAAGAGGTCGCCCTCACGAACATCACCTATGTGGCTGTTTATCTTCTTTATATAGTAGCGTATGCCGCCGCTTGTATATGAGAAGTAGTAATAGTGTACATCGCTGTATCTTGGTGTGTAGTCGCATGAGTAAACATTGCAGTCTTCTTCTTCACGCTCAAGAATCATAGGAATGAAACGCTCCTTGAATCCTGTTCTGAAAAGGACAAGAACGGGCGGAAAATCTGTTTTAATATCTTTGTTGAGTCTGATGGAGAATATACAGGTTTCCGACTGGCGGATTGCTCCGAAAATGGATTTGTATTCAAGACTCCATGTATCATAAATTGGTTTCATATTGTTCACTCCTGTTAATTTCTCTGCGTGAACCGATTAAATACGTCCTGCAAAGATTAGTTGTTTTGTACATTAAAAAATTGACGATTAATGCATATTTTGTGAATATACTCAATGTGTAAATAAAGGGGACGAAGTAAACTGCGTCCCCTTATTTAATCGGGTTAATTATCTGAGGTGCCAGATGTTGTCAGCATACTCAGTAACAGCACGGTCAGCAGAGAAGATACCTGCGCCTGCGATGTTGTTGAGTGACATCTTAGCCCACTTCATCTTGTCACAGTAAAGTTCAGAGCTGAGCTTCTGTGCTTCTCTGTAAGAATTGAAATCAGCAAGAGCCATATACTGGTCGATATTTCTGATCTGGTCAGCAACTTCGTTGAACTTGCATCCGTTGATTCCGTTGTACATACGGTTAATAGCTTCGTTGATGACAGGGTTGTTCTCATAGTGCCAGTTTGAAGAATAACAAGCCTTGTAAAGACCTGCTGCCTCCTCAGCTGTCATACCGAAGATGATGATGTTGTCGTCACCTGCGGCTTCCTTGATTTCGATATTTGCACCGTCAAGTGTACCGAGAGTAACAGCACCGTTGAGCATGAGCTTCATGTTGCCTGTACCTGAAGCTTCTTTACCTGCGAGTGAAATCTGCTCTGAAATATCTGATGCAGGCATGAGCTTCTCAGAGAGAGTTACACAGTAGTTTTCAAGGAAGATAACTGAAAGCTTCTTTGAAATCTTCGGATTCTTTCTGATTTCTTCAGAAATAGCCCAGATCATCTTGATAACCTGCTTAGCGAAGTAGTAGCCCGGAGCAGCCTTTGCAGCGAAGATATATGTCTTAGGAGCAAAATCTGCGTCAGGATTCTGAAGGAGGTAAGCATAGTCAGCAAGGATATTGAGAGCGTTGAGGTGCTGTCTCTTGTATTCGTGGAGACGCTTAACCTGAACGTCGAAAATGCTGTCAGGATCGAGAACTCTGCCTGATGTGTTCTTAACATATTTGCAGAATTCAACCTTGTTGTCGTGCTTGATTTTCATGAGCTTTTCAAGAACAGCCTTGTCGCTTTCATACTTTCTGAATTCTTCAAGAGCAGAACCATCCTTGATGAACTTTTCGCTTCCGAGAGTATCTTTGAGGAGATTTGTAAGTCCCGGATTTGACTGATAGAGCCATCTTCTGTAAGCGATACCGTTTGTTACGTTCTTGAACTTTTCAGGAGTTGTGCCGAATTCATCGTTGAATACAGACTCCTTGATAATCTCTGAGTGAAGCTTTGAAACACCGTTTACACTGTGTGAAGCGGCAACGCAGAGAGTAGCCATGTGAACCTGATTGTCCTTGATGATAGACATTCTTGTAGTCTTTTCGCTGTTGTAGCCGTACTTCTCGATGAGGTCACGACAGTAACGTGTGTTGATTTCAACGATGATAGCGAAGATTCTCGGAACGATTGTCTTGATGAGGTTTACATGCCACTTTTCAAGAGCTTCTGCGAGAACTGTGTGGTTTGTGTAAGCGAATGTCTTTGTAACGATATCCCATGCCTTATCCCATGAATATCCGCAGTCGTCAAGGAGAATACGCATAAGTTCAGGAATAGCAAGTGTAGGATGAGTGTCATTGATATGAATTGCAACCTTGTCAGCGAGATTGTCAAGTGTACCGTAAACATTCATGTGTGTGTTTACGATGTCGCCTACTGCTGCTGCGCAGAGGAAGTACTGCTGACGGAGACGGAGCTGTTTGCCCTGTACGTGGTTGTCGTTAGGATAGAGAACCTTTGAAATAGCGTTTGAAGCAGAGTTCTGAGCGATAGCTGAAGCGTAGTCACCCTCGTTGAACTTCTCCATATCGAAGTTAGGAGCCTGTGCCTTCCAGAGACGGAGAGTTGAAACGCCTTCACTTCCGTATCCTGATACATACATATCATAAGGAATAGCAACAACATTTGTATAATTTACGTGTGAAACGCTGTGGTACTGGTTATCCCAGTGCTCACGGAGTTCACCGTCAAAGTGTACGTCAATAGCGAGTTCAGGCTTTGGATCGAGCCATACTGAACCACCAGGGAGCCAGTTGTCAGGCTTTTCTGTCTGCCAGCCCTCGTCGAGTTTCTGCTGGAAAATACCGTACTCATAGCAGATTGAGTGACCCATTGCAGGGAAAGCTGTAGCTGCAAGAGCATCGAGGTAGCAGGCAGCAAGTCTTCCGAGACCGCCGTTTCCGAGACCTGCATCAGGCTCATGCTCGAATACCTTGTCAAGGTTTACTGTATATTCTTTGAGCATTGCACGAACATCATCTGCAATCTCAAGGTTGTAAAGGCTTGTTTTAAGTGAACGTCCCATGAGGAATTCCATTGAGAGGTAGTAAATCTGCTTTCCGCCGACTGAATGTGTGCGGTTGATGAATGACTGTCTCTTTTCTGAGAGAGCCTCAACAACGATAGATGAAAGAACCTGATAAACCTGCTTGTCTGAAGCCTCCTCAGGTGTTACGTTGAAAAGGGCATGAAGCTTTACAGGGAAATCCTGTCTGATTTTTTCCATGATAGGACTTGGGCTTGTTTTCTTTGTTGCCATAAATAAACTCCTTCTGCCGAGTGATAATCGGCTGTTTCTACTTTCTGTATATATCTGTTTCCATTCAACAGGCTACAAATCCGCTGCTGATGAAAACAGCTTTACAAATGGTATAGTTATATTCTACCATGTTTCAGCGTTTTTTTCAATTGTATATTTCAACAAAGATTTATCAACGAAATTTACATATTACCAAAAAAATTCTTAAAAAATAGTAACTTCAATCAAACAAATTCAAGAATCGTTGTGCATAACGGACAAATTAACATATTCCGACACCTCGTTTTGTGAATAATAACCACATATAAAAAAACAAGCGCAGTATTTAGAAAGAATATGATTTTGCATATTGATTTTTTTTTGCTGTTGTGATATAATGTAGAATGTGACAGAATATCTGTATACAACATATAAAAAATATATTTAGGATTTTTTTCGTGCGGACTCACACGATGAAACGACATAAATCATAAACAAAAATTCAAGGCAAAGGAAGGTAGCGAAAATGGCAAAGAAAAAGAAGAAGAACAAGGGCTTTTCTGTATTCAGACTGCTGATTACTATATTATGTCTGTTTTCAGTGGCGGTATGCGTAAGCGTGAACGTGATTTTTACACGTGATAAAGTTCCTGCAATTTCAGACAGATACATTTATCTTGTAGAAGAACCGAATCCTCTTGCGGGAGATATTTCCTCAAATTCGGCTCTTATTGCGAGAAGTGCCAAAAATATAAGCATTGCAGAGGGTGATATTGTTATCTGTTATCCCGCTGATGCGCCTGATACCATGACACTCCGCAGCATCAATTCAATCGTTGACACAGAGGACGGAACTCAGAGATACTATACAAGAGATGCGGTTCATGAAGATAATTCTGCATCAATTTCAAAGGATGATATCGTTGCTGTATGCACAGGATATCCTGAGAGTGTGGAACTCGGAATGTTCATCAATTTCACACTCAGCATGACTGGAATTATTGCGGAACTTATTTTCCCGTGTGTACTTCTTATCCTTATGCTTATCATTAAAATTGTTGCTTCAAAGGCTGATGATGACGATGAGGAAGAAGAAGTGAACGTTAGAAAAACTCAGAAGAAGGGCGCACACGAAAGAGGACAGGATGCTCCGCTTTATCGTCCTGATGTACAGCCTTCAGAGAGTGAAGAACTCAAAATCAAGAAGGAATCAATTGAAAAGAATTTCTCTGCAAAGCAGGTTGATCCGAATTCAAAGTATCAGAAGGAAAAGGAAAGAACCATGCAGTTCAGAATTCAGGCGGCAAAGCTTGAGGCACAGAAGAGACAGGGAATTATATCACATGACGCTGATCCGAAGGATGCTCCTGAGATTGAGAAGCAGACTGCAAGACCTGCAAACCTTGAGCAGTTTGAAGCTCCTAAGCCTACAAACAAGGTTGAGGCTCCTGCTGAAACACCTGTTGCACCAACTGTTGCAGAGTCTGTTCCTGAGCCTACACCTGTTACGGTTGCTGAACCGGTTGCACCTGCAAAGCACGAGAAGGTTTCTGATGACACGGGGGTTATTTCCAGAACAGAGGTTGAGAAAATTGCTGACGGAGAGGAACAGAAGGCTGTAAACGAAAGAGCTGAAGTTCCTGCACCTGTCAAGGAGGAAGGACCTGCTGTTGAGGAAGTTAAGGGAACAGCGGAAAAACCTGCGGCAATCAAGAAGAAAAAAGTTGCCGCCATGTCTGTTGATGATCTTATAAGACTTATCGACGAAGAAAAGAAAAAACTCTGATTTTTTAGTCCACATTGTGATTGCAATGTGGACTTTGTTTATGTACGGGAAATAAAAGTATAATCAAGGACGAAGTATCGAGGCTGATTTGTGCAATGCTACAAATATTTATATATAAGGTTGTTAATGTTGACAAGCGGCTGCTTTTGTGGTAAAATATACACATACGGAAAATGCGGCTGAATATCGGGATAATTAAATTGTTTCGATTATTAATTAATTCACAGAAAATTTACAAAATGCGGATTGAAAAAGCTTGCAATTTCTGACAATGTATGCTATAATATACAAGGTTAAGCACTAAATTAATGTGCTGACTGCAAAGATATGCGAGGAAGCAGAAGGTTGCCGACGGTTTGTCGGGGAATTTCTGTGGAGTATGTCCGATAAACGGGCGATTGGGATAAGAGACACTGTTTGTGGAGTTAATGTGCTGAGTGCGGCTTGCGTGCGCTTTGTCTCATGCACTCTTTGTGTCTTATACTGTCTCTGTCTGCCTGGAAATATAATTTCCGGGCTTTTTTAGACTTGAGAGGTTTCTCCCTAAGAGAGATATTCTCTGCCCCCCACAAATTTATTCGAGGAGGCGAAAAAATGGCAGTCAACGAAAAAATCAGATTCAAGATCAAGGGTTACGATCACGCTACTGTTGATATTGCAGCAGCTAAGATCGTTGAGGCAGCTAAGAGAAGCGGAGCAAAGGTTTCAGGACCAATCCCACTTCCTACTGACAAAGAAGTTGTTACAATCCTCAGAGCTGTACACAAGTATAAGGACAGCCGTGAGCAGTTTGAAATGAGAACTCACAAGAGACTCATCGACGTTATCCGTCCTACAGACAAGACAACTGCTGCTCTTGATAAGCTTGAAATCCCTGCTGGCGTAGACGTTGTTATGGAGGTTAAGTAATTAACCGAAATTACGCAGCAAATTACCGTTCGGGAAACGGAATGGCGGTAGTCCGCCGGTCAAGTTGAGTTTTTCAACCAATAACCTTATAGGAGGAAACAGAAATGCAGAAAGGCATTATCGGCAAGAAGATCGGTATGACACAGATCTTCGACGAAGCAGGAAAAGTTATTCCTGTAACAGTTGTAGAAGCTGGTCCGTGCGTTGTTGTTCAGAAGAAGACAATCGAGAACGACGGTTACGCAGCACTTCAGCTCGGCTACGGCGACGCTAAGGTTCAGAGAATGAACAAGCCAATGAAGGGTCATTTTGAAAAGGCAGATGTTGCTTGCAAGAAGACTCTCAAGGAATTCAGACTTGAAAACTGCGATGCTCTCAACGTTGGTGATATTGTAAAGGCAGACACATTTGAGGTCGGCGATGCAGTAGACGTTGTTGGTACAAGCAAAGGTAAGGGATTCCAGGGTGCTATCAAGCGTCACAATCAGCACAGACTTAAGGAAACTCATGGTACAGGTCCTGTTCACAGACAGGCTGGTTCAATGGGTGCTTGTTCTTCACCTTCAAGAATTTACAAGGGCAAGGGCATGGCAGGTCACATGGGTGCAGAACAGGTTACTGTTCAGAATCTTGAAATAGTAAAGATAGACGTTGAGAACAATCTCATTGCTATCAAGGGTGCAGTTCCTGGTCCTAAGGGCGGAATCGTTTGCATCGTTGACAGCGTTAAGGCTTAAGAAAGGGGGAAACGTAAATGTCTACAATTTCAGTATTTGATATGGCTGGCAAGCAGGTTTCCGAAACAGAGCTTTCAGACGCAGTTTTCGGTATTACACCAAACGAAGCAGTTATGCACGCAATGGTAGTTAATTACCTCGCTAACCAGAGACAGGGCACACAGTCAACACTTACAAGAACAGAAGTAAGCGGCGGTGGAAGAAAGCCTTGGAGACAGAAGGGCACAGGTCACGCAAGACAGGGCTCAACACGTGCTCCTCAGTGGACACATGGTGGTGTCGCTCTCGGTCCTAAGCCAAGAGATTACAGATACTCACTTAACAAGAAAGTAAGAAGACTTGCAATGAAGTCTGCTCTTTCTACAAAGGTTCTTGATAACAACATGATCGTTCTTGGTGCTCTCACACTTGACAGCTACAAGACAAAGACAATCGTTGAAATGCTCAAGGCTCTTAACGTTGAGGGCAAGGCTCTTATCGTTACAGCAGAAGCTGATTCAAAGGTTATCAAGAGTGCAGCAAATATTCCGGGCATTAAAACAGCCGCAGTAAACACTCTTAATGTATACGACATCCTTAACTATGATAAGTTCATTGTTGTAAAGAATGCCGTAGGAAAGATCGAGGAGGTGTACGCATAATGAAAGCACCACAGGATATCATCCTCAAGCCGGTTATCACTGAGAAGTCAATGGACGGTCTCCAGGAAGGAAAGTACACCTTTAAAGTTGCCAAGGATGCTAACAAGCCTGAGATCAAGAAAGCTATCGAAAAGCTTTTCGATGTAAAGGTTGCTACAGTTAACACAATGAATGTTAACGGTAAGGAAAAGCGTCTCGGAAGATATGTCGGCAAGACAGCTTCATGGAAGAAGGCAATTGTTACTCTCACAGCAGATTCAAAGGCTATTGAATTCTTCGAGGGTATGTATTAATCAGCAGTTTTGACTGCAAGTATGGGAGTAATGCTCCCGCAAAAACGCATTTTACAAGGAGTGAAATAAATGGCTATTAAAAGCTACAAGCCAACGTCTCCTTCCAGACGTCAGATGACAGTTACTGATTACTCAGTATTGTCAAAGGTAGAGCCAGAGAAGAGCCTTCTCGAACCTCTCAAGAAGAAGTCAGGAAGAAACAGCTACGGCAGAATCACAGTTCGTCACAGAGGCGGCGGAAACAGAAGAAAGTACAGAGTAATCGATTTCAAGCGTGATAAGGATAACATGATCGCTACAGTTCTTACTCTTGAGTACGATCCAAACAGAAGCGCATTCATCGCACTCGTTCAGTACGAGGACGGCGAGAAGAGATACATTCTTGCACCAAACGGTCTTAAAGTTGGCGATAAGGTTGAGTCAGGTTCAGAGGCAGATATCAAGCCTGGTAACGCACTCAAGCTCGCAGACATTCCGGTTGGTACATTCATTCACGCTATTGAGCTTTATCCAGGCCGTGGCGCACAGCTCGTAAGAAGTGCAGGAAACCAGGCTCAGCTCATGGGTAAAGAGACAGATTATGCGCTCGTAAGACTCCCTTCAGGCGAGATGAGAAAAGTTCCGATCAACTGCAAGGCTGCAGTAGGTCAGGTTTCAAATATCGACCACGAGAACGTTAACTATGGTAAAGCAGGCCGTGTAAGAAACATGGGCTGGAGACCAACAGTTAGAGGTTCTGTAATGAACCCATGCGACCATCCACACGGTGGTGGTGAGGGTAAATCACCTATCGGTCGTCCGGGCCCTGTAACACCTTGGGGCAAGCCTGCTCTTGGTTACAAGACTCGTAAGAAGCACCACAGAACTGATAAGTTCATCGTAAAGCGCCGCAACGGTAAATAATCTGAAAGGAGGAACTGACTAATGAGCAGAAGCATTAAAAAGGGACCTTACGTCCAGGAGGTTCTCCTTAAGAGGGTTGTGGCTATGAACGAGGCAGGCGAGAAGAAGGTTCTCAAGACCTGGAGCCGTTCATCAACAATTTTCCCTGAATTCGTAGGACACACATTCGCTGTACATGATGGTCGTAAGCACGTTCCGGTATATGTAACAGAGGATATGGTTGGTCATAAGCTCGGCGAGTTTGCTCCAACCAGAACATATAAGGGCCACGCAGGTTCAAAGACATCAAACAACGGTAAGAAATAAGCGGAAGGAGGAGCTTTAAATGGAAGCAAGAGCTTATTTAAGAAATGCTCGTATATCGCCCAGAAAGGTTCAGATTGTTCTTGATCTTATCAGAAACAAGCCTGTAGACCTCGCATTGGCTACTTTAGATCTTACTCCTAAGGCTGCAAGTCCTATCGTTAGTAAGCTTGTAAAGTCCGCTCAGGCAAATGCTGAGAACAACTTCAGCATGGATAAGGATAATCTTTATGTTGCTGAGTGTTTCGTAACACCAGGTCCTATCATGAAGAGAATTATGCCAAGAGCTCAGGGCAGAGCATACAGAATATTAAAGAGAACATCACACATCACTGTTGTTCTTAAAGAAAAAGAATAATCCCAAGGAGGTTTGAAAAATGGGCCAGAAAGTTAATCCACACGGTCTTCGTGTCGGCGTAATTAAGGATTGGGATTCTCGCTGGTTTGCAGATAAGAGCACTTTTGGCGATACACTCGTAGAGGACTACAATGTTCGTGAGTTCATCATGAAGACCCTCAACAGAAGATCCAAGAACCCGGCTGACAAGTGTGTTTATGCAGGTGTTCCTAAGGTTGAAATCGAGAGATTTGCTGATAAGGTAAGAATCCACATTCACTGCGCTAAGCCCGGTATCGTTATCGGCAGACAGGGTGCAGAGATAGAGAAGCTCAGAACAGAGCTTGAGAAGATGATGAAGAAGCAGGTTTTCATCAACATCATCGAAGTAAAGCAGCCTGATATGGAAGCACAGCTCATCGCAGAGAAGATTGCTCATGACCTTGAAGATCGTGTATCTTTCAGAAGAGCTATGAAGCAGTCAATCGGCAGAACAATGAGACTCAATGCTAAGGGTATCAAGGTTAAGGTATCAGGCAGACTTGCCGGTGCTGAAATCGCAAGAAGCGAGACATACCACGAGGGTACAATTCCACTTCAGACAATTCGTGCAGATATCGATTACGGTTTTGCAGAGGCTGATACAACATACGGAAAACTCGGTGTTAAGGTATGGGTATACAAGGGCGAAGTTCTCAAGGGCGATGCTGCTAAGGCTGCTGCTCAGAGAGAAAAGGCTGAAAAGAAGAACGACAGAAACAACAACCGCCGCAATGACAGACGTAACGGAAACGACAGACGCAACGGTGGAAGAAATTTCAATCGTGACAACAGAAGAAACGAAGGAGGTAATCAGTAATGCTGCTTCCAAAGAGAGTAAAGTACCGCAGAGTACACAGAGGCCGCCTCAAGGGTAAGGCTTACAGAGGAAACAAGGTAACTTACGGTGATTTTGGTCTTCAGGCTCTTGAACCTGCATGGATTACTTCCAATCAGATCGAGTCAGCCCGTATCGCTATGACACGTTACATCAAGAGAGGCGGTCAGGTTTGGATCAAGATTTTCCCTGACAAGCCAATCACAGAGAAGCCTGCTGAAACACGAATGGGTTCAGGTAAGGGTTCTCCTGAGTACTGGGTTGCAGTTGTTAAGCCAGGCAGAATTCTCTTCGAAATCAAGGGAGTTGCTGAAGAAACTGCAAGAGAAGCTATGCGTCTTGCTATGCACAAGCTTCCAATCAAGTGTAAATTCGTTACTAAAGCAGAGCAGGAGGTGGAGCAGTAATGAAGGCATCAGAAATCAGAGAAATGTCTGTAGATGAGCTTAATCAGAAGCTTACAAGCTTAAAGGAAGAGCTTTTTGCGCTCCGCTTTCAGAATGCTGTAAATCAGCTTGAAAATACAGCTCGTCTTAATGCTGTAAAGAAGGATATTGCTCGTATAAAGACAACTCTGCGTGCAGCAGAGCTTGCTGACAAGCAGTAAGAAAGGGAGGATTTAGCTAATGTCTACTGAGAGAAACCTTAGAAAAACAAGAGTAGGTAAGGTTGTAAGCGATAAGATGGATAAGACCGTCGTAGTTGCTATCGTTGATAACGTTAAACATCCACTTTACAAGAAGATCATCAAGCGTACCGTAAAACTCAAGGCTCACGATGAGAACAATGAGTGCAGAATCGGTGATCGTGTTGAGGTCATGGAAACACGTCCGCTTTCAAAGGATAAGAGATGGCGTGTAACAAACATCATCGAAAAGGCTAAGTAATTAATTCGTATAGAAGCTTAATGCTTGAAAGGAGGAACTCGCTGTGATACAGATGCAGACTTATTTAAAGGTCGCTGACAACACAGGCGCTAAGGAGCTTATGTGTATCAGAGTTCTGGGAGGTACACGCAGAAGATATGCAAATATCGGCGATGTAGTTGTTGCTTCCGTAAAGAAAGCAACACCCGGAGGCGTTGTTAAGAAGGGCGACGTTGTAAAGGCAGTTATCGTTCGTTCAGCAAAGGGTCTCAGAAGAGAGGATGGAACATACATCCGTTTCGACGAGAACGCTGCTGTAATTGTTAAGGAAGACAAGAACCCAAAGGGTACTCGTATCTTCGGACCTGTTGCTAAGGAGCTCCGTGAAAAGGAGTTTACAAAAATCCTCAGCCTTGCTCCGGAAGTTCTTTAATCGGAGGTGTCATATATAATGAGTAAGGTTCACGTAAAAACCGGTGACACTGTAATTCTTCTTACTGGTAAGTATGAGGATAAGTTCGAGAAGAACGGCGACAGAAAGACCGGCAAGGTTGCAGAAGTTAGCCCTAAGGAGGGCAAGGTTATCGTTGAGGGCATCAACGTAATCACAAAGCACGTAAAACCCACAAGAATGGGACAGCAGGGCGGCATCATCAAGACTGAAGCCCCTGTATATGCTTCAAAGGTTCAGCTCGTTTGCCCTGAGTGCGGCAAGCCTACAAGAGTAGGTCATGTCGTAGAGGACGGCAAGAAGCTCCGTGTTTGCAAGAAATGCGGCAAGTCTTTTGAATAATGTAAAGGAGAAACGACATGGCAGTTTTAAAGGATTATTATGTTAGCGACGTTGCTCCTGCACTGATGAAGAAGTTCGGCTACAAGAGTGTTATGCAGATTCCAAAGCTCGACAAGGTTGTTATCAACGTTGGTGCTGGTGAAGCAAAGGACAACTCAAAGGTAATCGATGCAATAATGACTGACCTCGCTGCTATCACAGGTCAGAAGCCGGTAGTGTGCAGAGCTAAGAAGTCAGTTGCTAACTTCAAGCTTCGTGAGGGTATGGCAATCGGTGTCAAGGTTACACTCAGAGGCGAAAAGATGTATGAGTTCGTAAACAAGCTCTTTAATGTTGCGTTCCCACGTGTACGTGACTTCAGAGGAATCAGTGCTGATTCATTCGACGGAAAGGGCAACTACTCTACAGGTATCAAGGAGCAGCTCATCTTCCCTGAGATCGAGTATGACAAGATCGATAAGGTAAGAGGTATGGATATCAACTTCATCACTACTGCTCAGACAGATGAAGAGGGCAGAGAGCTTCTTTCTCTCCTCGGCGCACCATTCATCAAGTAATCAGGGAGGAAATACTAATGGCTAAGAAGGCAATGATCAACAAGCAGCAGAAGACTCCCAAGTATTCCACAAGAGCATACAACAGATGCAAGATTTGTGGCAGACCGCACGCATATCTCAGAAAGTTCGGCATCTGCCGTATCTGTTTCAGAGAGCTTGCACACGACGGTCAGATTCCGGGTGTTAAGAAGGCAAGCTGGTAAAATACGAAAAGGAGGTCATTCGGCATGCAAATCACTGATACAATAGCAGATCTTTTAACAAGAATTCGCAATGCGAATACTGCAAAGCACGCCACAGTTGACGTTCCCGCTTCTAATGTAAAGAAGGCTATCACACAGATTCTCGTTGACGAAGGATATGTAAAGGGCTTTCAGGTTATAGAGGACGGTAAGCAGGGTGTTATCAGAATCACACTTAAATACGGCGACAATAAGTCACCTGTTATAACAGGGCCCAGAAGAGTATCAAAGCCCGGTCTGCGTATTTATTCAAGCTGCGCAGATATGCCAAAGGTTCGTAAGGGACTCGGCATCGCAATCGTTTCAACATCAAAGGGTATCGTAACTGACAAGAAGGCAAGAGAGCTTAATGTCGGCGGCGAAGTACTCGCATACATCTGGTAAGGAGGAAGCTGATTATGTCAAGAATAGGTAAACAGCCTGTCAGCATTCCTGCAGGTGTTGAGGTTAAGAACGAGGGCAACTTCGTAACAGTTAAGGGACCAAAGGGTGAGCTTTCAAGACAGTTCAACAAGGATCTCGGCATTGAAGTTGCAGAAGGCGTTATCAACGTAACAAGACCAAACGATGACAAGAAGTATCGTTCACTCCACGGTCTTACAAGAACTCTCATCGCTAACATGGTTGAGGGTGTAACAAATGGTTATACAAAGACTCTCGAAATCGAGGGTGTCGGCTACCGTGCTGCTAAGAGCGGCAACAAGGTTACTCTTAACCTTGGTTATTCACATCCTGTTGTACTTGAGGAAACAGATGCAATCAAGCTTGATGTTCCTCAGCCAAACAAGATTGTTGTAATCGGTATCGACAAGCAGGCTGTAGGTCAGTTTGCAGCTGAAGTACGTGAAAAGCGTCCACCTGAGCCATACAAGGGCAAGGGTATCAGATATGCCGGCGAGCGTATCATCCGCAAGGAAGGTAAGGCCGGCAAGGGCAAGAAGTAATTAAAAGGAGCAAATTGCTATGATTAAGAAATTTGACAGCAATAAGGCAAGATTAAAGAGACATCGCAGAGTTCGTGCTAAGATCTCAGGAACTCCCGAGCGTCCCCGTCTCAATGTGTTCCGTTCAAACAAGCATATTTATGCTCAGGTTATCGATGATGTAAACGGAGTTACTCTTGCTTCTGCATCCAGCATGGACAAGGGCTTTGAAGGCAGCGGTGCAAACGCAGAAGGCGCTCGCAAGGTTGGCGAGGCTCTCGCTAAGAACGCTGTAAACAAGGGCATCACCGAAGTAGTTTTCGACAGAGGCGGCTACCTCTACCACGGCAGAGTAAAGGAACTCGCTGAGGGTGCAAGAGAAAACGGATTAAAGTTCTAAGAGGGAGGTAATAACGATGGCTAATATTGAAACACAGGCTCCTGAGTTTGTTGAAAAGGTTGTTGCAATCAACAGAGTTTCAAAGACAGTTAAGGGTGGTCGTATCATGAAGTTTTCTGCTCTCGTAGTAGTAGGCGACGGCAATGGTACAGTCGGCTTTGGTCTTGGCAAGTCAGGAGAAGTTCCTGATGCTATCCGTAAGGGCATCGAGGACGCTAAGAAGAATCTCGTTAAGATTCCTCTTAAGGGTACAACAATCCCTCACGATATCGTTGGTGCATTCGGTGCCGGCAGAGTTCTCATGAAGCCTGCTGCACCTGGTACAGGTGTTATCGCTGGTGGTCCTGTTCGTGCCGTAATCGAGGTTGCTGGTATCAAGGACATCAGAACAAAGTCTCTCCGTTCAAATAACCCATGCAACGTAGTAAGAGCTACAATCAATGGTCTTACATCATGCGTATCTGCTAAGGAAGTTGCTGAGAAGAGAGGCAAGTCCGTTAAGGAAATTTTAGGTTAAGGAGGCAGTACAATGGCTAAGAACATCAAGCTCGTAAAGAGCCTCATTGGTAGAAAGAAAGACCAGATCGCTACTGCTCAGTCACTTGGCCTGAGAAAGATCGGCGATACAACAACACAGCCCGACAATGCACAGACACAGGGCAAGATCAACAAGATCATTCACCTCATCGAGGTTACAGAAGCGTAAGCAAGGAGGTGCACAAGCATGAAAATACATGAATTAACTCCGGCTGCTGACTCTAACAAGGCTGTAAAGCGTATTGGCAGAGGTCACGGTTCAGGAAACGGTAAGACAGCAGGTAAGGGTCACAAGGGCCAGAACGCTCGTTCAGGCGGCGGTGTAAGAATCGGCTTTGAAGGTGGACAGATGCCTCTGGCAAGACGTATCCCTAAGAGAGGATTCAACAACATTTTTGCAACTAAGTACGCAATCGTTAATGTTGCAGACCTTAACAAGTTTAAGGAAGGAACAGTCGTTGACGCAGAGCTTCTCAAAGCTGCTGGACTCATCAGCAAGGAATATGACGGTGTAAAGGTTCTCGGAAACGGTGAACTCACTGTTGCGCTGACAGTTAAAGCTGCAAAGTTCTCACAGAGTGCTGTTGAGAAGATTGAAAAGGCAGGCGGAAAGACTGAGGTGATGTAATGTGTTTCAGACGCTGAAACGTGCTTGGAGCGTTCCTGAAATCAGGAAAAAGCTCATTTACACATTACTCATGATAGTTCTTTTCAGATTCGGAAGTGCGGTTACCGTACCGTTCCTCAATCCTGACATCGTAGGTTCTTGGATGGATCAGAACGCATCAGGCGGTAACTTCCTCGAATATCTGAACACCATCACAGGTGGTGCTCTTTCACAGGCAACTTTATTCTCATTGTCCATCACACCATACATCAACGCATCAATCATTATGCAGCTGCTGACTTATGCTCTGCCGCCGCTTGAAAGACTGCGTGATGAAGGTGAGGAAGGACGAAAGAAAATTGACAAGATAACAGCGGCTGTGGCAATGCTTCTTTCAGTTGCTATGTCTTATGCTTACTACCTTACACTCAGACGTATGACAGATGATTCAGGTGCATCAGCAGTCAAGTACACAGAAGGCGCAAGCGGAGTTTTCGCAGGTTTCGTTATTGTTGCTTGTTTCATCGCAGGTGCTTCATTCGTAGTATGGATGGGTAACAGAGTAAGTGACAAGGGACTCGGAAACGGTGTTTCCGTAATCCTTTTTGCAGGTATCGCTGCAAGATTCCCGGTTGATGCAGGTCGTCTGATAACTCTTACAATGGAGACACCTCAGAAGTACCTCTTCGTTACACTGGGATATCTCCTCTTCATAGTTGCGGAATTCGCATTCATCGTTTTCATGAACGAAGCAGAGAGAAGAATTCCGATTCAGTACGCAAAGCGTGTTGTCGGCAGAAAGCAGTACGGCGGACAGAAGACACACATTCCTGTAAAGGTAATGATGAGCGGTGTAATGCCTATCATCTTCGCTATGTCATTCATGTCACTCCCTTCAACAATTCAGCTTTTCAAGCCGGTAACAGCAGATTCATCGAAGTTTTATATAAACTTCTGCAATTTCTTCAGCACAAGAAGCTGGTCATACGCACTTCTTTACTTCATTCTTATCATTGCGTTCAACTACTTCTATGTATCAATTCAGTACAATCCTGTTGAAATTGCGAACCATCTCCGTCAGAGCAATGGCGGTATCCCCGGAATCAGACCGGGTAAGCCCACATCAGACTACATCCAGAGAGTTCTTTCAAAGATTGCTCTCGTTGGTGCGATTTTCCTCGGAATCATCGCAATTGTTCCGATCTTCATTTCAATGGCAGATCAGAATCTCCAGTCACTTTCGATGGGTGGTACCACAATACTCATCGCAGTAAGCGTTGCTCTCGAAACTACACGTACACTTGAGTCTCAGCTTATGATGAGACATCATAAAGGCTTCTTGAGTTAATTGAGGAGGACATAATATGAACCTTATATTTTTAGGAGCTCCCGGTGCGGGAAAGGGTACTCAGGCTGAGGTCGTTTCTGAGGCTCTTAACATTCCACAGATCTCAACAGGTAATATCCTTCGTGAAGCAGTAAAGAACGGTACAGAGTTCGGTCTCAAGGCTAAGGCTGCTATGGATGCAGGTGCGCTCGTTTCTGACGATGTTGTAATCGGCATTCTCAAGGACAGAATTGCTCAGGATGACGCTCAGAATGGTTTTATTCTCGACGGTTTCCCGAGAACTGTTCCACAGGCTGAGGCACTCGATGCAATGGGAATCAAGATTGACAAGGTAATTGAAATCGACGTTCCTGATGAAACAATCAAGATGAGAGTTTCAGGCAGAAGAGTTTGCCAGGGCTGCGGTGCTTCATATCACATAGAATACAAACCTTCAAAGGTTGAGGGAGTTTGTGACAAGTGCGGCGACAAGACAATTATCCGTAAGGACGATCAGCCTGAAGTTGTACTCGACAGACTCGCAACATATCATGAGAAGACAGCTCCTCTCAAGGATTACTACGAAAAGCAGGGTAAACTTGTTACAGTAGTTGGTCAGGAAGAGGTTGCTGACACATCTAAGCTCACACTTGGTGCTGTAGGTATCAACTGATGAGCATTACTATCAAATCCAAATCCGAACTTGCCATAATGCGTGAAGCAGGAAAAATAACCTGCGGCGCAATATGGTACGCCGGAGAAAGATTAAAGCCGGGTATGTCTACACTTGATGTTGACAGGCTGATTGGTGAGTTTTATGCAAGACACAACAGCAAATCGGCTTTTAAAGGTCTTTACGGATTTCCTGCAAATGCCTGTATTTCAGTTAATGAAGAGGTAATTCACGGAATCCCGAAGGCAAGCCACAGATTAAAAGAAGGAGACATAGTCAGCATAGATACCGGAGCAGCCTACAAAGGTTACAACGGAGACAGCTGCTGGACCTTCCCTGTGGGAAAGATTTCTGAAGAAGCAAGTGCATTGCTTGAGGTTACGGAAAAGTCCCTTTATGAAGGTATTGCTATGGCTCAGGTCGGCAACCGCATCGGGGACATATCTCATGCTGTTGAAGAGTTTTGTGCTCCACGAGGCTACGGAATCGTAAGAAATTACTGCGGCCACGGCATCGGCAGAGAGGTTCACGAATCACCCGAAATACCGAACTGGGGACGGGCAGGTCACGGTCCGAGATTATTATCGGGTATGACAATATGCATCGAGCCTATGATTAATCAGAAAGGCGACGATGTGAAAACCTTAAAGGACGGATGGACTGTGGTTACCAAAAATGGTTCGCTGTCTGCTCATTTTGAGCATATGATCGCAATAACTCCTGACGGTCCCGTCATTCTGACAGAACAGTGAGGGATAGTGTGAAGCTGCAAAAAGGCTCAATAGTTAAAGCGGATGCAGGCAGAGACTGCGGAGGATACTTCGTCGTTGTGCTTACCGAAGATGATTATTGTTATATCGCAGACGGAAAGTCACGCAGACTGGAGAAACCGAAGCGTAAGAACATTAAGCATATCCGTACTACAAACAGCGTGACAGATTTAAACAATATAACTGATAAAAAACTCAGAATTCTGCTGAGGACATTCAGCGGGGATGAAGAGTAAAGGGAGGTTATTTTATGTCTAAACAGGATGTAATCGAGTTGGAGGGAACAGTTATTGAATCCCTTCCGAATGCAATGTTTAAAGTTAAGCTTGAAAACCAGCATGTGGTTCTTGCTCATGTTTCAGGCAAACTCAGAATGAATTTTATCAGAATAGTGCCTGGTGACAAGGTAAAACTTGAAATGTCACCGTACGATCTTTCAAAAGCTCGTATAACATGGCGTGTTAAGTAAAGAAGATGGATCTTTCAAGAGATCCCCTATCCGCTAAAGGAGGTATTTTCAATGAAAGTCAGACCTTCAGTAAAACCTATGTGCGAAAAGTGCAAGGTTATTAAACGTAAGGGCAGAATCATGGTGATCTGCGAAAACCCAAAGCATAAACAGCGTCAGGGTTAATCCTGATCGAACACTAATGGAGGTGTTTTATACAATATGGCAAGAATAGCTGGTGTTGACCTTCCGAAGAACAAGAGAGTAGAGATTGGTCTTACTTATATCTACGGAATCGGTCGTCAGACTGCAACAGACATTCTCAACAACACAGGAGTAAATCCTGATACAAGAGTTAAGGATCTCGCTGAAGAGGATGTTGCAAAGCTTCGTGACTATATCGACGCACACTACACAGTTGAGGGTGACCTCAGACGTGAAGTTGCACTTAACATCAAGAGACTTGTTGAAATCGGTTGTTACAGAGGCGTTCGTCACAGAAAGGGTCTCCCTGTAAGAGGACAGAGAACTAAGACAAACGCAAGAACTCGTAAGGGTCCTGTAAAGACAATCGCTAACAAGAAGAAGTAAGGAGGTTATGAGCTTTGGCACAGCAGAAGGGTAAAAAGGTTTCTACAATCAGAAGACGTAGAGAGCGTAAGAACATCGAAAGCGGCGCAGTTCATATTCAGTCCACTTTCAATAATACAATTGTAACAATCACAGATGCAGCCGGCAACGCTATTTCATGGGCAAGTGCTGGTGAACTCGGATTCAGAGGCTCCAAGAAGTCAACTCCTTTCGCAGCTCAGACAGCTGCTGAGACAGCTGCTAAGGCAGCAATGGAGCACGGCCTCAAGTTTGTTGAGGTTTACGTAAAGGGACCTGGTGCAGGACGTGAGGCTGCAATCAGAGCACTTCAGACAGTAGGTCTTGAAGTAAGAATGATCAAGGATGTTACTCCTATTCCTCACAACGGATGCCGTCCGCCTAAGAGACGTCGTGTCTGATTAAACAGGAGGTGTATTAAAATGGCAGTACAGAAAGAACCTATTCTTAAAAGATGCAGATATCTGGGTATCAGCCCAGCTGTAATGGGCGTTTCAAAGAAGGAGTCAATCCGTTTCAAGAACGCTAACAACAGAAAGAAGGTTTCTGAATACGGTCTCCAGCTCAAGGAGAAGCAGAAGCTCAAGTTCATCTACGGCGTACTTGAAAAGCAGTTTGCACACTACTTTGAAATCGCTACAAAGATGGAAGGCAAGGCCGGTGATAACCTTATCACAGTTCTTGAGTCAAGACTTGACAGCGTAGTATTCAGAATGGGTCTCGCTCTCACAAGACGTGAAGCAAGACAGCTCGTAACACACAGCCACTATACTGTAAACGGTCAGAAGGTAAACATTCCTTCTTACAGAGTAAAGCCTGGCGATGTTATTGCTCTCAGAGAGAAGGACAGAACTTCAGATAAGTTCAAGGCAACAGTTGAAGAGACTAAGGAAAGACTCGTTCCTGTATGGCTTGATGCTAAGAAGGAAGACTTCTCTGCAACAGTTACTCGTCTTCCTTTAGCTGAGGATATTGACTACGAAGTAGCTACACACCTTATCGTCGAGCTCTACTCAAAGTAATCCTTTGGATTTTCTTGAGTCTGCGAAACTCGAAAATAACAGTTATTGCGAAATAGGAGGGTTTTTATGCTGGAAAAAATCAATAAGCCTGATATCGACATTGTCGAGCTTAAAAGTGACGGCAAATACGGCAAATTCGTTTTAGCACCGCTGGAGCGTGGATATGGAATTACACTTGGAAACAGCCTCAGACGTGTGCTGCTCTCCTCACTTCCGGGTGTGGCTGTAACTTCCGTAAAGCTCTCGGGCAAGGATGGTACAGTTCACCATGAGATGTCAACAATTCCGGGCGTAAAAGAGGACGTTACAGAGATTATCCTCAGCATCAAGGGACTCACTGCAAAGCTTTACGGTGACGGCCCGAAGACTGTTTATGTTGAAGCAGAAGGCGAGTGCGAAATCACCGCAGGTGACATAAAGACAGATTCTGAGGTAAATATTCTTGATCCCGGTATGCATATCGCTACACTGGGTAAGGACGCAAAGCTGTACATGGAGATAACAATTGACAGAGGAAGAGGCTATGTTTCATCTGAAAGAAACAAGAAGCAGATTAATCTCCCTGTTGATGTTATTGCTGTTGACAGCATTTATACACCTGTACTGAAGGTAAACTACACCGTCGAGGATACTCGTCTCGGTCAGGTTACCGACTACGACAAGCTTACAATGGAGGTATGGACCGATGGTACTATCTCTGCTAAGGAAGCTCTGTCACAGGCAGCCAATCTCCTCAATGAGCACCTGAAGCTGTTCATCGACCTCTCAGAAGAGGCTGGACTTGCTGAGGTCCTTGTTGAAAAGGACGAGAAGGGCAAAGAAAAAATCCTTGAGATGACCATTGAGGATCTTGACTTATCGGTACGTTCATTCAACTGCTTAAAACGTGCCGGAATTAATACAGTAGATGACCTCATCAATAAGTCTGAGGAAGAAATGATGAAGGTTAGAAACCTTGGAAAAAAATCTTTCGACGAAGTAAAGGAAAAGCTCAGTTCACTTGGCTTTAACCTTTCATCTGAGGAAGAATAAATCACTGATTTAAGAAAAGGAGTGAAATACATGCCGGGTACAAGAAAGCTGGGCAGAACATCTGACCATAGAAAAGCAATGCTCAGAGGCATGGTTACTTTCCTTCTTGAGAACGGTCAGATTGAAACTACCGTTACAAGAGCTAAGGAAGTACGTGCTGTTGCAGAAAAGATGATTACCATCGGTAAGAACAACGATCTGCACTCCAAGCGTCAGGTATTGGCTTACGTTACAAAGGAAGATGTTGTAAAGCGTCTTTTTGAGGAAATTGCACCTAAGTATGCTGACAGAACAGGTGGTTACACACAGATCATCAAGATCGGACCACGTCGTGGAGACGCAGCAGAAATGGCTATTATCAAGCTCGTTGACTAATTGATTCGGGCTGACATATAAAAACAGGCCGTCCTCTGTTAAAGAGGGCGGTTTTTGTATATCACCCTATGCAGGGAGGCAGAATTATGGAAACAGGAGATATATGCCTGATTGCCGCAGTGGTTTTCGGACTGATACTGCTTGTGAAATTGTTATTTTCGGGGAAAAAACCGCCCGATATAACAGAAATGTACAATCCGAAGCCTATACTTACGAAAAGAGAATATAATTTCTATGTAAAGCTGTATCCTGTTGCTGAAAAGTATGATTTGCAGATTTTTACAAAAGTAAGACTTGCAGACCTGATTGAACCGAAGCCGAAGGCTGAAAATCCGATGTGGATGGAATGTTTCAATAAAATCAAGGCAAAGCATATAGATTTTGCACTCGCAGACAAAGATGCGAATATAATTGTACTGATAGAACTTGACGACAGCACGCATCAGAGACAGGACAGAATCGAAAGAGATGAATTTGTAAATGCTGTGCTGAAGAATACGGGGTATGTACTTCTCCGCACGTATGGAGAAACAGAAAATATTGATATGTTTTTGAGTAAATAATTTCAGAAAAGCTAAATATATATAATAATAGGAAGGGAACTGAAATTAACGTGTATGAAGCAATTTTGACAACGCATAAATGACATAATTACCAAATCAAATGATAACCATACAACAAGTTTGCAATATTATAACAAATTAGTGCAAATAATAGTTTTTTATTGCAATTATGCTTCGATTGTGATATAATATTTGTGTAAGTTTAACAATATGCAGTATAGTAGCTCATATACTGTTATATGTGCTGTCTAATCGGTATTTTTTGTAATATAAGGTTGTTTCATACTGCTGAATATTACCAATAGTATAAAAGTTGGTGAATATTGATAAAAAACAACTGATTATTTATGTCAAAAAAACGATTGAAAATTAACTTTTAATATGTTATAATTGTTATATTAGGGCAGTGCGAATTGTTCCGGCTTAATTTAATAACTATGGAGGTGGTCACATGAAGAGTTATTCCTACATAGCCCAGGATGCCAGAGGCAAACAGGTTAAAGGCAAAGCCAATGCTGAAAATGAGCAGGAGTTTCTTCAGAAGATGAAGGAAAGGGGCTTGTACATCAAAGATTACAAGGAAGACGATTCAGACAATTCAAAATCTATTTACAAGTTTGACACAAAGGAACTTGCTTTCCAGTGCCGTCAGCTCAGTGCGATGCTTTCGGCAGGTCTCACACTTGTAAAGGCAATTGACATTCTTGTCAAGGAACAGGAAAATGAAAGAGGAAAGGCTATATGGCAGGATATTTACGAGAACGTACAGAAGGGTGAATCTTTCTCATCAGCTCTCGAAATGCACTCAGGTTCATTCCCTGACTTCCTTATCTCAATGGTCGGCGCAGGAGAGTCAAGTGGTTCTCTTGACGTTATCATGATAAGAATGGCAGATCATTACGCAAAGGAAAACAAACTCAAAAACACAATCAAGAGCGCTATGGTATACCCTGTTATACTCGGTGTTCTCTGCGTTGTAATCGTTATTTTCCTTTTCACATTTATCATGCCGACATTTATAGGAATGTACGAGGATCCGTCAACGATGCCTGCTCTTACTAAAGTTCTTGCAGCTATCAGTGACTTCCTCAAGACAAAATGGTATATTCTTATTGCGGTTATCATTTTACTCGTATTTGGTTTCAGATACGCACTGAAGGTTCCGCAGTACAGACTCAAATTTGACAGACTTATTGTAAAAGGTCCGGGATTTGGCCCTCTCGTAACCCAGATTTACACAGGACGTTTTGCAAGAACACTTTCATCACTTTACTCAAGCGGTATCCCAATGGTTGACTGTCTCAAGAGATCATCAGCCGTTCTCGGAAATTCATACGTTGATCAGAAGTTCGAGGATGTTATCGACGAGGTTAAACAGGGTGAAACACTTTCATCAGCTATTACAAGAACAGAACTTTTTGAGCCAATGTTCTGCTCAGTAATTTACGTTGGTGAGGAAGCAGGTGCTCTCGACTCAATTCTTGAGAACACATCAGACTACTACGAAGAAGAATCTGACTCAGCAGTACAGAGACTCGTAGGAATGGTTGAGCCTGTTATGCTTATCTTCATGGGCGTTATCATTGGTCTTGTAGTTTGCGGTATCTATCCTGCACTCTATGGTTCAATGGAAAGTATCGAAAACGAATAATACGAAAGGTGGAAAAGAAAAATGCTTTCATTTGATATAACCGACAGAAATATACGAGTTGTCAAGGGTGTTGAAAGCAACGGAAAGATTAAGATCAGCTCCGCTGCAACTCTTAACCTCGAGGAGGGACTCATCGTAAACGGTCACGTTAAGGATGTTCCAAACGTAGCTACAAACATCAACAGTGTTCTTAAAAGAAACAAGATGCCTGATAAAGAGGCAATCGTAAGTATTTCATCAAACCTTACAATCTTTAAGGAACTCAATGTTGCAAGATCAAAGAATCAGGATTTTGCAAAGACAGTAAGACAGCAGATGCAGGCTGAACTCAACCTTGACGATACATATTGTGTAACTTATGTAGTGGTTGGTGAGGCAGAAGAAAAGGGACCATCAGGCGAGACAATCAGCAGAGTTCTTGCAACAGCTTGTCCTTTTGAAATTGTAAACAGCTACAGAGAAGTATTCAAGCTCCTCGGTATTTCACTTAAATCAGTAATGGTAGGATGTAACTGTATCACAAGAGTTCTTCTTGCTGACACAAAGATCAAGGCTAAGATGCCTTTGCTTGCTGTTCAGATTGATAACAACTTCATCTCACTCAACCTCTATGAGAACGGACAGCTTTCATTCTCACGTTTCGCTTCAATTGACGCTGACGACTACGGCGGATCTTCAGACTACGTTTTCGAGGCTGTAAACGAAAACATCTTCCGTATGCTTCAGTTCCACAGAAGCCGTAACACAAACGAGATCGTTGAGAACGTAATGTTCTATGGTGATACACACGATTACGTAAGACTTACAGACGAACTTGAGAAACTCGACCTCAACACAAGTCTTATCAATGTACCACCACAGATTCATGGTCATGAAAATCTTGAATTCTCACTCTATGCAAACGCAATCGGTGCTCTCTTCAAGAGAAACAAGGAAACTGAGAGAATCAACCTCCTTGAAACTGACCTCGGCGTAAACATCAGAAGCGTAAAGACAAGAAATGATAACGCAGGTTATGGTGTAATGCTCGCAACAGTTGCAGGTGCTGCAATCTTAGTAGGTGCTGTTTACGGTGTCTATGCAATCAAGGATGCAAGCGTAAATAATCAGATTGAGGAGATCAATGACTTCCTCAACAGCCCTGATACAAAGAAACAGCTCGATCATCAGGCAAAGCTTCTCACAATGAGAGACAAGGTAAATGATTACTATACATCAATCAACAATGCTCACGATGCATTCTATTCAAAGCCTGTAATCGTAGGTGACAAGTTCGATGCAATCGAGACAGTTCTTGCTGATACAGCAGAGGATCTTGATATCGATTATGCAAAGGTACTTGATGCTAATTATGCTGACGGCGTAATCAGTTTCAAAGTTCTTTGTGACGGAACTGAGGATATGGCTCAGAAGCTCCCTGGTGACTTTGTTGAAAATCTCCTTGATGCAGGTGTTGCTGAGAACAAGGGTTACTTCATCAATGCAGGCTATGCCGGATATGCTGTTTCAATCGAGACTAAGGAAACACAGGTAGGCGGCGGTGACGACGAAGAAGGCGGAAGAACCGTTAAGGAAGAAAATTCATACGCTGCATTTGAAGTAGTTGTTGCTCTCAAGGGCAGACAGAGTGCATATCACCCTGAAACAGCAGCAGAAGAAAGCGCAGAATAATAGGGAGGCTGATTACAATGAAATTGAATTACAGAGATAAAATTATCCTCGGTGTACTTCTTGCGATGATCATTCTTATCGGTGGCTTCGTAGGACTTATAAAGCCAAAGTCACAGAGTCTTGCAGATGACAAGGCTACACTTGAGACTAAACAGCAGGAACGTGACGAGGTTCAGGCGAAGATTGACCAGATCAAGCCACTTCAGAATGAAATTGAAGAGACATATAAGAATACAAACAAGCTTGTAGAAGATTTTATTCCTACAGGTGATGTAGATATGACATACAAGGTTGACCAGATGATGAGACAGACAGCTGAGGACTGTGAGGTTAAGATTACAAGACTTGAACTCTCAGGTCTTTCAAGCGGAGATCTTGAATATTACTACCTTGAGGAATCACAGCTTGCAGAGGATCTTTTCAAGGCAGCTGATATCAACGGATCACTTCAGGCAGCTTACGATGAACTCACAGCTGAGAGTTCAGCTCTTAAGGACAGAGATACTCAGGAAGTTATCTCTAACCAGTATGCAATTACTGTAACAGGTACAAGAGAGAACGTATGGAACTACATGAAGGCTCTTGAAGACTTCGGTGACGCAAGAATCATTGACTCAGTCCAGTTCAGCGACTACACATTTGGAACAGCAGCGGATCCTGACGCAGACGATGAAGAAGAAACAACAGTTGATTTCGTAATGTCATTCTACTCAGTCTTTGCAATGGATAAACCAAACACAGATGCAGAATAATTTTATCGGACGCTCGGGTAATAGAAAAAAATACCTTGAAAGGCGGTTAGAAAGATGAAATCTATAAAGAATAGAAAATTACAGGGTTCTGTACTTCTTGCTGTAATTTCGGTTATGTCTCTGCTCATCATTTTCATGGGAACTACCCTTGTTCTTGCTGCGGCAGCAAATAATCGTGCGCACAGATCGTACTCAACCTCACAGGCAGAGCATACTGCCAGAGCGGCTTTGGACAGTTTGACAACTGCTATGGAGAAAGATCCTGCAATTGCCGCAGCTGTACAGAACGTTGGTTCATCAGGAATGGATATTGACATCAGTCTTGGTTCAGCGTCTATGGGGCATATCGGATATTATGATGCATCAGGAAACTTTGTTGAAAACAAGATGAGAATCGAGCAGGTTCCCGGTGCGAAGGAATGGGTTTTCGGATATGATGATCCGACTAAGGATCCACATTGGTTTGAAGTTCCGACATATAAACTTTCTGCAACAGCAAAAGTTGGTAAGGAAACAAAGACTATTTCACTTTATCTCAGAGCACAGCCTGCTACAAAGAATAATTCTGCTAAGCTTAAAGGTCTTCAGTCAGCAGGCGGAGCAGCAGCAGGATCTACAGAGGGTTACTATACCGGAGCACTCGTTATAGGTGCGACTGATGACGGTGACAAGACTTACAAAGGAAGTGGATCAGGAACAACTCTTGACAATATGGTTACTTTTATAAATGGTAATTTTGATGCTACAACAGGTACCGGTCTTAATATTAAGGTTAATACCTGGGATAGTAAGACAATTATCATGGGTGATCTTAAGCTTCAGAATAACGATCTCGTTTTGTTTAGTGATGATTACGGTGTTAGTGAAGAATATTCACAGCAGGAAGTACCATATCTGTTTATAAACGGCAGACTTATAATGACTTCTGATTCAGAATTATTTATTGGTAAGAATGCGAATACATCCAAAGAACAGCCTTACAATGTATTCTTGGGTAGCGCAGAAATTCACAAACCAAATATACATGGTGATGTTTATCTGATGGATTCAGATAAAACAAGTCAGATTGGTGGTCAGTCAAGTTCTTTGTACAGATGGACCAGTTCGACATACAACAAGACATCATCACAGTTCTACTCAACAGGTGGTAACATTTACTGTAATGGTGACCTTAAACTCGGAGGCGTTACAATTGATGGCGATGTGCGAGTGGCAGGAAACTTAACTCTGTTTGGTGATAATGCAACTACAATTAATGGTGACCTTGTAGTCGGCGGCTCTATTTCTGTTGTGGATAATGGAGTAAATAATGGAGCACTAACTGTTAAGGGTAATATTTATGGTAATTTTGGCACTAATACAAAAGTTATGAAGTCCGGATATTACTGCGAAAAGGGAACTGATTCCGATCCCGAAGTAAGCATTGAAACTGCACCCGTTAATGATGCTGACGAAAAGGCAGAGTACGGTATGGCGGATTGGGAGACATACGCATTTTTTGTTCCTGGAAAAGAGAATACAAAGGATGGTTTCCTTGGTTCAGGCGGAAATTATAAACATACTGGAAATTTCCGTATTGTATATTACGATCCGTCGGGCAATGTAGTATCGCAAGGGGATGCTTATGATACAGTATTTACAGCAGATCCAAATGCAAAGATTAAAGCTAAGGATGCATCAGGCACCGTTTCTGAAAGAACTGTAACGCCTTCTTCATCGTATAGTGGAGAAATATATCCTTCAAACATGAAGAGAGAAGCTATCTTAGGTGAAGTCAAAGGCGGAAGTTTCGTTGCAGCTGACACAAGCACAAAAATTGCCATGACACTCGGTGAAGTGCGTCAGACTCTTGGATATGATACAACAACAGGTGAATTTGATGTTACAAGATATCCTAAAGATTGTCCTGTACCTTTATCAACTCTCAAAAGAGTAGATGAAGCTGCTAAAAATGCCTCAGGTGCAGTTACAGAGAGCTGTTATCTTGAAGGTAAGATTAATACAAAGATTGTTCTCAGCCCTGTTACAGATATGTGGGTATACATTAAAAACGGAACAAAAGTAACCGCCGAAGGTGGAACAGATTTTACAGGTGTAAATAATGCCGGTGCAGGTGAAATTGTGATTGATAGTAATGCTGCAGGTTCAGTAAAATTCTTTATTGAAGAAAACGGAACATTTACAGTTCAGAATGCAGCTGTTCATCCCGACAATATTGTTGCAGGTTCAACAGTTAAAGAAGATGATACAATGAATATTGCTTGGTATGGCGGAGAGGGTTCAAAGCTTAATGTAAGTAATATTGCTTTAGTATGTGGTGCGTTCAGATCTCCTTATACAGAATTTGAGACACTTGATAATGCTACAGGCAGATTCGCTGTTGAGTATGTCTGTGCAACAGGTGAGGTACATTCAGGATTAAAGCCTGTAATCATCGGAAACGCTCTCTTTAAGGAAGCTAAGATGAAGAACAACGCAACAATTGCCAATACTGATGCAGGTGGTGCAGGTGTCGGCGGTACACTTAAGACAGGTATCGGTTACTTCCAGTACAGTTACTTTGCTGAGTACTAATTAAAGGAGGATGTTTTTATGAAGAATAAAAGAAAACTTAAAGGCATGACTCTTATTGAGGTACTTGTTGCTCTTGCTGTATTTGCAATGCTTGCTTTGGTTTTGTTAACTTACGGTGTTTATGTTGACAGCACAAGACGTGCGACGACAAATCTTAAAGATAAGATTGTAGTTGAAGATCATTATGCTGCAAGTAAACAGAAAAAATATGGAATTGATAATACTGATCCTGCAAATCCTGTTGATAAACAGCTTTCAGGAACAGATATTGAAATTACTATCAAAGCAGAGGGTTCAGGAAGTTATTATGAATTAAAAGATAAGACTAAGCCTGAACTCGGTCTTAGTGACACGAAAAAAACTTATTCAAATCCTCAGAAAGAACTTACCGGTAAATATTATTCCACTAAGGATGTTTACACAGATGGAATGACAGCTGAAGAGATTACTGAGATGGAGAATAAGGCAAACGGAAGACTTGACCTGAAATTTATTGATGAAATTCAGGAACCAACAACAGCACCGACAACATGATGGGAGGAGATATTTTGAGTAACAAAAGAAAAAGAACCCAGAAGGGTTTTACGCTCCTTGAACTTATTATTGTAATGGTACTGTTTTCAATTATCATGCTTGCTGTTATCAGAGTTCTCAATCCTGCTTCAAAGATTATGACAAACACAGCAGTCAGCGAGAATACTTATGCTAATACTGATAATATCGGTCAGTACGTTAAGAGCAGCATTCAGTATGCAGATGCTCTTTGGGTAATGACAGGAGATCATGTTACAGGCGGTGACGCTAAATATGTCAGTCTCAAGAAGGGTGCTGATGTTACATTAAGCGGCATTGATGAAATAGTTAAGGAATATGTTAATGAAAACTATTCAGAGATTGTTACTTATGATCATGGCGGTACACTTGATACAAAGCCTATCGAGGGAAAGGTTTATGTTATGCGTCTTCTGAACAACGCTGATGGAACATTTGCTCAGGGACAGATAACACTCCGCACTTATGATTTTAATACAGCGGGTTCCGTTACTTTAACAGGCGGCACTGAAGTTGAACAGCTCAGCAAAGCTTATTTTGAGGGTTCTAATTCAGTTTATGATTACAACTATGTAATCGGAGCTCATCAGTTTGCTGATGGTGCAATATCTGATACAGGCGGAACTTACAGAGTGATTGAAGCAGATAAGAAGGGCGAAGATTTTGCGCCGATTGGCAATCAGGATCTTGCGGTTTCCATTATTCTTGACAAGCATAATAAAAATGAATCCGTTGGATACATTGATGTTATCGATGATAAGGGTACAAATACTTGCAGAGAATTCAGAACTCCATGTTCTATTTCAGTAGCAAATATTCCGCTTATCAATATCGGATTCAACCATAACATGGTTCCGAGCAGATTTTGTATTTATGAAAATAAAACAAAAGATCCTGCAAATCCGTTTGACACAGTAGGTAAATGGGGCGATGATAAGGGCGTTTCAATTACTGCATTCCATTCAAATGAGACTTCAACAGAGTTCATGAGCAATCAGGTTGACTTCTCAAACGACATCTACTTTATCTACTCATACGCAAACGAATTACACTAACACAAAAAAACAGGCAGCAGTCAAATGCTGCTGCCTGTAATATTTTTTGCGCTTTACTCAAATTTCAGGAGACCGAGATACCATCCTGCAATTTCGTTTCCCCAAAGAGATGCAATTGCAATTCCCATTGAGAGGAACGGTCCGAAAGCAAATTTTGATTCACCTGTTGCCTTTTTGTAGGCGATTCCGCCGATGGCAGCAAGTATAATTCCAAGTAATGCTGAAACGATAACAGCCTGTGTTCCAAGATATGCTCCGCCTGCGATCATAAGTATCGTATCACCGAGCTCAATTGCACGAAAGTCCTCGCCGTACTTCTTTTTACAGTAGCCTCGGCTGACTTCTCCGATTATGAAAAACGGAACACTTATTACCAATGCACCGATGATTCTCTGTTTGAGTGTAACCTCATCTGTAAATACGGCCATTGGAACTGCGAGGAGAAGAATGATTCCGACAATAATCATGTCGATTTCCATTGTATCCCAGTCCATGAATCCGATTACTATCAGCAGAGACATCAGAACGCAGGTTATTATGGATTTAGCATTAATATCCAAAACAGCAAAAGTCAGGAGGTAAAGAATACCATTAAGGCTTTCCACTATTGGATAGCGAGCTGAAATTTTTTGTTTGCATTCAGGATTTCGGCATTTACCCTTCAGCATTAACCAGCTGAATACAGGGATCAGATCAATAGGCTTTATGGTTGCACCGCAGCTCATACAATGCGAAGACCTTTTGATCAGAGATTCATGTCGGGGCAGTCTGATAATTACAACATTCAGAAAGCTTCCGATGCAGATTCCGTAGAGGAAGACTACGAGGTAAAACATTAGTTTGAAAGGCCACTCCGTAAATTCATCATGGAGCATATTTTCAAATTCAAACATTGATTTTACCCTCCTTTCATATTAAATTTTCATATTAATATTATAGCATAAAATATTGAAATTTCAAGTATAATTTAAGAGTTTGTGCAGAAAAATCTTATAATTCAGCCACAGGCTCTGGAATAGCGGAGGTATGTTATGAGAAACGAAAGAATTGGCGACTACTTGGTTGGTCAGGGGCTGATTTCACCTGAACAGCTCCAGAAAGTTCTCGAGGCTCAGAAAGAGTCAAACGGAACAAAGAAGTTCGGCGACGTTGTCGTTGAACTCGGCTTCATGTCTGAAGTCAACTTTACAAAGGCACTTGCAGGAAAGCTGAGAGTTCAGTATGTTGATCTCGAAAATATTGAGGTTGATGCTGAAGCTGTACAGAAAGTACCTGAAGCTCTTGCAAGAAAGCACACAGTTATTGCTATTGCTATCACAGGTAAGCGTCTTACTGTGGCAACAAACGATCCTGTAAACTTCATTGTTCTTGAAGATATCAAGGTTTCAACAGGTATGGATACAGTTCCTGTACTTGCTACAACCTCAGCTATTAACAAGGCAATCGGTAAGAACTACTCAATGCAGAACGTTGACAGCGTGGTTGACAGTATCAATGCAATGAATACTGACCTCGGCGGTTCAATGGAAGATGAGGAGTCAAAGGACAGAGTTGAGTCAGCTCCTATCGTTAAGCTTGCTACTACTATTATTGAAAACTCTTACAGAGCAGACGCTACCGATATTCATATCGAGCCATTCAAGACATATACAAGAATCCGTATTCGTGTAAACGGCGACCTTGTTGAACTTATGAACATTTCAAGTGCAGTTCACTCTGCTCTTGCTACACGTCTTAAACTTATCAGCGGAATGAACATTGCTGAAAAGAGAATCCCGCAGGACGGACGTTTCACACAGGTAGTTGACGGCGTTACTCTTGACGTCCGTGTATCTTCACTTCCTATGGTAAACGGTGAGAAAATCGTTATCCGAATTCTTTCAACAGGACAGATTGCTCTCCGTAAGATTACTGACCTCGGTATGTCAGATTACAACTATCAGCTCTTTGAGTCAATGCTCCGAGTTCCACATGGAGTTATCCTCGTAACAGGACCTACCGGTTCAGGTAAAACAACAACTCTTTATGCTGCTCTCGGTGAGCTTGCAAAACCAAACGTAAACGTAATCACAGTTGAGGACCCTGTCGAAAAAGCTATCGACGGTATCAATCAGTGTCAGGTTAATACAAAGGCAGGTATGACATTCGCCGCTGCCCTCCGTTCTATCCTCCGTCAGGACCCGGATATCGTAATGGTCGGAGAAATGCGTGACTCGGAGACTGCCGATATCGGTATCCGTGCCGCTATCACAGGACACCTTGTTCTTTCAACACTTCATACAAATGACGCAGCTTCAACTGTTGTCCGTCTTATCGATATGGGCGTTGCTCCTTACATGGTTGCTACATCACTTATCGGTGTTATCGCTCAGCGACTTGTTAAGGTTCTTTGTTCTGAGTGTAAGGTTCCGAGATGGACTACTGAGGAAGAAAATGACCTTCTCAGAATTGACCAGAGCATTCAGATTTACGATGCAGGCGGATGCCCTGCTTGTAACAATACAGGATACAGAGGAAGAACTGCTATCCACGAAATTATTCACTGTACAGCAAAGGTATCTTCAATCATTGCCGCAGGCGGTGGTAAGGAAGATATTGAAGAAGCAGCTACACAGAATGGTACAAAGCTTCTTCGTGATAACGCTGCACAGCTTTGTATTGCGGGTAAGACCTCTATTGACGAGGTAGTAAGAACAACATTTACAGTTTGATGTGTGTTCGTAAAAAGTAGGAGGAAACAATATGGCTATTGAAATTAACAGAATTCTTGATGAAGTTCGACTTCTCGGCTGTTCAGACTTACATTTTACTTATGGTATTGCACCTGTTGTAAGACTTAACGGTAATCTCAGAACAATGCGTTCACAGTATCCTGAGATGGATGAGGAGGAAATTCTCAGCATTGTAAATCAGATGACAAATGATGCACAGCAGACTCACGTAAACCAGCACCTTGACACCGACTTTTCATTCCAGACAAGAAGCGGTTACCGTCACCGTGTAAACGTATACTTCCAGAAGGGCAAGCCGGCTATCGCTATCCGTCTTCTCAGAAACGATATCCCAACCCTCAGAGACCTTAATCTCCCTGTAATTCTCGAAGATTTCGCAATGCGTCCAAGAGGACTTGTTCTCGTAACAGGACCTACAGGTTCAGGTAAGTCAACAACTCTTGCAGGCATGATTGACTATGTAAACCTTAACAAGTCAGCGCATATCATCACAGTTGAGGATCCTATCGAGTACGTACATGAGCATAAGAGATGTATGGTAAACCAGAGAGAAATCGGCGACGACGTAGGAAGCTTCGCACTCGCACTCAGAGCCGCACTTCGTGAGGACCCGGATGTAATCCTCGTAGGAGAAATGCGTGACTTCGAGACAATTCAGGCTGCTGTAACAGCCGCTGAAACAGGACACCTTGTAATGTCAACACTTCATACAACAAGTGCCGCAGATACAATCAACCGTATCATCGACGTTTATCCTGAACACCAGCAGCAGCAGATTCGTACACAGCTTGCAAACAACCTCGTAGGCGTAGTTTCACAGACACTTATTCCTAAGAAGGACGGTACAGGACGAGTAGCTTGTATGGAAATCCTCAACGTAACAGACGCTATTTCAGCACAGATTCGTGATAACAAGATTCACCTCATTCAGTCAGCTATCCAGACAGGTAAGCAGGACGGCATGATGAGTCTTGACATGGAACTTGCAAGACTTACAAAGACAGGCATCATTCACGAAAGAGATGCTCTTGACAAGTGCCAGGACAAGGAAGAATTCTATCGTTACCTCAATCAGATATGATTTTAAAGGGACTGCGAAAGCGGTCCCTTTTCATAATTTGTGGGGCATAAAATCGGGTGATTGTAAATATACATTTAATATTTAACAATGTGATGAAATTACTATATCTAAAAATAAATGATGTGGAAAATGGGGAAAAACTATGTTTATGATATAAAAATAACAATATCAGATGTATGTAAAAAGTATACAAATGCGATATAGATAATTAGTGCAATATACCAAAGGTAGATATTCTGTAACTTTTTTGTAAGAAATTGTCATTGATTATACGGAAAGGAAATACTTTGTAAATAATATGTTTTATAGTTATAAAATTTAAAAAGTTCACAGAACGTTGTGCATTGTGACGAAGATTAAATGCAAAAATGGGCTTTTTACCGTTTAAGTGTAGAAAGTTGCTTTTCTGTGTATTAAATTTCAAAAAACTGTTGACAATTTATGAATAAAGTGTTATACTATAATCACAGTAAGGGACACGGAAACAGCACAAAGGCAAGTGACCGGATCCCAAAACGAAAAGCGTCCGAAAGGACAAAAAATCAATTTAATATTTTTAAGGAGGTTTTCGTTATGAAAACAACAAGAAAAGGTTTTACACTTATTGAGCTCATCGTTGTAATTGCTATCATCGGTGTTCTCGCAGCAATCCTCGTTCCATCAATGCTTGGCTACGTTAAGAAGTCAAAGATCCAGGGTGCAAACTCAGCTGCAGCTACAATTCTTAAGGCTGCTAACTCAGCTCTTGAAGAGCTTGATGAAGTTGATATGAAGTGCGACGCTAATATCAACGGTAAAAAACTTGCTCATGCTACAACAGCTGGCGCAGGTTCGGATACACTTGCTGCTGACAAGCAGATTGTTGCTGATAATATTTGGGCATATATGCTTCCATACTTTGATGATGTTGCAAACACAGACTTTGCAATCGGTGTTGTAAATGGTGTTGCTATTTGTTCTTCTGCAAAGTCAGGTGCATACTATGGTACTGCTCCAATCATTTACACAAACAAGACATACGATAACCCTTCTAAATCTGGTGTTACAGGTGTTACAAGAACTGCAGCTCCATCTTCTGCAACAGATGCTCTTGATGACGCACTTGCTAAGTACAATTCACAGCACTCAGAGTCAATCACACTTTCATAATTAATTGAAATATTAAAGGCTTCCTTCGGGAGGCCTTTTTTTTGAGATTTGAAAATTGCACAAAAAATGCGAGATGAATTTGTTTAAATCGTGGCAAGACTTTTTATTGACAAATTATGAATAATTTGTTATAATAGATTTAAATTAAATTAGGAGGCATAACTATGCGTAAGAAGAAAGGTTTTACACTTATAGAGCTTATTGTGGTTCTTGCAATTATAGGAATTTTAATCGGCATTGTCAGTCTGAGTTGGGTTTCATATATCCATAAATCGAGAATTTCATCACAGAATAAGAAAGCAAAGCTGATATTCAATGCGGCTCAGACAGCGGCAACCGAGATGAAGTCCTATGAGAGAACAAACGGTGCGACATACATGACAAGCGGAGATTATTATTTTTTCTGGGACGGTCATAACGGTGGAAAGGTTACAAGCGGAACAGACACATCTATTCCTGCAGCATTGACGGATCAGGATCGTATGTTTGCGAGAATCGTAAACAGAATTCTTGACGACGAGGGAACAACATACAAAATTTATATTAAGAATTACGTTGTGCAGTCAGTTGTATCTGCAAGAAGTGAGAATGATGTGTACTTTGGCGCATATCCTACAACAATAGCTGAAGGTGCAGCAAGGAATGGTTCAACCGAGAATGCTGTACATGGCGGACATATCGCCAATGCCGACAGCACATGGTTTGTACTGTAAACGAATAAGGAAGAACGGTCATCAGAATAAGGTGGCCGTTTTTTTGTAGAAAAAGAGAAGAGAGAGGAATCATTTGTAAAATAGCGACAAAAAAAGGAGTGAATCAACAAATAACTTTTAGTTGACAAAAAGAAGGAGAGATGATATAATATAAAAGCTGTCGGACGGGAGAGCGATACGTAAGAGGAACGGATTAAGGAAAAGAAGAAGCTGTTCGGGACTGAGGAAAGAGAAGTTCAACGAAGTTTTAGAA
>JAZLGM010000092.1:0-2466 GCA_045616285.1 Ruminococcus sp.
CACTCAGCGTGGAACACGCTGAGGCGCACAAATGCAGCGTTCCCCCATTCAGAAAAGAGGTGATATCTTGGAATACGGAATTGAATATCTTAAACGAAAGCTGACCACGAAACAGCTCAGAGTTGCCCGAAGATATGGTTATTATGAAATGAAAAACAGGGCGCAGGAAATCAGCAGCCTTATCCCCGAAGGCTTCCGAAATGTAAGCCGTTCCCTCGGCTGGTGTGCAAAGGCGGTTGACAGCCTTGCAGACAGAACCGTTTTCGACAGCTTTGAAAATGATAATTTCGGAATCAATGAAATTTATAAACTCAACAATGCCGATATACTGTTTGACAATGCAGTATTATCGGCATTTATAAGTTCTTGCAGTTTTATCTACATAGGCAGACAGGAGGGCGGTTATCCGTCATTGCAGGTCATTGACGGAGGAAACGCCACAGGAATTATAGATCCTGTTACAAATATGCTGACAGAAGGTTATGCGGTTCTTAAACGTGACGACCACAACAAGCCGATTTTAGAGGCTTACTTCCTCCCGAAAGCAACGTATTACTATGTAAACGGAAGAATTGTGGAAGATATGACAATGGAACATGAAGCTCCGTTTGCACTGCTTGTTCCGATTATAAACAGACCTGATGCAAAACGTCCTTTCGGACATTCAAGAATTTCAAGAGCCTGCATGGATATCGTGCAGGCTGTTATGCGTAACCTCGGAAGAATGGAAGTATCAGCCGAGTTTTACAGCATCCCTCAGAAATACGTTGTCGGACTATCTGAGGAAGCACAGTTCAACGGTCGAAAAGCCACATATTCGTCATTCCTCGACATCAGAGAAGACGAAAACGGAAACAAGCCGACTGTCGGACAGTTCGCACAGCAGAGCATGACACCGTTCACGGAACAGCTTAAAACATACGCTTCAATGTTTGCAGGGGAGACAGGTCTGACAATGGATGATTTGGGATTCAACACTGTCAACCCGTCAAGCTCGGATGCAATAAAGGCTGCTCATGAGAATCTGAGGCTCATGGCACGAAAGGCACAGAGAACTTTCGGGACAGGCTTCCTGAATGCAGGTTATCTTGCCGCCTGTGTGCGTGATGATTATGAATACAACAGAGTTGCATTTGCTGACACAAAGGCTTTATGGCTTCCGATATTTGAGCCTGATGCTTCAAGCATGGGTGTTATCGGTGATGCGATTCTCAAAGTTAATCAGGCTTCTGAGGGCTTCATGGGTTCACGCAATATCAGACAGCTCACAGGGTTGGAGAGTGATGCTGAATGACAGCAGAGGAACTTTACAGCATAATTGACGCTGAAATTGAAGAAGCAGCAGAGCATGACAGCAGTATTTCCCGACTAAGAACCCGAATTGAAAACGGTTCTGCTTCACTTGCAGAAGCGGTTGAATATAATCATCTTGTCAATGAAATCATGGGAAAATTATTCTCGGAAAAGGTTCTCGGCACGGATCAGCGTGATGAAGTCTGTAAAATGCTTCTGAAAAGCAGTTATGAGAAGTCAAACGCATCTCTTTCGGTGGTTCAGAAAAGCGTTGATGCAAAGACAGGTCTGAACATTCAGCCTAAGAAAGCCGCCTACCCTTCTGAACGTGTGGAGACGGTTGCACATTCGCTCATGGATAAGACCGTTGATGACAGCGTGATTCAGAGACGTGCTGAGAATGCTGTTTCCAACGTGGCGAACTCATTTTCAAGCGATTATGTAAAGGAAAATGCACAGCTCCGCTCTGATGCAGGAATCAAATGCTACGTTGAACGCACCACGGACGGAAAATGCTGTGCATGGTGTAATTCCCTTGCAGGAAAATATGAGTATTCTTCTGCGCCGGCTGATGTTTTCCGTTATCATGACAAATGCTCATGTATTCTTACTTACATCAACGGGCGAACCCGTGTAATTGTATGGGACAGTAAAAAAAAGACCAATCCGAAAAAGATTAAATACAAAAAGCCCCGTGTTATTTCCAAAGACGAGGCAAAGAAGCTTGAAAGTGAAAACATCACTTTCAGAGGGCTGAATTCTGAGAAATCCGTTGACAAATCGGGGGAAAGTGGTATAATTAAATTTGACGATATTTCTGCAACAGGTAAAAATGAACTTGTTAAGAAAGGGTTTCCTAATAAGCAAAAATTAAATAATCATTGGCAAAACGGAAGAACACACGCCGCCGAATACGAAAAAGATGGAATAATAACAAAAGAACAATATGAAAAACGTGGTGTTGAACTTGCCGAGAGTGTTGTTGATGGAAAAAATATATTAGGTTATAAAACCAAAGAAGGACACATTTGCCTGTTTTTGCCCAGAAAAACTGACAGAAAAAAGCTAAGCTTGACTGACACAAAAATGCTTGTTATAATGACAAAAAAGGATAAAAAGGAAAAAGAGATCATAACAGCTCACAGTTTTGACGAACACCAAGCTGAAATAATC
>JAZLGM010000093.1:0-8918 GCA_045616285.1 Ruminococcus sp.
GTCCCGACACCGAAAATAAATTGAACCCCAATTGAAACACCAATATACAGAAAAAACCTCAGAAATGATGAAAAATTCATTTCTGAGGTTTTTATTTTTTCGAGCGCCCTTTGGCGAAATGGTGATGGGGGTCTGTTAAACAGAACATATTTATCACATTAGGCGATATGCATACGTATTGTTTCAACCACCCTATGGTGATGGGGGTCTGTTAAACTATAGAAAGGATATAATAATGCTCACAGAATATAGTTTCAACCACCCTATGGTGATGGGGGTCTGTTAAACCTGGCGGAAACGTTGAAGGATGGATGAGATTTTCTATGTTTCAACCACCCTATGGTGATGGGGGTCTGTTAAACGCGAAAAAACTCCTCAGAAAATACCCCTGTGGAAGGTTTCAACCACCCTATGGTGATGGGGGTCTGTTAAACCTTCAGCAGCAAACTATGAAAGAGCCGTTTCAGTTTCAACCACCCTATGGTGATGGGGGTCTGTTAAACGAGGAAAAAATCGAAGCTATGTTTCAGAGTCTTGAGTTTCAACCACCCTATGGTGATGGGGGTCTGTTAAACAGCGGTAAAATAGCCGTTTTTTGACCCTCATAATTGTTTTAACTTAAAATTTCGCACAGTTTTCACACGCTACACAAAATGAACACATGAATTTTTACTGCAAAATGTGAGATTCAAGCACTCTTTTCCAACCTCTGATTCAGTTTAACTATGCCCCCACAGTTTGCCCTTCGGCAATTAAACAATGCGCCCTTTGGCGAAATATGGTATACCATTAAAAACGTCCCTTTGGACAATTATTATTGTAGCACATTTAAACAGATTTGTCAAGCGTTTTTTGAAGAAATATATGGAAATTAATTTTTAAATTATAATGTGGTATTGAATTACCGACTGTAGGGGCGGGCGTCCTCGACCGCCCAAAGTTTCAGAATAATACAAACAGAATGTTGTAGGGGACGCCGCCCTCGGCGTCCCGTGTGAAATATATCAATAGAATGAATGTAGGGGCGCCGTTTCGGCGCCCTTCTTGTTTTACAAATAAATTCGTTGCATGAAAAATATTGTGGGTATGAAATTAAAAAATCCGATTCAATAAATTGTTTTTCAATTTTATGTTTATCGGATTACCACGGGCGGCGGAACGCCGCCCCTACAATACATCCCCGAAAAATATATGAATACCATTGTGGGACGCCGGTCGGCAGCACCGACAGGCAATTTGTAGTCCCGACACCGAAAATAAATTGAACCTCAACCCCACGTTAATTTTTTATCAATGTTTTATAATACTAACAAAATAGGAGTTTCCAAAGGTTAACAATTACACATCTTGGAAATGATTTGGGGTATAATAGTAAATGCAGAAATGCAGGGAAAAGGGGTGAGTAACATAAAATCAGTAGAAATATATTCCGACGGTGCGTGCAGCGGAAATCCGGGACCGGGAGGTTACGGAGTTGTTCTGAGATACGGAACAATCGAAAAGGAACTTTCGGGAGGCGAAAGAGAAACCACAAACAACCGTATGGAACTTTCGGGAGTTATTATGGGACTTGCCGCACTTAAAGAACCATGTAAGGTAACTCTCACCACCGACAGCAAATATGTTGTGGACAGCATAACAAAAGGCTGGGTGTATGGCTGGAAGAAAAAAGGCTGGAAAAAGTCCGACGGAAAACAGGCATTGAATATAGATTTGTGGGAGAAATTACTTCCTTTGCTTGAAAAACATGAAGTTACTTTCGTGTGGGTAAAGGGACACGCAGGACATCCCGAAAATGAACGCTGTGACGCACTCGCTGTGGCACAGAGAGACAAGTATTCAATATATTGAGTTTTAGGGTAATAAATCGGGATATAATATTGTGTTCATTTTTTTACAGACGTGGGATTGATTTCGATTCAGGAAAAAACGAGCGAAGAACGAGCGTCAGCGTGAATTGCCTGTCGGTGCTGCCGACCGTAGGGGACGGCGTCCTCGACGTCCCAACGCCAAAAGCAAATCGAAATCCGATTAGGGGTGGTCGAGGACGCCCACCCCTACAACTGGTGAAATTCAATCCACGTTTGTATTAAAATCGGGATAGAATTACGATACAAATAAATTTATAAAACATTATTATTTTAAAGTTTTAGGAAAGGGGTATGGGGGATAACCCTTTTTCAAAAGGGTTTCCCCCATAAAAGGGCTTGGGGAAAAATCCACACTCAGCGTGGAACACGCTGAGGCGCACAATGCAGCGTTCCCCCATTCAAAATAAGGAGTAAAAAAATGGAAAAGAGATTCATATACGCAGATAATGCCGCAACAACAGCGGTATCACAGAAAGTTCTTGATGCAATGCTTCCGCATTTCACACAGGCATACGGAAACGCATCAAGCATTTACAAACTCGGCAGAGACGCAGAATTAGCAGTTGAGACTGCAAGAGAAAAGGTTGCAAAGGCAATCGGTGCGGATGCAAGAGAAATTTTCTTCACAAGCTGTGGTTCGGAGTCCGATAACTGGGCAATCAAGGGAACTGCTGAAAGACTTGCAAAGAAGGGAAAAAAGCACATCATTACATCAGTTTTTGAGCATCACGCAGTAATTCACACAACTCAGGACCTTGAAAAGAAAGGTTTTGAGGTAACATATATTCCTGTTGATGAAAAGGGACTTATCAACCCCGAGGACATCAGAAATGCAATTCGTGAGGACACAGCACTCGTTACAATCATGTATGCAAACAACGAAATCGGAACAATTCAGCCTATTGATGAAATTGCAAAGATTTGTAATGAAAAGAAAGTGCTTTTCCATACTGACGCAGTACAGGCTGTGGGACACGTTGACATTAATGTGCATGAACAGGGCATAGATATGCTTTCACTTTCAGGTCATAAAATCCACGCACAGAAGGGAATAGGAGTTCTCTATGTAAAGAAGGGAATTGCACTTCCTAATCTCATTCATGGCGGCGGACAGGAAAGAGGAAAGAGAGCAGGTACAGAAAATGTTCCTGCAATTGTCGGTCTTGGAGTTGCAATTGAGGAAGCATCAAAGAATATCAAGGAAAAGGCAGAAATCATCACACCCAAGAGAAACAGAATCATTGACGGACTTCTTGAAATTCCATATTCAAGACTTAACGGAGACAGAGACAAGAGACTCCCCGGAAATCTCAACATTTCATTCGAGGGAATCGAGGGAGAGTCACTTCTTCTCATGCTTGACATGAACGGAATCTGTGCTTCATCGGGTTCAGCTTGTACATCAGGCTCACTTGATCCCTCACACGTTCTTCTCTCAATCGGACTTAAACACGAAATTGCGCATGGTTCACTCCGTCTGTCAATCGAGGAGAATATAACAGATGAAGATGTAGACTACATTCTCGAAGTAGTACCGAATGTAGTTGAAAAACTCCGTTCATTCTCACCTGTATGGGAAAAAATGATGAAAGGCGAATCATACGAGTAATTTCAATTAATCGTTTATAATTAAAAATCAAAATAAATTTAAAGTTTTAGGAAAGGGGTACGGGGGATAACCCTTTTTCAAAAGGGTTTCCCCCGATAAGGAGAAATAAAATTATGATGTACAGTGAAAAGGTTATGGATCATTTTTCAAATCCAAGAAATGTAGGAGAAATCGAAAATGCTGACGGTATCGGTGAAATCGGTAACGCAAAATGCGGAGATATCATGAAAATGTATCTCAAGATTGATAACGGTATCATCACAGATGCAAAGTTCAAGACATTCGGCTGTGGTGCGGCTGTTGCAACATCATCAATGGCAACAGAACTCATCAAGGGCAAGTCAATCGACGATGCACTTAAACTCACAAACGATGCAGTAGTTGAGGCACTCGACGGACTTCCTGCTGTAAAGATTCATTGTTCTGTACTTGCTGAACAGGCTGTAAGATCAGCACTTTCAGACTACTACACAAAGCAGGGAATTGATCCCCTTCCAATCGTTGGCGAAATCAAAATGCCCGAAGAATAATTGATTATGAATCCGAAAATCCGTATCAGCAATGGTACGGATTTTTTATGGTATTTTTTAACATGGTAACTGCATATAATTTGATAAATCAGAATTACGGAGGGATTTGTCACAATGCAGGACAAGAATTTGAAACCGAATCAGAGCATAATACTTGAAAACCGAAAAAATCTCACAATTTCGGGGATTACCGACGTTGACAGCTTCGACGAAAAAGCGGTCTGTCTTTACACACAGCTTGGCGAACTCACAATACAGGGGAGGGAACTGCATATTGATTCCATGAGTATTGAAACAGGGGATATGACCATTACAGGGGATATATGGTCGGTGATTTACGGTGACAAGGACAAAAAAGCACCGCTGACTGTATTGGGTAAGCTTTTCAGATGACAGAACCCGAAATTTTTTTCTCCGCTGATGAAGAACTCGTGCTTTTCGGACTTTCCTGCATAGCAGGAGGCTTCATCGGGATATTCTATGACTTTTTTCGTGCGCTGAGAATAATTTTTCCTCATAATTCGGTGCTGACAGCAATTGAAGATATAGTGTTTTTTATATGCTATTCGTTTTTCCTGACAGCTTTTTCGTCTGTATGTGCAAGGGGAGTTATACGCTATTATTTTGTTATCGGTAACATCCTCGGATTCATCGTTTATTTTTTCACGATAGGAAATGTGGCTGTACTCACGATAAGAAAATTTTACGGTATAATCACAGGTGTTTTAAGATTTATATTTAAACCGATTTCTGCGTCATTTGTGTGTTTGTGCAAAAAAACAATGGTGAAATTTGTGGGAATATCCAAAGTTATTGAAAAGATGAAGAAAAATTCAAAATACCTATTGATAAATCATCATGATTTGTTGTATAATAAAACAGAAAATATAAAGAGAAAGAACGTGAAGAGCGTTGCCGAAAAAAACAAAGAGAAAGAGGACAAGAAAACCTGTAAAGGAAAAAAAAGGTCTGTTTAACAGAGGACTTATTAAAATCGTAACCGTAGTTGCGGTCCTCGGATGCACCGCACTCATCCTTACTACGGGTAAGGACTGCATTGAAAAGCAGAGCGAAGTCGCTTCATTACAGGCTCAGATTGATACATATAATGCCGAAAATGCTGAACTGCAAAGAATACTAGACAGCGACGATATGTCGGAATATATGGAAAAAGTGGCTATGGAAGAATACGGATACGCCTATCCCGATGAGAGAAGATTCTATGAAACATCGAGAGATTAAGGTATTCATATAAAGGACAAAAGAATAAAAAAGGAGAATAATTTTAGTATGCAGCAGCTCGAAATTGGAAAAATTTATAACGGCAAGGTTAAGGGAATTACAGATTACGGTGCTTTCGTGGATATCGAGGGCGGCGGTTCGGGTATGGTACATATTTCCGAAATTGCCAATACTTATGTAAGCAGTGTTCGTGATCACCTCACAGAAAATCAGGACGTTACCGTAAAGGTTATCGGTGTAAATGATGCAGGAAAGGTAAGCCTTTCAATCAAGAAGGCTGTTGAAAACAGCGATTCTGCACCTCAGAGAAAGAGATTCGACAAGGGCGAAAGATACAACAGAGGTGACAGAGGTGACAGAGGCGAGAGAAACTTCGATAAAGGCGACGGAAACGGAGAGGGCAGATCTGAAAGACCATACCGCCCTAAGCCGAATGTATGGGAGCCTAAAAAGACTGTTCCTCAGTCTGAAATGTCATTTGAGGATATGATGTCACATTTCAAGCAGACAAGTGAGGAGCGTATGTGCGATTTAAAGAGAAGCACAGACAGAAAGAACGGTACAAGAAGAAAGTAATTTTTGTAATTACTGACAAAAAAATCACAATTGCAGAGCGGAAATTTTAATTCATGTCTATTGCAATTTCGGGTTTATTGTGATATAATAGAAAAGCTAATTGAAATAAACAGGCGAAAGCCGTCATATATCGTGAAAATTTACGGAGGTACAGTATGTCAGTTTTGGAAATAGTTGGTGGAGCAGTTCTTCTGCTCGTATGTGTTCTTATAATTTGTATATGTCTTGCACAGGAGCAGAAATCACAGGACAGCATGACATCAGCACTTACAGGTGCAAGCACAGATTCATTCTACGGAAAGAATGAGGGAAGAACAAAGGAAGCAATCCTCGGAAAGATTACAAGAGTTCTCGGAATTATTCTCTTTGTTGTGACACTTGCGGTAAACATCATTCCGATATTTACAAATAAGTAAAAAAACATTAACCCTGTGACAGCCGTCATGGGGTTTATTTTATAAAATCAGGAATGACATATAAAGAGACTGATTAAAAACACAGGGGTGAAAATATGTCAAAGAAAAAAATGTCAAATCTTATAAAATCGCAGTCTAAAAAGGATAAAAAGGAATCCGTATCAGGATGTAAAAATAAAATAGTCACATATTTGCAGACAAACAATAAAAAACTCATGTCCATAAGTGAACTCGAAACAAAATGCAGGTCTAAGAAACTCGGACATGATATCTATGCTGAGGCATTTGCACAGCTTCGTGATGAGGGAATCATAACCGTAAGAAAGGGAATGAAAGTTGCTCTCTGCTCACGTCTTGGGTATTATACAGGCGAAATCACACGTTTGAGCAGAACTTTCGGTTTTGCAATGACAGACGAGGGAACAGAGTATTTCATCCCCGGAAAATGTATGCTCGGAGCAATGCCGGGGGACAGAGTTCTCATTGCTGATATTGAATCACGTTCGGGAGAGCCCGAGGGCGAGGTTATAGATATTATTCAGTTCAGAAATTCCGTGCTTACGGGAACAATTGAATTTGCAGACGGAGGATTATATCTTGTTCCCGATACAGCTTCAAGAAATCACATGACAATTGTGAAAAATGAAAGCGTTGAATTCCACGGAGGCGACAAGGTTCTTGCAGAAATAGTATATCGTGGAAAACGTCACGCAGAACACAAGGTTAAAATTGTGTCTGTATTCGGAAATGCTGATTTTGCTTCATCATGCGTTATTTCGGTACTCTGCACACATGGTGCGCCGGAAGAATTTTCAGCTGAGGTACTCAAAGAGGCGAGAAAAATCTCTGAGGGCGGTGTACAGGAATACAGCTTCAATAATCGTGAGGATTTGAGAAGTCTCCCGATTTTCACAATTGACGGAGCAGAATCAAAAGACCTCGATGATGCAGTATCGGTTGAGAAAACGGAAAACGGTTATCGTCTCGGAGTTCATATTGCTGATGTTTCACATTATGTAAAGGGCAACAGCGAACTCGACAAGGAGGCATTGAAAAGGGGTACAAGCATTTATTATGCAAACAGAGTTATCCCCATGCTTCCGAAGGAACTTTCAAACGGAATATGCTCACTTAATCCGAATGAAAACAGACTTACTCTTTCATGCTTTACAGACCTCACGAATGAGGGAGAGATTATTTCATACAGATTCTGCAAGAGCGTGATTAAATCGAGAGTAAAGGGCGTTTATGCCGAGATTAACACAATACTTGACGGTACAGCAACAGAGGAAATACAGAGTAAATACGAGTGTGTGGCGAAGGAAATTCCGCTTATAAACGAACTTGCAGACATACTCATTGCAAAGCGCAAACGCAGACACGCTCCCGAACTTGATACAACGGAAAGCAAACTCATCATAAATGAAAACGGAGTATGCGTTGATGTTGTGCCGAGGGAGAGGGGAAAGGCTGAGAGAATCGTTGAGGAATTCATGCTCACAGCGAATGAATGTGCTGCAAAGCTTGCGAGGGAAAAACAGATTCCGTTTGTATACCGTGTGCATGAGACACCGCCCGAAGAAAAGACAGCGGCACTTTGTGAAGCACTCAGAAAAACAGGAATTGACTATCCTCATTTTACAGAATACAAACCTGCACACGCATCTGCAATACTTGAAAATGCAAAGGGTACGGACAAATATGAAGCTGTAAACATGATGGTTCTCCGTTCAATGGCGAAGGCTGAATATTCACCCGAACCGTTGGGGCATTTCGGACTTGTGCTTGAAGATTACGCACATTTCACATCGCCTATAAGACGATATCCCGACCTTGCAATACACAGAATCATAACGGATGTACTTGCAGGCTATAATAACACATGGCTTGACAAGAGATACGGAGGATTTGTCGTGAATGCCTCAGAGCGTTCATCAGCGGCAGAGGTAAAGGCTGTAACGATAGAGCGTGAATGTGAGGACTGCTACAAGGCTGAATACATGAAACAGCACATAGGAGAGAAATTCACAGCGAAGATTTCGGGAGTTACGGAATTCGGATTTTACGCACAGTTACCGAATACGGTTGAGGGACTTGTGCATATAAGAACCCTCCCCGAAGGAGAATATGACTATACGGAGCCTGTTGCACTTACGGAGAAATTCAGCAATGTATCATATACACTCGGAATGACGGTAGAGGTAATATGTGCGGCAGTAAATGTCAGCGAGGGTACAATAGATTTTGTACTTGATGAGGAGGAATAGTGGGTAGCACCCACGGACAGTTTCGGGACGCCGCTTGCGGCGTCCCGTGTGAAATAATCAATAGAATGAATGTAGGGGCTGGCGTCCCCGACAGCCCCAAAACTGCGGTCAAGCTGGTTCAGCTTGCGCCCACCCCTACAGTCGGTAGCACCGACAGGCAGTTCACGCTATCGCTCGTTCCTCGCTCGTTTTTTACGAAATCAAAATAAATCCCACGTTTGAAATGAATCGTGGTAGAACACTGTAGGGGACGCCGGTCGGTAGCACCGACAGGCAGTTCACGCTATCGCTCGTTCCTCGCTCATTTTTTATGAAATCAAAATAAATCCCACGTTTGAAATGAATCGTGGTAGAACACTGTAGGGGACGCCGGTCGGTAGCACCGACAGGCAGTTCACGCTATCGCT
>JAZLGM010000094.1:0-4738 GCA_045616285.1 Ruminococcus sp.
ATTTGTATGACAGAAGAATCGTAGCATATACAATTAGAGAGCATAACAACAACGAACTTGTATTTACGAATTTTGATGAAGCGGTTGCAATGAATCCTGACGCTCATCCGTTGTTTCACAGTGACAGAGGATTTCAGTATACAAACAAAACATTTCATCAGAAAATCATTAATGCAGGAATGACACAGAGCATGTCAAGAGTCAGCAGATGCATTGACAACGGACCGATGGAAAGTTTCTGGGGAATCCTGAAATCAGAAATGTATTACCTGAAGAAATTCACTTCCAAAGAAGAGCTGACAAAAGCAATTGAAGATTACATTGATTATTACAACAACAAACGTTATCAGCTGAAATTGTGCTGTATGACACCGATGGAATATCATATGGCACATGCAGCGCGAACGAGATTTTGCAATCATTTTCTTCGTTACGGGTTGCGCCCTTCACTTCAAAAATGATTGCAAAAAAATAGCAGCCTGCACAAATACTGCAAACTGCTATTGGTTATTACATAGATTATTTTTGTTTTTTGTACTGTCTACTTGACAGGGGCGGGTCAATTATACAGTTCTCTCGAACAGCTTTTATTTGTATAAATTAAACAATATGATATACACTTTATTGTGTAAGCATACAATTTGATGTTTGGGGTATTGACTTAGAGTTAACTCTAAGTTGTATAATATAATCGGAGGTGCTGTTATGACCATAAAGGAAGTATGCAATAAGTATAACATTTCCGCTGATACGCTCAGATATTACGAAATAGTTGGTGTGATTCCTGAAGTCCACAGAACTCCCGGTGGAATCCGTGACTATACAGAAGAAGATTTAGGCTGGGTGGAAATGGCGGCTTGTTTCAGAAGTGCAGGAATGCCCATTGAAATGCTGATTGAATATGTCAAGCTTTATAAAATGGGTGACGGCACAATGAAAGCACGCTGCAATCTTTTAAAAGAAGCAAGAGAAAAAATATTGGAAGAACGAGAAAAGTACAACAAGGCACTTGAACGTATGAATTTCAAAATTGAACGTTATGAAAAGTCTTTGATAACAGGTATTCTTGATTGGAGTCAGGAATAAGAACAGGAGAATAATATGTATATTGAAAAAGTAAACTCACCATCTGACATCAAAAATATGACAACAGCAGAGCTTGAAACACTTGCGTCTGAAATCAGATGCGGTCTTATGAATCGTCTTTCCAAAAAGGGAGGACATTTCGGTCCGAATTTCGGATTTGTAGAAGCGACAATTGCAATGCATTACGTTTTCAGTTCACCGATTGACAAGATTGTTTATGATGTTTCTCATCAGAGTTATACGCACAAAATTCTCACAGGACGTAAAGACGGATATTTCCTTGACGAGCATTTCGGAGATATATCAGGCTATACAAATCCCGAAGAAAGTGAGCATGACTTCTTCAATGTGGGACATACTTCAACCTCTGTAAGCCTTGCCTGCGGTCTTGCAAAGGCAAGAGATTTAAAGGGTGATAATGAGAACATTATTGCTGTAATCGGTGATGGCTCTCTGAGTGGCGGTGAAGCTTTGGAGGGTATAGATTTTGCATCTGAACTCGAAAGCAATTTCATTATTGTTGTAAACGATAATGATATGTCAATTGCTGAAAATCACGGCGGACTTTACAAAAATTTGAAAGCTCTCAGAGATTCAGACGGAAAATGCGAATGTAATCTGTTCAAGGCAATGGGACTTGATTATCTTTATGTTGCAGATGGAAATGATGTGGCAAAGCTGATTGAAGCTTTTGAAAAGGTTAAGGATATCGACCATCCGATTGTTGTACATATCTGTACACAGAAGGGAAAAGGATATGCTGATGCTGAAACAAACAAGGAAAATTGGCATTGGTGTATGCCTTTCAATCCTGAAACAGGAGAGAGTAAATTCACAGGCGGCGGTGAAGATTACGGCGCAATGACCTGTGATTATCTTCTTGACAAGATGAAGAAAGATGAAAAGGTTGTTGCCGTTGTTGCGGCTGTACCTGTTTGTATCGGTTTTACCGAAGATAAACGTAATCTTGCAGGAAAGCAGTATGTTGATGTTGGTATTGCAGAAGAACACGCTGTTGCTATGGTTTCAGGTATCGCTAAAAACGGTGGAAAGCCTGTTTTCGCTACACATTCAAGCTTCTTCCAGAGAACATACGATCAGATTTCACAGGATTTATGTGTAAACGGAAACTCTGCAACGCTTCTCATAAATACGGCTTCTGTATATGGAATGAATGACGTTACACATCTCGGAATTTATGATATCCCTATGATGTCAAATATTCCAAACCTTGTGTATCTTGCTCCGACAAACTGCGAAGAATATTTTGCAATGCTCGACTGGAGTATTGAACAGGATAAATTCCCTGTAGCTGTACGAATACCATGCAATGGACTGATTCATTCAGATGCTGAAATTGACAAGGATTACAGCAATCTCAATAAGTACAAGGTTACACAGAATGGTGAAAATATCGCAATTATTGCTCTTGGTGACTTCTATCAGATTGGCGAAGCCGTTGCAGAGATGATTGAGAATAAAACAGGTGTTGCTCCGACTCTTATCAATCCACGCTATATCACAGGTCTTGATACTGAACTGCTTGAAAGTCTGAAACAGAATCATACAAAGGTAATTACTCTTGAAGACGGAATCCTTGACGGTGGTTTTGGTGAGAAGATTGCTCGTTTCTACGGTCCGAGCGACGTTAAGGTTTATAACTATGGTCTGAAAAAGGAATTCATTGACAGGTATAATGTTGATGATATTCTTACACAAAACAGAATCAAGCCTGAGCTTATTTGCGAAGATGTGATCTGAGAGTGATATTATGCAATATGTGGAATGCCGTATACATACTATTTGCTTTGTACAAAGGATAATCATCCAAATATAAAGAAAAATATCGCAGAATATGTTCAGGACGAAATGTTACGCAGAGAAATGCTTACATATACAAAAATGGAAAAGGGACACGGAAGAATAGAAAAAAGAACTGCATATGTAACGACAGATATTGCATGGCTTGAACAAAGAAAAGAATGGAAAAATCTTTGCTGTATAGGAGCGATATTACGTGAAACTACAGATAAAAATGGTACATCAAGCGAATGGCATTACTATATTTCAAGTAGGAAATTAAGTGCAGAAGAAATACTTCATCACGCACGTATGGAGTGGTCTGTTGAAGCTATGCACTGGCTTCTGAATGTTCATTTTGAAGAGGATTGGTGCAGAATTGAAGACAAGTCTGTTCAGCAGAACTTGAATATGGCAAGAAAAGCTGCAATTAATACAATCAAACTTTTAAAAGAACGCACCAACAGATAAGGCTAAAGCAATCATTCAAAGATGGAAATCCGTTGATTCCTGAACTCAAGGAATATGTAGGTTCTTCAGTATCTCCCGATATATATAACATACAGTTTGAAAAAGGTGATTCTTTCTGCATAGGCGAACCCAAACATCTTGCTCCTTGTATTCTGGATGTGTGTTTTTCAGCGCTTGGTCTTGATGAATTATTTGCAACTATTAAGCACTCTTCAAAAATTCAGTATGATCTTCAGGGCATTGTCAGACTCCTGACATATGCTGTATTCAGAACGTCTGCTGAATTTGAAGATTTCAAGCCAGTGCTGTTCCACGAAATACAGAATACGGCTGATAACTTCGTCCTGTTCTTCGCGGCTGTCACCTAAACTGTCACGGTTTACATGAATATGAAGTCCGCAGGTGCTTGTCTGATGGTTTCTGTAACCAAGTACTACTGCTTTCCTCATAATATCAGACCAGCAGTAAACCTTGTGATATTCAAGTGTCATAGGGTGACTTACATGCTCCATATGTAAGCAAGTCAACTATTCTTAATCAGTTGAAAGAGTTTAAAATGTAAATTCAAAAAAAGAAAACAGCTCATCTGCTTAATTGCAGGTGAGCTGTTTTTTGTTGTGTGTCAGAATATCAGCAAGCAATAATAACTTTCAAAAATATTTTTAGTTGCAAAATCAATCTCTATGTGGTATAATATTTATTAATAAGGGATAAAACGTGAGGTGAACGTATGTATTTAAAGTCATTGGAGCTTCATAATTTTCGTAGCTTTGAAGATATAAAGATTGATTTTAATGAAAATTTAACTGTAATTATAGGAGCAAACGGTTCAGGTAAATCTACTATAATGGAAGGAATTGCAATAGCTTTAAGCTCCATGTTTGTAAAGGTAGATGGTTTATGTCTGCACAAAACTTACATCTGCAATTTCGTCGGTGCAGTACATAAAAATCTCGCCCATGCAGCATTTACATACATAAAAATTTCTCCAATTTAATTTACTTATATCATAAAATAAGAGTTATTTCAATATTTTCATCGAAACTTTCAAAACTTTTTTCTCTCAAACCTCGTAGAATCAAGGATTGTAAGCCTTAGTGGTAGAAAAAATAATAAGAGCGAGAGCTTTTTGTTCTACCAAGAATTCTACCAAAATATCGGAAGAATTTTTTTAGTTTTTTGCAGTTCTACAAAAAATGGTAGAACTTTGGTAGAACTCACTTTTATGCTGATGCACTTTCTGATGAATCGGATTTTTTAAGCTTTCTTCCTCTTTTTTCTTTTTTAGGAATCTGTTTAGGTTCATAGAAACTGCTTTCCGCTTCTCCGAGTACACTTGCAATTTTATCAGCTGATTCAACTCTTGAACTGAAATCAAGGT
>JAZLGM010000095.1:0-3087 GCA_045616285.1 Ruminococcus sp.
TCAAAATGTGATGTATGCGGTGATAATCCTACAATTACAGAGCTTATAGATTATGAACAGGCAGAATGTGACGGAGTTCACCTTACAGATGAGGAATAATAATGATAAAATTAAAAAAATCAGATTTTGAAAAAATGCTCCGTCATGCAGAAAGCGAGTTGCCGAATGAGGCTTGTGGACTTATTGCAGGAACTATCGACGGAGAAAATAAAATCGTAGAAGAAGTATATCTTCTGACTAACATTGATAAATCCAACGAGCATTTTTCGCTTGACCCGAATGAACAGCTTGCGGCAATCAAGGACATGAGAAGCAAGGGACTTGTTCCTCTCGGAAACTGGCATTCACATCCTGAATCACCGTCAAGACCTTCTGATGAGGACAAAAGACTTGCATTTGACAGCAAGGCAAGTTATATGATTCTTTCACTTATGGACAGAGAGAATCCTGTGTTGAATTCGTTCAGGATTTACGGTACAGATCCGAAAACATCAGAAAAGGAAATACTTGAAATAGAGGAATAAAATGTACGACGTTATTATCATAGGAAGCGGTCCTGCGGGACTTTCAGCCGCAATTTATGCACAGAGAGCAAATATGAAATCTGTTGTAATTGAAAAAGAATTCATGGGTACAGGTCAGATTGCCGAAAGCAGCAGAGTTGACAATTATCCTGCACTTTTCGGCGAAAGCGGATATGATTTGGGAGAAAAATTCCGAAATCATGCTGAATCAGTAGGAACTGAATTTGTTGAAGCTGAGGTTTCTGAAATCAAGCCTGAAAATGATACATGGAAAGTTGTTTTTTTAGATGGAAAATCTCTTGAAACAAAGACAATAATCTATGCTGCAGGAACTTATCGCCGAAGACTTAATATCAAAGGCGAGCAGGAGTTTTCAGCAAGAGGAATTTCCTACTGTGCGGTATGCGACGGTGCTTTCTTTGAAGGAAAATCAGTTGCAGTAATCGGCGGCGGAGATACAGCATTATCGGATGCAGTTTATCTCTCGGATATTGCTGAAAGGGTATATATAATTCACCGCAGAGATGCTTTCAGAGCAAGTGAATCCCTGCAGGAAACTGTAAAAAATATTCCGAATATTGAGCTGATTCTCAATGCTGTTCCGACTGAGTTTTTCGGTGAAAAGCTTCTTGAAGGAATCAGATATACTCAGAACGGAGAAGAAAAAACTCTCAGCGTCAGCGGTTCATTTACCGCAATCGGAAGCGTTCCGAACAGCGATATGCTGAAAGGAATCGCAGACCTTGATAATAACGGATATATAATCGCAGATGAGGACGGAATCACCTCTGCAAAGGGGATTTTTGCCGCAGGAGATGTTCGTACAAAGAAACTCAGACAAGTGATAACAGCCGCATCAGACGGAGCAAATTGTGTTGAATCCGTCAGCGAATATTTACTGAACAGGAGTTGATAAAATGAATTTGCAGCGTCTTAAAACTGACGTGCTGATAATCGGCGGAGGAACTTCGGGGTGCTGGGCGGCAATTACAATTGCAGAAAAAAATCCTGACACGAATGTCATAATCTGCGAAAAAGCAAATATAAAACGAAGCGGGTGTCTTGCGGCAGGTGTAAATGCACTTAATGCCTATATAACAGAGGGACACGTTCCACAGGATTATGTTGATTATGCAAGAAAAGATGCTGACGGAATTGTAAGAGGGGATTTGCTTCTTACAATGTCTGAAAGGCTTAATTCGGTTACAGAAAAACTTGAAAAACTTGGTCTTGTAATTCTCAAAGACGAGAATGGAAAATATGTTGCAAGAGGTAACCGAAATCTTAAAATCAATGGTGAAAATATAAAGCCTATACTTGCTGATGCGGTTGAAAATCTTCCGAATGTAACTGTTATGAACAGAGTAAATATTACTGATTATTCTGTTTCAGATAATAAAATAAACGGTGCTTTCGGATTTGGAATAGACAATGGGGTCTTTTATTCAATCGAGGCAAAGGCAGTAATTATTGCAACAGGTGGTGCAGCGGGACTTTATAAACCGAATAATCCCGGATTTTCACGCCATAAAATGTGGTATCCTCCGTTCAATACTGGTGCAGGATATGCAATGGGAATAAAAAATGGTGCTGAAATGACAACATTTGAAATGCGATTTATTGCATTAAGATGTAAGGATACAATCGCACCAACAGGAACACTCGCACAAGGAGTAGGAGCAAAGCAGGTAAACTCTCTTGGTGAAGTTTATGAAGATAAATATGGCATTACAACATCACAGCGAGTACATGGAACTGTTACAGAAAATATTGAAGGCAGAGGACCATGTTATCTAAGAACAGAGGGAATAACTCCTCAGCAGGACGAATCACTTCTGAAGGCATATCTGAATATGGCTCCATCGCAGACAATCAAGTGGATTGAAAGCGGCAAAAATCCTTCACAGCAGAATGTTGAAATTGAGGGAACAGAGCCTTATATAGTTGGTGGTCATACAGCAAGTGGTTACTGGGTTGACACAAAGCGTTCAACCACCATTCACGGACTTTATGCGGCGGGAGATGTTGCAGGAGGAAGTCCTCAGAAATATGTAACAGGAGCATTGGCAGAGGGTGAAATCGCCGCTGAATCTGTGCTTGAATACATAAAGAATTCTGTTGCAGGCAGTATTTCAGAATCAGAAATTACAGCAAATCATAAAACTGCTGAAAAATTTCTCAGTAATGAAAACGCACAGTTTACATATGAACAGCTTGAGGAGGCTATGCAGACTGTAATGGACAGCTATGCAGGAGGCATTAAAACAAATTATCGTTTTAATGAAAAACAGCTTAATCTTGCTGATGAAAAAATCATAAAATTAACTGAACTTTCTGAAACACTTCATGCAGAAGATTACCACGAGCTGATGTTTATATATGAACTCAGGGAAAGACTGACAGTATGCCGAAGCGTTATCGCACATCTCAAAGCGAGAAAGGAAACACGTTGGCACAGCTTTGCTGAGAATCTTGATTATCCTGAAAGAGATGACGAGAAATTCAACTGTTATGTGAACTCAAAGCTTGAAAACGGAGAGATAAAGATTATCAGACGAGAACT
>JAZLGM010000096.1:0-24602 GCA_045616285.1 Ruminococcus sp.
AGTCGGGAAAAGCCAGAGTGCATCGTCTGCACGATATGAAGGGTGACCTGTCTCCTTGACGTATTCAGGATCGTCAGGAGTATTTTCGTGACCGGCGTTATGTGTGAACTTAACAAGAGGCAGACCGCCGCCGTTATCGACCTGAGCAGAGAGCATGAAGCGAATCTTTTCGGCAGCCATTTCCGGATCAAGGTGGATGATACCCTGAATATCCTGAACGGTATCACGGTAGCCGTAGCCGTTTCTCAAACCGCAGTAGATGAAGGAAGCGGCTCTTGACCAGATGAATGTGATGAAGCACTGATAAGCATTCCATACATTAATCATGTTGTTGAATTCAGCAGAAGGAGTCTCAACCTTGAAGTTTGAAAGCTGACCATGCCAGTAATCCTTTAACTGCTTGATATCAGCCTCTACTCTGCCTGTAGCCTTGTATTCTTCAAGAATTGCAGCAGCTTCTTCGCTTCTTCTCTGTCCCATGATATATGTGAGTTCGATTGTTTCGCCAGCCTTGAGTGTGATATCTGACTGTAATGCACCGCATGAATTGCTGTTGAAGTTCATTACATCACCGAGATTTCCACGCTCAACTGCAATTGGATTTGAATATGTTCTGTATGTGCCGAGGAACTTGTTGAGGTTACCGCAGCTTGATGAAACAGGAGCACCAACTACGCCGAGGAAACGGCTTCTGAAATCGTCACCGCCGTTTTCGCTGATTGTCTGCATGATACGGTTCTCAACGAACTTTGTCTGTGAGATGAAGAGTGAATACTGGAGGTTTACCTGGTCCTGCTCGTAGTTATCTTCGTTTGTGAATTCAACGAAACCGATTACAGAGAGCTTTCTCTCCTTGTCGCTGTTGTTTGTGATTTTTGTATTCCATACTTCGTATGTCTTTCCGTATGGTACATAGTATGTTGTTTCAGACTTGATATCTGTGTATTCAGCAGAAATTACTGTGTATGCTGTACCGTGACGGCATTCGCTCTTGTACTTGTCAAGCGGCTTGCCGACAGGCTGCCATGAAGCTGACCAGTAGTCGTTTGCTTCGTTATCTCTGATGTAGATATAACGTCCGGGAAGAGCCATATCTGAGTTGAAACGGAAACGAGAAATTCTTCCGTTTGCACCGGATTTTACAAAGCTGTATCCTGCGGCATTGTTTGAAATCATAGCACCGTACTCAGGGTCTCCGAGATAGTTTGCCCACGGTGCAGGTGTTTCCGGATTTGTGATAACATATTCCTTGTTTTCAAGGTCAAAATGTCCGTAATTCATATTTATTTTTCTCCTTTATCTGCTGTTCAGTGCCTGACAGCGTATAGTACATAAATTATATCATTTTTTTTGGGTTCTTGCAATAGTTTTTTTAAAATATTTCTTATGAATATGTCATTGATTCGGTTTTGTATTGTTCGTATACCCTGTAAACGAAATAAACGACAGCAATTGTGAATATAATCTGTATAATGTCAGCCTCCGTCTGTGAGAGACTTCCTGCAAAATGAAACGCAGGGATGATGTCGATAAGTGTATGCAAGCCTATTGCTGCGAAAAGCCATTTGTAATCAAACGAATGGTGGAATGAAGTGAAAACAAGTACAGACATGGAAATATGAAATGCCATAGATGAAAAATATGCAAGCATAGTTACAATTGTCTGCGTGAATCCGATTTCTGCAATTCTTGTGAGAGATTGAACCGCATCATCTGCGCTGATTCCGTATTTTACAATTGCTTCGATTCCCTGTGTTTTGTATAGGAAACCCATGACGAAATTGAACAAGAACATTGCGCTGACCTGATTTACAATTACATATTCAAGACCACCGTGACCGATTCCGTATGAAACGGAATCACGATATTTGTCTTTGTTCGGAATTGCATATCTGAATATGAGATAGCGTCCGACTTCTTCAAATATTCCTGCGAAAATTGCCTGAAAAATATAATATGCCCAAGGTGAATCCTTCATTCCCGAAAGAAAAATCACACGAGAAATACCCCTTACAAATCCAATGACAAGATAGCCGATAATACCTGCGATTAAGGAGATGAGGTCTGCGTTGGTTTTCTTTTTCCATACAAACCAAAGAACAAAAGGAAAAAGGAATACCAAAATTCCTGTAATTCCCTGAGTTATAATCAATGGGGTACTTACTTTTAATTCTGATGTACTCATTTTTTATCCTGTTAATCGGGAAGTTCGATATTGTTTTCTGCAAAATAGGTTTCGTCGTTGTCGTTTACTATGAATTCGACAGCTTTATTGTTGCAGACGATGGTGTTATTAATGAACTCCCCACCGAATTCACCGTCGGTAGTCCATGCAATCGGCTGACCATCAAGAGAAGTGATTGTGATTTTGTCTGTGCGGAAAAATTTAATATATTCCTTGTTTATTTCTTCTGTTATATTAATAAGTGAAAGGACAATTTTTCTTAGCTGAACGATATTTGCAGGTTTTTTTATCAAAGTGACCTCAAACACACCGTCATCAAGCAGAAAGTCACTCATAGAGAGAAGTCCTGCGACAGAAGCTGAATTTGTTACCATGCCGAAGATAAAATCATCTTCTATGGTGTTGCCGTTATATTCGATTTTCATTCTGTGAGAGCGCAGACTGGTTATCTGCATAAGTCCGTTAAGGAGATAAGCGGAATGACCGAGGATGTTTTTTACCTGCTGTGATGTTTCATAGGTAACATTGGTGAAAGCACCGAAAGCTGCAATATATGTGAAATATTTATCATTTAGACTTCCGATGTCACAGCTGACCGCTGAACCGTTGAGAAGCCAGTTAAGTGCGGCTGATGTATCAGAGGGAGTTCCGAGGCATTTTGCGAAATCGTTTGTAGAACCTGCGGGAATATATGCGACGGGGATTCTTTTTTCACTCTGCATAATGCCTTGCAGACACTGACTGAGAGTTCCGTCACCTCCTGCACAGAGAAGCATACAGAATCCTTTTTCACAGGCATATTTTGCACAATTAACAGCATCATTACTGTTTTGAGTAATGTGAACAGTAACTTCGTAGCCTTTTTTTGTGTATGCATCAATAATCTCGCCGAGTTTATCGTTTATAACGCATTTTCCAGCTACGAGATTGGCAATGAAATAAATTTTGTCCATAATTAAATCTCCGAAATTAAAATGATAATTATATTATATATTGTATTTCGCAAATTTTCAAGAGGAAAATAGCATTATAAATAAATTAAAAGAAAAAAATAAATAAAAATGCTTGACAAATCATAAACCACGTGATATAATATAAAAGCTGAATGACACAGCGGTAGCAAATAAAAAATATTGGGGTGTCGCCAAGCGGTAAGGCAGCGGACTCTGACTCCGTTATTTCGAGGGTTCAAATCCTTCCACCCCAACCATCTCCTATTCGATAGAATAAGATTACACGGTTTTGTGTAATCTTATTTTTTTACCTTATTGAAGAAAGAAAAAAGATCCTATCAAACGTGAATCTGTTCTTTCAAAGCGTTTTTTTGACCAACTTTTCAAAATGTTTCTTTGCATATTCAGTAACATCAACTGATACAGCGTTAACAACGACACTTTTGTATTCGTCATATAAATCATCGGGATTAACTTTGTCAAGTTCTGTCGCAACAGGGACAGTTTCTTTTGCAAGTTTCATTTCATAAATTTGACCTGCAAGAAAATCAACAGCCATTTCCATTGCTTCATCAAATGTTTCTCCGTAAGTTCCTTTTCCGTTAAAGTCGGGAAATAAAACAGAGTAGTTTCCTTCTTTTTCTTCATAAAAGCAAGCAGGGTAGATTGATAACATAACATTAACCTCCATTAAGTGTAAAAATGCTGTATCAAAAGGATACAGCATTCAGTCTGTTGAAAAAAGTCATGGTAATATTGTAAAACATAGTGGGCGACATTCTGCCATCCGTAATTTTCCGAACATATATATTCAGCACTTCACAAAAATGTGAAGTGCTGTTTTAATAATGTCACGATATATCAGCTTACTGTTCGTCAAGATCAACGAAAGGAAGAGTATTCGCATAAATCGGACGATTCTTCTTAGCGAGATCTTTAAGTACAGGAAGTACATTAAGATTGTTTGAAGATGTCTGCTTTACGATTACAGAGTCAACAGGCGGATTTACAATTGAACCGTCTGTAAGTCTGCGAGGTGATGAGAGATTGTTGTGAAGTTCTCTTACTCTGCTCATAACTTCTTTAGAAGAAATGTTATTACCGTACATTACACATACATATTCCTTGTTGCTTGTACGATAAACATTGTTATCACCATAAACGGTATTTAAAAGATGTGTGAATTCAAGAATGTAGTTATCAGCCTTGTCTATACCAAGATTGATGTTGATATCACATAATTCGTGGAAACTGTGGAGCACAAAGTAAACTGAACCTGTGTTTTCTTTAAGCTGTGAGAATTCCTCGATGAATGAAAGTCTTGATTTTGCCTGTGTAAGAACATCTCTCTCCATTGAAGCGTCGAGAGCCTTTCTTGTCTTTTCCTGTTTCTCGATTGTCTTGCTGAGGGCTGCTGCTGTTGCAACCATTTTTCTGTTGATTATGAATGCGATTGAAGCCGCAAGGAAAATTGCGATAATGAAGATAATCATGAATGTATGGATTCTTGATGCAGCTGCATACATTTCTGTTTTGTTATCTTCAATCTGGAAAACCCAGCCGTAATTTTTTGAATAAGCATATACAGCTACTGTATCACCGAATTCGTATTCTCCTACTTCATCGCTTAAGCTGCTCTCTCTGTAGTTTTCACAGAGTGAAAGGAGCTTTTCATTGTCAGTGGTTTTGTATTCGTGTATTTCGTTTTCTCCGTCTTTTGTGATGGTCTTTATTGTTTCGCCCTGATTGAATATGTATTTTCCGTCAGATGTGTTTACCATAAGGAATTTTGCATTTGGAAGACCTGTAATCTCAAATCCGAGAGTCTTTTCGAGGTCTTCAGTGTATACACCCATACCGACAAGACCAATGGGCTGCCCATTATCGTCGAATATACCTTTATAGAGTGAAACGATCTGTTCATGTGTTCCTACAGGTGAAAGAATAATACCTGTGTTATATACTCTTTTGTTTCCTGCATCAGTTAAAGCATTCTGAAGATCGAGGAGAGACTGTGAACCTGCTTCTCTTGTGATTTTTCCTACAGTAGTCTGATTTGTATGCGCAAGAACCTCTGTGCTCCACTTTGATACGTAAATACCTTCATCATTAGCTATTGAAACATCTTCCACGAATTTCTGTACTATCTTCTGTTTTTCCTCAAATGTCTTTTTATATTCGACTTTTGCACTTCCAACAGCATTCTCATAATCTCTTAAAGCAAGGAGCATTTCCTTTATTTCATTTGATTTTGAATAATCCATGAGTCTGTCTTCTTGTTTTTTTACGAATTCCTCAACTGCGGAAAGCTGAGACTGTGCGATTGTCTGAGTTGATTCAACTGTTGACTGTCTTGTAAGCTTTGTTACAGTAGTTGACATGATTCCTGAAAATGCAACCATTCCTGTAAGAACAAGCGCAAGGGCAATAGTCAGTCCTGAATTGGATTTTTCCTTTTTCATATTTAATTACCTCCGTTATTCATTAATACCAAAGAATTTCATTAATCCCTTTGGTTTTTTCTTTATTTCCTTTTCATCCGAATCAATATCACCAATCATTGCTCTTTTTCTGAGCTTGTAAAAATCTCCGCTGTTGTCGGCTGAAGAATTGGATGAATAAAATGATGAAACGTTGCTTCTTACCTGCTGCTGTGACATAACGGCTACGTTTGTATCTGCATTATTGTACATCATCACGCTGTCAAGGTACTGTGAAGGCATCCCCGGATTACTCTGCATCATGCCGCCCTGCGGATACTGCTGCTGATACATACCGTTGTTCGGCATCATATTTCCCTGCGGATACTGCTGCGGCGGCATACCGTTATTCGGCATCATGTTTCCTTGCGGATACTGCTGCTGATACATACCGTTATTCGGCATCATATTTCCCTGCGGGTACTGCTGCTGGTACATACCGTTATTCGGCATCATGTTTCCCTGCGGATACTGCTGCTGGTACATACCGTTGTTCGGCATCATGCCGCCCTGTGGGTACTGCTGGTACATACCGTTATTCTGCATCATATCCCCCTGGGGATACATTCCTCCGTTATTCGGCATCATGTTTCCTTGCGGATACTGAGACATACCGTTGTTCGGCATGATATTTTCCTGTGGATACTGTTGTTGATACATTCCGTTGTTCTGTGCCATAATTTCCTGATTGTTAGTGTTTTCCGAACTCGGAAACAAAGCTTTTACAGGTTCCGAGGCATTTTCATCCAGCGGTGCATCAAAAGGTGATCTGTATTCCGGCATAATAATATCTCCCCTCATTTTTATTATGAATCAAATCTATCCTTTCAGACCATATATAATTTGTATAATGATATTATATCACCTTTTTATGATTAAGTAAAGTGTTTTAGACGATTTTTTAAGCATTTTTCGACAATCAAATGAAAATTTTTGATTACAAAGTTAAGCGAAATAAAATAAAAATCAATAAATATGTATCTAATTTTTTTCTTATTGTTCAAAAGGTTAACAATAAATAGTGAATGTTAACAATTTTTGTACTATAATAAGAAAACAGGAAGCGACAGAGAAATCATATAGACTTTTTGTCGGATTTTTGTTATTTTGTAACAGAAACCATTTTACGGTGATATCTTAGTTACTCAGCTGAAAACATCAGAATCAGAAATGATACCTTTCATTTTTAATCAAACCGATGAACAATGTTCATAAATTGCTTTCTTTTTCTCATTGTATTGACACAGCAGACAAAAACGGTATATAATTAGTGTATGGAAATAAAAAATCTCTCCGCAGAGATACGGAGAGATTAAAGGTAATATCGCTTGAAATATTATCAGCAGAGAGCTTTTTTAAGAGCCTCAGCCTTATCGGTCTTTTCCCATGCGACACCGAGGTCTTCACGTCCCATGTGACCATAAGCCGCAAGTTTTCTGTACTGTGGCTTTCTGAGTTCAAGCATATTTATAATTGCTGTCGGACGGAGGTCGAAAACCTTTGAAACAGCCTCTGAAAGCTTTTCTTCATCAACTGTGCCTGTGCCGAATGTGTCAACGAGAATTGAAATAGGCTGTGCAACACCGATTGCATAAGAAAGCTGAACTTCACACTTTTCAGCAAGACCTGCCGCAACGATATTCTTTGCGATGTATCTTGAAGCATAAGCCGCTGAACGGTCAACCTTTGTCGGATCCTTTCCGCTGAAAGCACCGCCGCCGTGACGTGAGTAACCACCGTATGTATCAACGATGATTTTTCTTCCTGTAAGACCGCTGTCTCCCTGTGGACCGCCTACAACGAATCTTCCTGTAGGATTTATGTAAATCTTTGTGTTTTCGTCCATGAGTTCAGCAGGAATTACAGCACGGATAACGTACTCCTCAATGTCCTTTCTGAGCTGTGAAAGTGAGATATCAGCAGAATGCTGTGAAGAAACGACAACAGCATCAATTCTTGCGGGCTTTCCGTCTTTGTATTCAACAGTAACCTGTGATTTTCCGTCGGGACGGAGATAACGGAGAGTACCGTCTTTTCTTACCTCTGTAAGCTTCATTGAAAGCTTGTGAGCGAGAGAAATCGGGAGCGGCATGAGTTCGGGAGTTTCGTTACAAGCGTAACCGAACATGATACCCTGATCTCCTGCACCGTTGGAAAGACCGTCATTTTCGTTGTTCTGCTCTCTGTATTCAAAAGCTTCATCAACGCCCATTGCAATATCAGGTGACTGACCGTCAATTGAAGTGAGAATTGAGCATGTGTGAGCGTCAAAACCGTATTTTGCTCTGTCGTATCCGATATCGGCTACAACCTGACGTGCGATTTTAGGAATGTCAACAATTGCTTTTGTTGAGATTTCACCCATGCAGAGAATCATACCTGTTGTAACGACAGTTTCACAGGCAACACGGGAATTTTCGTCCTGTTCAAGCATAGCATCGAGGACTGCGTCGGAAATCTGATCACAGATTTTATCGGGATGTCCCTCTGTTACAGATTCAGATGTAAAGAAAAAGTTATTCATATTTAACCTCCTGATAAATATTTCCCTATCAAAAAAGCGCCCGAAACCGGACGCTGATAATGAGCTGATTCTGCTCCTCATCTTCCGGATAACTCCGCAGGAATTAGCACCTTGAATTTCAGGTTGCCGGGTTTCACAGGACCTGTCCCTCCACCACTCTTGATAAGGCTGTATCTGTATTATAACTTATATGTCGTCTTTTGTCAATAGGAAATCAGGGGATTTGAATGAAAAAAATACTTTCATGAATTTTTCATACATTTTTCATAATTATTTTGAAACAGAAATAATTCTTTAAGATTAATTTAAGATAAGATTTATATAATTTATATAATGATTACAGGAAAGGAGCGTGAAATCGGAGAGAACATTTTGTTTAATCCGAAAGGTAATGGCTATTAATACTTTTGCGAGAAAAGAAATAAAGTTTTTACTTGATATGAAACAGTACGAAGAACTGATGGTTACTTTACAGGAATACATGAATCCTGATGAATACTGTGTCGGCGGAAAAGAGTACGGAATATACAATATTTACTATGATACGCCCGATGACTATCTTATAAGAACATCACTTGCCAAACCTTATTACAAGGAGAAACTCAGACTTCGCAGTTATTATTCACCTGCATCTCCGGATTCAAAGGTTTTTCTTGAAGTCAAGAAAAAAATAGGCGGCATCGTTACGAAAAGACGTGTTTCGATGAAACTTTCAGAGGCGGATGAGTATTTTGCGACAGGAAGAAAGCCTGAATCGAAAAAATACATAACAGGGCAGGTATTCAATGAACTTGATGTTTTCCTCAGAATGTATCCTGTTTCTCCGAAACAGTATATAAGCTATCAGAGGGAGGCTTTTTTCGGTAAGGATAACAAGGATTTCAGACTTACATTTGACAGGAAGATTACTGAAAGAAGATATGACCTCGGTCTTGATTATGAAAGCTATGGAGATTTCATAATCGGCGCAGACCAGAGACTTATGGAGGTTAAAGTCGGTAATTCAATGCCTGAATGGCTGATAGACAAGTTATCTGAGCTTAAAATATACAAAACCAGTTTTTCAAAATACGGAAGAGCGTATGAGAATTTTGTAAAGAATCAGATTTCAGAAAAGAAGCGCTTATACGTTTCAGGAATTTCAATGAGCAACGGAAATTATTAATTAACAGGAGTGTGTGATTATGTTTAAAAATGGATTTTTAGGAAATGTGCTTTCAAAATATGGTGAGGGTGATGCATCTGATATTTTCACAAACAGTACTGCGGTTTCGGAAATTAAACCGTCTGAATTTTTCCTTTGTGTCGGTGCGGCACTTCTCATAGGTGTGCTTATCAGCCTTATTTATATGGCTACTCATCGCAAGGAGGGTTACTCACAGAGTTATGTTATCACAATGATAATGCTTCCGACAATTGTATCACTCATCCTTCTTCTTATTAATACAGCGGCAGGTGCGTTAAGCCTTGCGGGTGCATTTACGCTTGTGCGTTTCAGAAGTGTGGCAGGTGATCCGAAAGACATAGCTTATGTATTCTATGCAATGGCGGCAGGTGTTGCTTGCGGACTCGGATATGTCGGCTACGGAATAATCTTCTTTATTGTAATCGGAATTATTCTCTATGCGCTTTCAGCGATCAACTTCGGCGGCACTAATGTCAACCACATGACACTTAAAATCTCTATCCCTGAAGATCTTGATTATCAGGGTGTATTTGAACCGGTACTCAGCAGATACACAACATTCCACAAACTCAGAAGGGTAAAGACAACAAATTTCGGAACACTTTTTGAACTGATTTACAGCGTTGATGTTGAAGACAGAATTGACCAGAAGAAATTTATTGATGAACTCCGTACACTTAACGGAAATATGACTATAAATCTCGTGTTCTTTAAGTACGACGATAAAATTTACGAGCAGAAATAATCTATACCCCCCTATAACATATGGAATTTGTCAGGCTTTTGCAGGTCTGACAAATTCTGCGTATATGAAATAAAATGAAAAGGTGATTTATATGAACTACAAAAAAATAATAACAGCATTTGCTGTGCTGACAATGGTTTTATCATCTGTATCCTGCGGAAAAAATGAAGATACAGCGGTGACTGAAACTTCTTCTGAGGCAGTGTCAGAAACCGAAAAAACAGGAGAAGAAATTACTGAGGCTGAAACTGAATCGGCTGAGGAAGAAACAACGACAGAGAAGAAAAAGAAGGATAAAAAGGAAAAAACAACATCTGCTGAGGAAAGCAAGGAAACATCAACTACAACAAAATCCAAAACGGAAAGCAGTAAATCGGGAAACAGTAAAACCGATTCTGCTTCATCGTCGGGAAACAGCGGTTCAGGCAACGGTTCTTCATCAGGTCAGTCGGGAAACAATACATCGTCATCAACTGAGGAAAATAACGGAAATACAGAAGAATCTCAGTATACAGCCGAGATAGTGTTCAGCGGAAATCCTACAGTAAAGGGTGACAGCAAATATGCGTATGCTGATGGGAAAAAGGCTGTAATCACAGCGGGCGGTGATTATCGCATAAGCGGTAATTCTTCAGATGCACAGATATTTGTTGACACAGCGACAGAGGAAAAAGTAAAAATAATTCTTGACGGAGTAGATATCGCTTGTTCCGATGGTCCTGCAATTCTCATAAATGAAGCGAAAAAATGTAATATCGAACTTGCAGACGGAAGTTCAAACTACCTCAGAGACGGAGGTACGGACAAGATAAACGACGGAGTTATATTCTCAAATGATACTCTCAGAATAAAAGGAAACGGAAGTCTTGAAATCAATTCAGGAAATGCACATGGAATTTCAAGCGATGATGATGTAATAATCGAGAGCGGAAGATATGTCATAACTTCTGTAAAATCGGGAATATTTGCGCATGACGATATAACGGTAAACGGAGGAGAACTTGAAGTAAGAGGCGGAACAAACGGTCTTAAATCCAAAGGAACTGTAAATATAAACGGCGGATATATGGTTGTAACAGGCGGAAACAAAGAGGAGAAAAGTTCAATATATGCTTCAAGTTCGTTCAATTATACGGACGGAGAAGTATATGCGGCAGGAAACAAGGTTACAGCACCGACCTCAACGTCAAATCCTTATATTGTAGTATCATTCAGCGGAGGATTGTCCGGCGGAAGTTCTGTTGGATTGTATCTTAACGGGGGAGAAATGAAAACTCTTGTTCCGAACAGTAATTTCCAGTGCATTATGATTCTTTCTCAGGGAATCGGAAATGGAAATAAATTCAAGGTGAATTATAATGGTGCAGAAACTGAGGAATATGAAGTTTCTGAAACACAGAATCTGTTTATAGTTGAATAACAGAAATCCGACCTGCGTTAACAGGTCGGATTATTTGCTTTAAATCTTAAATTTTCTGCTTATGCTGATGACTAAATTCAGCGTCATTATTTCGCATAAAAACTTCGGGAGTTAATTGGCAAAGCAATATTGTATAATTGTTGTATTTAATGTTAATCTGTAAATATTAAAAACTTATTAATAATAAATTAACATGGAAATATAAGGAAAAAATGCGAAAAGTATACAAAAATACAATTTGGTTTACAAATGTGTATTGATAATTGATGACGTGTGAATTATAATAAATACAGCAATTGAAGAATACTGGAGTTCAGAACTACGTACCCTCCCCTCTCATGTGCTTGGTTCTGGGTTATGATTCAACTGCAATGTGAAGAGAAACGTTTGTTATTTAGTTTAACTAAATTCTTTTCATTTGTAATTTTTTCATGTTTTCTATTCTCAATTATTTGTTTTAACTAATTTTATTGTCAATCTTCAGTGCTAAACGATTTATCGTATTGATTGACAGGTACTCCTCGAAAGAGGAGTTTTTTTTTTATTCTGTGAAATTTGCGTGAAAGATTATATAATTTGCTTGACAAATTCTATAACAGATGGTATGATATTTAAAAACAAAGAGGTGATGAAGATGAAGAGAAGTGTATACAGTCTTGTACTCATGGATGATGTTATAAAAGCGGTTGATGAACAGGCTTACAGACTTGGAACAAGTCGTTCAAATCTGATAAATCAGATCCTTGCGGAAAAACTATCGTGTGTAACCCCTGAAATGCGTATGAGAGATATTTTCGATTCCGTTTCGGAACTGATAAGCAGTAGTTTTCAGATTCAGCAGCAGAGGTCGGCTTCACTCATGACCATGAGGTCGGCACTTGAATACAGATATCGTCCGACAATAAATTATAAAGTTGAACTTGAGCGTTCCCCGAAAGAATACCTCGGAACTCTGAAAGTATGGATAAGGACTCAGAGTCCTGTTCTTACTGAGCTTTTTAACAACGTTATGATGTACAGAATAAGGCTTGAGTCTTCGCTTCTTTCTGAGCTCGGATACGGTAATTATTCGTGCAGGCTTGATGACGGAAGCTTTACACGATGTCTGATAAACAGCGGTTTATCTGAGGAGAAATCGGGCGAGGCAATCGGCGAGTATATTCAGAATCTTCACAGGACGGTAAATATATTTTTTGCTGATACTGAAGGATTTTCAGTTAATGCACCGATTCTTGAAAATGAATATAAAAGGCTTTTAATGGAAAAGATAATATAAATGACAGGAGGAAAATATTATGAATGCAGAGAAATTAACACAGAAATCAATGGATGCTGTAAGAAAAGCTCAAAGTATCGCTGTTATGCAGTCTAACTCGGTAATTGAGCCGATTCATCTCCTTTCGGGGCTTATGAAACAGGAAAACGGACTTATTCCTCAGCTTCTGAAAAGAATGAATATTGATGCTGATATTTTCGATTCCGAAACAGATAAGAAAATTAATTCATTGCCAAAAGTTACAGGAAGCGGAAGAAGCAGTAATATCGGAATTTCATCTGAAACGGACAGAGTTCTTACGGGTGCTGAAAAAATTGCTTCTGATATGAAGGACGAATTTGTTTCTGTAGAACATATAATGCTTTCACTTATGGAATGCAAGGACAGAGATGTTTCACAGCTTTTCCATACATTCAAAATAGAAAAGGAAAATTTCCTTTCAGCACTTATGTCTGTAAGAGGTAATACAAGGGTGACAAGTGAAAATCCGGAGGACACGTATGATGTACTTACAAAGTACGGACAGGAATTAGTTGGACTTGCCAAAAGAAACAAGCTTGATCCTGTAATCGGACGTGACAGCGAAATAAGAAACGTAATTCGCATACTTTCGAGAAAAACAAAGAACAATCCCGTTCTGATAGGTGAACCAGGTGTCGGAAAAACAGCAATTGCTGAGGGACTTGCACAGCGTATAGTTGCAGGAGATGTTCCCGACAGCTTAAAAGACAGAAAGGTATTTTCGCTTGATATGGGTGCGCTTGTTGCAGGAGCGAAATACAGGGGCGAATTTGAAGAGAGACTGAAAGCTGTCCTTAACGAGATAAAAAACAGTAACGGACAGATTATAATGTTTATTGATGAGCTTCATACAATAGTGGGTGCAGGAAAAACTGACGGCGCAATGGATGCGGGAAATCTTCTGAAACCGATGCTTGCAAGGGGAGAACTGCATTGTATAGGTGCCACAACTTTAAATGAATACAGACAGTATATCGAGAAAGATCCTGCGCTTGAAAGACGTTTTCAGCCTGTACTTGTTGATGAACCTACGGTTGAGGATACTATTTCAATATTAAGAGGACTTAAAGAGCGTTATGAGGTATTTCATGGAGTTAAAATTCATGATAATGCCCTGATTTCAGCGGCGGTGCTTTCAAACAGATATATTACAGACAGATTTCTGCCTGACAAGGCAATTGACCTAATAGATGAGGCTTGTGCAACGATAAGAACCGAAATGGACTCTATGCCGACTGAACTTGACGTTATTTCAAGAAAGATAGTACAGCTTGAAATAGAAGAAGTTGCACTAAAAAAAGAAAGTGACAGTATTTCAAAGGAACATCTTGAGGAGATACAGAAGGAACTTTCGGAACTTCGTGAACAGTTCAGCGGAATGAAAGCAAAATGGGAGAATGAAAAGACGGATATTTCAGCGGTTCAGAAACTCAGAGAGGATATTGAGAATGTAAATTCCGAAATAGAAAAAGCTGAAAGAGAGTATAATCTGGATAAAGTTGCAGAACTCAGATACGGAAAACTGCCTCAGCTTAAAAAGGAACTTGAAGAACTCGAACACAAAACTGAACAGGATATAAAGGGAGAGAGACTCCTTCGTGACAAGGTTACTGAGGACGAAATTGCAAAAATAGTATGCAGATGGACGGGGATACCTGTTTCAAAGCTTATGGAAGGGGAAAAAGAGAAGATACTCGGACTTGAATCGTTATTGCACAAGCGTGTAATAGGTCAGAATGAGGCTGTAACAAAGGTCAGCGAGGCAATACTTCGTTCACGTGCCGGAATACAGTCCCCTGACAGACCTATCGGTTCATTCCTTTTCTTAGGACCTACGGGTGTGGGAAAGACAGAACTTGCAAAGGCACTTTCCGAGATTCTGTTTGATGATGAAAAAAACATAGTCAGAATAGACATGAGTGAGTATATGGAGAAATTCAGCGTCAGCAGACTTATAGGTGCGCCTCCCGGATACGTCGGATATGACGAAGGAGGACAGTTGACTGAGGCGGTAAGAAGGAAACCGTATTCGGTTGTGCTGTTTGACGAGATAGAAAAAGCGCATCCCGATGTTTTCAATATTCTTCTTCAGGTTCTTGACGACGGCAGAATTACTGATTCTCAGGGAAGAACCGTAGATTTCAGGAATACAATAATAATACTCACTTCAAATCTCGGATCACCGTATATTCTTGAAGGCATAGACTCAGAGGGAGAAATTACAGAAGATGCGAGAATAAAAGTTGAAGGACTTCTTAAACAGCAGTTCAGACCGGAATTTCTTAACAGACTTGATGAAATTATATTCTACAAGCCGCTGACAAAATCAGAAATAGTCGGAATAGTTGATCTTATGCTTGGAGAGGTTCAGAAACGTCTTGATGAAAGACACATCAGCCTTAAAGTAAGCGATGATGCAAAGCAGTATATTGTTGAGTGCGGATATGATCCGAATTTCGGCGCAAGACCGCTGAGAAGATTTATTCAGCGCAAGGTGGAAACGCTTATTGCAAAGAGGATAATCGGGAACGGAATTTCGGCAGGAAATACCATTGAAATTGATGTTGCAGACGGTGAACTTAAAGCAGAATAAGCCTTTATTATGCGTAAAATTCATGTTTTTTATGATTGAATTGAATAAAAAATACTCTGTGTTATTATTTATAATCGGTAAAATTGTCATTTTTTCGCAAATTGCTTGACAAATCGGCATAAACAGTATATAATTCAATTATCAAATCTAATATTTGGGAGGATAAATATATGACAAAGAACGAACTTATCGGCGTTGTTGCTGAGAAGACTGATTCAACAAAGAAGAACGCAGAGGTAGCTGTAAATGCAGTTATTTCAGCTATTACAGATGCTCTCGTTAGCGGAGAGAAGGTTTCAATCGTAGGCTTTGGTACATTTGAGGTTCGTGACAGAAAAGAAAAGCAGGTTAAGAATCCACAGACTGGCGAAATGATGACAGCTCCTGCATCAAAGGCTCCTGCATTCAAGGCTGGTCAGGCTCTTAAGAACGCTGTAAATAACAAGTAATTTACGGAGGGTAAAGTTATGGCAAATACTAAGAAGAATGCTGCTGCACCAAAGGCTGCTGAGGTTAAGGCAGAGGCTGTAAAGGTTGAGGCTGCTGCTACGGTTGCTGAGGAAAAGAAGGCTCCTGCAAAGAAGACAACAGCTGCAAAGAAAACAACAACAGCTAAGAAGACAACTGCAAAGAAGACTGAGACAGCTTGTTCAACAGAGAAGAAAGTTATCATTCAGTATGCAGGAAATGAGATTTGCACTTGTTCAATCGTAGCAAAGGCTAAGGAAGCATCAGGCATTGCTTCACCAAAGAAGGTTGAAGTATATGTAAAGCCTGAGGAGAACAAGGCATACTATGTTATTGATGATGTAACAGGTGACGTTGATCTCTTCTGATTCTTTTATATTATAATAGGTAGAGAGTGCTGTACAGCTTGTCTGTACAGCACTTTTTTGTTGCTAATTAAGTAATATTGAATATTAATAAATAATGAACGTAGTGCAATGTTTTTATTTTTTGTGATAATTAACTAATTTGAGAGGAAAATTTCGTGATTATGCTTGATTCGTGTTGATTGACTTTTTATATATATCATGATATAATTATTATACAGGGCAATTTAATTAATTCAATTTTTTGATTGAATCGAAAGCCCTTTTATATATATTTTATTATTTTTAATCTCATGGAAAGGAATGGTGAGTTTATGAAAAAAAGTTTTGGTAAGCGTTTGATAAGTGGTATCACCTCTGCTATGCTTGCGTTTACCTATGCAGTCCCTTCAGGGCTTCAGCTCGGTGGGGGCTTTGTCGCAGATGCGGCGACGAATGTTGCTGACCCAAGCAAAGAAATAGACGATGTTACTTTGCTGGTTGGTGAAACACCGCATAAACCGGATGGAAGTCTTTACCCGGAATTTTCAACTATTGATGAAGCTATTTCTGCTTTCAATAATGATTATGCTTTGGGTATTGCTTCGCAGTTCGGTGTTTTTTTGCAGGATTCATTTGAAGTTGACAGTTGTGACTGTGAGGGACGTATCGCTGTAGGTGATAGTATTCTTTGCAATTGGAAGTATGAAATTGGTAAAGGAAATTTTGCCCCTGATATTGATTTGGATAAGTTGATTGAAAACAGTGGTTTTGCATCGGTTATTGCAAACGGAGACAAGATTGGCAAAATTAAAGATGAAAGTGGTGATAAAAAGTATTGGAAAGTTTGGGCTGGAGAAGAAACTAACATTGATGGAATTCTTAACAATGATGATCAAAAGAGTGTTGGAGCAGTATATAAGGACTCAACTGTTTTTGATGTCAGAGCTCAGTTTGAAACATTAAGAGAACGAAGCCAAATACTCAAAGAGTTTAGGGATGGTTTTGAAAGAGGAGAAGATCCTGAAGCACCTTTTGAAGTTAAGGATGGAATTCTGACTATTAAATATGTCGGTAATCCTAATGCGGAAACCGTATATTTAAATCTCTCAGATGATGAATACGAAGTTTTTAAGTCAGCAAAATGTATAAAGTTTATTGACATTCCAGAGATAGATCCTCGCATTGTTAAGTCGAATACGGCTACAGATGATGTATGGAATTACGCATATATTGTTATTAACGTCGGAGGTAAGGACGTTAAGGTTGCGAATGGAGATAGAGCTTTATATATTAATGGTGTTAAAGTATCTAATCAGGATGACAAACTTGAAGGCGGAAAAATGGAGAATAATAACCATATTGGTGTAACCAGTTTGTTATATAATTACTACGAAGCTGAGAAGTTAGGGCTTGGTAAGAATTTTCAGGGTACTATTTTAGCACCAGATGCTGTTGTTTATGATGGATGCGATGGTTATGGACATCTTTCGGGAGCATTGATTGCTAAATCATATAGTGGTAAGACAGAATTTGGTTGGAGACCTTTTACAGGTCCGTCATCAATGCTTGGTTCGAGCATTTCATTCAATTCAGCAATAACAAAGACTGATGGAACAAATCCTCTTGCAGGAGCAACAATCGGTCTTTACAAGGTAGAATGTGATGCTGATTTCGGTGGACTTGGCGGCATAGCTGAAGATTCTTTTGTTCCTGATGGCAAAACCAAAACAGAAGCAGACGGAAAAATCGCATTTAATCTCGGCGGCATGGAGCCTGATAATTCAGATACTCCGAATGCCGGCGGCGAGTATAAAAAGTATGCAAGATATTACATTCAGGAAATAGAAGCTCCTGTTGGTTATAAATTATCAGGAGACAGATTCTATTACGATGTAACAGAGACATACAAAAAAGGCAGTGTTCTTTTTGCAGATTCTGACAATGATGAGTTCTTCCTTACTAAGTATGAAGTGACAGCTTATCCTAAGAATAAGGATAAGGGAGAACCTGCAGAGACTGAAAAGTACACAGTAGAGTTGGCTTATGAACTTAATGCTGATAAGGATGAAGTAATTAAGCATACAAGTACAACTACAATAGGTGCAGATACTGACACATACGTTATGAATCTTGTTGCTGGTGAGTGGACAACAGCTGATACTGTTGATCCGGCCTTCACAACAGATGAAACTAATGGTTGGATTCTCCCGAAAATTGCATCTCCGGGTGCAGATAATACTATTTCCGATGTTAAGGCTGTAACAATTAAAAAGGTTGAAAGCTATGCAGACGGTACAGTAACAGATAATCTTGTTCCGACAGATGGACTTGAACTTACAATACAGTATTTTTCTGCAGCAAGTAATTCTAATGTTGGAACAAAGGATATAAAGATTAATACCAACTACGATGCAGTTGAAATTGCTGGTGTAATAGGCGCTATTAACGTAACTGATCCTACAAAAAATTATTATGTTCTTAAAGAAACGGCTACACCTACTGGATATAAAAAAGCAGGTGATATTCCATTCTATGTAAATTCTGAAAACGAGCTTTTTGTTGGTAAGTTTGAGTACAGCGGCTTTGGTCCTTGGAGAAGAGTTAACGTAAAGTGGAATGGATCACCTGAATCAAGCCGTCTTATTACAATGGCTGATCAGAAGGACACAGGTGTTAATGTTACTATTAAGAAGATAGACAAAGATACCGAAGCTATCATTGAACCTATAATAGATGAAGAGAATGGAGAAGTAGTAAAAGCAGGTGCTACACTTGAAATCTATAAGGTGAAGAATGACGGCAGCACACAGTTTGTTACCAAGATTGAAAACGGAGAGACCACTCTTGAAGGTATGCTTGAGAAGGGTACAACCTATGTAATCAAGGAAACAAAAGCTCCTGAGGGATATGAAACTATTGATGACCAGTATTTCTCTGTTCTCGATGATGGAACAGTTATATATGGTAAACTTCCATATAGAACATTGGAAGCTCCAACAACTCAGGGAAAAGAAATTTGGGTTAACGGTTCATCAAAGGGCGATGGAAAAGTACAGATATCAGATGCTGAAAAGATAGAAGTATATCTTGATGAGCCTACATCTGGTAAAGTCGTAATATATGAAAATGATATTGATGGAATAGGCAACCAAGAGTCAGAAATAGTAGGCGGAGTTGCAACATTTACAGTATCATCAGGTCAGCTGAAGGGAGCATTTAAACTTCAGAATACTTCCTATGACGCTGGATTAAAGGTTAAGGAAGTAAGAGTATATTCTAAGGATGACTCAATTAAGGAGTATTCAGTAGGTTATACCCTTGATTATGGCGAAGATGTTAAGGTTTCAGATACCAAAAAGGCTTCTATAAATGAAGATGGAAATATTGAGATTTTTGTAAAGGGAAAAATTTCATGCCCATCTTTAGATGTTTCATCAACAAGTCATAATACTCAAGTATGGGTTAACGGATCAGCAAAGGGCGATGGAATAATCCAGTTAGATACCGGTGCGAAAAGTATTGAAGTACATCTTGATGAACCTGCATCAGGCAAAATCGTGATATATGAAAATGATATCGATGGAATTGGTGGAAATGAAGCAACAATAGTAGACGGAATTGCAACCTTCACGCTTCCTTATGGTAAGCTGATGGGGGCATTTAAACTTCAGAATACTGACTATGGTACTGGTTTAACAGTTAATAAAGTATTAGTACGAACTGAAGATGAGAAGGAGTATATTCTCAAAAAAGTAAATGTCGAATTAAATGACAAGAATGTTTCTGCTAAGGGATTTTCAGTTGTACTTGAAGACGGTACAAAAAAGAATTTCCCTGAGACAGCTGACGGAAACAGCTATACCGAAGGCGAAATAGAGGTTGATAGTGATTCACCAATAAGCAAGATAGTTGTTAATGGTGTTAAGGTGCCTGAAGTTGTCAAGGCTTATGTAACGGACAGCAATTGTGTAGTTGTTCCAAATGTAACAACAACAAGTACTGATACAACTACGACATCTACAACAACAAGTACAACAACTGCAACAACTGCAACAACAACTGATACAGATGACAGTACATCATCAACTGGTGATGATACAACAACGACAACAGTTCCTGTTACTAAGAGAATAACAATTGACAAGAAGGATATTACAGGTAATACTGAGGTTGTTGGAGCAACACTTGAATTAACTTCTTCAGATGCTGACTGGAATGCATTCAATGAAAATAACACAGGCTTCACACCTGTTTATGAAAAGGATGCTGAAGGAAATGACAAAACAGATTCCGATGGAAATAAAATTCAGACAGGAATCAAATGGGTATCGACAGAAGAAGCAAAAGTTCTTGTTCTTACAAACGGAACTTATACTCTTAAAGAAAGCGGCGGCAGTTTTACTGCTGAAGACGGTAAAAAATACAAGGTAATCAGTTCATCAATGACATTTAAGCTTGAAGACGGTGAAATTGTTAGTACAAGCGGCTCAAAGAACGCAACTTATGAGAATGCGTCAGAGGGTTATTACTACTACAATAAGACTAAAGATGATTCAAGGATTACTGTATGTGATGCAGAAGCTAAAAACATAGTAAATATTAACAAAATTGACGAACTCAACAATTTTGTTGAGGGTGCAAAACTCAAGCTTACCGGTACAGATTCAGAAGGTAATGATATTATCTTTGATGGTACAGAAGGTTCGGGCTTAGAAGTAATTGAAGATGGAAAAGCTGTTACATGGATTTCAGGTGATTCATCAAAGGTTCTTAAACTCTCGTATGGTTCATACACACTTTCAGAGATTGATGCACCAGACGGATTTATAAAGAATACAACACCTGTTACATTTGTTGTAGAAGAAGGGGCAAGTGGTTCTGAACTCGAAAAGGGAGAAATTAACGCTGACAAGTATCCAAAGAGTTATACAATTGCAAATATTCTTACAGATTTCTGTCTCTTTGTTAAGGGTAATCTTAATAATGTGGATTATTCTGGAAATCCGACAGCTGCAAACCATATCGTTGGAGCAGTTGCAGTTGGTGGTGATGCAAACTTAGGTGCATTTGGAGATACAAGTGCGACGAACAGCTTTGTTAAGAACTATGTTTCAGGCGGATATAACAAGGCATCTCAGGAGCCATACGCTTATTATGAGAATAATAAGTCAGGTGAACCCGGAGATGATAAATATGTAAATATCGACGCACTGGAACCAAAAGCTTGGGAACAGAAAAAAGATTATATTGACTTTACATCAGCATTTACAGCAATTATCTCTGAGTCAGAAAAGATTGCAAGTGGTGCAGAAGAATATGTTCCTGATGTTGAAGTGATTGAGAATCAGAAAGTTCTGAAACTTGATTTTACAAAGTACACAAGCAAAAATATTGTAATTTCATATGATACACTTCTTAAAGAATCAGAAGGAAATAACGTATACAATGAAAAGGTAAAGAAACCTGTTATTATCATGATAGTTGATGATAATAAGGATGCAGAAGCTTTACTTCAGCAGGGATATAAACTCTCTATAACAGGGGTTGGAGATAATAAGATTTCATTTGCTCATGAAGGATTTGGTGCAGTTGGCGATGAAAAATTATGTATCAGACTCTGCTATAATGACTACAATAAAGATTTCTCATCATCTGTAAGCAGAGGAGAAACAAACGCAAACGGATTTAACATGATTTGGAATTTCCCTGATGCAACAGGTGTAGTCAGAACTTCTGCTGTAATTGGTCATGTTGTAGCTCCAAAGGCAACAATCCAGAATGTAGATGGTAACTCAAATGGTGGTATTATCTGTGATAATATGGCTGCATCACAGGCTGAGGTTCATTACGTTCCTTATTACGGAACAAAGACATTACCTAAGTCAAATGATGTAGATTTCGTAAATAATCATTCAAAGGTAACAATTGACAAGAAGGATATAACCGGAGAAACAGAAGTAGCAGGAGCAGAAATAAAGCTCACAGCAGAGGATGTAAACTGGGAAGTATTCAACGCAAACAACACAGGATTCACAGCAGTATACAAGCAGGATGCAGAAGGAAACGAAGTAACTGATGCAGACGGAAACAAGATACAGACAGGAATCAAGTGGACATCAGGAGAAACAGCAAAGGAACTTCTCGGACTCGGAGACGGAGAATACACACTCGAAGAGACAGGAGAAGAAATAGTATCAGGCGGAAAGACCTACAGCGTAATCACAAAGACAATGACATTTGTACTTGAAAACGGAAAGATGAAGAGTACAAGCGGAACAGTAAGTGAGTTCAATGGAGAAGCAGAGGAAGGATATTACTATGCAGATGCTGCTTCATCAAAGATAGTTGTATGTGACGCAGAGGTTCAGGAAGCAGGACCAAAGAAAATAACAATCACAAAGAACTCAGTAATGGGCGGAGAAGAAGTCTACGGAGCAAGTCTGACATTCAGCAAACTTGAAGTAACAGAAAAGGCAGCTGAAGAAGGAAAGAATGTAATAGTAGAAAGCGAAAGTGAAAAGGACTCATGGAAAACGGAAACAACAGTAGACCATGAGATAGAAATAACAGAAGCAGGATATTACAGACTTCACGAAGTGGCAGCAGCAACAGGATTTGCAGTAGTGTCAGATGTAGTGGTATACATAGATGAAGAAGGAAAGATAACCGGAGCATACGATGTAATACCAAGCGAAGAAGAAGACGGAAAACCGACATTAAAGGCAAGAACAAAGGCAGATGAATCAGTAACAGTAGGAGAGACTACTGTAGTGATTGATGACAAGCCGATCACAGCAACAATAAGCAAGAAAGCAATAACAGAAACAGGGGAAGAACTTCCGGGAGCAGAACTTACAATTAAGTCACTTGACGGAACAGACCTCAGCGGAGTAATTGCAAAACAGGGCGAAGAGGTTGTTGGAAAGATAGGAAGCGACAAGACATCAATCAAGTACACATCAGGCGAAAAGGAAACAGTACTGACACTTCTTCCTGCGGGAGATTATACACTTACAGAGGATAAGGCACCGCTGGGATATGAAGAAGCAGAAACAATCAAATTCAGAATCAACGAAGACGGAACAATTGCCAAGGTAACAACTGTGGACGGAAAAGAAAAGACAGAAGAAGTAGAAGCAGTAGTAATGGTAGATGACGTAATCAGCGTAAAGATCAGCAAGGTAGAAATCGTAGAAAATGCCGAGGGAACAGAATCAGGAAAGAAGGAACTTCCCGGAGCAACAATAAAGATAACATCCCTTGAGGAGAAAGACGCAGACGGAAACGAAGTATACGGAAAGAACGACCTTAGCAATGTAACAATCAACGGAACAAAGAATACAAGTGCTGACGAAATAGTATTTGTATCAGGAAACGAGCCTACAGAACTTTCAAAGTTACCTGCCGGAAAGTATAAGTTTGAAGAAACACAGGTACCGAACGGAAAGTATGTAAAGGCAGCAGACATAACATTTGTAGTAAATGCAGACGGAACAGTAAGTGACGTAAAGAATGCAGATACAACAACAACATCAAAGGGAGACACAGACAAGACAGGAGAAAGCCTGAATCATGAAAATGTAATAGTAATGCTTGACGCACTGAAGAGTGACGTAAAGATAAGCAAGCAGGAAATAGGCGGATCAGCAGAACTTCCTGGAGCAAAGCTTACAGTAGAGCTTGTAAAAGCAGCAACAGCCGGAGAAACACTTAAAGAAGTGACAATAAACGGAGAAGCAAATACAAGTACAGAAGCAAACAAGATTACATTTGTTTCAGGAGAAACAGCAACAATACTTTCAAAGCTTCCGGCAGGTGAGTATACACTTACAGAGAATACGGCACCGCTGGGATATGCGAAGGCAGAAGAAACAATAAAATTCACAATAGATGCAGAAGGAAATGTAGCAGGAACAACTGATAATACAGTTGTAATGGAAGATGCAGCAACAACCGCAACAATAAGCAAGACAGACATAAGCGGAAAGAATCTTGAAGGAGCAGAACTTCAGATAACTGGAAATATCAGCTGGGATAAGTGGAATAAGACAAATAAGGACACAGAAATCCAGCCTGTATACAAGACAGATGAAGACGGAAAAGAAGTAGTCGATTCAGAAGGAAACAAGGTACAGGTAGGAATAAAGTGGACAAGCGGAAGCGAAGCAAAGGAAATCGTAGGATTACCGGCAGGAAGCTATACACTTAAAGAAACAACAGCCCCGGACGGATATCAGATAGCAGAAGAAATAAACTTTGTAATAGATGCAGAAGGAAAAGCGCACGTTACAGAGCAGATGAAGGATGCTTATTCAAAGGTAACAATTGACAAGAAGGATATAACCGGAGAAACAGAAGTAGCAGGAGCAGAAATAAAGCTCACAGAAGTCGGATCGGAGCCATG
>JAZLGM010000097.1:0-2910 GCA_045616285.1 Ruminococcus sp.
TATGTCCTCTATTATCTCATTTTCTCTCGAACGGGTGAAATTTGAAATACAAAGAAGTGACGCAATATCTTTCGGAGTATATTTATACTTAGCCATTATTTATCGCTCTTTTCAGCATTACAGTGTCTGCAAAGAACCTGAAGATTTTCCTCAACAGTTAAACCGCCTTTGCTTCTCGGCTTGATATGATCAATCTGTAAAAATTGTCTGGTATCGTGTTCTTCACCACAGTGAGCACAAACATACTTTCCGTTCGGATTTACAGCCTTACCGAAAATCTTTTCTTTCAGTTCTATTCCGTATTTTGGAAAAGTCTCGATGATTTCCTGTAATGAAAGTTTTTCAATTTCACGTTTCTCAGCTTCTGTCTGTGGCTCTGCTGCTTTGACTTCGATATAGCCATCAAGCTTATCTAATTCAATTTCAATCTGCTTCTTGAAGAAATAAAGTGTTGAATAGTACATGGGAAGAATACTGCCATCTTCATTCCAAAGATTTTCAATATACTCTCTCTGTTCTCTTCTTGACATGGATTCATTTTCGATTTTTAACGCAATCTGAGATACGTCAAGTTTTTTTCTGTCAATATCATCAAGGGTGTTGAATAAAGGATCCACTTCCTTTTGTGCATAGAAAGCAAGTAAATGCTCCACATCGCTTCTCTTACATGAAGGAATCATATTCTCATCAAAATAATTCTCCAGACAATAATCGGTCATTTCCTGTAGGATATCTTCAGGTATAACTTCACCATCAATACTATAATGATGCATTATGTTGCCTAAATCATTTATAAGACTGATATATGCTGTTTGAGTGCTATTGTAGACAAGTATCTGATGATTCCATTCAAATGTAGAAAGCATATAATAGCCTAAAGGAATACGCTCAATCATTGAAATGCTTTCCAGCATGGAAGTATCTACGCTTTCATCAGCCATAAGAACAAATTCTTCAATCTTGGAAATAGAAATCATTCTCAGCTGTTTATCACGCTTTTCAGCAGTTGTTTCTTGCTCATGATATTCCGCATCGGTAAGCGACTTTGGATTTACCCATGCTATCTTATCGTTCCAATCGTCTATAAAGCTCACAATGTATGCTTCTATAGTTCCGCCTGCTTTTGTTCCTCTTAATGCTCTGCCAACCATCTGAGTCATCAGAACAGTAGATACAGTCGGTCTTGTAAGAAATACAGTATGTGTTAATGGAAGATCAGTTCCTTCTGTGAGAATATTCACGTTGATAAGGACTTGGACTTCACCGTTTTTGTAACGATTAATTTTCTCTTCATTTTCCTTACTTGAAATTGTAATTCCTGTTGCCTGATCACGAATGGAAGATACAATGTATTCAGATTTAATACCATACTTTTTGCCCTTTTCATTGAAAAGCTTGTTAAGTGCAATGGCGTGGTCTACCCCTACAGTAAATACAATCGTTGGTCCATATTTTTCATAGTTATCAAGATATTTCTTTACAATCAATGCGTTACGCTCGGCATTACCTGCGATGTTCTTTACAAGATTCTCAGGAAGAACATCAAGATTTTCAATACTCTTAATTGCTTTCAGACCAAGCTCTTCTGAAAATTTCAACTTTGTTTCGCAATCATCATAATACGGATAAGCAAGAATAGCTTTATCAATCAATTCCTGAAGATCAGTTTTATATACAATATCATCTGTGAATATCTGCTTAAGTGCACCTTGTTCATCTTCTGATGTTCTGAATGGGGTAGCTGTTAATCCCAAGAGTTTCACAGAAGACGCTTTCGTCTTTACATATTCGATAATCTTCTTGTAGGACTTTGCAACAGCGTGATGAGCTTCGTCAACAACAAGATATACTTCTTCGCCGTTCAGCCACTTATCAAGCATATTCAGACTTCGGACAATACTGTCTTTACCAACAATCAAAATGTTATCATCAAGCTTAATATGAATCGGCATATCGTGTGCGCCCGATATGATACGATATGTAAACGCTGTATGATTCACCATTTCTCCTGTGTAAGCATTCGATTTGAAAGTGTCAGCAGCTTGTTCAAGTAATAATTGTCTGTGCGCAATCCAGATAACTTTTTTATCCTTATCAACAGCATTTTTCAGCAGCCAATTTACTGCTGTAAGAGTTTTACCACCACCAGTAGGAAGTACAAGCAATGTGTTGAATTCAGCCTTTTGATTCATCAAATCAAGAGCCTTCATTGCCTCAATCTGATGCTCATAAAGTGTTCTGGGATTCTTTCCTTTTGCAGGAGTTACTGTTATGCAATTAAAATTTTCTTTGCTCATATAATCACCTTTATCTGAATGTTTTACTCATTGAATTGTTATTAAAATAATAATAATCACTACAATTATACTATAATCAGACAGTTTTTTCAATAATCACATACGACAAAGATTTAATCCCTTTTTTAGTCAATGCAACAATATAACAAAAGCAAGAACTTTCAAAGCTGGAAGGTTCAGTTTACAATTGTATCACTTACTCAAATAATAGATCTGTTTTCTCAACAGATTGGTATTATCACTTATCTGCTGAATCTGCTCTTTCATTTCTGCAATATCTTCATCATAGATATGCCCGGTTTCGTTTACACGCCTTGCAATCTGATTGATATTGTTAGAAACGTTTGACATCTGATATATCATTTCACAAATCTGTTTTTGGTCAACATACGCAAGAAATCCCTGCAAAACCATTGTAATAATGAACTGGCTTCTTGACTTCATTCCGCTGTTCTGAAATTTCATTTCAATAGCTTCATACTCTGCGTCGGTCAGACGAATCTGCATATAGCGTCTTTTCTTAAATTCTTCTTTCATTTTTTCTGTTTTCTCCTTTTTCTGAATCTGGGGTTTTAGGGGCAGCGCCCTTAACAAGCATTTGTATAGTCGGAAT
>JAZLGM010000098.1:0-8068 GCA_045616285.1 Ruminococcus sp.
GACAGCCCCAAAACTGCGGTCAAGCTGGTTCAGCTTGCGCCCACCCCTACAGTCGGTAGCACCGACAGGCAGTTCACGCTATCGCTCGTTCCTCGCTCGTTTTTTATGGAATCAAAATAAATCCCACGTTTGAAATGAATCGTGGTAGAACACTGTAGGGGACGGCGGTCGGTAGCACCGACAGGCAGTTCACGCTATCGCTCGTTCCTCGCTCGTTTTTTTATGGAATCGAAGTAAATCCCACGTTTGAAATGAATCGTGGTAGAACACTGTAGGGGCTGGCGTCCCCGACGTCCCGACACCGAAAACAAATTCAACCCCTACAATGGAAATCATGTGATTTCCGAATTAATATTGTTCCACGTGGAACGTTATCCCTGCAAAATAAAACAACAGGAGGTATTTTATGAAAAGGTACATTATAACAGCATTGCTCATAAGCTCTGTACTTGCATCATGCTCGACGGTAAGTCAGGTAAGCACAGCGGGCAGACATGAAAGTTCGTCAGTTGTTACGGATGCAAACGGGGGAGCAGGGGAGATAACCTCTGATGAAACAGTAACTTCACCGTCTGAAAGCCTTGCGGAGGCTGAAAAGGAAAACAGCACAGTACCTAAGCCGACAGCCGAAAACAGTATTGATTACAAAGAATACGACAGCTTTGAAATTGATGAAAACGGTGCTGTAATCGAGAAAAAAGACCTCACAGAGCTTTCCGACAAGGAAAAAATTGCGGCAGCACAGGCACTTTATGAAGCGGCTTGTGTTACCGAATGGAGTTATACGATAGGCATACCCTATGCTGTGAACACCTCGGAATTTGTAACGAATTCTTTTGGCTGGAAATATTATCTTGTAATCAACGACGGAGTTAATTCACTTGCAGATGTTGAGAATGATTATTATAAAGTATTCAGCCGCAAATATCAGAATGCACTTGCTGATACATTCATGGAAAGCAACGGTCATGTGTATGTACTTGACGCGGGAGGCAGAGGAACAAATATGTTCTATACAAGTTCGGATGTAAAGAGCATAGATTCAACAGGGGAGGACGAAATAACCTTCACCGTAGTAAGTCATTACAGCGGTTCACCCTATGATGATTCGGGATATTACGAAACGGAGGACAAATTCACAATAGTTCGTGAAGGCGATTCGTGGCGTGTAGGCGAATTTATCCTGCCGTATTAAAGACAGAAAACCTCCTATGGTTTATACCATAGGAGGAATTTTTTACAGCAAAAGAATTATGCACAGCAAATAAAAGAAAAACCCGGAAGCATTTTGCTTCCGGTTTTTTTTCAAGAAGTGACCCGTACGGGAATTGAACCCATGATTCCGCCGTGAAAGGGCGATGTCTTAACCTCTTGACCAACGGGCCATATTAATAGCGGCAGTAGGATTCGAACCAACGACCAATCGGGTATGAACCGAGTACTCTAGCCAACTGAGCTATGCCGCCATTTCTGTACCGCAGTACCGTCCTGCGACTTTATTATTATATACCATACGCAACAAAAAGTCAATAGGTATTTTTAAAAACGTGATTATATACATATCGGATGTGGATTTTCGGTATTCAGTTGTGCAAGTGTACAATGTGAAATTTTTTTCAAAAAAACTGTTGACATTCATGGGTTTATCTGATATAATAAACAAGTCGTTTGACGAGGCGTAACTCAGTTTGGTAGAGTGCTTGGTTTGGGACCAAGATGCCGCAGGTTCGAGTCCTGTCGCCTCGACTTCGTCTTCAAAAATGAGTCAAAAAAATTTTTTGAAAAAAATTTCAAAAAAGGCTTGACAAATAAAAAAAGATGTGATATAATAAAGAAGTCGTCAGGGGTTAAACGATTCCGAAAGACAAAGCTTATTAGTTAAGCTGGTGTAGCTCAGTTGGTAGAGCAGCTGATTTGTAATCAGCAGGTCGGGGGTTCGAGTCCGTCCACCAGCTCCATTTTTACCGAGTAACTCGGTAATTTTTTTGAAATATGGGAGAGTTCCCGAGTGGCCAAAGGGGGCAGACTGTAAATCTGTTGCTTTTCAGCTTCGATGGTCCGAATCCATCCTCTCCCACCATGCTCCGAATCTCTCGGAGCATTTTTTTTGAAATACAGATCTACCTTGCATTTTTTCATGCAGGGGCTTTTTTATGTTAGGGAAAAAAGATGTTTTGTACGGAAAAATCGGTTTTTTGTGCAGAAAAAATATGCAATTAAGGAGGAGTTGAATGGTTAAGGCTTATTTTGAAAAAGACGGAGGTCACAAATGGGCAGAGCATAAATTCAAAAAGCCCGTTGACATTTCTTTTATCGCATCCTTTATAGTAGATGTGATTGTGATTGTTTCCATTGGATTATATTTCCTTTATCTGCTTGAACGGGGGAAACTCGAAGTAAAAGACGGAATTATAAGTGCTGTTTTTCTTTGGCTGGCAATTAATTCCGTAGTGAAGCATCTGAAAGAGAATAAGGAAATTAAAGAAGAATTATCCGACAGAATCAAAAGGGAATACACCTTTGATAATAACGGAATTATCATGAAGCATACATCGGATGAAGACTGGGGAAATATCAGAGCTGATTTCGGGGATATTGAAAAGGCTTCTGAAAGAAAGGGATATTTCGTTTTCCGTATGGTCGGCGGTAAATGTTATTCTGTCGGCTATAACGACATAACAGAAGGCACACCCGAAGAACTCAGCCGAATTTTTGCCGAAAATTTAGGGAAGAAGTTTGTGAGGAAGTAACATGATTAGAGCAAAAGCACCTTTGGATTATGAACATATTCTTGCATTGAGAAATTATCCTGAAAGTAAAAAGTACAGAAAAACGATGAGAATTATTCTGGGTTTCTTGATAATTCTGTTTGGATATTTGGTTTATAAAAGCTTTTCAACTTTTACGGATGCTGCGATACGGTTGATTTACAATCTTGCACAGGATTATCCGATTAACGATTCAAGAATAATCAGCGGACTTATTTCTATCGTTCCGATTTTCGTTATTGGAAATCTTATAGTGATTTTTAATCTGATAAAAAGCTCAGTGGCTTTTGTAAAGCTGTTTATTAAGCCTAAAAAACCGAAATATACAGCAGTTTACGATTATACATTTTCTGATGAGGATTTCGGATTTGTAATTGAAATAAATTCAAGCGTAGTCGAGCGTCACAGACGCTATGAATCAATAAAGGGAGTTACAGAGTACAAAGAATGGTACTATGTGAATCTCTGCGAAAACGAATTCTCCATAATTAAAAAGAACGAGCTTATCGACACAACCCCCGAAGAATTCAGCGCATTCATGAGAAAGAAAATAGGAACAAGATTTAAGGTTGAAAAATAAATTTCAATTCATAAATCCGCATTCATATCACCATTAAAACGGTGTGGTTATACATATAGGAGGAAATAAAAATGATTAGAGAAGATTTAAGAAACATTGCGATTATTGCCCACGTTGACCACGGTAAGACAACTCTCGTTGACGAGATGCTCAAGCAGGGCGGCGTATTCAGAGAGAATCAGGCTGTTGCCGAGAGAGTTATGGACTCAAACGACATCGAGCGTGAAAGAGGTATCACAATTCTCGCAAAGAACACATCTGTAATGTACAATGACATTAAAATCAATATCATCGACACTCCCGGACACGCTGATTTCGGCGGCGAGGTTGAGCGTGTACTCGAAATGGTTGACGGTGTTCTTCTCCTCGTTGATGCGGCTGAAGGTCCTATGCCTCAGACACGCTTCGTTCTTTCAAAGGCTCTCGAAATGGGACACAAAATCATTGTTGTTGTAAATAAAATTGACAGACCTGATGCAAGACTTGACGAAATCGGTGATGAAGTTCTTGAACTTCTTCTCGAACTCGATGCAAACGACGAACAGCTTGAATCTCCTATTCTTTTCTGTTCAGGAAGAAGCGGTACAGCTTCACTTTCACAGTATGAAGCAGGTACAGACTTAAAGCCTCTCTTTGATACAATTATCGACTACATTGAGCCTCCTAAGGGTGAGGAGGAAGAACCTCTCCAGATGCTCATTTCTTCAATCGACTACAATGAATATGTAGGAAGAATCGGTATCGGTCGTATCGTAAGAGGAAACATCAAGGTTAATCAGCAGGTTACTGTCTGCGATTACACAGGTTCAAAGAAAAACTACAATTCAAAAATCGTTTCACTCCTCCAGATTCAGGGACTTAACAGAGTACCTGTTCAGGAAGCAAAAATGGGCGATATCGTGTGGATTTCAGGTATCGAGGGTATCACAATCGGTGATACAATCTGTGCAACAGATACACCTGAGCCGCTTCCTTTCGTTAAAATCAGCGAACCTACAGTTGAAATGACTTTCGCTGTAAACGACAGCCCGTTTGCAGGTAAAGAGGGTAAATTCGTTACTTCACGTCAGCTTCGTGAGAGACTTTTCAAGGAGCTTTTAAAGGACGTTTCACTCAGAGTTACAGAGACAGAAAACACAGATGCTTTCAGAGTTGCAGGACGTGGTGAAATGCATCTTTCAATCCTTATCGAAAACATGAGACGTGAGGGTTATGAGCTTTCAGTTTCAACTCCGAGAGTTCTCTACAAGAAGGGCGAGGACGGAAGAAAGCTTGAACCAATCGAGAGACTCGTTGTTGATGTTCCTGAGGATTGTGTTGGTTCAGTAATGGAAAAAATGGGTACACGTAAGGGCGAAATCGTTGATATGCACCCACAGGGAAGCAGAACAAGAATTGAATTCCTCGTACCTGCAAGAGGTCTTTTCGGATACAAGAGCGAATTCCTCACAGATACAAAGGGTGAGGGTATCATGAGCCACGTATTTGAGGATTATCAGGAATACAAGGGCGATATCGACAGAAGAAGCACAGGTTCACTCGTTTCATTCGAGACAGGCGAGGCTGTTACATACGGTCTTTACAATGCACAGGAAAGAGGACAGCTTTTCATCACAGCAGGTACTCCTGTATATGAGGGAATGATTGTCGGTGCATCACCAAAGATTGAGGACCTCGTTGTAAATGTCTGCAAGAGAAAGCACCTCACAAATACACGTGCAAGCGGTTCAGACGATGCACTCAGACTTGTACCGCCAAGAGTATTAAGCCTTGAGGATTGCCTTGAATTCCTCGCAGATGATGAGCTTCTCGAAGTAACTCCCGAATCACTCAGAATCAGAAAGAGAACCCTCAGCAACTCACAGCGTGCAAAGGAAAGAGCAAAGGGTTAATCAGGCTGAGCCGGCTTGGGGTGTCCCACAAGTACCCATATAATGCTGTAGGGGTGGGCGTCCCCGACCGCCCATTGATAAAATACGAATAGAATACTGTAGGGGCGGCGTTCCGCCGCCCGTATTGAACCCGATAAATATAAAATTGAAAAACAATTTGTTGAATCGGATTTTTAAATTTCATACCTACAATATTTTTTCATACAGCGAATTTGTTTGTAAAATAACGGGCGGCGGAACGCCGCCCCTACAAATGGTGAAACAAATCCCACGTTTGAAATAAATCGTGATAGAATATTGTTGTTTCAGCTTGAATTATCAGAATAAATTTAGCCTGTTTTCACACAATTTACAAGTTATGGAGATATAATCATGAAGAGAATGTTTCTTACTGCAATTACTTTGTCGTTCGCTCTGCTTTCTTTCGGATGCGGAACAAAGGTTTCCGAAGTTTCTTCCGTTCCCGATGAGGAATTTACAGAGGAGGAAATTCCTACTGAGCGTGTTCGTGACATTGTTGCATCAGAAGATTTTGAATATGAGGTTCTTGACATAGGTGCTGTTATTACAAAATATATCGGTTCTGATACTGATGTCGTTGTTCCTGATACTCTCGAAGGCGTAACTGTCGCTGGAATCGGCTTTTACGCTTTTGAAGCAAAATACGATATAACTTCCGTTACTCTCCCCGAAAGTATAATTTCAATAGGAGAATTTGCTTTTCAGGATTGTTCGTCTCTTGTATCAGTAAATATCCCCGAAAGAGTAACAGGCATTGAGAGAGGCACATTTGTTGCCTGCACAAGCCTTGAGGAAATCACCATTCCGTCGGCTGTTTCATATATCCATGAGGAGGCTTTCACAGCTTGTGAGTCTCTTGTTTCGCTGACAATAAACAATCCCGACCTTGCTTATGAAAACTGGGGGCTTGAAGATTTGCCGAATGTAAAAATCATTGCTCCCGAAGATTCTGCTGTATACTCATGGGCATCTGAAATGGGCAGGGTTTAAACTATTTACGGAGGTCTGAAAATGAACTTTAAAAGATTCCTTTCATTTATTTCAGCAATGGCAATTTGTTCTGCATTTTCATCATGTTCATCAGAAAAAGCAGGGAATATCACCGTTGATGAAGTTCCGACAGCTTCAGATGAATTCATAACTCCTGCAGAAGACTCAGAAGAATATGACCTCGGTGCATATCAGGTTTCACAGAACGGTGTTAAATATTACTACGACACCGAAGTTGCACCGAAAGAATTAATGAACGCTCTTGAAAGATATTTCACTTCGTATCAGCAGTGCGATTTTGAAGCATACAAGGAATGTCTGTTTCAGGGATATGCTGACCGTATGGAGGAATATCTGCAAAAAAACTATGAATACGGACTTGAAACGTCATTCATGAATCAGTGTGACAATCTCAAGGAAATGGCAGGCGGAGAATTTACCATTACACGTATAAGAACAATCGAATCCGAAAGTGAATCTCCCGAAACTTTCTTTGAAACATACGATGAATTGTTTGAGACAGATTATTATACGGAAATAAATGAAAATTCGGATAAGCTTTATGACCTCTATTTCTCGATTATGACAAAAGCAGAAGGCGAAGAAACAGAAAGTCTTATAATCAGCGATTTTGAAATTGTATTCGCAGAAAAGGACGGAAATTTCTATACATTCGGATAACGGAGGTTTTTTATAATGAGAAAGATTAAAGTATTTACGGCTTTGTGTTCCGCACTTGTTATCTGTGCATCTGCTGTATCATGCGGAAAAAAAGATAGCAAAACAATAATGGATACAGGCGCATTGCCGGATGAATATTATGTTTCCGACGAAGAACTCCCCTATGGAGCAACTCTCACAGAGTTAAAGGCTGAAAATAATGATAACACAGAAATCACAACAGTATTCGACAACAGATATTTTACAGATGAGGAAATTTTCCTTGTTTCCAAGTATATATATGCTCTCGGTAAGGATGATGCCGAACTTATGTCGGAGGTTCTCAATAACGACATTATGACATATACATACACTGAAAGCGGAAAGGAGAGCTTTCAGGATTATCTCGACGAACACTATGCAAATCTCAAAGAACTTCTCGGCGGAGATTTTGAGTTCAGTTACATTGATATTTCGGACTGTATAAGAGAAGGGGACGAGGGTATGGAAGATGCCTTTGTCTATTCGGACAAGATTCTCGACGCAGCAACAGGCGAAAGCAAAAGTGAATCCGTAACAATGAGAAAGGAAATCATGATAGGCGGATATTCAATGTATACTTCACCTGACGGAACCAGTCAGATGCTTATGGACTCCTTAACCGAACCTCTCACACTTTTCATCTATGAACTCGATGGCGAACTTTTCATTATATAATATTCCTGTGATTGTGTGAATATCATGGGAATTAAAAACTGACTCCGCATTTTTCAGCGGAGTCAGTTTTGGTTTTTTAAGAATTATGCTGTGGATTGTCAGAACACCTTGCGGGATGCCGAGGGCGGCATCCCCTACAATTTTTATCCCGATTTATTTCAAACGTGGGATTTGTTTCACCATTTGTAGGGGACGGCGTCCTCGACGTCCCAAGCTGAGCCAGCTTGACCGCAGTTCGTGCTGTCACTCGCATTCGCTCGTTCATTCTTTACAAACGCTGTAATTATTTTCCATGATTGAAACAAATATGTACAGCGTGAATGTAGGGGCGGCGTTCCGCCGCCCGTTATTTTACAAACAAATTCGCTGTATGAAAAAATATTGTAGGTATGAAATTTAAAAATCCGATTCAACAAATTGTTTTTCAATTTTATATTTAT
>JAZLGM010000099.1:0-5200 GCA_045616285.1 Ruminococcus sp.
TCACAGCTTATGAAAAATAAAACAGTTCTGATGATAGCTCACAGAATGAGAACAATTTCTGATGCTGACAATATTGTTGTGCTGAAAGATGGTATAGTTGCTGAACATGGTACACCTGATGAACTTATCAGACAAAATGGAATATACAGAAATATGCTGGATAAACAGCAGAAATCTGCTGAATGGAAAATGAAATAACGGAGGAAAGAATATGTTTCTTAAAATTAAAGATATCAGAAAAAGTTTCGGTGAAGGTGAAAGCAGAGTTGAAGTGTTAAAAGGAATTGACCTTGAAATTCAGAAAGGTGAGATCTGTGTTCTGCTTGGTCCGTCCGGTTCCGGAAAGTCTACCCTGCTGAATATTATCGGCGGAATTGACAGTGCAGACAGCGGATCTATCTCAATAAACGGTGAAAAAATGGCGGATATGTCGGAGAAAAAGCTGACACTTTACAGAAGAAAGCATCTCGGTTATATTTTCCAGATGTATAACCTGATTCCGAATCTGAACATTAAGGAGAATGTGGAGGTCGGTGCATATCTGAGTGATAAACCTCTTGATGTTGATGAAATTCTCAGAACGCTCGGACTCTATGAACACCGTCACAAGCTTCCGAATCAGCTTTCGGGCGGTCAGCAGCAGAGAGCATCGATTGGACGTGCCATTGTGAAAAATCCAGATATTTTACTTTGTGACGAGCCGACAGGTGCACTTGATTATAAAACATCGAAGGAAATACTGAAGCTTATTGAGGAAATAAACCAGAAATACGGTACGACTGTCATCATGGTAACACATAATGATGCAATCAAAAATATGGCTGACAGAGTTGTTACGCTTCGTGACGGAATGATTCGCAGGAACATAATCAACGAAACTAAAACACCTGTTTCAGAGCTTGAATGGTAAGGAGTGGTGAAAATGAAAAATCCGCTGATAAAACGCATTCCAAGAGAACTCAGGTCAGATCTGGGAAAGTATGCTGTGATTTTCCTTTTCATGGTAATGCTGATTTCTCTTGTTTCCGGCTTCCTTGTGGCAGATAACAGCATCAGTTCTGCTTACAATGAGGGCTTTGTAAAATACAATACGGAAGACGGGCATATCGTATTTGATAAAGAACTTCCGTCCGATCTTCTGAAGAAAATTGAAGAAACGGGAGATATCCGGCTTTACTATCTGAGATATTTTGAGGAAGACAGCGACTCCGATGGAAAAACATCAAGAGTATACATAGACAGAGAAGTCATCAACACAGAATGCCTTATGGAAGGCAGTATGCCTGTAAGCGACAACGAAATCGCAATCGACAGAATGTTTGCAGACAATAATTCCATCAGAATTGGCGACAGCATAACACTGAATCATATAAAGCTCACTGTTTCAGGATTGATTGCACTTCCTGATTACAGCAGTTTGTTTGAAAGCAATACGGATATGATGTTCGATGCGCTGAATTTCAATGTGGGAGTGATGACGGAAAGCGGCTGGAATCATGTGAACAGCCGGCATATCTTCTATTGCTATGCATGGAAATATAACGAAGCATATGACAGGGATAACAAGTCTGCTGCACAGGAAAAATCAGAGAGAATTATTGATGTACTGAAAGATGCTGTAACGGAATATGATGAGCAGCTTGTGGAAGAACAGATCAATGATCTCACGGAAAGACTTGAAAAGGCAGGAGAAGAATATGCAGATATCTATCTGAACGCATTTTCTGAAAAAATGGAATCCGTTTCAAAACAGATCGAAAATGGTTCTGCTGAATATGCAGAATATATGGCAATGAATGGCAAAGCCCCTGAAAAAGATGAATTGAAAACAGAAACTGACGATTTTATCTTTGGTGTCATTGAAAATATCTGCATTTCAGCGATGAGTGGCACAAAATATGAAATGCCATCTGAGGAAGATTTTAAAGAGGAATATCTTTCTGCAATTGCAAAGCCGACCAGAGAGCAGCTCAGTGTTCCACTCGATGATTTTCTGTATGAAATTGTAAGCAATTCCGTACAGGCTGAAATCGAGGGAAAAGAATACGAAATGCCGGATGATGAAGCATTTGAAAATGAAATTGATAAATCAAAGCTGCTTGAAGTCAAGGACTTTGTACCACAGTATCTTAACAATGCCATCAATTTTGCGGGTGATGATATGGGCAGTGATAAGGCAATGTTTATTCTTTTTGATTATATTGTAATTGCCGTACTTGCATTCATATTTGCTGTCACTACATCAAATACCATTTCCTCGGAAGCCAAAGTGATAGGTACTCTCAGAGCGTCAGGATATTCAAGAGATGAGCTTACAAGACATTATCTGGTACTTCCTGTACTGGTTACAATTATTGCTGCAGTAATCGGAAATATCCTCGGTTATACGGTTTTCAAAGATGTTATGGCAGGGCTTTATTACAACAGTTACTCCCTCCTTCAATATGAAGTATTGTGGAATGCTGAGGCATTTATTGATACAACCGTAATTCCATTGATTCTTATGATTGTAATAAATTTTGCAGTTATAAGCTCCAAAATGAAGCTCAGTCCGCTGAAGTTTTTAAGAAATGAGTTAAAGAAAAATCCTAAGAAAAAAGCATTCAGACTGAATACAAAAATCCCTTTTGCAGCACGTTTCAGACTTCGTGTATTATTCCAGAATATTCCGGGTTATATTGTTATGATCTGTGGAATCATCCTCGGTGCAGTCATTATTATTTTCGGCGAAATCATGGGAACCATCTTCAAGGATTACAAAATCGATATTCTTGACAGCATGATCTGTGACTATCAGTATGTTCTGACAGAACAGGTGGAAACGGAAAATCACAGTGCTGAAAAATACTGCATGACTGAATTTGATTTCAAATACAAGGATTACACAAAAGACAGCGTTTCAGTTTATGGCATTGAAGATAACAGCGGTTATGTTTCTGCGGATGTTCAAAGCGGAAAAACTGCGATTTCAAGTGCAATGAGCAAAAAGTACAATATCAGAATCGGTGACAAAATTGAACTTTCCGATGCATATAGCAAGAATAAAAACTATGAATTTACAGTTGACAATATTTACGATTACGATGCCTCTCTTTCAGTATTCATAAGCCGTGAAGCATATAATCAGACATTTGGAGAAAGTGATGATTATTTTACAGGATATTTTTCAAATACAGAACTGACTGACATTTCGGACGATTATATTTTAACTGTAATTACAGAAAAGGAATATACAAAACTTTCAGACCAGATGGAACACTCCATGGGTGGCATGATGAGTTTATTTAAGTATTTTGGAATCATCATGTTTATTCTGATTATGTATATTCTCAGCAAGCAGGTAATTGAAAAGAATTTCCAGTCAATTGCTATGTGTAAGATTCTCGGCTTTAAAAATGTTGAAATAGGTATGCTGTATGTTTTGTCAACTTCAATAGCAGTAATAATCGGATTGATTCTTGCTGTGCCTCTTGCAGATTTAATTTTACGCTGGACATTTAATTCATATCTGTACAAGATAGTTTCAGGTTATTTCCCATACAATGTAAGAACATCAACTTATGTATTTATGGTAGTCCTCGGAATTGTTTCGTACTGTTTTGTCGCTGCATTACAGCTTCTGAAAATCCGGAAAATTTCAAAGAGCGAAGCTTTAAAAAATGTTGAGTGATTTAAAAGTTGTTTCTATTTTGAACTTTATAAAATTTTTTATCTTGAGGCTGCCGATTTAAATAGGCAGCCTTTTTTGTACTCATAAATAGTATTACCTCCTCGCCCTCGCAAAATACTTTAAAACAGAAGACAACGCATTAAAAATCTCACGCTGACCATTTTGAATTTCTGCAAAATCTTCATCATAGATTCTTCCGTTGCTGTTTACTCTGACAGCAATCTGATTGATATTATTGCCGATATTAGCAATCAGCTGATTTGTTTTGCGAAGCTTTTTATCAGTAACATTCAACTAAAAGACAACTGATGAAATGGCAGCAGAATCAAATTTGATGATTAATCATATTAAACAAAGTGGTAAGTTTGACATTGACTATGCTGACCTAATATGGTGATTATTTTTACTATATCCACAAACCCGATTCTCATAAAGATTATGCAAAACTCCCTTTGACAAAACAATTTGAAAGTGATAAAATAGATAACAGATGTGTAGCTTTCGAGCGTAAGTCCAATCGGAAACTGCACAAATCTCAGAACAATAAGACGTGCAGTTTCGGCTGCACGTTATTTTTTTGTGAAGAGAGGAAAATCAATGGAAGAAACCAAAAACAACAGAATGGCAGAAATGCCTGTAAAACGTCTGATGCTGTCAATGGGAATACCTATGATAATTTCAATGGTGTTGCAGGCAGTATACAACATTGTAGACAGTGCCTTTGTATCCAATATGGCTGAAAATGGTGAGAACGCTCTTAACGCCCTAACACTTGCATTTCCTTTGCAGATATTAATGGTAGCAGTAGGAATTGGAACAGGTGTCGGAGCAAATGTGCTTGTGGCAAAAAGTCTTGGAATGAAGGACAATGAACGTGCAAACAGAGCTGCAGGAAATGCAGTGTTCCTTGCATTCGTAATTTATATCGTATTCCTGTTTTTTGGAATAGTTGGTTCAGGTGCATATATCCATTCACAGACAAAAAATTCAGAGATTGCACAAATGGGAACGGATTATCTCCGAATATGCTGTATTTTTTCATTTGGAATGTCATTTTTTGCAGTATTTGAAAAACTTTTGCAGTCAACAGGACATTCCGTTTGTTCAACCATTGCCCAGATTTCAGGTGCAGTAACAAATATAATTCTTGATCCGATTATGATTTACGGATGGTTAGGTATTTCGCCAATGGGAGTTAAAGGTGCGGCATATGCAACAGTAATCGGTCAGATTGTATCATTTATTGTTGCCTTTGCCTTTCATCTGAAAGTCAATACAATAATCAACACAAAGCTGAAATACTTCAGACCATCGGCTCAGATTATAAGAGCAATTTATTCAATAGGACTTCCTGCAATTATCTCACAGGCTCTTATTTCTGCAATGACATACGGACTTAATCTGATTTACGGAAGCATCGGAGAAAACATGGTAACTGCATACGGGCTCTATTATAAAATTCAGCAGTTTTTACTGTTTGCCGCATTCGGTATGAGAGATGCAATTATGCCGATTACAGCATTCAGCTAT
>JAZLGM010000100.1:0-4008 GCA_045616285.1 Ruminococcus sp.
GAGCTTTTGTTGCTGATGCATTTTCGACCATTTCAATTATTTTGTCAAGTGATGTATTTCCGCTGACATGAGTTGCTTTGCAGGTGATTGAACCACTTTGATTAATTGTAGCCGCACTTACATTGCATCCGACATCTTTGTCAACGGGGATGCTTTCTCCAGTAAGAGCCGATTCATCAACTGCACTTTCACCGCTTACGACAATTCCGTCAGCAGGTATTCTTTCTCCAGGTTTAACAATAAAAATATCACCCTCAGACATTTCATCAGCAGAAATGGTAATTTCTTTTCCATCTCTTACGACAAGGGCGGTACGGGGCGCAAGTTCCATGAGGGCCTTCAAAGCGTTTGCGGCTTTTCCTTTACTGTGTGATTCAAGAGTTTTTCCAACAGTAATTAAAGATAAAATTGTAGCCGCAGATTCAAAGTACAATTCATGGAGATGATGATTCATCATCTGAAACATATCCTCCCAATGAACTGAGGTGATTTCGCCCTGATTTCCGAATACACAGGATGTCATTCCGAACAGATGATATACTGAATAAATAAAAGCGGCTGAACTGCCGATTGCAACGAGAGAATCCATATTCGGAGTGCGGTTTGCAAGTCCTTTAAATCCGCTTATAAAGAATTTCTGATTGATTACCATTACAGCTGTAGTTAAAAGTAACTGATAAACCGCACAGGCAAGAGGGTTGCACGATAATCCGAGAGGATCGTACCATCCCCACATAACCACACCCATTGAAACATAGAGAAGGGGAATAAGGAAAAATAAAGATGCAATAAGCCGCTTTTTCATTTTTTTAGTTTCATCATCATCCGAGTAGGAATACCCTCCTTTCTTTTCAGAGGAATCATTTACAGGGGATGCACCGTATCCGACAGCCGATACTGCATTACATACCGAATTATTATCAATATTTTCGCTGAATGTCACAAGCATTGAATTTGTCAGCAGACTTACACTGACATCAGATACTCCTGAAACAGAACGAACAGCCTTTTCAACATGAGCCTGACAAGACGCACACGTCATGCCCGATACATTATATTTTACAGTATTCATTTTATCTCCTTATTTTAGTTTTTTTATGAGTTCAAATGCTTCGTCGATTATTTCAGCGTTTCCGTTTTTTATTTCTTCGGTTACACAGGTATCCATGTGTTCTTTAAGAATAATATATCCGATATTCTGTAAAGCACTCTCAGCCGCCGCAATTTGTATGAGAATATCACCGCAGTAACGGTTATCATCAATCATATTTTTAATTCCGTTAAGCTGACCGATAACACGATTTAATCTGTTTTGAAGCGAGTGAACCGTTTGGTCGTCTCTGGGTATACGTTTGAATCTGCAAGAGCAATTTTCATCCGACATAATAATCGTCCTTTCTAATATACCCCTCAAGGGTATTTTACTTTCATTATTATATAACAGTATTAGATATTTGTCAAGTTTTATTCTGAATTACCAAATACTATTATACGTCAGTTCGTCATGGTATTTTTACGATAATAGAGGTGATGCCTCTCAATTAGAATTAAAATCATTATTTTGATGTTTCGGAGCGCATCTGTCTTTTTAAACAATATATATCGTTTGATATTGTGCATATTTAATAATAGCTTTATATTATTGTTGCTTTTGTAATATAAAAGGCATTATAGCTGTAACAAATCCTTGACTTTTTTAATATAATTTTGATATTATCTTTATAAATACTGTTGATTTGTTTGAGTTTACGTGCTATAATGAATTATATAGGTAATATGTAAATTATTAGCATTTTGAGGAGGACATTTAATGAAAAAAATACTTTCTGTGACCTGTGCGCTTGCTTTATTGCTTGGCACGGTCGGTTCATACGAACCATTAATTACAAAAGCTGAAAATCCGATTATTCAGACTTCATTCACTCCTGATCCTGCCCCCGTAGTATATGGTGATGAACTGTGGGTATATACAGGCAGAGACAGAGACGGGGATAATGATTTCTATTATATGACGGGTTGGCAGGCTTTCTCAACTACTGATATGAAGAACTGGACAAACCACGGTTGTTTTCTTGAAGATGACGCATTTTCATGGTGTAACGAAAATGATGCGTGGGCTTCACAGTGTATTGAAAGAAATGGTAAATACTATTTCTATTTTACAACAACAAATAAATCGGGCGGGGGAAGAGCAATAGGTGTAGCTGTTGCAGATAATCCAGCCGGTCCTTTCAAGGATGTACTTGGAAAACCTCTTGCGGGACCAAACTGGGATTATATTGATCCGACAGTTATCATAGATGACGACGGTCAGGCATGGCTTATGTTTGGTAATCCAAAATGTTACTATGTTAAGCTTAAAGAAGATATGATAACTCTTGACGGTGAAATCAAATCATTTGACATGACTGAGCAGGCATTCGGAAATGGTAAAAATGGCAGTGCTTACGGTGAAGGTCCGTGGATTTATAAGCACAACAATATGTATTATCTCGTTTATGCAGGATTCTACGGTTCTGATGGCGGTGAAAGTATGTGTTATTCTTATGGCCCAACAGTAACAGGTCCGTGGACATTCGGGGGACAGATAACCAAACAAAGCAACTGTTTTACCACACACGGAGGTATTATTGACTATAAAGATCACTCGTATATGTTCTATCACATGAATGGTCTTACAGGCGGAGGTGCTTTTAACAGAAGCGCAGCTGTTGAAGAATTCACATATAATTCAGACGGAACAATACCCATGATTGCAACAGGAACAAACGGACCTGATCAGATTGAATCATTGAATCCTTTTGTTCGTACAGAGGCGGAAACAATTTGTTGGGAGAGTGGAATTGGTACAGAGAAATGTTCGGAAGGCGGACTTGATGTCTGCAATGTAACAAACGGTAATTACATCAAAGTTGCAGGAGTTGATTTTGGAAGCGGAGCAGATACATTTACAGCTTCCGTTGCTTCAGCTACCGAGGGCGGAACGATAAAGATACATATCGACAGCCTTGACGGTGAAGTGATCGGTTCACTTAAAGTCGGAGGTACAGACGGTTGGCAAAATTGGGAAGAAGCTTCATGTTCTGTTGACGTCAGCGGAGAACACGATGTTTATTTTGAGTTTACGGGCGGAAGCGGATATCTTTTCAATATTGACTGGTGGAAATTTGATGGAGATGGAAATACAGGTTCTTCCGGTACATCCGAAGGCATAATTTTCAAAAATACTTTTGAAAACGGTACTGAGTCATGGAATGGCAGAGGTTCAGCAAAGGTTGCATCAAGTTCTGATAAATCGCTTAACGGAAACAAGTCACTCTATGTTTCAGGCAGAGAGGCTTCATGGAACGGTGGAATCAAGGATCTGAATTATAAATTCAAGGCAGGATCATCATACAGTTTCAGCGCAAATGTGCTTTATGATTCAGGTTCTGCGGCTTTTGATACCTTTTATATGAAGTTACAGTACAAAGATACAGACGGAGAAACAAAGTATTCTTCAATTGCAGAAGGAACAGGAGTAAAGGGTGAATGGGTACAGCTTGCCAATACAAGTTACACTATTCCTGAGGGTGCAACTGAAATATCCGTTTACATTGAGACAGCAGACAGCAAAAACAGTTTCTATATTGACGATTTTGCAGCCGCAACAGATGGATTTGTCATCGAAGGTGCAGGACAGCATGGAAAGATTGTCAGCGGCGACGTAAACTGTGACGGAATAATAGACGAATTTGACGTAGCGTCAGCAAGATACGGACTCGTAAAGGGATTCAGCAGCAGCTATAATCAGTTAGGTGCAGACGTTGACCAGAGCGGAGAATACGAAATAAATGACCTTGTTTTGCTTGAGGAATATGTAATCGGAAAGATAAATGAATTCCCTGTTTACACTCCTCCGGAGCCTGAAAAGGTACCATTCAACTACAATTCTTCTGTATCATTCAAGACAGCACCGAATGACTATCTCAATCCTATAAGCACAGGAAGCAAGATTGTAAAGGAAAC
>JAZLGM010000101.1:0-4549 GCA_045616285.1 Ruminococcus sp.
GCCTTTCGGAACCTGCGTTGAACCTCATACAATGCGTGATGCTTTGGATTATCTGCTTGCTGCTGCAAATATTGAACACGCAAATTTTCATGCACTCCGTCATACATTTGCTACAAGAGCAATCGAAAACGGTGTTAATGTAAAGGCTTTGAGTGATATTCTCGGACACGCTAATGTTCAGATTACTATGGACCTTTACTGTCATTCATCACTCGACCTTATGCGTGACAGCATGGACAAAATTGCAGGTATTTTCTGATATAAATTCAGGCGAGGGCTACTTCCCTCGCCTGTTATTTTTTGTAATTTCATGTTTGCTTTTTATGTATTTTAAAGAAGAATCAAACTATACTAAAAGCTGCATTTAATTTGCAAATTTCACCATTGTGCATAGTATATGTGCGATTTGTCTTCAATAGTGATTGGAATAAAAACAATCCTATATTTATAAACATCGTAGTACTTAACATGGTCAGCGATTCCTCCGACATTCTGTTCTATTACTTTATGATATCTTGTTCTTCCCCATAATACTGCTTCATATCTTCCTGCATCATTTGAATTTTTATCTCAATAGGCGTTAGACAAAGAATCATTATAAACATAATCAGGATAACTTTTCTGCTTTTTTTCATTTGAAATATCACCACTTTTAAATTCAAATTTGCCTGAAAAATTTTTTCCAACTACTCTCATCCAGATTTATCAAAAAATCTTACGCTGTTAATATTAATCCTCATAATCAAAAATGCATTTTGATTCGAGCATATGTCCGTATTTTTCTTTCCATTCCTTATGCCATTCACACTTGTCCCATAAAGAGAGCGACTCCTTATCCATGACAATATTCACGCTTATATCATAGCGATTTGGTCGATCAATGCAGTTCCGATGATATATTACATCATGGACACCATCGATACTCCTGGCATTATCATAAATTGCCTTGATATCTTTGAACATCTCTGATATCTCATCCTTTGAATACTCTGATTTGAATTTTGCAAGCATTAAGTGATTCATTTTTATTTCCTCCAAAGATTATTTACTCTTCATCCATTCTTCCTTTGTAAGTACATTGACACAATGATTTCTGTATTCATCAATGAGAGAATTATAACAGTTTTCCTCTGTATGATGATATACAAATCCGCACTTCATCTGTGCTTTTCTGGATTTTATATTCTTATCCCAATGCACACACCATATCAGCTCGCTTCCAAGTTCTTCAAGGAGGTGGTGGTGTAATGTACAAAGTTATAGATATTAACGAGACAGGAAAAAACATAAAAAAGAAAATTTCTGATAGTGGTCTGACGGTAACTGAAATACAGATGGCTCTCGAATTGAGTGCTCCACAGTCGGTTTATCACATCCCTTCCGGAAGCTCGTTTCCTTGTCATGTATGAGTATGAAAAATGCGGACGTGCCATCAAGGATGCATTGTCAGAGCATGATATCTACTACTGCTCCATCGACGATTTCTGTTCCGCAAACGTATCGGAATTCAAGACCACAGTTCTCCTGGATCTGCTCAATGACTACATTAAGGATGTGGCCTATCTGAACGGCAAGGAGCTTGTGGAACAGCTGTACATGGAAGCCCGACTCCCCGCCTCCGATGCAGAGAAGGAGAACTTCTTTAAACGATACATACGCACATTGTCCCCGCACTGCGATGCGGATGGGAATTTTACGATTGAAGTTAAGAAGTAAATTCAGTGACAAGAGAAATGGAACGCTGGATTCATTATGTGAATAGAGTGATATCATGATATAGTATATTACGATATACTTATTACGCAGACAGATATAGTAGGCTTTAGTCATTAAGCATATCCCTCCGAGTTGTTTCGGAGGGATGTGTTTTTATTTCAAAAAATCCAGTATTTTAGTCTTTACTAAATCAAACGCCACATCATTCATACCACTGTTTAAAATGATATCTGCCTTATACTTTGTCGGCTCAACATAGCGATAATGCATCGGTTTAACTGTTGTAATATACTGTTCATAGACGTTTTCGATATCTCGTCCACGCTCTTTTACATCTCGGATCGCACGACGGAGAATCCTTTCATCTGCATCAGCCTCAACGTATACCTTTATATCCAGCATTTCTCTTAATTTTTTGTTCTGCAAGACCAGAATACCTTCCACTATGATGACTCTGCTCGGCTTGATTACAATAACTTCACCGCTTCGGTTATGCTGCGAAAAATCATACTTCGGACATTCCACCGATTCTCCTGCTTTCAGCTTTCTTATATGCTGTATCAGAAGTTCCGTTTCCAGAGCATCAGGATGGTCATAATTTATTTTCTGTCGTTCCTCAAACGGAATATCATCACGCCTTTTGTAATAGTTGTCATAGCTCAGAACAGTGACATCGTCCTTGAATTCTTCTTTTATTCGGTTGGTAAAAGTAGACTTGCCCGAACCGGTTCCGCCGGCAACTCCGATAATCATTATATTCATGGCTGTTTCTCCTTTTTCAGTCCGCCGATTAAAAATATATCAGAGGGAATGGCTTAATCTACTGATTGACAAGCATACTTTTCATCATACAAAGGTCGAATACATCATATTCCTCCAGCACATCCAGAACCTGATTTGTTGTGGTTGTATTCGGTCCGTCATCGAATGTCAGAGCGATGAGTTTTGTTTTTCCGGTTTCAGCATTCACTGCAAACACCGGAATGCTGCCTGCAAGAATGGTGGATGCAACTAACATCGCCGCAATTTTTGATATGATTCTCTTCATAAAACACCTCTATATTTTCTACTGAATAGCAAACATAGTGTTCAGTGTGTTGATTCCTGTCTTGGTTCGGAACACCTTGTTTCTGAAAGACAGGATAGCTTCCTTGCTCATATTTTCTTCAAAAGCATTTACCAGAAAATCTGCCTCTAAAAGAATCTGATAATCCATCCCTCTCACATTTGTATAGGTATGATGGTGTCCTATCAGATAGCAAATACGGTCAATCATATTGTCTGACAGTTCAAACTCGCTGAGAAGTTTTCTTGCTTCATCAGGACCAAGTTCCTCCTGATATTTCCCATTACTGCTGCCATACTTTTCTTCTGCCGGATGAATTCCGATATCATGGAGAATTGCGGCAATATCCAGTACAAGCAATTCCACTCCAGAAATATCCTCTAGTTCTCCAATCATATGTGCAAAGCTGTACACCTTTATGAAATGCTGGATACGAGGTACATCGCCTTTATCGTATGCAATCATTTTTGCTATAATCTCCTGAATCATTCACATCACTCCATACTTTTATGAACAGGGCTCTCCCCTTTTTCAATCTGCTATTACATCAGGCTTCTTGATTTTCTCTCTGCCGTATTTCGGATACTCTGCATAGAAAACCTTCTTATCAGAATACATTTCCTTTTCAGCCATATCCAGAAGTCTGCGTATTTCTGATACACTGCCATGAACAAAGCCGATAGAAGCAATCGGGAATTCATGCTCTTTTCTTTTTTCCAGAACAACTTCTTTTTTCAGCCTGAACTGTTCAACAGAAATTCCGGGAACAATAACAACATACTCATCACCGCTGATTCTGTAAACATTTTCATGTCCATAGCAGTCAGTGAGCATATCAGCAAAATCGCAAAGCAGTTTATCTCCTGCGACGTGTCCATAATGGTCATTGGTGTATTTCAAACCATTTACATCTCCGAATGCGATACCAACCACGCCGTCCCCGTTCATGGATTCAATTGTGGTATTAAAAGCAAGACGATTTTTCAGCCTTGTCAGTTCATCGTAGTGAGCCAACTTATATGTGATTTCTTCCTTTTTAATGAGTATAGATTCACGTTCAGACTGGAGCATTATATACACAATCAGATTTGCAAGTGCCTGAGAAGCAATAGAAAGTGCAATCGGATCAATGAACATATTTATGACAATAAATACCGTTGGAATAAATATGAACATCACATAGGCAAATGTATCATGCAGACTTATCTTTCCTGCATGCATAAAAATTACGATATAGATATACAGCATTGCTATAACAAACATTGCTAAATAGCCGTCGTACCATTCGCCTCTGTGATACACACCTTCTGAAATATAGAAAAACTTTCCCTTGCATGAAAAAACGATTGTAGCCAGAATACCAAGTACAATGGCAGCACGTCCTCCATGCAATATGCCCCGCCTGGTTGATATTTTTTCACTGAGGGATATTTCCAAATATTCCTGATACATACCATATACAACAAATGGCATAGTATAGTTCAGGAGATTGATTAGAAACAATGTGCCGTCACTCAGATTCTTATCAGCCACAATATAGCTGATTGCATCAAGTGCAATGCTGACAAAAACACAAACTGCCAGTATAAAGAAAGCATTGCTCTTCTTAGTACGCAGTTTGGTTTCAAATACTGTCGCACTGATGACGATAATCTGTAATAACAAAGCATATATCTCTGTTGTCAGTATTGAATTTTCCATTGGATCACTCTTTTCTGAAATGCTTTTGCAGAAGCTCCATAGCTTCCTTGATTACGGGTTCCTTTA
>JAZLGM010000102.1:0-6688 GCA_045616285.1 Ruminococcus sp.
AGCAAGCCTGCGAAATTTTTATGCGCTCTGACGAAAAATCTGACTGCGTATCTTTTGCACAATCTTTGTGCGGTATTGCATTAGGCATTAATCCCGATAATAAAGAAGGAGGAAATCAAATTGGCAAAGACCAAAGCTGTCAAAGCAGGTTCGGCTGCGGCTTATCAGGTTAATCCGATAAGAGCCTATGTAAAGAACAGATATCTTTACATTATCGCCGCATTTCTTGTGCCTGCACTTCTCGGATTAATCGCCTATGCATTTTTCGGCGTTTATCCGTTCAACACACGCTCAGTTCTTACGCTCGATCTCAACGGTCAGTATGTCTACTACTTTGAGATGATCAGAGACGCTTTCTGGAACGGAAAAAGCGCACTCTACAGCTGGGCAAGAAATCTCTCAGGAGGTTATCAGGGCGTAATCGGATACTATCTCGCCAGTCCGTTCACTTTCATAGTCATTCTGCTTCCTAAGTCTTTCATTCTCGAAAGCCTTATGATAATGCAGTTGTGTAAAATAGGTGCGGCAGGTGCGGCATTCTGCTGGTATGCGCAGAAATCAAAGAACGTAAAACCGCTCCAGTCTGTTATTTTCTCTACAATGTATGCCCTCATGGCTTACGTTGCAATTCAGCTCATCGATCCTATGTGGATTGACGGACCGATTTTCCTTCCGCTTATAATTCTCGGTGTTGAATACATCGTTGATGACGGAAGAAAAATCAACTACATCATTCCTCTTGCAATCATGTTCATTGCGAACTTCTATATCGGATTCATGATTGCTATTTTCGTGGCTGTTTACTTCGTTTACTATCTTTTCCTCGGAACAGACAGAAAATTCAAGGGTGTTGAAGATTATGCAAAGACAATCGGCACCATGATTATTGCAACTGTAACGGTTCTTCTTTGCAGTTACATTATGATTATGCCTGTATACAATGCACTTGCCCTCGGTAAGTTCGACTTCTCAACTCCTGATTACAGCTTACGTACAATGTTCAATCCTATTGAGCTTGTTCCTACGCTTCTCCCTGACCAGTATTACTCTGTAAACGTGGATGAGGGTACAAGAATGTACGGCAGACCTGAGATTTACTGCGGTGTACTTACAGTATGTCTCGTTCCGCTTTACTATATTATAAAGGAAATCAGCCTTAAAAAGAAAATCGGTTATTCCGCACTTCTTGCTGTAATGTTTGTAAGTATGTACATCAAGCCTGTAAACATGATGTGGCATGGCGGACAGGATCCTAACTGGCTCCCATACAGATATTCTTTCCTTGTTTCATTCATTCTTGTTTCAATGGCGGCTGAGGTATTCACCAAAATTGATACAATCAAGCTCAATACAAAGAGCGTTTCAGGAATTTTTGTGGGAATCGTGGTTCTTGTTCTTCTCTTTGAGGCAAAAATGCCGAGCTTCAACTACAACGAGGAGAAATACCAGTACGTTGCGAAATTCCCTTACAAAACAACAGAGAATTATAACGGCGAGGACTGGAACAGACTCTGGCTCGGTACACTTGCATTCGGTGTTGTTCTTGCAGCGGTTTATCTCACAATTCTTTTCTTCTACAGCAACAAGAAAAAATCGAGAAAGGTTCTCACATTTATTCTCGCAGGTATTGTATTCTTCGAGGCGGGTTACAACACATACGATACATTCTGGAAAATCCACAAGGAAGTTTACTATTCAGAGCATAAAACCTATGATGTTGTAAAGTACGCACGTAATGTAACGGAAGAACTTGAGGAATATGACAGCGGTCTTTACCGTACAGAAAAGACATTCTTCCGTAATGTAAACGACAATCAGGCATGGGGGCTCAGAGGTATTTCACATTCAAGCTCGGTAATGAACGCAAGAGCAATCAATTTCATTGAAACTCTCGGCTACTCAACAAAGAGCTATGAAACAAGATATGACGGAAATACTCCTCTTGCAGACTCACTTCTCGGTATCAGGTATGTACTTGATGATCCTGCAAAATCAAGCAACAAGTCACTTCTCAGTCCTTACTACAACAAGATTTACACAACACAGTATGTTGACAGCAACAGCAACATGACTGATCTTGATGTTTATGAGAATCCGGATGCACTTCCGATAGGATTCATGGCTGATGATGACATTCTCCGTCTCAGCTTCCTCGGAAATGACAACCCGTTCAACAGCATGAATAATTTTCTCAGCAGTATGACAGGAAGCACAGAGGATTATACAAACCTCATTCCTAAGGCATACTTCCGCAGAATGGCTGAACCTACAGTTGAACTCAGCGAGTGCTGGGAGTCAGATTATGCAGGTCAGCATTGCTACAATGCAAACGCAAATGCTGTTGATCCGACAGTAAGAATCCACATCACAGCCGAAACAGAAGAAAACATCTATATGTTCCTCAAGTCAGAGAATCAGAAGGGTGTTAATATGTGGGTTTCAACAGAAAAGGACGAAGATGGAAACTTCACAAATCATCAGGGTTACGGAAGCTACTATGACGGTTACGAATATTCAATTGTAAATCTCGGCTCACATCCCGCAGGTACTGAAATGGAAGTAAGACTTACAATCAGACAGCAGGATAAGTCAGGAAACAATGAGTATGTAATGGTTAAGGATTTCCAGTTCTACCACTTTGATTATGATGCATTCCACGAGGATATTCAGAAACTTAAAGCAAATCCGCTCAATATCGACATGGACAAGTTTAAAGAGAATCACATTGAGGGTACTGTAACAGCAATGCCGGGACAGATTCTCTATACTTCAATTCCATACGAGCCGGGCTGGACAATCAAGGTTGACGGAAAGAAGGCTGATAACCTCTTTACTGAACAGCCGCAGGAAAATACTGTATCACTCATGCAGAACAATGCAGAGGAGGGCGATACAGGTGTTGTTGTAATTCTCAATTCACTTATCGGCTTAAAGCTTGAACCGGGTGAACATACAATTTCAATGACATATTCACCTCCGGGATTCAACACAGGTATATTCACACTTATCATAGGCATTGCAATTCTTGTTATGTTCTATATGTATGACAAGAAGAACAACAAGATGATTGCGGCTGAAATGAAGATGAGAGACCGTATGAAACAGGGACTTTCACCGATTGATGAAAAGGATGAGCCTGTAAAGAAGAAGGTTCAGATTCTTAAATCCGAAAAGAAGGATGATAAGAAGGAAGAAAAGAAAAAGGCTGAGAAAAAATCCGGGGAAACAGCCGCAGAAGAATCCGAAGAAAAGGCAGAGGAAGCTGTTGAGGAAGAATCCGAAACAGAAGAAACTCCCGAATCAGAGGAAGAATAATAAATAAACTAAAGGGGCTGAAATTTCTTTCAGCCCCTTTTTTGTATGATATGATTTTAAATTATATTCCGAGAATACGTGCAGCTTTGAGAATCACAATCTGAGTTTTACCGTCCTTGATTTTACCGTCCATTACAAGCTGTACAGCCTCTGAAAGAGGTATTTTTTCAACGTCGAGAAACTCGTTGTGGTCAAGCTGCTGTTTATCGTATGTAAGACCTTTTGCAAGGTACATATAAGTTATTTCGGAATTATATGCAGGAGTCGGGTACATTTCACCGAGGTATATATATTCCGAACAGCGGCATCCTGTTTCCTCAAGAAGTTCACGCTTTCCGCATTCCGCATGGTCTTCGCCCTTTTCGAGTTTGCCTGCGGGAACTTCCCTTGTTACCGTACTGAACGGATAGCGGAACTGCTTAACAAGAAAAATCTCATTTTCGTCAGTAATCGGTATAACACATACTCCGCCGTTATGCCAGAGTACATCTCTTATGGAATTTTCACCGTTTTCGAGTTCCACCTTGTCGTGTGTTATGGTGAAAATCTTTCCTTTAAAAACTTCCTCGCTGATGATGGTCTTTTCATAAAGGTGCATGGTCACTTACTCCCTTTCTTCTTTTTCTTAGGATTTTTGATTTTTTCGCAGTAAATCTGAGATGCGCTTACCTTCTGATATGATTCATATTCATATACATGGCTTATGCTGTATTCGCTGCGCTTCTTTTTGCTTCTCATATTCACAATCATGTAGATGAGGAGAAGAATTGCGCCGCCGAGTGAAATATAGCATCCTGTTTCAATTCCCGGTGTCTGATAGCGGAATACAATGTTGTTTTCGCCTTCCTCGCATGGTACAGCCATGAATCCGTATGAAACCTTTTCAGCCTTCACAGGTTTTCCGTTTACCTCTGCTGTCCATCCTTCGCTGTATGGAACGCTGAAAAATACAAGCTGAGGCTTTTCAAGTGTGATATGTGAAGTAAATCCGTCCGAATCGTATGTGAATGAATCCGCACAGTTTGCCTGTTTTTCCTCACAGAATTCCGTATAGTTATCCATCGAGATGCTTGTGCGGTATTTTTCATCAACAGGTTCAACATAATCGCTGTATTTTTTCGCCTGATCTCTTGTGAGAACGAGTGACTTCATAAGGAGTCTCTCTCTTAAATTCGTGCGGAGGTTGTCAGCTTCCTTTTCGGTTATATAGCTGTCGAAAGCAATACCCATAGGGACATAGAGTTTGTTTTCATAAATCTCAAAGTATTCGTTTTCTCCGACATATTCAAATCCGGGGAGTTCGCCCGAAATATTTACATAATTAGGAACAACAGCCTCATTTTTCGCCCTGCTTGGTACTGAGTAATCCTCTTTTCCGTCACCCGAAGTATACCATCTGTCCTCTATCTTTTCTCTGTAGTAATATTTTACGGAGAAAAGTCCTCTGAGGGTATAATGTGAAACATCCGCTCTTGATGCGACATCACGCTGAATATCGAGTTTATCATAGAAGTCCATTATTGAGGTGTTGACTACGCTCTGAAATGCTCTCATGTTCGGAAGTCCCCATATCATGGAGTAGTTGTCGCAGTCATCAGAAATATCAATACGGAAGAAATTATCCTCTGATACTTCTTCGTAAACTGCGCTTTTTCCTTCGATTGCCATGTCAACATACTTGTTTGCATCTTCTATGCTGTCTGCAACATAGAGAACCGCTGTGAGTACGCAGACAAGAGATGCGATTGAAGTTGAAACAACAGTAAGAACTCCCGAACTGCTGTTAGTTCTTCTGAAACGGTAGAGAATCGCTGCTGCAATGAGGAAAGCAACTGCAATTCCCCATGTGAGGAAGAAATAGAAAACATCATTAGGCAGATTGAAGTATCCTGTTTTGCCATCCTTGTATGTCGGCATACACGCCATAAGACCGAATACAGCGAGAATGATACCCGTAATTTTGATTGAAGGCATGAAGTCTGCCTCTGCATCATCAATTACCTGTGCGGTCATCATTGCAAAAATGAGAATCGGCATATAGAACCATCTTGCGTAGTAATAACCGTTGAGAAGCTGGAAAATACTGTTGAGAATCGGAATAAGCGAGCAGAAAATACAGAAAGCCGAGAGTTTTACAGCCCAGTGTTTTTTTCTTGTGCGGAAGAATGTTATAACTCCCGTCATTGAGTAAAGCGGCAGATAACCTGCTATTGATGCCCATTTTCCGCTGTCCGAACTGAAAAGGTTAGGTCTTGCAGGTACATCGACGGGCATAAAGAAACTCTGAATAACTCTGAACGGAGTTGTTCCGTCGTTGAAAATAAGTGCATTAAGACCGAAAACTCTTTCCTTGATACGGTAATTGCCCATTAACAGCATTGCAGACGGAACTAAAATAAATCCTGCAATCATAACGCCGAGGACAGCCTCAATGATAAGACCGACGAATTTTCCCAAATCAATTTTGAAATCTTTGGAATTTGCCCTTGCGAAATAGTACAGCACAAGGAATATGCACTGTCCTGCGAAGAAATAGTAGTTTGTAACTGCCATAAGTGCAACAGTAAGTGCGAACCAGCCTTTTCTTCCTCTGTTTACATTCTCCTCCATAGCGATAAGAAGGAGAGGAAAGAATGCTGTTACATCCTGAAAATGGTTGAAGAAGATATTGTATACCTGAAATCCCGAAAATGCGTAAAGCAAAGCACCTGCGAGTGCGGAATTCTTATTTTTTACAAATCTTCTTATGTAGATGTAGGATGTGAGGGCGGCAACTCCATGCTTTATTGCGAGTATAACAGGTATGGAGTAATTTACAAGCCACCTCGGAATAAGTACCGTCAGCCAGAAAAACGGACTACCGATAAGATAGAATGAATACGAGGTCATAAGGTCGGAACCCAGGTCTGTATACCAGTTCCAGCCAAGCTGTCCGTTTCTTATTGCATCATTGAGAAGATTGTAAAACGGAATCTGCTGTGCATTGAAATCCCCGTAGTAAATAAAGTGTCCCCCCTCCGCAATCATAACAGGTACGACAGCGGCAAGCATTATCAGGAAACCCAGAAAAAATGCTGTGAGGTATTTTTCCCGTCCGTAATGGGAAACTGCGTAATTCTTTTTCATGTTTCTCCTCCTCATATTATTATAGAATAATTATAACATATCAGAAAAGAAAAAAAAAGTGTTTTTTCAAAAAAGAAATATATTTTGTTTTTGAAAAAGTCGTTGAATTGCTCCCCCAATTAAATCGTGAATAATTTATGCGAAGGACTGATAGTGAAAGACAAGGAAGAAAGCCGCAGGAATACTGTCGTATTTCAAGGTTTTCTGACGCAGTATTTCGCTGTCAGGACAAGCAGAAAAATTCAAG
>JAZLGM010000103.1:0-7268 GCA_045616285.1 Ruminococcus sp.
ATTAAAACAGGCTGAGAGCCGTCTGAAAGAACTTGACACCATTATCAGCAAGACCTATGAGGACAGAATGCTCGGCAGACTTCCTGATGAGCTGAGTGCAAAGATGCTTGAGAAATATCTTTCAGAGCAGACAGAGCTTACTGAACAGGTTAATGAACTCAAAAGAGCTGAGATGATGCACGACAAGGACAGACAGGATGTTGATAAGTTCATGGAGCGTATCAGAAAATACGTTGATGTACAGGAGCTTACCCGTGAAATGTGTCTTGAACTAATTGAATATGTAGTTGTGTATGAAAGACCTGAGCAGTATGGCGCACCTCGTAAAATTGACATTTACTACAAGTTTATCAGCAATACACTTGCTGACAACAGAAATCTTTATCGCCCACAGAATAATGTGGATATTATTATTTAAGTTGAAAATATAAAATCAATCTGGTATAATGTTGTCAAGCAAATAAAACAGCTTGTCTGTATGAAAGTCGGTGATTTATGTACAGACGAGATTCAGAATTTTCTGTTCCGGTAGGATGCTCAAAATCTCTTGCAAGGTACATACGTCATATGCGTTATGTAGAAGAGCTTGAAAGAAAGCATACTGTCCGATATTACGATAATATGCGAATTATCGGAGAAGAAACGGACTATCAGCGTATTGCTTTAAGGCTGGCTCTGGTACGTTATGAGGTTATTGAACCGACAGGATACAGACTTCTGATTGAATTTTATTACGGCGATTCATAACTGAATTTATAGTTTATATATAATAGCGAAAAAGAAAACAAACAATGTGTTTTTTGGTAGAAAAGTTGGTAGAAAAAGAGACTATTACACACATATATCAATCCTTCTAACAACAAAATTTGGCTTGATAAAGGAAAAAAACAGCATTCAAGTTTCTGCCAATTTATGTAACTGATTGCTATTAATAATTGTTATAATATATAATTGATAAAAGGGGGGAAATTATTATGTTTCCTGAAAATTATGTCAGCGGAAAATATGCAGTCGGAACAGATACATTTTCTGTAACTGACACCACAAGAAAAGAAAAACTCGGCACAAACGATGAATACAGAAAAATCTCCGTAAGAATTTACTATCCCGCTGATAAATCAGATACAGAAAATATGAAACGTGCAGACGTTTTTTCAGAAAAGAAAAAAGATGCGATAATGAAGGCATTTCATCTCAAAAAAATTGATGATAAAATGCTGAAAGCTGATTATTACGACAAATCACCATTTATTACAGATCTCAGATTCCCTCTTATAATGTTCAATCACGGATATAACAGCTTCCTTGAGGCAAATACATTCCTATGTATTGAACTTGCTTCGCATGGCTACTTTGTTGCATCTGTCGGACACGCTTATGAGGCAGTCGAAAATGATTACGACGACGGAACATACGATTTATACGACAAATCAATCAACAAGAAAATGTACAACGGAATGATAGCTGCGATTCTTGCACAGAGAAAAATTATGAAATCAAAGCTTTCGCCCGAAGAAGCATACACGCAGTTCAGAGCATTTCAGGATAAATATGTTCCTTACATAAAGGACAGAATTCCCGAATGGTATGCTGATAATATATGTGCGCTGAAAGAACTTAAAAACAGATTCAGCGGACAGATTGATTTTTCATTCGGAGTAGGTGCATCGGGACATTCTCTCGGCGGTGCAGCGGCTTATAATCTTTGTCAGAATAATGACGAATTTGTTTGCGGAATCAATATTGACGGCGGTCTGTTCGGTGAATACGACAATAAAATTATGGAAAAACCATTTTTTCAGATATGCTGTAAAGAGAATTACAATGTTGAAACAAAACCTCAGCTTAACACAACAGCACCGGTTCACTATGCGATTTTCAGCAATATGAAACACATGGGGTTTACAGATGCTAAGTTTTTCATTCCGATTAAATACCTGTCCGGAAAAATGGACTCACTTGTAATGTACAGTCATCTTTCGGATATACATATTAAATTCTTTGACAAGTATCTGAAAAAATCAAAGGATATTGAATTTAAAAACGGAAATGTCGATGGAGTTGAATATATCCACAAAAATTGTTAATGCAATACCTGCAAAGTACAGAAACGTTCTCTGTGTGGTGTTAGCCTAAGGCAATACCATTTGACAAATCATTCAATTAGTGATATAATGAATTTATCTTCAGGGCAGGGTGAAATTCCTGACCGACAGTAAAGCCTGTGAGCCTTTTAGGCTGATTCGGTGAAATTCCGAAGCCGACGGTATAGTCCGGATGAGAGAAGATGTATTATGCTTTTATGCTGATATTATGTTATTATCTGCCCTGAATATATTATTCAGGGTATTTTTATTTTCGGAGGATGCTTATGACTGATGAAGATTTTATGAAAAAAGCTCTCGAACTCGCTAAAAAAGGAATGGGGTTTGTCAGCCCGAATCCTATGGTGGGTGCTGTCATAGTCAAAGACGGAATAGTTATCGGAGAGGGCTGGCACAGGAAATATGGTGAACTTCATGCAGAGAGAAATGCTTTTGCCGATTGTGACAGTAAGGGAATCGACTGTCGTGGTGCGGATTTATATGTTACTCTCGAACCCTGCTGCCATTACGGAAAAACTCCTCCCTGCACAGAAGCTGTAATCGAGCATGGAATAAAACGTGTGTTCATTGGTTCATCCGATCCGAATCCGCTTGTTGCGGGAAAAGGGACTGCCATCCTCAGAGATAACGGAATTGAAGTTACTGAAGATGTGCTGAAAGATGAATGTGACGAAATCAATGAGATTTTTTTTCATTACATCACTACAAAAAGACCTTTTGTCACAATGAAATACGCAATGACAATGGATGGTAAAATTGCCTGTTTTACGGGTGAATCCAAATGGATAACCTGTGAAGCATCACGAAATAATGTTCAGCTTGACAGACACAGACATTCGGCAATAATGGTCGGAATCGGAACGGTTATCGCTGACAATCCGATGCTTACCTGCCGAATCAAAGACGGAAAAAATCCCATAAGAATAATCTGTGACTCAAGTCTCAGAATAAGTTTGGATTCAAACATAGTCAAAACATCGAATGAAGTACCTACGATAATTGCATACTGCCATGACAATCCTGAAAAAACAAAGTCTCTTGAAAATCTCGGATGTACTGTATGGAAGATTTCAGAAAAGAATGGTCATGTTGATTTGAATGAGCTTATGGTTAAGCTTGGTGAAAATAAAATTGACAGCGTTCTTCTTGAGGGCGGCGGAGAACTTAACTGGTCTGCACTTGATTCAGGAATAGTATCAAAAATTCAGACATATATTTCTCCAAAGATTTTTGGCGGCAAAAATGCGAAATCTCCTGTTTCGGGACTCGGTGTTCCTTATCCCGACAAAGCTTTTATGCTTGAAGACAGCAGAATCCGACCTATCGGTAAAGATATTCTCATAGAAAGCAGGGTTAAATATGTTCACAGGGATAATTGAAGAAGTCGGAACAGTTCTGTCGGTAAACCGAAACGGAAGCAGTTCGTTCATTCAGATAAAGGCGGATAAGGTTCTTGAGGATGTTCACCTCGGTGACAGTATTGCTGTGAATGGAGTATGCCTTACCGTTACCAAATTTGAAAAAGGAATATTTCAGGCTGATGTAATGAATGAAACTTTGAAACGCTCATCACTCGGCTCTCTGAAAAACGGAAGTCCCGTCAACCTTGAAAGGGCAATGTCGGCTGAAGGGAGATTCGGCGGTCATATTGTTTCAGGTCATATTGACGGAACAGGGATAATTAAAGATATAAAAAATGACGGTATCGCAGTATGGTATACGGTTTCAGCCGATTCGGATATAATGAGATACATTGTTGAAAAAGGTTCGATAGCAATTGACGGAATAAGTCTTACGGTTGCAAAGGTAACTGATACGGATTTCAGCGTATCAATAATACCTCATACAGCCGAACAGACCATTTTATCAACAAAGAAAACCGGTGATATAGTTAATCTTGAAAATGATATAATAGCAAAGTATATCGAAAAGCTGATAAGACCGGCTGAAACAAGGAAAAGCAGTGTTACGCTTGATTTACTTGCTAAGAACGGTTTTATATAAAGGGGATTTATCATGAAAAAAATACTGTTGACATCGGGAATCATTACAATACTCGCATTTGGTTCGTGCGATGTAAACTCACTTACAAGAAAATATGAAATAACAAATCATGAGGAACTGTCAATTCCTTATGAAAATGCCGAAAAACTTGAATTAATCAACTCCGTTGGTGATATCAGCATCGAATACGCTGATACTGATGAGGTTAAAATGATTATTGACTATACATTTTCGGGTAACAATGAAGAAAAGCTTTATCAATTTGAAAAAGGTTTCCATCCGTTGTATGATATCAATTCAGATTGTCTTAACATCAGATTCTCTGCTGATTCAAATGAAAATAACATAAATACAGATGCGGATATCAAGCTTCTTATTCCCGAAAGCTTTTCCGAATTCAATTTGTCATCAAGTGTCGGAAACATCAATCTGAACGAATTAAAGGGTTCATTTGACTTGACGGAAAGTGTAGGAAATATAAATCTGAATGATATTGTTATTACAGGAGATACAAGTATCATGGCAGATGTAGGTGATGTTAATATGACCTTAAAAGGGGTTGAAAAAACAAATGCGGATATTTCGGTAAATGTCGGTAATGTCCACATTAAAAATAATAATACGGAATTTGAAGTACAATCGGAACAAAAGGAAACAACGGGAGAAAAAAAGCATTTCGTTGTTGATGGAAAATGTGAATTTGATGTTTCGGTTTCTGTTGGAAAAATATCTTTAGAATAGGAGGATTTAAATGTTCAGTTATAACACAGTAGAAGAAGCTCTTGAAGCTCTCAGAAACGGAGAAATAATACTTGTGACAGACGATGAGGACAGAGAAAATGAGGGGGACATGATTTGTGCCGCTGAATTTGCTACAACGGAAAATGTTAATTTCATGGCTGTTCATGCAAAAGGTCTTATATGTATGCCTATGAGTGCTGAAATATGCAATAAGCTTCATCTTCCGCAGATGGTTGACTACAATACCGATAATCACTGTACAGCATTTACGGTTTCTATCGACCATATTGAAACAACAACAGGTATTTCAGCGGCTGAGCGTGGATTCACAGCAAGAATGGCTGTAGCTGATGATGCAAAGCCCGATGATTTTCGTCGTCCGGGACATATGTTCCCTCTTACTGCCAAGAAAAACGGTGTTCTTGAACGTGAGGGACATACTGAGGCAACAGTTGACCTTATGCGCCTTGCAGGACTTAAAGAATGTGGTCTTTGCTGTGAGATTATGCGTGATGACGGTACAATGATGAGAGCATCAGAATTACAGGAAAAAGCAAAGGAATGGGGAATGAAATTCATCACCATTCAGGCTCTTAAAGAATACAGAAAAACACATGAAAAACTTGTTGAGCGTGTTGCAGATACAAAACTTCCGACGAAATACGGAGAATTCCGTGCTTATGGTTACGTAAACAAGCTTAACGGAGAACATCATGTTGCACTTGTAAAAGGTGATATAGGAGACGGAAAGAATGTACTTTGCAGAGTTCATTCTGAGTGCCTCACAGGTGATGCTTTCGGTTCACTCAAATGCGACTGCGGACAGCAGTTTGCTGCGGCAATGACAGCAATTGAAAAAGAGGGCAGAGGAATTCTTCTCTATATGCGTCAGGAAGGCAGAGGAATAGGTCTTATAAATAAGCTTCGTGCCTACGAATTGCAGGATAACGGAATGGATACTCTCGAAGCAAATCTCGCTCTCGGTTTTCCCGGTGATATGAGAGAATACTATATCGGTGCGCAGATTCTCAGCGATATCGGCTGTAAGACACTTAAACTTCTCACCAACAACCCCGAAAAGGTTTACGGTCTGAGCGGATTCGGTATGGAAATTACTGAGAGAATCCCGATTCAGATGGATGCAACAGCATACGACCTGTTTTATCTGAAAACCAAAAAAGATAAAATGGGACATATATTAGATTACTGATAAAAGGAGAATAAAAAAATGAATGTATTTGAAGGAAGCTTTATCCCTAATGACGTGAAAATCGGAATCGTTGTGGCAAGATTCAACGAATTCATCACAAGCAAACTTCTCGGCGGAGCAGTTGATACTCTCAAAAGACACAATGTATCTGAAGATTCAATTGATGTTGCATGGGTACCCGGTTCTTTTGAAATTCCTCTTATTGCTCAGAAAATGGCTAAGTCAAGTAAATATGATGCTGTTATCTGCCTCGGTGCAATCATCAGAGGAAGCACAACACATTATGACCTCGTATGCAACGAAGCTGCAAAGGGCGTTGCACAGGTTTCTCTGAACAGCGATATTCCTGTAATGTTCGGAATCATTACAACAGAGGATTTGGAGCAGGCTATCGACAGAGCAGGTGCAAAGGCTGGAAATAAGGGAAGCGAATGCGCTGAGGGTGCAATTGAAATGATCAATCTCATAAGAGAGATTGAAAAATAATGGCAAATCTCATTTTCGACTACGACGGAACCATTCACAATACGATGAAAACTTATGAACCTGCATTCAGAACCACTTACAAGTGGCTTACGGATAACGGATATGTTTCCCCTTATGTGGAATACTCCTACAAGGACATAAGTTACTGGCTCGGATTCAATTCAACAGATATGTGGTCACAGTTTCAGCCGAACCTTGATTCCGAAATACGTGAAAAAGCACGTATAATGCTCGGCATAGATATGGCGGAAAGGGTGGACAGAGGTGAAGGTTCTCTTTTTGAGGGCGCAGAAGAAGTATTATCCGAACTGAAAAATCAAGGACATACATTGATTTTTCTCAGCAATTGCAGAGTACATTATCTTGAACGACATAAACGTGTTTTTGGTCTTGACAGATTTTTTGATTCTTTCTATTGCTGCGAAGCCTACGATTTCATTCCGAAATATGAAATATTCAGAAAATTCGCATCTGAATACAATGGAGATTTCATTGTTATCGGTGACAGATTTCACGACATTGAAACTGCTGTGAAAAATAATCTGAAATCTATAGGCTGTGGATATGGTTATTGTACAGACGGAGAATTATCATCAGCAGATATAATTGTAAACCGCATTTATGATATACCCGAATCGGTAAACAGACTTCTTGAAGTTTAAACAAAATACAAAAATGTTAAGGTTCCTGCCATTAAATGACGGGAACCTTTTTCGATAATA
>JAZLGM010000104.1:0-8658 GCA_045616285.1 Ruminococcus sp.
GTCAACAGCATATGAAGAAGAACAGCAGAAGCTGAAAGCAACAGTATCAGAGCTTACAGCGTTGATTGATTCGTCCGAGAAAAAATCATCCGATGTAACAGCATTTCTTGAAATCGTGCGTAAATATGAGCATATCACAAAGCTCACTCCTGAGATAATGCATGAACTGATAGAAAAGATTGTTGTACACGAGGCTGACAAATCAAGCGGAAAACGTGTTCAGCAGATTGATATTTATTATCGCTTTGATGTTGCGATTTCATCAGTTACTACTGAAACAGGCAAATATGGAAAAAAGGCTGCATAACCGAGTGTTACGCAGTCTGCATTGAAAGGAGAAAAACTTCTATATCACTACTGTACTTTACGACACTGTGTTGAAATAATTAAACAAAGACAGGGCAAGCTATGAAAAAATCCCATAAGATATGAAAAATCATACCTTATGGGAAAAGATTAATACCTTATTCAGTGTGTCGTGTATTTTTCAATCTGCTGATAAATGTAGGTAGCTCTAATATTCTTACTTTTTAACGTATCAATCAGATTATTTTTTTTGAATTCATCTTTTATTCTTCACAATCGATTTACTGCAAAGATAAGTAATCAGGAAATAACCGCCGTAGATAAGAAGAATTATTATTCCTGAACCTGCAACGGATTTTGCCATACCATCAGTTCCAAAAATCTGTAATACATAACTCATTGCAAATTTCATTCCAAAGATCGAATGGATAATCGCAACTAAAAGCGGAATTGCAAAGAACAGAAGATTCTGTCTGAAAATAGATCTGGATATATCACTTTCATCAACACCGATTTTGCGAAGCATTGTGTATCTCTGTATGCTGTCAACGGAATCCGAAAGTGAACGAAGTGCAAGGATAACTCCGCTTGAAATCAGGAAAATGATACCGATATACATTCCGAGGAAGATAACAAGTCCGCCTAATCCTGTGGCTGAATTTGCCATTTCAATTTTGGTATTGTACATCATATTTTCTACACCACATTTATTGGCATTATAATTCAGAAAATCTCTTAATTTTTCATCTGTCTGAATTTTATCATTTTTGGATTCTGCTATATAATTACCTGTCAGATAATGTGATATAACTTTACACTCAGCCCCAACATCATCAGGAACTACAATTAAACCATCATTCATCGGCTGAACAGATATTTCTACGAATCCATCCTGACACTTATCATACATAGGTGAGAGAATTTTTCCGTTTATTGTTATGGTTCGTCCTTTTTTTAGAACACTGTTATAGAAGTTTGTACTTTCATAAAAATTAGAAACGAAAGCATAAGAATCATTATTCAATGAAAGTTCTTCACGTCCATACAGCTTCATAAGTTCGTTATAATCACTGATTTTGTAAATCGGAATATTTGCTTCTGTAAGAAGATATGGAAAATCTTTTATGATTGTATCAAGACTGTCACCAAGGTAATTACCGATTGTAACAGAATCATCTATATATTCATTGAATGCAACATACTCTGAAAAATAGGATAGAAATTCATCATTATTGTAATGAATCAGTTTATCAAAGCATCCATCATCACCAAGGACTTCTGTGTTATAGTCCGCAGGACAATATTTATTTATACTGTCATTAAGTGAATTTCTCATTGAAAACGCAGAAGAAAGAGTACATATTGTTACAAACAGCATCAGACAAATCATGGTCATGGACATAACCATTGTATTGATTTTACTGCTGAGCTGTCGGAAAGTGAAGCTGTTCAGTCCTCTGAAATAGATGCTTTTCGCTGACATAATCACTCTGAGGAGCATTCCTGAAACAGACCAGAAAACAAAAAATGTAGATATTGCACCTATAGCGATCATAATCATCATATTACTTTCGCTTAATGAGTGTGTTTTATAACATACATTGTAGTATGCATATGCAAGAGCAAGTGCAGAAAGAATGAAGATAATTACACATAAAACAGGATTTTTCAGCTTCATGTTCTCGGATTTTTTACCCGATTGCATTAAATCAATGAGCTTGCATTTGCCGACCATAATTCCGTTGAACAGCATTACTACAAGATAGAGTATTCCAAAGCAGACAGCTGTTTTGGCAATCGCTGAAGATGACACAACAAAGTGATATTCGCTGAGATTTGCTTCAAACAGATTTGCCGCAAATGTGCTTGTAAACTGAGATGCAATAATTCCGACACCAATTCCTGCAGCAAGTGATACAAGACCGATGACAAATGTTTCAAGAAACATAATTGCAGAAATCCTGCCTTTTCCCATTCCAAGCATCAGATACAATGCAAATTCCTTGTTTCTTCGTTTCATCAGGAATCTGCTTGCATAGACAATGAGAAGTCCCAAGACAAACGCAACAAATACGCTGACTCCTGAAAGCAATGAAATCAGAAGTGAAATGATTTCTCTTGTGTCTGCGGAGATTTCAAGAAATGATGTCTGCGATTCAATGGAGTTGAACACATAAAACACCGCAACACCAATAACAAGTGTAAAGAAATATACCGCATAATCACGGACGCTTTTTCTCAGATTTCCGAGTGTTAATTTAAAGAGCATCACTCATGTCACCTCCGAGAAGCGTAATGATTTCAATAATTCTGTCAAAGAACTGCTTTCGTGTATTGTCACCTCGGCTGATTTCATTGAAAATCTGTCCGTCCTTGATGAAAATCACTCTTGATGCATAGCTTGCAGTAAAAGAATCGTGAGTTACCATCATAATTGTGGCTTCGTTTTCCTGATTCAGATAGTTGAAGCGTTCAAGGAGAAGTTTTGCCGCCTTTGAATCCAATGCACCAGTCGGCTCATCCGCAAGAATCAGCTTCGGAGATGTTACAATTGCTCTTGCAGATGCAACACGCTGTTTCTGTCCGCCTGACATCTGGTACGGATATTTCTGCAACACCTCGGTGATTTCAAGCTGTGAGGACACCTTTTTGACAGCATTGTCAATATCACTTGCAGAATACTTCTGAATGGAAAGTGCAAGAGCGATATTCTCGTAAGCTGTCAGAGTATCGAGAAGATTGAAGTCCTGAAAAATGAATCCAAGCTTTTCACGTCTGAACTTGTTCAGTTCCTTGCCTTTGAGTTTGGTAATGTCTGTGTCTTCAAGGAAAATATGCCCCGAAGTTACCTTGTCAATGGTAGAAATACAGTTGAGGAGAGTGGTTTTTCCGCTTCCGGATGCACCCATGATGGCAACAAATTCTCCCTTTTGGACGCTGAAGGAAATTCCGTCGATTGCCTTTGTCAGATTGGATTTGCTTCCATAATACTTTTCAATTCGGTCAATTTTTAAAAGTTCCATGTTATTACCTCTTTTCGTATTTGATGATTCTATTATACAGCATCAGAAATGATTTGTCCTGTGTTTAACATTACATAACCTTACAATTTTGTAACATTGAAAATGCACCCTTTCAGGTGCATATTTCATATAGGTTTCACATGGTCATTCTTTCCGAAGGTGATGATAACATCAGTATATTCACCCTGAACGGAATCAGCAGAAATTTTATGTCCGAGCCTGCTACAAAGATTTTTCACAATATACAGTCCCATTCCTGTGGAACGTGAGTGGGTTCTGCCGTTTTCACCGGTATAGGATTTATCAAAAATATATGGCAAATCACTTGCAGAAATACCGATTCCGTTGTCATTGAAATGGAAAACAATACTGTCGGCAGTTTCCTCGGTATAGATATTCAGTTCAGGCTTCCGAGATTCTGAAAAGTATTTCATGCTGTTGGAGAGGAGCTGATTAATAATGAATTCCAGCCACTTTTCATCACTTGTTACACTCCGATCAAGTCCGTCTACTGAAATCGAAACATCCATGCTTTGCAGCTCATTTCTGTTTTTCACAGCAACATCCCTGAAAACTTTTCCAAGCATTACAGGTTTGATAATATAATCTTTTGCAGAATTTTCACTTCTTGCATAGTACAACACATTTTCAATATAGCTGTCAATTTTCTGCAGCTGCTTTTCATACTTTGCACCATTTTCATCATTATGACTCATCAGAAGCAGACTTGCAACGGGAAGTTTGATTTCATGCACCCAGAGTTCAATATATTCCTGCAATTCTTCGGTGTTTTTGCGGTAAATATCAATATTCTCACTCATGGATTTTCCAGATTCATACAGTGCCTCGTGAATGATTCTGCCTTCCAGAAAATCAGGTTCTTCCACAATTTCAGAAAGCAGATATTTCTTGTCAAGCTGATAGATTCCATCTGAAAGAGCATTGTAAAATCTGCACTTTCTGAAATACTCCCACAGAATTCTGATGACAAATCCCATGAGAAATATAATGCTTATAATCAAAATCATATCTTTGCTGAATCCAAAACTACATATAAAAAACAGTATCAGCAGATAGGTACAGATTGTAATGCAGATGCTGACAATGCTGTCCTTGATATAATCCAAAAATTTCATATCAGAATATACCCCTGTTTCTTTCGTGTTTCAATTGCATCAGGCAAACCGATTTCTGCAAGTTTTCCACGCAATCTACTGACATTGACAGTTAAAGCATTGTCATTGATAAATTCATTATTGTCCCAAAGTGCAGTCATAAGTTCATCACGAGTTACGATTTTCCCAAGATTATCAAGGAGAAGCTGAAAAATTATCTGTTCATTCTTTGTCAGAATAATCTCATTTTCTCCATCAGAAAGACAGCCCTTCGCTGTGTTCAGCTTTAAATTGTGATAGGTTGTGTTCGCCTTCTCTTTGGACATTCTTTTCAGGACAGCGGAAATCCTCAGAAGCAGAATTGTCGGATTGTAGGGCTTTGTAATGTAATCATCCGCACCATAGCTCATAGAAATAACCTCATCAATTTCAGTTATACGGCTTGTAACCATTATAACAGGAGTATCGGAATTTCTGCGAATTTCCTGCAAAAGCTGTTCTCCGTTAATATATGGCAGATTGATATCAAGCAATATTAAATCCGCATCGGATTTTACAATCTGCTCCCTGGATTTGCTGAAATCTTTGATATGTTCCGTTTCATATCCTGCGTTTTTCAGCAGTTCAATCAGTTCTGTTCTGATGGATTCATCATCTTCGGCAATCAGTATTTTTGACATTAAAAATCTCCTTCTTTTTAAAGATCATATCTTACATTTATATTTTAATAGACATACATAAATTATACCACAATCAAACAGAAAAAGCAATTTATCGGCTTCTCATTTTCCTATATTCTTTCGGAGCCATTCCTGTCTGCTTATGGAATAATCTGCTGAAATACAGGGAATTTTCATACCCAACCTGTGATGCTATTTCAGTGATAGAATAGTTGGTATTTTCAAGTAAGCTCTGAGCATTTGAAATTCTCATTGACAGGATATATTGCAGAGGTGTCTGACCTGTAATCTGCTTGAAACAGTTGCGAACGGAAAAGCTGCATTCCAGAAGTTTATATTACTGTTCTGTTAAGATATAGGGGTGTCACCTAAAAACAATTAATCATATTTGAATCACCTTGAATTGTATATTATCGAAACAGCCATTACGCTGATGATGACAAAAAGTCTAATGCGTAATGGCTGTTTTTATAATTATTTATTTCTTATCGGTATCCATATTTCAGAGTGATAATGTTCATCATCTGTTCCTTTGAGATACTTAGTCGGATCGTCATACATTTCAATACAGTAACCTGCGGCAAATTCATATTCCTTTAATGCTGGAAGCCATTCAGAGAATATCTTCTGGTTTACATCCTGCAATGCAGTCGGCATAGGACCATCACAGGAGAAGACTGCCCAAGTAAATGAAGGGATTGTTCTTGTTACAAAGCCTTCCGGAACTTCTGCTGATGGATTGTATGGATCTGCTATGAGATACTCAAATGTATTGCCGCCCATTTCCGGATCAATGTTTACACCGAAGATTCCGCTGACATATTTTCCGTTTCCTTCTGCATAGAATTCATCCCAGAATTTCGGGATATCCTGTTTGCAGGTTTCGTGCAGGAATGTCTTTGACATACCCATTACAGTAAAACTGTCCTTCTTTTCAATTTTGTAGTTCATCATGTAACCACCTTTCAGAGATATTTCAAGTTTCAGCGGTGCAAATGTCTTAATGACAGCATCGCCCCTTTTTACAGCTGATGGCGAAACGCCATGAAAACGTGTGAATGCTTTTGTGAAACTGTCAGGTGAATCATAACCATACTTTACAGCAGCATCAATGACTTTCATATCCGTTGATGCAAGCTCTCCGCCGGCAAGAGCAAGTTTTCTGCTGCGTATGTATTCTGATACGGTAAAACCACACAGCATAGAAAATCCTTTCTGAAAATAATACGCTGACATATATACATGATTCGCAACATCTTCTGCTGAGATATCATCAGTAATATGTTCTTCAATGAAGTTTATTGCGTTTTGTATTGCATTCATCCATTCCACTATCATCACCTCCGCTGTAATTACAGTATATCATATCCTGATTCTGATTACCCGATTTTTTATGTTATGTTTTGTCCGTTATCTCTTTCTATAGATTACAAGCTCAGGATTCTCACCATTTGCTTCATATGTTGCAACCATGATAAAGTCCATATTTGCTATTACTCCGAAGCATCTTTCACCGCCAAACTCACATTCAAGCTGATTTCCAAGATACGTTGTATTATCGTCTAAGAACTTAACCATTTTACCATTAGGAAGTCTGTATTCCAGATTCACATAACTGCCAACAAGAGCATTCAGCTTTGTCAGTTTCGGCATTCCTTCAATATTAAGGGCATTGATTTCTTCGATAAGCTGTCTTTTAAACTGCTCAAATGCTCCGTCACCGCCAAGCTCTTTGTATCGTTTCCAGTAGTCAAGTTTAGGCAGAGTTTCACGAAGATATGCTCTTACATCATCCTCAGAATACTGTTCATTAGCCATATTCTTTACACAGACATCTATTAAATCATCCATATCGCTGTACATATATTCACCGTCTGCATAGCACCATTTGCAATACTGCTCGTTGAAAAATCCATCTTTTTCTTTACTTGTATTGCTATCCTCTAACGGCATTCCGCAACACTGGCATATAAGCTTCATAGGTGAACCCAACAGCGTATTAATGGATACATCATAAAGCTTTGATAATAATTTCAATGTTTCGGTATTCGGAATAGTTTCGCCATTTTCCCAGCGTGAAACAGCCTGACGTGTAACAAATACTTTTTCAGCAAGTGCATCCTGCGATAAGCCATTCTTTGTGCGTAGTTCAAGAAGTATATCTTTTGTTTCCATAACAACAGCCTCCATAATTTATAAGTTGTTTAATATCCATTTGTCGAGGAACTGCATTTGCTCATCAGTATGGAACCAATGCTCACCATTTTCCATAACTGTAACTAATGCGTTGATTTTATCACCGAATTCAGAAATTGTATCAAATGAAGCAAGATTATCGTTTTCGCCATACAGAATACAAGTCGGGATATTCCATTTTATTGGATTTTCTCTGACATAAAAAAGATATTTCCATGATAGGGTTTCACCGAAAGCAGTTGGAATTACCTGTTTTTCCTGTAACTGTGTTTCGGTTACATTTGCCCACATCATCATATCTGTTATCATTTTTTCCATATTGACAATCGGTGAAATCAGCAGTGCTTTTGCAATATTCTTATCGGCAAGTGAATTCATAGAAAAGAATGCACCAATACTATTTGCAATCAGAATGACAGAGTCATATCCTTTGACTTGCATATCATAATACTCTGAAAATTCCTTCTTTGCGTCCCATGGATATTCAGAATGATAGTCAAAGCCTTTCACATCACTTTCAGGAAATAATGATTGATAATGTTCCGCTTCTGAAGCATTCCCGCCTTTTCCATGCACATATATTACTAACTGTTTCAAATCTGTTCCTCCATAACATGATAAATATATTCTACAATATCTTGTATATTTGGACAAGCAACTGTCTGTTGCTGTATTATCCGTTTATATGCTTAATGTAAAAATACTTACACAATTTCGGATCATTATCCTCACGTATAAATTCAAGTGAATAACCAAGCTTTCTATAAAATTCAGGAGCCTGAAACCCGAAAGTTGTAAGTGTGATTTTACTGTAACCTTTTCCTGTAAATGCTTCTTCTACAGATTTTACAAGTTTAGTTCCGATGTTCATACGTCTGTAGCTCTCATCAATAATCAAATCTCCGATATGTACTTCATTGTAATATGCACGTCCTGTTATTACACCGATTATTTCACCATCTTCCTCGGCGGCAAAACAATACTCTTCAAAATTAAGAGCTACATCATTTTTTACAGCATAATCAGTGAATGACTTATTGATGAATTCATCTACAGCATCATTTATCTCATTTACTCTTTTAATAATCATGTTGTCTTCTCCTGTTATTTTAATAATACAAATCCCGGTCCTTCTTCACCGTATTCATTTGTTGCAATAAAACCGCATTTTTCAAGGACACGCTTTGAAGCTGTGTTGTCATCTTCTGTTTCAGCCTCTATCTTTATAACTATGGATTGCTTTATTGCCCACTCTGTAACTGCTTTGACTGCTTCTGTGGCATAGCCTTGCATTTGATACTCACTTGAAATTCCATATCCTATTTCAGTTATTCCGTC
>JAZLGM010000105.1:0-61464 GCA_045616285.1 Ruminococcus sp.
GATGCCTCCTTTCTGTTATCATCATAACATAGTTACAATGACTTTACCACGACACAAAGTGAGAAAATGCCGTATTTAAGCCATTAGACATGGTTGTCTGGTTACTTTTTTATGGATAAATATGTGGTTTCACAATAAAATGGGACAAAATATGGGACTATTATATATAATCAGCATAAAATAGTATTATCTGTAAATGCACATAACACGCCATTTTCATATATAATACTACGACATAAACGCATATTTTATACGACGTTTTTACGACACATTTTTCATAAAACAACACAAAAATAGCATAAAATGCAACAGATTGTAGCATTTATCAAAATCCAACACAATATAGAAAAATGCCTGCAAACCACACAGTTAAGCGGTTTACAGGCATTTAACTTGGCAGGGGCAGAAGGATTTGAACCCTCGGCACGCGGTTTTGGAGACCGCTGCTCTACCAGCTGAGCTATACCCCTATTCCTATAATGTCTCTCACAACGATATTTATTATATCACAACAATTGTATTTTGTCAACAGTTTTTTATTATTTTTTTATTTTAATTATTTCCGAGATATAAAACAGCCGAAATTATGATAATCTCGGCTGTTTTTATTTATGTTGACTTTCCTTTGTGTGAGGGTGGTTAATCAGTTTTTTTATTTCTTCGCTGATTTCCTTTTATTTCTTTTGTTTTTCTTTCACTTCATCATATTCAATGATGTTCTTACGTAATTCTTCAATTGTCGGAATATCGTCTGCATTTTCACCTTGTTCAGAATGAATATAATTAATATCACAGTATTCCTCAAGATATTTCAGGTACCCACTGCTGAGAGAAAATTCGTCAGCTGTGAATTTTTTACCGTTAAGAATAATACTGTCCCCATTTCTGTTCGCAAAATCCGATGGTGAACTGTATATTCTTTGCGCTGCAAAGTATAAAGTCAGATTCTCTTTATCAATTGCAGAAACAGGCTGTTTTAAAGCTGTAATATATTCATCTGCTTCATAATTATTTCTGATTTTAACTTCAAATTCTGAATTATACGGAATACTCTGCATCTCCTCCAAATAAGAATCGTATTCAGAGGATGAATCGCTGTTTTCGTAGCTGAATGGCTGTATGAGTGCAACCTTTGAATCGGATTCCTGTGAAAAATCCATACTAAACAGTTCAACTCTTTTAAATTCGGAATATTCCTCTTTCGGAAGCGCAGATACTCCGTTAATATACATTGAAGTCTCCCATGCAAATCTCTCTGTTATGACGTCTCTTTCGCTTAATGAATATGCAATAACATCATAAAACGCATTTTTTTCACCGTTTCCGTATATCACTTCATTCTGAAAATAATTCAGACTTTCCTCAGTCTTATATAAAGCATGATTATAAAATGATGCCACATTCACGATTTGATTATCGCTGTCCATAAGTTCTTTTCCGTTATCCACGTATTCATCAAATACTATTTTGTTTGCAACAGAATTTGCGTCTTCATCCGTTTCCGTCGGGAAAAGCATAATGTCGTCCTCAGTTATTTCAACTCCTGATGATGCAGCAGCTATGAAGTTTTCTTCTGTATAGCTTCCGCAGTATTCAACAGCATAAACCTGATTTGTCGGTGTTCCATTTACATTTTTTACAAATATACGAACAGAATTATCCTCTCCGTGACTTTCCTTAAAAGGACACGGAAACATCGGAGTTACAAGAATATCATTTCTTATGTAATAATCCAGTGAAACATCATAAACATCATAATCATATTTTTCTGTTTCGTATGCGATTTCTTCTGTCAGCCGAGTGAACGAATCATTAACATTTGTTCCCTGCATGATTCTGTTGAAGAATTCTGTTTGCGGAACGACAGCTATGCATACAACCGCAGCAGATGCTGCAGCTGCCCATTTGAGAATCGAAAGACCTTTGCCTCTGCCTGTGACATTTTCAACATCATTTATGACATAACCGCCTTCAAAGTAACCTTTTTCACTCTTAGGAAACGCTTTTCTGCTTATTTTATCAAAGCAGTCAACAGAATCTGCAAGATTATCCATTCTGCTTTTAAGAAGCTCCTCAACAGCCTTATCTGCGATATTATTATCTTTCATTCTCGTCACCTGCCTTTTCCCTCAGAATGGCAATAGCCTTCTGATATCTCGATTTCACTGTAGACTCGGGACATTTCATAATTTTTGCAATCTCCCTGAATGTTAGTTCGCTGCAAACCTTCATAACAACAATCTGTCTTTGCTTGTCGTTAAGATATTTTAACAGCTGATTTATGTAAATACTGTCTTCGACAGTCCTGTCAGCTTCACCGTAGCTTTGAATGATATAATCATTGCATTCTTTTTTATATCTGCGGTAAAGTTCTTTCGCAACGTTACGGGCAATCTGATGAATGAACCCTTTGCCGTCACCTTTTTTCGGATTAAAACCTTTAATCTGTGTCAGTCTTATAAATGTTTCCGCAACGCAATCCTCGGCAAGCTGATAATCAGCAGTGATACTGAAAGCGAGAGCGAAAACGCTTTTTCGGAACATATTGTATAAGGTACAAAGACTCTCTTTTGAAGAAGAACAACTCATGATGAGTCTGTTCACATCATCCGATTCAAAAACAGAATCCTTTTTTTCTATGAACGCAGTAATTGAACATTCACCTCCGCTTAATAATTCAGGTTCGGCAGTCATGGAAATTCACTCCTTTCATTTATTTGGTGTTACACCTTTGAAAGCTTTCATATACAAGTGATTTCAGACAGCCAAAAAGACGAAAAATTTTCAAAAAAATTTTTAAAAATGGTTAGTATTATAAAACAATTCTATATATCAATAAAAATTATACCATATCATATATTTAAATTCAATACTCTTACAGATTATTTTTGGGCATATAAAATGGTGATGCTGATTATTCAGCATCACCATTTACTTTTGGAAAGCTCTGCTTTGTGCGGTATTATCTTAAACTGCTTAATAAAGCTTCTTCCGTAATCCAGCAATAGCCGCCAAGAGGAATTACCCATTCATTATTCTTTTTGAATACAGAATCGTCAGAACCTGTTGTAAGAACAAAGGCACCATCAAAATCTGTATAATAATAATTTTCTTTCAGAAAGAAAATTAAGTTATCCCCGACTTTTTGTTCTCCTTCATTTCCGAAATTACCATAAAGATATAATCCTTTCAATTCATCAGGTACATATCCCAAAACAGATTCGCAGTATTCATCCGACGTTACAAATCCGCCAGCTATAATAACAGAAATTCTGTCCGAAACAGCATATTCCGAATCCCTTGAAATAATGCTTTTTATAGTAATATTTTCGACAGTTAAAGGTAATCCGTCAACCGCAGTATACATAATCTCATCTATTACAGCATCAACGATTAAGTCGGAATCCTCTTTCAGTTCATTTATAAATTGTTGCATATAATCCGGTATTTTATTCGGATTTCCGCTTGTAACGTTATCCTCGCCTACGCTTCCCGTAGATTGAGGAGGATTATCTCCGTCAACAATTGAGTCCTCAATGTATCCGTCTCCTTTTGGACCCTCACTGCCACCTCCTGATGAACCACCGCTATGCAAATAATAGTTTAAAAAATAATCAAAGTCAACGTAGTCATCACGTTCTTCAAATAGTTTTTCAGGCTTGAATGTATAGTCATTGGCAGTATTTATATTTTCTTCAACTGTTTGTGTTGTCGTGACAGTTTCCGTAATCTGTTCTGTTGTGGTCTGAACAGGTTTTGTTTCAGTTGTCAAAGCATGGGTTACAACAGACTGTACAGCCGAAGTTGTCTTCACTTCATTAACATACACCGTATAGGCTGACGAAATCGGACTGCTTTCATAATCAGATATATCTGTTTTAGCGGCATCAGTCTGAACAGCCGAAGTTATATCTGACGATTTTGATTCCGATGTATATACTGTCGTCTGCCGAACTTCCGAATTTGTTGTCTGTATTTCGGAGGATGCAACGGTCGTTTTTTCTGATTCTGATGTGGTCTCCATGATAATATTATCATTTCCGAACTTATTTCGCAAATCTCCGTCTTTGCTGACATTATACCAGACGCCTATGATAAGTACAGCCATTGCAGGTACTGAAATATACCTCATAATCACAGGAAATAAAGGAGTTTTATTTTTTTTTACTTTCGTCTGATAATACTTTATAAATTCACTTTTTCTCTGAGGCTGCGGAATGTCAAACGCTTTTACCAGTGCATCTTTATCAGATTTTTTCATGAAAACTCCTCCTTTTCTAAATATTCACGAAGTTCACCGAGTATTCTGCTGAGTTTTCTGTTAAGCGCAAATCTTGATATTCCGTAGAATTTCGCCATTACGTTAACGGGAACATCATCAACATACCTCATCAATATCATCTCCCTACCCTCATCCGAAAGTAGTTTAAGTGCATCTTTTAGTGAGATTTTTTCTGTGACAGATTTTTCTAAATCTTCTTCTGATGAAAATTCATCTTTCAGTTCATCTATTCTGTCTTTTCGGAACTCATCAATACACAGATTTCGTGCTATTGTGTACAGAATTTGCAAGGCTTTATCAGAATTATGATAGTTCTCATGTTCAAGAAATTTCAAAAAGGTTTCCTGAGTAATGTCTTCTGCAATTTCACGATTTTTTACTTTGTTGTAGCAATAATGGTATATTTTGTCGTAGTTTTCTTCAATATTCACTCAAAAAACCCCCTTCCCCAAATAATCTGAACAGCAGAAAAATCCGTAAAAACTACGGATTCTTCTGATTTGTCCCCAAAAGGAATATTTCAAGCGGTATGATTAAGTGCAGATATCAGTACCGCAGAAATGTCCGGTTAAATCAATCTGTTTCAGGCATTGATGTCAGAGTTCCTATAAATACAGGCAAAGAAGTCTCGTTGTCTATTATTGCGAATACAAAAGGTCTGTTAAAGATTATTTCTTCAGGTCTCTCAATAGAAGCTACATCATCTTTCATTTTAACAATAGTAGCACCCGCAGCTTTTGTTCCATACTCAGTTACTTCAATCTTAGTCTTATGAATTACGCTGCCGATGAACAGACTTTCTGTTTTAGTCCTTGCCATTTTTGAAAAATCAGCGAAATAGCCGCAAGCGGTAGGCATACCCATTTTCTTCAGAATTTCTACGATATCACCGCCGTAATCAAAAGAGAATTTCGGTATTTCAGTAATAACTGTTTTATAAGAGAAATCCGAAAGAATTGAATTAAGCCTTTCAGGTGTGAGGCTTTTCACGTATTCATCAACGGAAACACCTTCATCAGGAAGAATAGCCGCAAAAGAGTACTTATTACCCTTATAGTCTTTAATAAAACCTCTTGCATTTTCATCCTTTATGTACTTTCCTTCCTCAGAATACATCATTACGGCATTCTGTTCAGTTCCGTCGTATGCTGTGAATTTTCCGTTATTGTTAATTGAGGATTGTTTATAGTTTTCGTTCCATTCAGCATCAAACAGAACTGTGTTAATCAGATACATTACATCGTGTTCACTTATTTGGTCAAGTATTTTCGGAATCATCCCGTCAGTATTATCACTTACCCATTGATTAACATCCTTCAGAGTATCATCATTAAACGGCGCTCTGAAAATCTCGGAATTATAGTAATTTACGACTTTTTGTAAATATTCGGGATAAACAACAATTCTTTCAGGATTGTTAATCGTCCAAACAGAATTTGCTACTTTAACCTGCGAATCATCCCCACCAATCATTCTCTCACGCTGAGTGTAAAGATATTCATTAAGTTCTTCAATTGTAATTCCGCCAAGCACATCTTCCATTTCAGATTTTGTCTGTCCGTCAGCACCATTAGCAGTCATTGCGAGTGCTTCCATAACTGAATATGGTGAAATCAAAACATTTCCGTCTTCTTTTACAACTTTCTGAAGAAGTGAAAGAGCGAAATCTGTCTGTCCGAGAATAAATTTCTCATCAGCTTCCTTTGCAGTTACTTCTTCTTTTTCATAGTCCTCTGTAAGATTTTTCAGAACAGAAATGTCAGGTACTTCAAAAGATGCATCTTTCTGAATAAACGAACTTCTCAGAAGATTCATGTCGAAAATATCTACATATCCATCCTCATTCATATCGGCATTGTCATAGGATTTGAGAGAACCTGCACCGAGAATATATCTGTTCATCATTACAAGGTCGGCAACAGAACATTTGCTGTCGGTGTTAACATCGCCGAGAAGTCTTACAGATTCCTTTTCTGCGTTTACCGAAAAATTCGCAAACGCAGGTACTGTCATGCATATACAGGTCAGAAAAGCGAGCATTTTTTTAAGTTTCATATTGAATACCTCCTTAATTATAATCGGCTTATTTTGCCTTTCATATACTATAACGGAAAAAAACGGAAAATGTGCGGATTAAATTGTAAACAATTTATGAACATAAAAAAGAGTTGCACAGCCAAATAAACTGCACAACCCATACTCTTATGTATTAATGCAATAGATACATTTTCTTACATTCTCATAATAAGCATCATCCCAATATCCAAGAACGTGCATTGTCATGGCAATTCCAAATAATCTGCCTATTGCCTCGGGATCATGACTTACAACAGCCTGACGATAAATAAAATCGAATTCTCTGATTATTTCGTCCACCTTTTTCACACCCTTCCATTATATTTTGGTATAAATATATTATAACATAAAATGTTAATTGATTTCAAGAGATTTTCTGTAATTATTTTATATTTAACCATATACTTATATTCAAACAGTTATTAACTCAGACAAAAAAAGCGGATGACAATCCAAATACATGAACTGTCATCCGCTTTCTGATATTTAGCAGATTTTTACTGCATTAAACGAGAGTATTAAATATTATGCCTGAAATGCCGCACGAACAAAGTTGTAAATGTGCGCACGGATTGAGTTGTCACCATGATAACCTGCAGTGTAGTAATGCCAGATATGAGGTGTGCCGGCATTATTAAAGCTTTCGTGGTAGCCGTTTGGTGTTGTATACACTGTCTGATCATTACCGCCTGCTGTGATAAAGATAAGTGACGGTGCAGCATCATCAGATGCAAACTTTGTTACAGGTGTTGCACCGGGTGCAGGACAAATAGCTCCAACATAACCAAAGAGGTCAGGATGCTTTGTTCCAATGTTAAGTGACTCACGTCCGCCCATTGAGAAACCTGTGATAGCCGTATTGTTCTTACCTGTTGCTACGCTGTAATTCTTTTCGATAAGAGGCATTAACTCGTTAATAAGAACTGTCTCGAAATTATCATACGCCTGATTGTTCTCATCATTCATTCCGTTACATCCATCCTGTGTTTTGCTTGAATAAATGTATGGGAACACAACAATCATTTCCTTTGCAGCACCCTCAGCAATTGCGTTTCCGATAATCTGCTGTGTAGGAATCGGAGGGTTGTTGCCTGTGAGAATCATTCTGTCCTGATCCTCATAATAACCATGCATTACATACATAACCGGGTACTTTTTGCTTGTGGTATAACCGGCTGGAAGAAGTACATTGTACTTCTTCTCTCTGCCGCAGAAATTTGAATAATAGCTTTTCTTTTCAAGTGTGCCGTAATCAACCCCTGCTTTTTTTTCATTTGCTGAACTTGGCTCACTCTCAACGAAATTTGACTGAATTTTAGCTGTATAATCTTTCATTGACATCGTAGCTGTCTGATTTGTTGTTGACTCAGTCTGTTTAAGCTCTGCAATCTCATTTGACTGTGCAAGAATATACTTGCTGAGAATTACAAGGTCATTTACATTATATGTTCCGTTCTGATCTACGTCAGCAGCCTTTTCTGATGTTGCGTTTGTAAATCCGCTGATAAGACCGCTTCTTGCAGGAACGAGGTCGAATGCATCGATAACTCCGTCTAAATTCACATCACCAAGGATAAACTTTTCAGATGGAGCAGAAGTTGGCTTCTCTGTTGTTGCCTGTGTTGGAACTTCCATTTCTGCAGGACCATCAATCTTTGTTCCGTCCTTAGCTACAATTGCTTCATCAATGTAGAAATTATCTGTTCCCTCTGCTGTTTCAACATAAAGGATGTAATCTGAACCCTCAGGCAATTTAAAGCTCGGATTTGCAAGCTGTACATAGTAGCCCTTTACTGCTGTAGCATCAGCAATATGTGCATAGCTTGTTTCACCTGCAGTATTTGTATACTGGAGTGAAAGTGAAAGCTTCTGTGAGTCAAGATCACTGTCAAGGAATGTTGTCACAACGCTGAAGCTGTATGACTGACCAGCCTTGAATGTGTTTGAAGGAAGTACTTTCTGAACACCCTGCCATGCTGACTCTCTCTTAGTTACAACAAGAGACTCATTGTCCTTGTAAGGCTGTCTGCCGCTCTGGCTGAGTTCAACTGAACCGCCTCTTGGCTCCCAGTCACAAAGACCGTTTTCAAATGTGTCGTGGTAATAATATCCGTTAGAATCAGGTGTAATCGGATCATCATTATTTGCAGGAGGATCAGTTGGCTGAGGATTTGTGCTTCCGTCACTGTCAAGTGTAATAACGAATGTTGAAACACTGCTCTTAGGAAGCTGTGCAAAGAATGAAGATGTGCTGTGATCAAGGCTCTTTGTCTCTGCAAGATTTTCGCTTCCTGTTGTTCTGTAACGATTAATATTTGTAATTGTTCTGCCGCTTATGCTGAATTCCTGTGCATAATCACTTGCACCCTTATTTACAGCAACAATTTCAATCTGCTTGTCATTGTGCTTGTAAGCAGAGATGTATACACCGTCTGTAGGTGACTCTGTACAATCAATACGATAATCACCCGGACGAACATACTTTGAATACTGAGCCATCATGTAACCACGCTTTGTGATTGCACCATTTGTACCATTCTGTTCAATAAGGCTATAGCTTCTCTTTATGTACCACCATGTATATGCACTCATGTTACCTACAACAAGACCATTGTGGATGTTTTCAGCAACATCAATTGCCTCAGGCCAGTTATTAGCTGAGTTAGCATTTGAGTTAGGAACATAAACCTCAGTCATCCAGATTTCTTTTCCACAGTTCTCAAGTGCAGGATAGTCCATTTTGCTTCTTGGAGTTCCGTAGAAGTGAGTACCGAAAACGTCAATATTTGCAAATGCTTTTGCATTATTCAGGATACCTTCATAGAAAGTTCTTCCGCCCTGAGTGTATGCCTGATACTGGAATGATTCAGGTGACATAAGTCTTGTACTTGTGATTTTATCGCCATAATTTGCAATAAAGTCTGTAGTTTCTGCAGCAGACCAGTATGTCCAGTCATGCGCATAGTCAGGCTCATTCTGAACTGAAATCGAGTAAAGATTTACATTGTTATTCTTCATGTAAGTACCGAAATCATTAAGATGCTGTGCGTATGCTGCATAATTTGACTTTGGAAGATGTTTTTTACCGCCTTCACCTACATTCACACCATTCATTGTTGTTCCCTTTGCAGGTCCGTTTTCTGCAATACTCGAAGGTGGTTCCCAAGGTGTAGCAAAAATTGTTGCATTAGCCTTAGTTGCGTACTGCGCTGTTTTAAGTGTATTCTTCCACTGATTCTTATCAGGGTTTACGTAAACACGAAGTACAGTAAGACCGAGCTGATTAGCACCGTTTCCGAATGCTGTAGCAAGTTCTGTATCACTCAGAGAGTAACCCTGCCACTCCGGAAGATCGATACCGCCAAATCCACGAATGTACTGGTACGTCTTATTTGTGTTTACCGTACATACACTTGCTGCATCTGCGTCAAAATCAAAATCCGGCACAAATGCAAAATTCGTTACAATCAAAGAACCGACAACAACACCGGTGAACAATGATTTAACTTTTTTCATAATTCCCATATGTATTCCTCCTTTGGATATATTACTAAGAAAATTTTAACACAGAATCTACACATTGTAAATAGAAATTTTGTAGGTTTAGTGGACTATCTGTAGATTTCGCATATAATCATTACAAAAACACATAAATATTTCAAATAATCTTGTAAACAATTAAAGCACCGTCTTTTTTGACGATGCTTTATTAAATGATTTATACTATTTTGAAATTTATTAATATTAAAGAACTTTCCACGGATTCTCTTTACCATTGAAGTGATGTTCTGCGCCACGCATTGAATCCCTTACCATTGTCTCTATAGTCTGCTCTGTGTAGAATGCCATGTGATGTGTCATTGTTACATTCGGATAGCTTCTGAGAAGGTAAAGATTCTTCTTATGCAGTATTTCTTCTCGTCTGTCAAAATAATAAAGGTCAAATTCATCTTCAACCACATCCATTCCCATTGCTCCGATTTTTCCGCTTTCAAGCGCATCTACTACCGCATCTGTATCAAGCAAAGCTCCACGAGCTGTATTAATGATTACTACTCCATCCTTCATCATTTCAAGCTGTTCTCTGCCTATCATGTGGAATGTATGCTTGTTAAAAGGTACGTGGAGAGAAATGACATCGGATTTTTTAAGCAACTCTTCCATTGAGACATATTCCGCATAATCAGGAAGTTCTGCATCTGTTACTATGTTATATACAAGCACTCTGCAATTGAATCCTGCAAGAAGATTAATAAATGCTGTTCCGATATTTCCAGAGCCTATTACACCAACTGTCATTCCTGAAAGCTGTTTTCCAAGAAGACCTTTAAGTGTGTAATCCTGTCCACTGAATCTGTGCATAATTGGTTTTGCTTTACGGATGCTCATGAGTGTTAGCATAAGGGCATATTCAGCAACACCCTCTGGACCGTATGGTGTGTTTGCAACGCTTATTCCATACTGTTTTGCCGCCGCAACATCAATATGGTCATATCCTATCGTTCTTGTAACGATATATCCGATTCCCATTTCATGGTACTTTTCAAGCATTTCTGCTGAAATCGGTGTAGTTATGATATTTATGCAGTCACATCCCTCACAGAGACTTGCATTTTCAAGTGTCGGTGAAAAAGGAACAGATACAATTTCTATTCCGAGTTCATCAGCGTAACGGTCAAAAAACAATTTCTCATCAAAGTCACGATAATTGTAAACCATCATTTTAATTTTCTTCATTTTTATACTCCTGTAACTTTATTGTATTGCGAAAGACTCTGCCTCTTTTATGAGCTTTATATCAACGAGTGCGTCAATAAGGGTACCTTCCCCTGTATATTCTTCGCTAAAGATTTTTCCGTCCTGTCTTACTTTGTTTGTAAAGGATGTTTTATCATAGGGAACAAGCAGTTTCATTCTTCTTGATGTTTCGGGCAGATTCTTAACAACCGCATTAAGCAGTCTTTCAAATCCTGTTTTCTCTTTTGCACTTATCAGAACAGTAACATCATCCTCAAATATCTCATCTGTATACTCCGCTGAATCAGCCTTATTGAGAACGTGTATCTGCGGTATGCCGTCGCATCCGAGTTCTGAAAGAAGATGAGATGTAACTTCTGCCTGTTCTTTCATTTCCGACGAAGTTAAATCATGGATGTTCAGAATAACATCTGCCGCCGCCGCTTCTTCAAGTGTTGATTTGAAAGCTTCAACAAGATTATGCGGAAGTCTGCGGATAAGTCCTACTGTATCTATCAGCATCACACTTCTTCCGTCAGGAAGTTCTATTGAACGTGATGTTATATCAAGAGTCGCAAACAGTTTGTTTTCTGCAAGTACACCTGCATCTGTTAGCGCATTAAGCAAGGTTGATTTTCCCACATTTGTATATCCGACAATTGCCGCACAAAGAACACCGTCTTTTTTTCTCCTTGAGCGAGAGAAGTTTCTGTGTTTCTTCATTTCTTCAAGTTCATTTTCAAGGTAGCTGATTCTTTTTCTGATATGTCTTTTGTCAGTTTCAAGCTTTGTTTCGCCCGGTCCTCGTGTTCCGATTCCGCCGCCGAGACGTGATAACGATGTTCCGAGTCCTGTCAGTCTTGGGAGTCTATACCTCTGCTGTGCAAGTTCAACCTGTAACTTACCCTCTTTAGTTCTTGCCCTCTGAGCAAAAATATCAAGAATCAGCGTCGTTCTGTCTATTACTCTTACTCCGAGCATATCTTCTATGTTTCTAACCTGAATTCCGCTTAATTCATGGTCGAAAATTACAAGTTCAACATCAAGTGTTTCAACCTGTTCTCTTAGTTCTTCAAGTCTGCCGACTCCCATACAATATGCTGAGTCAAATGTGGGACGTTTCTGAATTATTTTTCCGACTACATCTGCATTGGCTGTAAGTGCGAGTTCTTCAAGTTCATTTATGGATGCTTCTGCGTCAAATTCACCTGTATCAACACAGGCAAGAAACGTCCTTGTCGGCAATTCATCCGTTTTATTTTCGTACATTTTTCTACCTCCTGTGCATATATTGTTAAATTATTCAGCTGAATACTCTCCTGTTTTAAAATCAATTACCCTTCTTGCAGGCTGAACCTTTGACTGAGTATAATGGCACTCCCATTGTACTTCCTCGCATAGTTCACCATCCTGAATTCCGTCTATAGTATCCCCGTCATTTATAACAGCACCGTTCATATACATGAGCGAAAGCACATTATAAGCGTGTTCCATAATGAGATTCGGATCAATACCCTTAAAATGGTATTGTAAGTCAGGAAGAGAGAGTGTCTGCATTCCTATTGTATCAACAAGCACCTCTTCTGATTCACGAACGTTGAAAAGACGGATGTTAACAGCGTAATATATGAATCTTTCGTCTTTTTCGATATTTGCTCTCTGAATCTTTTTCTTAGTAAAGAGTTTACCTGAATTTTCAAAGTAAACAGCTCTGCATTCGGGATAAAGTTCAAGAAGTGCCTCAAGAAAATTCATGAGCATATCTGCTCTTTCCTTGTGTGTCATTCCTTCTGCAAGCATATCTCCCGCTACAACCTGATATCTGCACTTGCTGAGTATTTCTTCATGTTCAGGGCATTCCCACATCTGTGTAAGTTCAGCAGGATTAATATTCCAGCTTTCGGTTGATACACATTTTGAAACCATAAGCTGAGGATTTACTGCAACTTTTTCATAGAACGAATGGTAATTCAGAGCATCAAAACTCGCTGATTCAGTATTATATCCGAAACAGTTTACCGCACCAAGATACTCGTCCAAAACATTTCCAAAGCGAACTTTTGAAGGCATTTCACATTCCTTGTCCATTAATAAGCGTATGATAAAATGATTTTCAGCAGTTGAATTAATTGTGTTCATTTCTTTTCTCCTTATAAATATAATCAATTTATTATAACATAATCAACATATCATTGCAATAGGTTTTTTGATAAAAAAATCAGGCTGTTTAGCCAGCCTGATTTTTTATAAATAATATAAACCAATTCTGTTTTTACTTAAATATCATGAGGAGAACCTGCGATACAATTACTACTGCGATAAGAGCGACAGGATATGTAGCTGCATAAGCAGAAGCAACATCTTCTGTACCTGCTGTGCTGATAAGTGTACCAAGAGCAGGTGTTGATGTCATACCTCCTGTAATTGAACCGAGGTTATTGAGAAGGCTGAGTTTGAGAACGTATTTAGCAAAGATGAAACCGATAATCATTGGAACAAGTGTCATTATTACACCGTAGAGGAAGTAAACTGCCTTGAAATACTGAACAAAGCTTGCGCCGCCTGATACACCTGCACCGATGAGGAAGAGCATAAGTCCGAATTCTCTGAATACTTTAAGTGTGCTTTCCTTTGGAGTTACAGACATTGAACCGAAATGAGCAAAATGTCCGAAAATAAGTGAAACGAGGAGGCATCCGCCTGTTGTTGTAAGTGAGAAATTACCAAACTTGATTGATCCAACAAGAATACCTACGATTGCTGCGAGTGAGAATGGCATAAATCCGAATTCATCCATTTCAATGATTTTTCCATTATACTTTTTCTTTGAACCACTTGTATCAGCAACAACAAGTAACTCTCTTTCTTTCTTCATATCTGCTTTCATGAACTTTGGCACAATCTGAACAAAAAGAACAACACCGATTACACCGAAAAGATATGCAATACCGTGTCCTACTGTTGCGAGGTCTTCAAGCTCTGCACCATTTGCTCTCTCTGCAACTGTAGCTTTTGCTGCTGAGAATGCAGGTGTACTTGTAAGTGAACCTGAAAGAAGTCCGACAAGCATTGAAGCTATATTTTCTGTAGGATCACCTGAGATACCCTTATCTACAAGGATACATCCGCCGCAAGCAAGACCGCCTGAAATGATTACTACAAGTGCAAGAATTACATAAGACTTAAAGTTCTTTTTGAAGTTACCAAAGAAATTCGGTCCTGCAATAAATCCAACTGATGTTACGAAAAGAATAAGTCCAAGATTTTCTACAACTTTAAGTGCATTTTTTGCGTATGATGCGTCACCAACCATAAGCTGTTCTTTAAGGTTGTCAAAGAAGAAGCATCCATAAAGAAGTGCGATGATGAATACGCCTGCTGTTCCAAGTGATACGCCTTTAATTGTGATTCTTCCAAGAAGATATCCGACTGTTGCAATGGCAAATACTGTAAACATAAGGAATGTTATAGCAGTAACGGCAACAGAAAAATCGCCTGCCTGAATAAGTTCCATTTTAATTACCTCTCTTAAATTATAATACTATATATTATCATATACTTTTACGAATCTTCCTAAATTAAAATCAACTATTCATAAAAATACATGAATAATAACAAATTCTCTAAAACGCTACACAACCGACGAGTGTAATACCCGTCGGTTGCTGTAGTTTATATTACATATCTTTTCTTGCGTATGAAGGAAGGAGCATTGGTGAAGCTGTACCGCTTGCACAACCTGCTGCTTCAAGCTCACTGTTGAACTTCTCAATGTGATCGAGTGTAAGTCCTTCAGGAACTGCTGTATCCTTAGCCTTTGCAGCTGCATAGATACCTGCATTTCTACCGAATACGATAACGTCGAGGAGTGAGTTACCCATGAGTCTGTTTCTACCGTGGATACCACCTGCAACCTCACCGGCAGCAAAGAGATTCTCAACACCTGTAGCACATTCGTCTGTGATGTCAAGACCACCGTTCTGGTAGTGAAGTGTAGGATATACGAGGATTGGTTCCTTACGGATATCAATGCCGTACTTGCCGAACATTCTCATCATAGCAGGAATTCTCTTTTCGATTGTTCCCTCACCATGAATAAGATCAATCATAGGAGTATCGAGCCATACAGCCTTACCGAGATGAGTCTCAATACCTTTATCTCTTGCTGTACACTCACGAATGATTGAAGAAGCTGTTACATCACGAGTCTCAAGAGGATTCATAAATACCTCACCGTCGATGTTTACGAGCTTAGCTCCGAGTGAACGTACCTTTTCAGTTACGAGAGCACCAAAAATCTGCTCAGGGTAACCTGTACCTGTCGGATGATACTGAAGTGTATCAGCATAGAGAAGCTTTGCGCCAACTCTGTAGCCGAGTACAAGACCGTCAGCTGTTGCACCGTAGTGGTTTGATGTTGGGAATCCCTGATAGTGGAGACGACCTGCACCACCTGTAGCGATAACAACTGTCTTTGCTCTTGCAACGAGGAGCTGCTTTGTTTCCATGTTCATAAGAACTGCACCTGCAGCCTTACCGTCCTTGTCAAGAATAATCTCAACAGCAGCTGTGAAATCAACAACAGGAATACCTCTGTTGATAACTTCATCACGGAGAGTACGCATGATTTCAGCACCTGAATAGTCCTTAGCAGCGTGCATTCTCTTTCTTGATGTACCACCGCCGTGTGTAGTAACCATTGTTCCGTCAGCTTCCTTATCGAACTCAACACCGAGCTTGTTAAGCCAGAGAATAGCCTCAGGAGCCTTAGTAACAAGCTTGTTTACGAGCTCCGGCTTAGCTGCAAAGTGACCGCCGCCGAAAGCATCAATATAGTGAATTGCAGGTGAATCATTTGGCTTATCAGCAGCCTGAATACCACCCTCAGCCATCATTGTGTTAGCATCACCGATACGAAGCTTTGTAACGATCATAGCCTTTACGCCTGCTTCATCTGCTTCGATTGCACAAGATGCACCTGCACCGCCGCCGCCAATGATGAGAACGTCTGTATCGTAATCAGGATTTGAAAGATCTACTGAATCAGCAGTAATTCTGCTCTTACCCTGAAGAAGTGCTGCGAGCTGTGTAGGAACCTTTCCACCCTTGTTAGGACCTGCCTCAAGAGTTGAAAACTCCTCTTCCTTATAGTCAGGATGGAAGCTTGCAAGAAGTGTTTCCTTCTCTTCTGCTGTCATTCTTCTTGGCTCCATTGCTGCATTTTCAGGTCTCTTAGCTGCAACAATCTTAGCAAGTTCATTAAGCTTATCTATTTTATACATCTTGGCTCCTCCTTACTTCTCAATCTCTCTGCTGTTGTACATATCCTTGATTTCCTGTACGTTATCAACAGACTTAGCCATGAGTTCTGCGATTTCTGTATTGAAGATACCTTCATTGATTTCGCCTACTCTGTCGTTAAGGTGACCGCACTCAGGTGCAATATACTTACCATTAAGTCTTCTTGCAAGCATTGCAACCTGCGGATGTGAAATACCTGCTGGGCAGCGTGATGAACAAACACCGCACATTACACAGTCAAATGACTCCTCAGCACACTTCTCATACTCGCCTCTCTGAGCATAAGCAATGTACTGCATTACATTGAGTTCCTGTGTACAAGCCTTTGTACAAGCATTACATCCGATACAGCTGTAAATCTCAGGATAAAGCTGCATCATTACCTGCTGGTCAGGCTTGATTTCTTCGATACTGTAGATTCTCTTTTCAAGTGGGAAGAATGGAAGTGTTGCAACGTACATTCCCTCTTCAACCTCTGTCTGACAAGCGAGACATCCGTGAAGTTCTACCTGTCCCTTGATTCTGTATATGGTTGCACAGGCACCGCAGAAACCGTTACGGCATCCGCATCCTCTGACAAGCTCATAACCTGCATATTCCATTGCAGTCATGATTGTAAGTCCGGCAGGTACCTGATATTTTTTACCGAAAAGGTAAACATTTATCATATTTTCCATGATTATTGCTCCTTACATTAATATTCGTCAGGCAGCTCGCCCAATTTATCAAAACGGAATACAGGTCCGTCCTTGCAGACATACTTATCACCGATATTACAACGTCCGCATTTACCGATTGCACACTTCATACGAAGCTCCATTGTAGTAAATACCTGTGTTTCAGTGAAACCAAGCTCTTTAAGTCCTGCAAGAGTAAACTTAATCATAATCGGAGGTCCGCATATAAGAACTGTCTTGCTGAGTGACGGATTAAGTTCCTTTACGTATGTAGGAACAAAACCTACGTGACCATCCCAACCTTCCTGCTCACGGTCGATTGTAAGATTAACTGTAATTCCAGGATCAGCCATCCACTCATCAATGATTTCCTGATAGTCAACAAGATCATCCTTTGAACGTGAACCGTAAATAATCTGAACATCACCGTAGTTTGCACGATTATCACGAACATAGTTGATTACTGAACGGAGCGGTGCAAGACCGATACCACCTGCGATAAAGAGGAGATCCTTGCCCTTGAGGTCTGTTTCAACAGGGAAATGGTTTCCGTATGGTCCTCTGATAGTAATCTGCTGACCAACCTCCATTGAATGAAGGAATGATGTGAGACATCCGCACTTCTTGATGCTGAATTCCATATATTCCTTGTTTGTAGGAGAAGAAGTAATTGAGAACATACCTTCACCTACACCTGGAACAGAAAGCATTGCGCACTGACCGGGCATGTGCTCAAACACCTTGCCGCCCTGTGGAGATACAACTCTGAAAGTCTTAACATCAGGTGTATCCTGTCTGATATCAGTTACAACACCAATATAAGGGATTAAAGTTTCGTTGTTCATCACTTAACCTCCAATGCTTTCATAACCTTGACAATATTCATTGATACAGGACACTTAGAAAGACATCTTCCGCATCCTACACATCCGAATTCGCCATTGTTATTTGATGGGAAATACACAAGCTTATGCATGAATCTCTGACGGAAACGTTCAACCTGTGTAAGTCTCGGGTTACCATGTGCCATCTTTGTGAAATCAGAATACATACATGAATCCCAGCATCTGTAACGCTTGATTCCGTGACCTGTATTGAAATCCTTGATGTCATAGCACTGACAAGTAGGACAAACAAATGTACAAGTACCGCATCCAAGACAAGCCTCTGAAAGATCAGCCCATTTCTCGGATTTAAAGAGTTCCATAAGCTTATCTCCGCCAAATGACTCTGTTGAAAGATTAGCAAGAGGAAGCTTTGAAAGAATTTCCTTTGTCTTTGCCTGTGCTTCATCAAGCTTTGCTGTGTCGCCTTCTTCAAGAAGTGAAGCGATAGAATCAACAAATGCCTGACCTTTTTCGTTGTTTGCCTTTATAAAAATGTTTTCGCCGTCATCGAAACAAGCAGCATCTCCTTCAGGAGCTGTTGCATCAATTCCGAAAACTCCGCAGAAACAAGTCTCTGCAGGACGTGAACAAGCCATTGTTACGATTGTTCCATGCTCACGGCGATTCTTATAGTAGCTGTCAACAGGATCTGCAAGGAAAACCTTGTCGAGAATTGTGAAGCTTCTTGCATCACAGGCACGAACTCCGAATACAACGAAATCTTCTGATTCCTCACGAGTATCGATTACTTCGATATTCTTACCCTCAAGCTTGAAATCTGCAATGCTTTCAACCTGTGGGAAGAAGAAATCCTTTGCACTTCTGAGAGTATTGAGTGACTTTGTCATCTCCATACCGTCATTCCACTTCATATACTCAGCAGCTCCGTCTTTACGGTCAGCAGGAATATAAAGTGTCTGTTTCTCAGCGATTGCTGCGAAAAGGTTGTTCAGCTTTTCCTTTGAAATTTTAAGCATTACTCAACTCCCCTTTCGTGTACGATTGACGGTTCACAGTCATCAGGTGTATAGTTTGTAAGAGGAGCTCTTGATGTAGTATCCTCACCAGCCTGATACTCGCCGTAAAGTGAATTTATATCCTTGATAAACTTTCTGTTAAGAAGGTGGATAGGGATGTTCTGAGGACATACTCTTGAACACTCACCACAGTCTGTACATCTTCCTGCTACGTGGAATGCACGGATGATGTGGAACATATTTTCCTCAAAGCTGTCAGCAGGAGCCTTATTGTCAGTTCCGAGATTAGGGTTATCAAATACACATCTCTCGCAAGTACAAGCAGGACATACGTTTCTGCAGGCATTACATCTGATGCACTTTGAAAGTTCGCCTCTCCAGAAATCAAAACGCTCCTGTGAAGTCATATTTTCAAGCTTTTCAACCATGTCAAAACGACCTGAATCCGCAACTTCACCATCTTCGCCGATAAGCTCATCATAAACAACGTGCTTTTTGCTCTTACAATTCTCACACTTGCCGCATACAGCGTCAGCGAAAGGCATTGTCTCCACGCCGTAAAGTGTTTCGATTTTAAGAGTTCCGTTGTCATTATTTACATTAAGAATTCCTGTGATTCCCTTTGCTTTAATCTTTTCAGCATCAAGCTTTGGACCGCCCGGAATTCCGACAACATAAACATTTTCACGTACAATTCTGTGTTCCTTAACAAGCTGATTGAAGCTGTAAGTATCACATGGTTTAAGGAATACAAGAACCTTGCCTTCCTTTTTTGTCTCTTTAACAAGATATTTTGAAACGTTAGCAGCTGTGAAATCATCACAAATGAAATCTGCATCAAGTTCCTCCGCAGTTTTAAAAATTGCGGGAGTAATATCGTATGCAAATTCGCCTCTCTTCCAGCCTACAACACGATCAACCGTACCATCTGCGAGGAGCTGCTTTGCTTTATTAATCATTACTTCCTGCATCTTAAATCCTCCAATCTGCGGTTAGGGCCGAGCTTCTTGACATCAGCAGTAAACTGTTCCATTGTAGCTGCAAACTTTGCACCCTCAGCTGCTGATACCCACTCAAGTCTTGTTCTGTTTCTCTCAATTCCGAGGAAATCGAGCATACTGTAAAGAAGAGTGATTCGACGACGAGCATAGTAATTGCCTGATGTATAGTGACAGTCACCAGGGTGACAACCACAGATTATAACACCGTCAGCACCCTTCTGGAATGCTCTGAGAATGAACATAGGATTTACTCTGCATGAGCAGGGAACTCTGATAATCTTAACGTTTGAAGGATAGTTAAGTCTGTTAGTACCTGAAAGATCGGCACCTGCGTATGAACACCAGTTACAGCAGAATGCAACGATTACAGGCTCAAATTCTTTATTTTCATTTACTTGCATATTGCGTCTACCTCCGCCATAATCTGACTGTTAGAGAAGCCGTTGAGATCCATAGCACCTGAAGGACAGGCAACTGTACAAGCACCGCAACCCTGACATACAGCAGGATTTACACTTGCAACTCTGCGGATTGCAGTAGTTCTGTCAGGCATTCTGAATTCCTTGTCCTGATATGTGATAGCACCATAAGGACAAACCTTCTCACATGATGAACAGCCGTTACACATAAGCTCGTCTGAATGAGCAACACATGGGTTACAAGTGATGCTGTCCTTAACGAGAAGTCCGATAGCCTTAGCAGCAGCAGCACTTGCCTGTGCAACTGTTTCAGGAATATCCTTTGGTCCCTGACAAGCACCTGAAAGGAAGATACCTGCAGTAGCGCTTTCAACAGGACGAAGCTTCGGATGTGCTTCTGTGAAGAAGTCGTTTGTATCCATCTGTGTTGTGAGCATTGTTGCGAGCGGACGAGCTGTCTTGTCAGGCTCAATAGCTGCTGCAAGAACAACCATGTCTGCATTAACGTGAAGCTGCTCATTTGAAATAAGGTCTGAAGCCTGAACATCAATCTTTCCGTCAGCCTTTGGTGTAACCTTACCAACCATACCCTTTATGTAGTGAACATTATACTGCTCAACTGCACGACGGTAGAATTCATCGAAGTTCTTGCCGGGAGTACGGACATCTATATAGAATACATAAACCTCTGTATCAGGATACTTTTCACGAATAAGCATTGCGTGTTTAGCAGTATACATACAGCAAATCTTTGAACAGTAACCCTTACCCTTGCTGTCATCACATCTTGAACCAACGCACTGAACAAATACAACAGTATGCGGATGTGACTTATCTGAAGGACGAAGGAGGGTACCGCCGTTAGGACCTGCGGCATTCATAAGTCTTTCAAGCTCAAGTGATGTTACAACATCAGGACACTGATTGTATGCAAATTCATCATACTTATCAAGCTTGATTGGATTGAAACCTGTTGCAACAACGATTGCACCATACTTCTGCTCAATAATCTTATCTTCCTGCTTGTAGTCGATAGCACCTGCAGAACATACTGTTGAACAGATACCGCACTTACCTGTCTTCTGCTTGATACAGTAAGTAGGATCGATTGTAGCAACCTTTGGTACAGCCTGAGCAAAAGGAATATAAATTGCCTTTCTGTTATCAAGTCCGAGGTTGAATTCGTTAGGAACCTTCTTCATCGGACACTTTTCAACACAGGCACCGCATCCTGTACACTTTGTTTCGTCAACAAAACGTGCCTTCTTCTTGATTTTTACATTGAAATTACCAACGAATCCCTTAACATCAGCTACTTCGCTGAATGAGTGGATTGTGATTTTTTCGTTCTGTGAAGCCTCAACCATTTTAGGTGTGAGGATACAAGCGGCACAGTCAAGAGTTGGGAAAGTCTTATCAATCTGTGCCATTTTACCGCCGATTGTTGGTTCTTTCTCAACGATATCAACTTCAAAACCTGCTTCAGCGATGTCAAGTGCAGACTGAATACCTGCAATACCGCCGCCGATTACGAGAGCTCTCTTTACAACAGGGCTTTCTCCTGCTGTAAGAGGTGCATTAAGGTGAACCTTTGCTACAGCAGCCTTACCAAGAATTACAGCCTTTTCAGTAGCTGATGCAATATCCTTGTGAATCCATGAGCACTGCTCACGAATATTAGCGATTTCAACAAGATATGGGTTAAGACCAACTGATGCAGCAGCCTTACGGAATGTATTTTCATGCATTCTTGGTGAACATGAACATACTACAACACCTGTGAGCTTATGCTCCTTGATGCAATCCTTAACAAGATTCTGTCCTGATTCAGAACACATATACTGGTAATCCTGTGAGATAACAACTCCAGGCTCGTGACCGAGTGCTTCAGCAACGGCTTTTACATCTACCGTAGCGGCAATATTTGTACCGCAGTGACAGACAAATACACCTATTCTCTGCATATTATCTCCTCCTTACTTAGCATACTTTCTGAATGCTGTTACGATTGCCTGCTGTGGCAGATCTTCATCGAGCATTTCAGGAATCTGTGTTGGCTTGAGATGATTGTTACCCTGCTGGCGAACTGCAGCAAGACGAACTGCCTCAACTACCTTTGCAGGCTCAACACCTCTTGGGCATCTGTCTACACAGGCAAAACAAGTAAGACACTTGTAAATTGACTGTGAGTTCATGAGTGTTTCAATATCACCTTTTTCAACCATGTAAACGAACTGATGCGGATGATATTCCATCTCAGCGTATGAAGGACAAGTGCCTGAGCACTTTCCGCAGCGCATACATTTGAGAACGTTAACTCCGCTTGAACGGAGAACCTGTTCCTGTAAATTATTATTCATTGCAATCCTCCTTTAATCCGAGTGCCTCGGCAAGAAGTTCTGTGAAATAGTATACCGGAAGCTCTGTCTCAGAATTCTTTTTAAGATTGTAAAGACAAAGCGGACAGGCAGTAATAATCATATCAGCACCCATCTCAGCAGCTGAATCAACAACAGCTGTACTTCTCTTTGCAGCCTGAGCCTTATCCTCCATTGTTATATATCCGCCGCAGCATTCATTACGCTGTGAGTAGATAACAGGAGTTCCTCCGATTGCTTTTATAAAATCTTCCATGATTGTCGGATTCTCAGGATCATCCATGGCAAGTGCCTTTGAAGGACGAAGAAGGAGACAGCCGTAATATGCAGCAATCTTCTTTCCCTTGAGAGGATTAACAACCTTTGCTTTAAGATTGTCAAAACCAACAACATCACGGAGCATTTCCAGATAATGATAAACTGTTGTCTCGCCTGCATAAGCTTCTTCAAGCTTGAGGTAGTTGTTTACCTTAGCAGCCATGTTCTCATCATTGGAAATATCATAGTTTGTCTGCTTGATTACATTGTGGCAAGCAGAACATACAGTAACGAGAGGCTGTCCTGCTTCCTTAGCAGCATTAAGTGTTCTTACTGCGGAAAGCTTTGTTGCAATCTCGTCTTTGGCAGTAGTATAAGCACCGCCGCAGCACTGCCAGTCGGACGGTTCTTCCAGCTTTATACCAAGAGCTTCAGCAGAGGATCTTGCGTAAGTGTCAAGATCCTTAGCCTTTGTTCTCAGCGTACAGCCAGGATAGTATGTGAAAGTTTCCATTTGTACGCTTCCTTTCATATATTATTATATTATCAGACCATTTCCTCCGGATGGAAGACCTCGTCAAATTTCTCAGGTGTGAGGAATCCGAGTTCTACACAAGCCTCTTTGAGGGAAATATTGTCCTTGAAAGCTTTTTTAGCTGTCTTTGCAGCATTCTCGTATCCGATATAAGGATTAAGTGCTGTAACAAGCATAAGTGAGTTATGAAGATTGTGATGCATCTTCTCTTTGTTCGCCTTGATTCCTACAGCACAATTCTTGTTGAATGAAAGAATTGACTCTGCAAGAAGTCTTGCTGACTGGAGGAAATTATAAGCACATACAGGCATGAATACATTAAGTTCAAAGTTACCCTGTGATGCTGCCATTCCTACTGCGACATCGTTACCCATTACCTGTACGGCAACCATTGTAGCCTGTTCGCACTGTGTAGGATTTACCTTACCAGGCATGATTGATGAACCGGGCTCATTCTCAGGAATAAAGATTTCTCCGAGACCGTCACGAGGACCTGAAGCAAGCCAGCGAACATCGTTTGCAATCTTCATCATATCAGCAGCAAGTGCCTTTAAAGCACCGTGTGCAAATACGATTTCATCCTTTGAAGTAAGTGAGTGGAACTTGTTTGGAGCTGTGATAAACTTCTTTCCTGTAAGTTCACTGATAGCCTCAGCAGCCTTCTCAGCAAATCCTGCAGGTGCATTAAGACCTGTTCCTACAGCTGTACCGCCGAGTGCGAGTTCTTTAAGCTCCTCACATGAAGAAAGAATCATCTTTCTGTCCTTTTCAAGAGATGATCTCCAGCCACTTATTTCCTGTGAAAATTTGATAGGTGTTGCATCCTGAAGATGAGTACGTCCGCTCTTTACGATTCCTTCGTTCTCAGCCTCGAGACGCTTAAATGTGTCGATAAGAACATCAACAGCAGGTATAACCTTATCTTCGAGTGCAATTACAGCTGCGATATGCATAGCTGTCGGGAAAGTGTCATTTGATGACTGACTCATATTTATGTCGTCATTAGGATGAAGAAGCTTTGCCCCTGCAATTTCATTTCCTCTGTTTGCAATTACCTCATTTGCATTCATGTTTGACTGTGTACCGCTTCCGGTCTGCCATACAACAAGAGGGAAATGCTCATTAAGTGAACCGCTGATTACCTCATCGCAAGCCTGTGAAATTGCAGACAGCTTTTCATCTGTCATTCTCTCTGGCTTTACAGCATGGTTTGCAATAGCAGCAGCTTTTTTGAGAATTCCGAATGCATGAGTAATCTCTCTCGGCATAGTTTCGATGCCTACACCGATAAGGAAATTCTCATGGCTTCTTTCGGTCTGCGCAGCCCAATACTTGTCAGCAGGAACCTTAACTTCGCCCATTGAGTCGTGTTCAATACGATATTCCATTGTAAAAATCCTCTCTGCGGAAAATTATAAATTTTGACAAAACGCAGACACACGTTTCCGTCAATTTTACTATACATTAGTATAACAGCATTTAGATGTAAATTCAAATGCAGATTAAGAATAAGAATATTCAGTGTGATATATAATTAACAATGTTATCTGTACCATGTTTGTTTCATCAACTATGTTTTGGTATATTTAAAAATATATTCCGCAATTCTACAATCAAAACACAATTATTCAAAATAATGAAAAAATAGCGCAATTTGTAAACCATGGTTAACATCACCAAACGCTGTATTTTCAAATATTCACAATCACCGCAACATTTCTAACATAAAATTACAGAATAAAGTCATAATTAATCAGAATCAAACTATTCCAATTGATATATACCAAATCCATTGATTGACAAAAAAATCACATTTTACATATCATCGCAATGATTAAGTTTATAAGACAGAATTGTTAGACTGTCCCCAAGATGAACATTTTCAACAACCACATCATCATAATCAAGCTTCAAATCAAAATGTGAAAAACTCCAAAAGGCTTTGATTCCGAATTTAACCAGTTTCTCTGCAACATCATGCGTTATTTCAGCAGGAACACAGAGAACAGCCGCAACAGGCTTATTCTCTTCGCAGAATTCTTCGATATCATTAAAATCCCTTATAACAGTTTTTCCAATTTTACTGCCTATAATCTGAGTGTTTGTATCAAAAACACCTATAAGGCTGAATCCTTTGCTTTCAAAATCAACGTGAGCAGCTATCGCTCTTCCGAGATTACCCGCTCCGAGAAGTATCATGGGTGATTTTCTCTTTATTCCAAGAATATCCCCAACCTCAGCTTTCAGTTCACTGACATTATAGCCGTATCCCTGTTGTCCAAACTCCCCGAAGCAGTTAAAATCCTGTCTTATCTGAGAAGCTGTCAAGCCCATTTTTTCTGCCAGTTCCCTTGAAGATATACGGATATAACCGTCTTTTTCAAGCTCACCAAGAAATCTGTAATATCTTGGCAAGCGTCTGATAACAGAATTGGAAATCGATCCTTTTGACATTTCTTAGCCTCTCTTCTTTGAATTTTCAGCAATCAGGCATTCATCATCTTATCAAGTCTTATCTTTATTTCATCAAGGAAAGTCTTTGAATCAACCTTTTTCTTGTTTTCAAGCTTTGAGATGAGATAAAGGTCACCTGTCATTACACCATCTTCAATTGTCTGAATTGTAGCCTTCTCAAGCTTGTCAGCAAAATCGCAGAGTTCAGGTGTATTGTCGAGTTCGCCTCTCTTACGGAGAGCACCACTCCATGCAAAGATTGTAGCTACAGAGTTTGTTGATGTCTCCTCACCCTTGAGATACTTGTAGTAATGACGCTGTACTGTACCATGTGCAGCTTCATACTCGTAAAGTCCGTCAGGTGAAACAAGAACAGATGTCATCATAGCGAGTGAGCCGTATGCTGTTGAAACCATGTCTGACATAACGTCTCCGTCATAGTTCTTGCAAGCCCAGATATAGCCTCCGTTTGAACGGATTACACGTGCTACAGCGTCGTCGATAAGTGTGTAGAAATACTCAATTCCTGCTTCTTCATACTTAGCCTTGTACTCGTTTTCGTAAATCTCAGCAAAAATATCCTTGAATCTGTGGTCGTACTTCTTTGAAATTGTATCCTTAGATGCAAACCATACATCCTGCTTTAAATCAAGACCATAGTTGAGACAAGCTCTTGCAAAACCAGCGATTGAATCATCAAGGTTGTGAAGTCCCTGAATTACACCGTCGCACTTTGAGAAATTGTGAATAAGCTCTCTTGACTCATTTCCGTTTTCATCTGTAACAACGAGTTCAGCCTTACAGCCCTTGCTTACCTTCATTTCTGTATTCTTGTATACATCACCATAAGCATGACGAGCAATTGTGATAGGCTTTGTCCATGTAGGGATATATGGTTCAATACCCTTTACGATGATAGGTGTTCTGAAAACTGTACCATCGAGTGCGGCTCTGATTGTTCCGTTAGGTGATTTCCACATCTGTGTAAGGTTGTATTCAGGCATTCTTGCAGCGTTAGGTGTAATTGTTGCACATTTTACTGCAACACCATACTTCTTTGTAGCCTCTGCTGAATCAATTGTAACCTGATCCTTTGTCTTCTCACGATAATCAAGTCCGAGGTCATAATACTCTGTGTTAAGCTCTACATAAGGTTCAAGGAGTGTTTCCTTAATCCATTTCCAGAGTATTCTTGTCATCTCATCGCCATCCATCTCTACGAGTGGAGTTTTCATAATAATTTTTGACATTTCAAATCTCTCCTTTATATTATCTATATATCAGCCAAGCATTATTCGTACAACTTCAAAAAGAATCAATCCCATAAATCCTATCGAAATTACTATTTTTGCTCTGCTTATATACCATTCTGTAGTTCTGTCGGGAAAAAATATTTTTAATCCGAGCATGGTTACTGCCACGATAATCAATGTTATAACCAGCGTCTTTGCTGAAACCATAACTTATCCCCTTTCGCATCAGTCAGGCACTGCAAATACTACCCTGATACTCTCAGGAATATACTTTTTTATCAGTTCTTCAAATACTGAATATACATATTCTCTGTCATTGCCGAACACACCACATCCGAATGCACCGAGAATCAGCACATCGGGATTTTTCTCAACTGCCACACTCAACAGAAATTCAATTCTTCTTCGCATTTTTTCTTTTATTTTCCTGTCTGAAAAAAAGAATTTTGCAAAGGTTCTGTTTACTGCGGGAATTGTCAGAAAATCGCATTTTAAAGGTGTTTCAAGCAATTTACCCGTTTCACTTCGGATAACGGGAACATTCTCCGAATATATCAGCGTATCGGTATAATCAGGGAGAACATGAAGTCTGTTTCGTGAATAATACTTCTTCTGTGTTCTGATTGTATAATACAGCATTGATGCCCTACAAAGACTTTCCTCCTGCGCATTCCCTCCGAGGACATATCCCCCACCCGGAAACATTGCATTTGCAAAGTTCAAAGCAAGAACTTTATTGCTTTCAGCATACTTTAATATGCACTCAATGGTAGTCAGTTTTTCAGTATTTTCAGACACTGAATAATGTTTATAACCTGTTTTTTCAGATACAGGACAATCGCAGTAAACTTCTGACTTCATTTCAGAATAGTTATTTTCCTGAAATATACGGTCATTTTCAAGCTTTATTCTATAATTCATTGTATCTCACTCCGTTATAGAATCGTAATAATCAACATCACAGAAAGAACTGCAATAAATAGTACACCTGTTATATCAACCACTCTGCGAAAGCCTTTCCAGTTTCCCGACTTTATGTGTCTGTACATATTCAGACACCAAAAAAAGAGCATAAGCAGAATCAGAAAAATAAGTACCTTTATCATCCCCGTCATCTGTCATGCTCCTTTCTATGTATGTTTATTTGCCGATTGAATTGTCAGCGAATATACTTATACTTACAAATATCCCTTTTTCAATTGGATATTATCTCATTAGAAATATCCGAAAGATAATTACTTCATGCTCTCTCTTGTAAAGTCAAGAAGTCCGCCAGCAAGCATAATGTCCTTTGTACGTCCTGAAAGTTCGCAAAGTACAGGAATTTCAGCTCCATTTGTCTTGTCAACAACCATAAGCTCTGTCTTTCCTTCTTCTACTGCCTTTCTTACGTCAGCAAGAACAAGCTCGTCACCCTGATTAATCTTATCGTAATCAGCTTCATTTACAAATGTGAGTGGGAGAATACCTGCATTAATAAGATTTGCTCTGTGAATACGTGCAAATGACTTAACAAGTACAGCCTTTACTCCGAGATAAAGCGGTGCAAGTGCAGCGTGTTCTCTTGATGAACCCTGTCCGTAGTTTGAACCACCTACGATTATGCTCTTTCCGAGTTCCTTTGCTCTTGTCGGGAATGCTTCATCACATACTGCAAAACAATGCTGTGAAATCGCAGGAATATTTGAACGAAGCGGAAGAATCTTTGCTCCTGCAGGCATAATGTGGTCTGTTGTGATATTATCGCCAACCTTAAGTGATACAGGGGCATCAATTGTTTCGAGAAGTGGTGCAGTCTCAGGATATGGCTTGATGTTTGGACCTCTGAGAATTTCAACGCTGTCCATTTCTTCAGGTGTTGAAGGTGCAACTACCATGTTATCGTTGATTGTAAATTCTTCAGGAAGCTTGAATTCAGGCATATCACCGAGTTCTCTTGGATCTGTGAGATAACCTGTGAGTGCTGATACAGCAGCCATTTCAGGAGATACGAGATAAATCTGTCCGTCCTTAGTTCCTGAACGTCCCTCGAAGTTTCTGTTGAATGTACGGAGTGAGATACCCTTTGAATTAGGTGACTGTCCCATACCGATACATGGACCGCAGGCACTTTCAAGAATTCTTGCACCTGCATCAATGAGGTCTGATAATGCACCGTTCTGTGCAAGCATATTGAGAACCTGCTTTGAACCGGGAGCAATTGAAAGTGAAACATCAGGGTTTACTGTCTTGCCCTTGAGAATGTGTGCAACCTTGAGCATATCAAGAAGTGATGAGTTTGTACATGAACCGATACAAACCTGATCAATTTTAAGTGTGCCGATCTCCTCAACGCTCTTAACATTGTCAGGTGAATGAGGACAAGCTGCAAGAGGAACGAGTTCGCTGAGGTTGATTTCAAGAACTTCATCATACTCTGCATCTTCATCTGCTGCGAAAGGTGTCCATACTTCTTCACGACACTGTGCTTTAAGGAACTGCTTTGTAACTTCATCTGATGGGAAAATTGATGTTGTTGCACCAAGTTCTGCACCCATGTTTGTGATTGTAGCTCTTTCAGGAACTGAAAGTGTCTTTACGCCTTCACCAACATACTCGATAACCTTTCCTACGCCGCCCTTAACGGACATTCTCTTGAGAACTTCGAGAATTACATCCTTTGCAGCTACCCAAGGTCTGAGTTTTCCTGTAAGATTTACCTTTACAACCTTCGGACAAGTGATATAGTATGCACCGCCGCCCATAGCAACAGCAACATCAAGTCCGCCTGCACCAATTGCAATCATGCCGATACCGCCGCCTGTTGGTGTATGGCTGTCAGAACCGATAAGCGTTTTTCCAGGGATACCGAATCTTTCAAGATGTACCTGATGACAAATTCCGTTACCCGGACGTGAGAAATAAATACCATGCTTCTTTGCAACGCTTCCGATGAATCTGTGGTCATCTGCGTTCTCAAATCCGCTCTGAAGTGTGTTATGATCGATGTAAGCAACTGAACGCTCAGTTTTTACTCTTGGTACTCCGATTGCCTCAAATTCAAGGTATGCCATTGTACCTGTTGCGTCCTGTGTAAGTGTCTGGTCGATACGAATACCGATTTCCTGACCTTTTACATACTCGCCGTCAACGAGATGTGCTTTTAAAATCTTTTCAGTAAGTGTTAAACCCATTGAATTCATTCCTTTCAATACATATATACTTTATTTTACTACATATTGTCTGCTTTGTCAAGAATTAAACAAAGCAAAATACAAAAAAGGCTGACGCATTATTGTGCATCAGCCTCTTTGCTGTTATTATAATACCATATTTTGAATTTGATGTCAAGTATTATCAGATATCATTTCTGATAATATCATCAAGAGTTTCTCTCTTGACAGCAACTCTTGACTCGCCCTTGTTTACGATTACAACAGCAGGTTTCTGTAATCTGTTGTAGTTTGATGACATTGAGTAATTATATGCACCTGTTGCGCAAACTGCGATAATATCGCCTGATTCAGCGTGCTGTAAAGGCATATTCTCACCGATAAGGTCTCCGCTCTCACAGCATTTTCCTGCGATTGTAACCTTCTCTGTGCGTTCTTCGTTTGCCTTGTTTGCAACGATTGCCTCATACTCTGATTTGTAAAGGATATATCTCGGGCTGTCAGCCATACCGCCGTCAACGGAAATATATGTTCTTATGTTCGGTATTTCCTTTCTTGCACCAACTGTGTAAAGTGTAATTCCTGCAGGTGCGGCAATTGAACGACCAGGCTCAATGTAAATGAACGGTCTCTTTACTCCGAGTCTTTCACATTCAGTATTTACAACCCTTGATACTCTTTCAAGATAGTTTTCAAAAGGCTTAGGATCGTGTGAATTAAGATACTTTATTCCGAAACCGCCGCCGAGATTAAGTCCGTCAATTTCATAACCGAGTTCATTCTTAATCTTTGCGATAAATTCAAGCATTACCTTTGCAGCTTCTTCAAACGGATCAATGTCAAAAATCTGTGAACCGATATGGCAATGAAGTCCTGAAAGTCTCACATATTCGCATGATACAGCCTCTTTTACAGCCTCAAAAGCCTCTCCTGTTTCAAGTGCAAAACCAAACTTACTGTCAATCTGTCCTGTCTTAACAAAATCATGTGTATGTGCATCAATGCCCGGCTTGATACGGAACATGATATCCTGCTTCTTTCCCTGTGCCTTTGCAACTGCTTCAAGTCTGTGAAGCTCGCTGATATTGTCAACGATAATATGTCCTACGCCGTTTTCAACTGCAAATGCAAGTTCCTCGTCTGTTTTGTTGTTTCCGTGGAATCCGACTTTCTCCATTGGGAATCCTGCTTTGAGTGCTGTGTAAAGCTCACCTATTGAAACAGCATCAAGTCCGTCACCTTCACTTGCAACAATTCGGCACATTTCCATGCATGAGAAAGCCTTGCTCGCATAATGCACTTCACCCTGACCGTCATAATACTTGTTCATACTTTCATGGAATCTTCTGAGGCTGTCTCTGATAACTTCCTCGTCCATTACATAAAGAGGTGTTCCGTACTGCTTTGCAAGTTCAACCGTATCAATACCACCGATTGTAAGGTTGCCTTTTTCATTGACATTAAGATTTTCGGATACAAACATTTTTATCCTTCCTTTCGGTATTTTAATTTATTCGTCAGAGACATCATTGTCATCTGCGATATCCTCAACTATTTCCCTCAGTTCCTCAACGCCCTCAAATGTCATTGAAGAAAAAGGAATAACGTGCATATCTTCAAAACATGGGATTTCTGTTTTGAATGCCTCCATTCGCTTTTCACGTTCCGTCTTTTTAAGCTTGTCTGCTTTTGTGAGAACAAGTACAAACGGAGTTTCTGTATCTATAAGATAGTTTATCATGTGTACATCGTCTTTTGTAGGTGCATGACGCATATCCACAAGCATGAATACAAGACGAATATCTCTTTCAGAACCAAGATATCCCTCAATTAACCCCGACCAGCGTTCTTTTTCCGACTTTGCAACCTTTGCGTAGCCGTAACCCGGAAGATCTACGAAGTAAATATTTTCAAGTCCGTAAAAATTAATTGTTGCTGTTTTTCCCGGAACAGAGCTTACTCTTGCAAGATTCTTTCGGTTAAACAGTTTGTTTATTAGTGTTGATTTTCCCACATTTGAATGGCCTGCAAATGCAATCTCGATGTTTTTACATTCGGGAATCTGTGAGAACTTACCATACGAAGCTATATATTCAGCCTTATTGTAGTTGAGTTTCAAGTGTGGTCTCCTTTCGGTTTTATCACTTCTTTACAAGTGCTGTATCAAGCACATCTGTTAATGTTTCAGCATAAACAAATTCAATTGCATTCTTTACAACATCGTCCACTTCTTCAAGGTCCGGTTTGTTTGCTATCGGAATTATAACTGTCTTTATTCCTGCCTTGTATGCCGCCATTGTCTTTTCACGAAGTCCGCCGATAGGGAGAACCTTTCCGTGAAGTGTGATTTCACCCGTCATTGCAACATCTGAACGAACCGGGATTCCTGACAATGCCGAAACAAGCGCAGTTGTCATTGTGACACCTGCTGACGGTCCGTCTTTTGGAACTGCTCCTTCGGGGGCATGGATATGAAGGTCGTTTTCCTTATAGAATTCGGGGTTTATTCCGTATTTGTCAGCTATGCTTCTCACATAGCTTACCGCAATCTTTGAACTTTCCTTCATTACATCACCAAGCGAACCTGTAACCTCAATTTTTCCTGAACCTTTAAGCACAAGAACTTCAAGGGGCATGAGGACTCCGCCTACGGATGTCCATGCAAGTCCGTTCACGACTCCGACCTGATTCTGTGTTGATGAAATATCGGGAAGATATTTTCTAATTCCGAGATATTCTTTGACATCCTTACATTTGATTGAAACACGTTTTGCTTCGCCTGATGCGATTTTTCGTGCTGTTTTTCTGCAAAGTGATGCAATTGTTCTTTCAAGTGTACGGACACCTGCTTCTTTTGTGTAATACTGTATTACCTCGTGAATTGCCTCATCATCAATTTTGAGCTGTGCTGTTTTAAGCCCATGTTCCTTAATCTGTTTAGGTATAAGATGATCCTTTGCTATATGGAATTTCTCCTCTGCAGTGTAACTTGGAAGTTCAATCAATTCCATACGATCAAGCAAAGGTGCAGGAATAGCTGACACATTGTTTGCCGTTGTAAGGAAAACCGCCTTGCTGAGATCAAAAGGTACTTCTATAAAATGATCACGAAAAGCAGAATTCTGTTCGCTGTCAAGAACTTCAAGCATTGCTGATGAAGGATCTCCCTTTACATCACCGCCGAGTTTGTCAATCTCATCAAAAAGAATGAGAGGATTTGATGTTCCTGCCTGTTTCAATGCAGTCATTATTCTTCCCGGCATTGCGCCGACATACGTTTTTCTGTGACCTCTTATATCTGCCTCATCACGTACTCCGCCAAGCGAAACTCTAACATACTTTCTTCCCATTGCCTTTGCAACAGATTTCGCAATTGATGTCTTTCCGATTCCGGGAGGTCCTGCAAGACAGATTATCTGTCCTTTAATATCAGGATTAATGGTATGTACTGCAAGAAATTCGAGAATTCTTTCTTTAACTTTTCTTAATCCGTAATGTTCCTTATCGAGAACAGCCTCCGCTTTCTCAATATTGATTTTTGTTTTACTGTACTTTCCCCATGGTAAATCAAGAACAGTATCAAGATAATTCTTTATTACAAAAGCCTCCTGTGACGCAGGGGGAAGCTTATGGAGCTTTTCAGCTTCCTTAATCAGCTTTTCTTTGTCTTTTTCATCAATTTTAAGATCAAGAATGGAATTGATGCACTCTATTATTTCTTCAGTATCATCGTCGCCGAGCTGTTCCTGTATTGCCCTCATCTGCTCACGCAGAAAATACTCTTTCTGCCCTTTATCCATGATATTCTGAGTCTGCTCATTAATCATATTTTCAAGGGCAAGTATATCTGTTTCAGCCGAAAGGAACATAACAAGATCATTGAGTTTTCTCAGAATACTCGAATCTTCAAGGAGAACCTGTTTATCATGATAACTGAGGTTGCAATTAAAAACTATATCCTCAAATAAATCAACAGGATCCTCATCATTCATTACGGATGAGAACAGTTCTCTCGGCATCTTCGGAAAGAAAGACGAATACTTTTCAAACGCATTGCGTACAGCCCTCATATTAGCCTGTAATTCCGAATTATCGCACTTTGCTCTGGAATAAGTCGGAACACGCTTAACCTTTGATACAAGAACCTCTCCGTCATCGGTAAGCTCTGTAAGATTCGCCTTATAAATACCCTCAACAAGAACCTTAACCACATTGTCAGGCAGTCTTAATATCTGTCTTATTTCAGCTACTACTCCGACTCTGTGCAAATCATTTATTTTCGGATTCTCAACATTTGCATCCCGCTGTGTTATAAGGAATATTTTTCTGTTATCTTTTAACGCTTTGTCAATTGCTTTTACTGATTTCTCCCTTGCAACATCGAAATGCATTACCATTCTCGGAAATGCAACAAGCCCACGCATAGCAATTGTATAAAACTCATTTCCGCTCTCTGTATTCTTGTCACTTTTCATTATCTGTTCCATTATATCACCACATTTCTTCCTTCTTTTGCTCTTATTAATCCACCATGTATATCCGTTAAAATCTACTGACAGAATAACGCTGAATATTCAGCACTATTATATTGTACCATAAAACAGTACAAAAAGCAATAGATTATGTTTTATTTTTATTTTTGGGCTTTTTAAGGCAACACCGCACAAAGCACGTTTTTAGACTTTGTACAAAATCTACTGGCATATTTTTCGGAATTACAGACAACTCCGTAAAAAAGAATCCACAAGGAAACACAGTATAGACATACTTTTCATATTTCACACTTCAGCAAACAGTCGCTGTTTTATACAAATCTGATTGACAAAATGCGCAAACTGATGTATAATATACTTATATCAGCTTACAAAGCCATAATTTACTAAAGGCAACACCGCACAAAGCACGTTTTTTAACTTTGTACAAAATCTACTTGCATATTTTCCGTCATATCACACAAAAATCTCTTGACTTGCGACACAGCAAGCCTGCGAAATTTTTATGCGCTCTGACGAAAAATCTGACTGCGTATCTTTTGCACAATCTTTGTTCGGTATTGCCTAAAGTCGAAAGCAATAATTCAAAGGAGGTCTAAGATGCCATTCAGCAAGGATTTTATATGGGGAGCCGCTTCTGCCGCATATCAGGTTGAAGGTGCTTATAACGAAGACGGAAAAGGACTCAATGTCTGGGATGAATACTCTCATCAAAATGGAAGAATAAAACACAACGAAAACGGAGACGTTGCCTGTGACCATTATCACAGATATAAAGAAGATGTTTCTCTCATGAAACAAATGGGAATAAAATATTACAGATTCTCATTAAGCTGGGCAAGAATACTTCCTGACGGTACAGGCAGAATCAATCCGAAAGGCGTTGAATTTTACAACAATCTTATAGATGAACTCATAAAAAACGGAATAGAGCCTATGGTTACCCTTTTTCATTGGGATTACCCTCTTGCGCTTCACAGAAAAGGCGGATGGCTGAACGATGAAAGCTCCGTATGGTTTGAAGAATATGCCGCTCTGTGTGCGAAACTGTTTTCTGACAGAGTAAAATACTGGATGACCATTAATGAGCCTCAGTGTTTTATCGGATGCGGATATCAGTCAGGAAGCTTTGCTCCGTTCGTAAAATCATCAGATGAAGATCTGGTTATCATGACACATAATGTTCTGCTCGCACATGGAAAAGCAGTAAGAGCAATCAGGAATAACGCTGTGCGTGAACCTTTGATAGGCTATGCCCCGACAGGTCCCTGTGTAATTCCTGAATCAGACAGTCCCGAAGACATTGAAAAAGCAAGAACTGACAGTTTCAGCGTATGGAAAGACGGTTTTACTTTTGATAATGTATGGTGGAGTGATCCGATGATTTTCGGTGAATACAATGAAAAAGTACGTGAGATGTTCGGAGATATACTCAACAGAATCGTAAAAGACGGAGATATGAAGATTATTTCTGAAAAGCTTGATTTCTACGGTGCAAATGTATACTGGAGCAAATTTATCCCCGCAGGTGATTACACTTCAAATGCATATACCGGCTGTCCGAGATCAGCAATGGAATGGCCTGTTACAGATGATGCACTCTATTGGTCATCAAGATTTCTGTATGAAAGATATGGACTTCCGATTCTTATTACTGAAAACGGAATTGCCTGTCATGACTGGGTATTCCTTGACGGAAAAGTATACGATCCGAACCGTGTCGATTACCTTACCCGTTATCTCAGAGGGCTGAAAAAAGCGGCCGAGGACGGAATTCCGATAATCGGTTATCTCTACTGGTCACTTATGGATAACTTTGAATGGGCTGACGGTTACGATAAGCGTTTCGGTCTTATCCATATTGACTACCGCACTCAGAAAAGAACTATCAAAGAATCAGCTTGGTGGTATAAACACGTAATAGAAACCAACGGAGAAGAACTGTAAAAACAGCCCGAATACGAACCATTCGTATTCGGGCGTTTTTCCTATTTCAGTATAATTCATCAGGGAAAAACATTCCCCATTGTCTGCGGCATTCATCCAGTATTTCCATAACTTCAAAAGTAGCTTTATGTGTTACGATACTGCTTTCAGATAAACCGTTTTTAAGACATCTGTTGACTTCCTCTATTTCGTATTCATAACCATTTACTCTGTTCGGAAGAACCGCTTTCTCAATTTCTTCCCCATATTTATCCAGAAGTGTGATTTCATCAGAACAAAAAAAGCAGTCACCAAACAGAATTTTTCCTTTTGTTCCACAGATAACAGCATTATTTCTTTGCTGAATCTCAAAACCTGAATCAGCCTCGGCAAATACATCGTTTCCATATTCAAGTACAATGCTGTTGCTTAAATCAATACCGTTTTCAATATGGGCGTGACTTATGATTTTCTTTGGAACACCAAGTATATCATGTATAAGAGTAACAGGGTACACAGCGAGGTCAAGTAATGCACCGCCTCCGCATTCTGCTTTAAATAATCTGTCATCGGGATTGTAGCTTACAGCGTTACTGAAATCCGCCCTTATATACTTTATCTCTCCGATTTTTTCAATCCATTCTTTCATTTTAAGATAAACAGGACGACATTTCATCCACATTGCTTCCATAAAGAACAAATCATCCCATCCTGCGAACATCAGAAGTTTCCTGAATTGTTCAGAATTAAGTGTCACAGACTTTTCACAAAGAACATTCTTTCCGTTTTTCAGACATATTTCTGCATCATGATAGTGTGAACTCATTGGAGTTGCAATATAAACAACATCAATATTTTCGTCCTTTGCAAGTTCTTCATAGCTTCCATACGATTTCTTAAAATTAAATAAATCTGCAAACTGTTCAGCTTTTTCCTTTTTTCTTGAAGCAACTGCATATAGTTCAGCATCTTCAACCTCTGCCAAAGCCTTTGCGAAAGTATTTGCAATTCTTCCTGTTCCAATAATTCCCCATTTTATTTTACCTTCGTATTTTTTCATAAAAAAAGTCTCCGTCCTTTTTCCGTAATTACAGTATTTCAATACAACGTTGCAAACATATCATGCATTCTTTATAACAGCCTTTTTTCTTGGTCTCTTTACGACATCCTCCGCAGGAATAAACATTGCACAGCTTACGTATTTTCCTGAATATGAAGCATATCCGTCCTTATCAAGAAATAATCTGCAAATATTCAAAACTGTACTGTATTTTTTGGTATTCCTTGTGTTTATACACTGTGCAAAGTCATTTTTAGTATTAAACGAAGGCTTTACTTCATCAAGAAATGATACAATTTGTTTCAGACTCTGAATATTTTTGTGATTCCCCGATATTTTAAGCATCAGTTTTGCTGTTGCTTTAAGCAGTCTGTTTTCCGCCCTGTCGGGAGTAAACACATCATGACGAACATACAGCCTTTCACGATGAACAAGATTCCTTCTGTTATTCTCAGCAAAAAGAATACTTCCCTGAACAGAATTCATATTTTCTTCAACACTTGCGTATCCGGAAAGAAGTCCGCTTTTTATTATTTTCATTCCCTCACGTGCAAACACCGAAATAAAATATTCCATAAATCCTTCTTCGTAATCAGCTTCTGAAAACGGAATGTCAATTATTTCAGACATGATTCTGCAAAGTTTTCTCATTATGTCTTTATCATGCTTAGCAGAATACGGAAGAATTTCAAATACTGTTCCGTCTGTCAGACGAATAAAACCGACATACTTCCCCGCCTTTATAACCCTTCTTCCATTTTTTTCATCAAGTGTGAGAGGCATTACTCCATTCGCTTCACAGTGAATGACAAAATCCGAAAGCATCTCAAAATGAACCATATCTTCAGGTGTTTCAACAATAACAGTTCCGAAAGTATATCTTGTAAAAAGTGTGTTTCCCATTTTCTTCTCCGATTCAGGACAATATCGCACAAAGATTGTGCTGTATTGCCTTAAACATTATATATATTAATGAAATTTTCTTTGCTCCAGTTTTCCGGTTTTCCGAGACGATACAGTTTTTGTCCCGAATCAAACCTCCTGATATATTTAGGTTTTATACACTCGATGAATTTGTCATAGTCATCATTCAGAATCAGCTTTATCTTATCATAGTCATCAAAGAAATACTCCTGAAGCAGAGGAATTATCTTAGTTCCAAATACATTTCTCAGTTCATCAAGAGTTTTTATACTTCCCTTTTCACCCATGAAATATGCGTGTCCTATCGCATGTTCACGGTCATAATAGTATTCGATTCTTTCGTTTATTGCTTCAAGAACTTTGGAAAGTTCAACTCCCTCACATTTTCCAAGCAGTTCGGGAGAAGGCATCATTTCAACGAAATCAAAACGTCTTCTAAGCGCAGTATCAAGCATGGCAATCGAACGGTCAGCAGTGTTCATGGTTCCGAGTATATACAGATTTGATGGAACACAGAATTCCTTTTGCGAATAAGGAAGAATCGCAACAGTTCCTCTTTTCGATTCTTCAATAAGTGTAATAAGCTCACCGAAAATTTTTGAAATATTGCCTCTGTTTATTTCGTCAATTATAGCTACATATCTTTGCGACGGAGTTTTCTTCGCTTTCTCGCAAAGTGATTTAAAAACTCCATTAAATGCCTTGTAAACAATAACAGTATCAGAATGTGCAACATTTGCCTCATTTCCGTACCTGTCAACGATTACAGGTCTTATGCCCTCAACAAATTCTTCATAACTGTATGACTGATGGAATGTTGTAAATTTAATTCTTCCGTCACTCATATACTGATCATATTTCCGCTTAATTTCCTTATAGCTGATATTATTATCAATTTTCTTTCCCTCAACAAGTTCAACTGCATATCGGATTACATTGTATGTTTTACCTGTTCCCGGAGGTCCATAGAGAATCTGATTCAGCGGTGCCTTGAACTTTTCTTCCTCATTTGTCAGTATTGCCGACTTTGGAATCTGCTTATTCAGACTACTATCTTCCTGCGCACTCGGTACAGACTCTTTAACAGCGACTTCCATTGATGCAATGTCAAAAACCCTCAGATTACGGAAACTAACATTTGTATCACGAAATCTTTTGATTTTTCGGCAATTCATGGTATAGCGTGTAATATCCTCAAGGTCATTTATGTCAAGTTCAAGCATCCTGTAAATATTTCCCTCACCATTTGCCTCATCAAAAACAGGAAATGTAAACGGTTTAAGACAATGAAGTATTCTTGACATAACAGTAACAGGAATTGACGAATTTTTCAGCTTCCCGTTTACTATTTTTGATACAGCAGAATAAGCATCATCATCTTTTTCACAGGTATATACATCTATACACATTTTCAGAAAATGCTGTATTTCTTCAGTATACTCAGCAGTCTGAGTTGAACCGAATGTTGTAAATGATGTCAGATTCTTTCTGTCCTCCTCACTTGTCACTCTTGTATTCAGCTTCATCGTGTTTGTATTCCAGATATGTTCCATATCCTTTATATAATTGATTTTATCGTTATGAAGAAGGTGACTCTTTCTTATCCTTTCACGAACATCTTTATGATTACAGGTCCAGAATCCGAATGATGAAGCATACAGCAAATCAAGGTCATTATAGTCAATGACCGACAGTTTTCTCAGATTTGAATAATAATTTACGAGCTTTCTTACAGATTTGTATGTTCCGTCAAATTCATCAGGAAGAACCTCTTTTTTCTGTTTAAGTAAATCTATCAGTTCTTTTTTATCCATTTCATTCATACCTTTCAAAATGTATTTTAATATAGTTTTTATAATTATAACATATTATATATAACAAATGCAATACAATTTATGAAAAATATCATTTTTTTATAAAATAAAGACCGCTTTGCGGCGGTCTCATTCTATTTACAAATGGAAACACTTGTCAATTGCGTGGTCTGTTCCAAGTACAAGGAGTGTATCTCCATGTCTGAATACTGTATTAGGTCCGATATCGGGATTAATCTCTCCGTTCGTCTTAACTGCAAGAATATTTATTTTGTATTTTTTTCTTACATCCAGATCAACAATGGTATGATTTATCCAGCGTTCGGGGATATTAACTTCATATATTGAATATTCACCCGGAAGCTGAATGTAATCGAGTACATTGTCAGAACTGTACCTGATAGCTGTCCATGCAGCAAGCTGTTTTTCAGGATAAACAACCTCATCAGCACCATTTCTCAGAAGAAATTTTCTATGTGTTTCGTTAGATGCTCTTGATACGACAAGTTTTGCACCAAGTTCTTTAAGAAGTGATGTTACTTCAAGAGAATCCTGAAAATCCTCACCTATTGAAACTATACACAAATCAAAATTTCTAACTCCGAGTGATCTGAGAAAATCGGGATTTGAAGCATCGCCTATCTGTGCGCTTTCAACAACTCTGAGGATTGAATTAATTTTATCCTCATCCTTGTCAACTGCCATTACCTCATGTCCGAGTTTGTTTAGTTCTTCTGCTATGTGAACTCCGAAAAGTCCAGCGCCAATTAATAATACTGATTTCATTTCATTCTCCTTATCCAACTGTTATTCTTTCCTGCGGGTATTTCGTAACATCATATTTTTTCTGTGAGCCTGCCGCATATATAAGCGTTAGTCCGCCAACTCTTCCAATGAACATCAGAAGAATTATTACTATTCTTGATACAGTTCCAAACTGTGTTGTAAGTCCGAGGGATAGTCCGACTGTTCCTACAGCGGATGCACACTCAAACAGACAGGCACGTATAGGAAGATTATCAACTGTACTTACTATTATCGTACTTCCAAGAAAAAGCATAAGATACATCATAAGCAGTGCAGATGCGTGATGCTGTGCATCATCTGACACACTTCTCCCGAACATTCTTGTCTGCTTATGTTTCTTAAATACAGAAAATGCTGATGAAAAAAGGACAGCGACCGTAGTAGTCTTCAATCCTCCCGCTGTTGAACCGGGAGAACCTCCTATTATCATGAGGAATATCATGATAATTGTTGAGCCTCCGTTCATTGCACTGAGGTCAATTGTATTGAATCCTGCTGTTCTCATTGTAACTGACTGAAATAATGCTGTAAGTATATGTTCTCCTCTGCCCAGATTCCAGTTATCCCCGGAAAGGTCAAAGAAATAAAAATACAATGCCGGAACAAGTATGAGAACTCCGGATACTGTGAGAATTACTTTGCTCTGCATACTGTATTTTTTTAAGTGAAACTTATGGTTCCTCATGTCATCCCATGTCAGGAATCCTATACCTCCTATTACGATAAGAAGCATAAGAACAACATTTACGAGTATATCAGAAGAATACCACGTCAGCGATGAAAACTTTTCTTTTGTCCCCATGAGGTCAAATCCTGCATTACAGAATGCGGAAACAGAATGGAATATTGAATAAAGTATGCCTTTCACCATCCCATATTCCTTACAGAATCTGAAGGAAAGAAAAAACGCTCCGATTCCTTCTATAATCAATGTTGTTTTGACCGCAAACAATGTGAGTTTAAGAATTCCTCCGTTATTTGATGCTGAAATGGATTCCTGCATTACCCCACGATACGCAAGCCCTATTTTCTTTCCCGTCATCCACGCAATCCACATTGAAATTGTAACAACACCAAGTCCGCCAATCTGAATAAGCGTAATAAGAATTATCTTACCTATACTGCTCCAGTGAGTTGCAGTATCCTGAACAACAAGCCCTGTAACGCAGGTTGCGGATGTTGCTGTGAAAAGCGAGTCAAGAAAAGGTGTAACTTTCCTGTCTGCACTTGAAAACGGACACATCAGAAGAAAAGTACCGAGCAATATAATCATTGCGAAACTAAGTATTATTATCTGAAATGCCGAGAGTTTTTTAAAAATGTTCATATCATTCCTCCCATTAATAATCTTTCCGTAATACTTGTATTAACTGTTTATATACTCTGTTATTGTCATATTTCCGCCCTGAGTTGAAAGATATGCATAATATCCGAGTATAGCTGAAGCATCAGATGCATCAGCGTTTCCGTCTCTGTTTACATCAGCAATAATAAGAGAATCCTCTGATACTTTGTCTTCTCCTCCTGTTGAAAGAAGCGCATATATATGAAGTACATCTGAAGCATCGGAAGCATCAATAACACCATCACCATTCATGTCTCCGAGATTATCTGCTATTTCCACATCATTTGAAATACGGAATGCACATATTTTTCCGTTCTGTTTTCTGAGGCTTATAAGTCCTGTTCCATCATCGAGTTTATATATAGGCGAACAGTATCTGTCACTTGCGAGAATGTCATTTATTTCGGTATTGCTTGCCAATGTATAATTGTTTGAAACGAATCTCAATACATCTGCATATTCTATTGGAATAATCACATCATTGTTTGATGTTACAACTCCGTAGAGTCCGTTTTTTCTGACTATGTACACTCCTTCACACTTAACAGCAGTATCATATCCGTATTCAGCAGTAAATTCATTATATCTGTCGGATATTTTCAAATCCTGATAAATATATCCTGTTGAGGTAATCCCGCTGTTCTTTCTGATATGATATACTCCGTCAGCATACATAATACTTCCTGCGCCGCCGAAATTCGTCTTATTTTCAGCAAAAGGCTCAACAACTGTGTTACCCTCAGAATCAATTATCCCTACATACTCAGTCATTAAACCATTCTCATCAGCTTCTCCATTAACTGTAACCATAAGATTATCAGTTACATCTCTCAATGCATCATATTTGGGTTCTATTAAAACGGTTCCGTCACTTTTGCAGATTCCCCATTTTGAATCTTTAAACACAATATAGTTACCGTTTTTAATTTTTACTGCAAGTGAATAACCGTTTTTATCTGCAAACACAAAATCCAGATTATTCATCTCAGTATATAAACCGTTAAGACCTATATAATCATTCTTTTCCTTTGTGGCTGTTCCATTCGGATAATATTCAGCTTCACCCTTGTCTGCTGAATAGAACACACCTATTTCGCTGTCAATTCTATAGCATCCCAACTTCATATCAATACTTAATCCGTTTAACGGAGGTATAACTTCTGTTCCGTCTGCTTTGATAAGTCCCTGTCCGTAAATTCCATCATTCAAAACGGTAACAACCGCATAACCTTCTTTTACACAAGAAACGCTCTCATATTCTCCAATCTGTGAATATATCAGTTCTTCATTAAGCATATCATAAATGATAGTTGTTGTTTTTCCTGTATTGCTGTTTTTCGCATTAACATAAAGAATATCTGAATCAGCTTCCGCAGAACCAAAAGATACAGTACCCTCAAGACCTGTTTTTATTTCTCTTACAAGTTTTCTTTCACTATCGTAAATATCTATAGCTCCGTCTCTTACAGCAATTAACGAATCAAGCGGACATCCGCATTCTTTATGGTTCCACGACGGTGAGATTTCATCAAAACGAATTACACTGTTATATATGCTGTCAGTTACTTTTCCGTCTTTTGAATTAATTACTCCGTATGTCTCTTTGTCGCTTTTTTCATCATAGTAACAATAGCTGTACTCGTTCTTTATTTCACCATTTATTTTATCGGTAATCTCATTAAGATTGCTTCCGAGAATTATAAAACTTCCGTTTTCCGACAGATAGTAAACACCATCTGATGAAGAAAAATTCTGACCTTCTTTAAGTTCAAGAACCATTTTTCCCGAAAAATCGTATACTGCCCTTTTGTAGGTATAATTCTCACAGCAGAGAACGTAATCTCCTTTTTGTTCGGCACTATAATATGAGTTAGTATCGAAAATCTGCATATCATCGTTAATGCAGAAACTGTAAGTCTCATCAATCAGCTCATTCTTTCCGTTCCCGGAAGAAAACTCTCCTGTTTTTACATAAATTCTGTCACTGTAGCTTGGATTATCAAGTTCAGCATAAACAATAGTATTGCCTTCATGTTTTGTATTCAGATTAAGTTCGGCTGATTTTGAGTAATCATAATTGTATATTGTATATTTACCATTGTTTTTGTAAAGATGATACACTCTGTCGCCGTTACAAATTGTACTTCCGCAGAATTTGCCCGCAGGCTCCTGAAAATCTCCATTTTCTAACGGTTCACACAGAACGTTATACATTTTCAGCCTGTTATTTTCATAACAGAAAAAACAGCAGTCATTCTCAGTAAGATTGTAGCTGAAAGCTGAATCAATAGCCTGTTCAGACATATATATCATATCATTTTCAAGTTTCAGTTTTTTCTCTGCATCATAAAGATACATTTTCTTTTCTTTTGAAACCATATAATATACAGCATCATGCTCACCGATACTGTTATAGCTGATATTCAGAACTCCGATATTATCACAGCTATCAAATATTATATTTCCGTCGTGATCATAATAATCAAATACCTGTTTATTTTCATCTTCCCTGAAAAACAGAAATCCCTCATCAAAACTGCTCTGCTCTATTTTTTCATAATAACCTGTCTCGGGTGACATTGAATTAAACGCTGCCGCCTTATTGCCTTCTGAATCTGTAAATACATAGATTTTATCACTGAGAACATAACCTGCTCTGCATCCTACGTAATACTTGTATAACTCTCCGTAATTTCCGTCCTCATCAACTTCAGCAGCATAATTACCTTCACCGCTCCAGCCGCTTATTCCGTCAGCATCTTTTTTTATTCCATCTATCTGAGCGTATTTATCTGAAATAACATTTCCTTCAAGATCGGTGAAATAATCTTCGTTTACCCCATCAACAAGAAAATTGTTTCCGTCCGATGTAAGGTATACAACCCTTATTTCTTCGGACGGTTCAATTATGGTTTTTCCTTCAGAATCAATAACTCCGAATCTGAATCTGTCATCATTAACGCTGACTGTTTCATAAAACCCGTTGCTTATTCTGAAAATGCTGAGATATTCATCAGATACTATTTCTCCGTCAGTATTCATAAGTGCATAATTATCGCCTGTTCCTACGATAATTGCACCCTCCTCAGTACTTAAACGATAATTTGAATCAAGAAAATCAAACGAATAATAAGATGATGACTGTGAAAGATAATTATATACTCCGATATCTGAAGTATCATAAACCGCAGAAATATCCGTACTGTAGATACCGGTAACTTCACTGTATATATAATCTCCCGTCTTTGTGGCAATATAATTATAAATACCGTTTATTCCCTCTTTTAAGGTGATAATCTTTTTTTCTCCGTCATTTCCGATAACAACAATCTTTGAACCTTCCTCAACAGAATACATATCTCCTTTTTCAATATAGATATTCTTATCCTGCATCTGAACAAAAGAATCAAAATCAGAATCACTTATTTTTTCAGCCATGAACGCAGAATCAGCTCCGATTACAGATGCATCGGCAATTGAAACACAAGCCAATACAAACGAAATCAGCTTTCTTAAAGTTTTATTCAATGAATTCACTCCCTTTTATTTTAGTCTCATAAGTTTGCAGTTTTCAATTCCCGCACTCCAAAAATCCTTAATTTCCTTGTTTCTTATCTGACATACAATACTTGAATTCATTGCACCATGTCCGATTATCAGGATATCTTTTCCGAGTTCAAGCTGTGGATAAATCACTTCTTTAAGAAATTCACCTGTTCTTGCAAACAGTTCTTCAAAGGTTTCACCATTTTCAACGCCCTTATAGTTTTCAGGCTTTTCAAAAAAATCCTTCATAAGTGAACCGGGTATATCCGAGCTGTTTTGTACTCCCTCATATACCCCGAAACACATTTCAACAAGCCTTTCATCCGTTATTATCGGCACGTTTCTTCCCCTGAGCAATATTTCAGCAGTTTCTTTTGCTCTGATCAGAGGTGAACTGTAACAAACATCAAAATTAACATCCTTGTACAGTTCACTTGCTTCCTCAGCCATTACTCTTCCATCATCATTTATCGGAATATCCGTTCTCCCCTGTAACCGACGTTCAGCATTCCAGTCAGTTTTGCCATGACGCATGATATAAAGCACTCTAACTCCTCCTTTTTCAGATAAACAAGCTTTCAGGTACTTCTTCAGCCATTCTCTCATAAGCTTTCTGACTCGGATGAAGATGATCTCCGCTGTCGTATCCTTCAGCAAATGAAGCAGGTCTTTCAGGATTTCTGACAGCAGCATCAAAATCAATTACCCCGTCAGACAGTTTATTGCGCCTTATCCATTCATTGAACTCATTTTTTAAATCTTCACGAAAATCAGCGTATGTACGCCATCCCTCAATCGGAAGCAAAGTTCCGAAGTATACTGTCATATTTTGTTTTTTTGCATAATCCGAATAGAATTTCAAACCTTCAGCAAGTTCAGATGCCGTCGGGAGATCACTCCATGGTCTGAAACGGTTTACCTCAGTTCCGACAGGGTGAATTATGTCGTTGATTCCATGCTGAATTATAACCGTATCTGCACCTGAAACATTCATTTCATGAGCAAATCTGTTAGAACCTTTAAGTCCGTATGAATCATATACGATGTTATCATACTGTCTGAGAATTCTTGTTCCGCTTGCGGCTTTTCTTACAAAAGCTGTTTTACCGTTTCCGTATTTCAGATTTTTAAGAACGAGATATTCAGGCCACGACTGTGCTGTAATTGAATCACCATAGCAGATTACACATCTGTTTTCCGAATCGGTATGTACATCAACTTCGCTCAGAAAATAGAAACAATTTGTTTTTTTAGACTCATTAACAGGAAGTTCAGATGAAAACACATGATTCCCTATTGCAAAATAACCGTCTGACAGAGGTCCCGTTGTTATGACACCTGAACGCATCTCTGTAAAATCAGCAAAATATAATGATACAACAACAGTATCGCCACGCTTCACATTCATTTCAACGCTGTCACTTATTACGTCTTTTCCTGCTTCGATTGTAACACAAGCAGAACCCGTAAATTTTATCGGCTTTATTTCATTTGTTTTTTCACCGTCAGAGATTCCGACAGATGCCTCTGTTACCGTTATACTCTCGTTTCCGCAGAAATTATCAAGTTTTATTCTTACAGCATCTCCGTCAAGCTGAATTACAACAGGATACCTTAACGTAAGATTCTTTCCATAATTTTCTGCTTTTCTTTCTGTTATTGAAATCGCATTGCCCCATGTGGCAACCCATTTGCTATCCTTCACTTTTGTATCTCCTTTTCATTTTCAGAATCTGTTTGAAATAAAACTCATATCAGCTTCAATTCCGCTGAGTTCCGATTTTTCCTGAATTTCTCCGCTTCTGTATGCCTGAAGAAGTTCACCAAGATCTTTGAGTTTTTCCTTTATTTTACATCCTATATCCGTATCCGAAATATTAACACGCTGAGGCATTTTTTCAACTACTGTTACTTTCGGTGCATTCTCTTTGTATTCATCCGAAAAAGGTGAATGCTGTGCAAGATTAAGACTGTGTGAATCATAAATCAGCGTATAACCTGCAATTCCTGTTTTGGACTGGTATGCCTTTGAAATTCCTCCGTCTATCACATATAGTTTTCCGCCTGCTTTAACAGGACTTTCTCCGTCTTTGATTTTTACGGGAACATGACCGTTGATGATATGGGCTGTTTTACAGTCAAGCCCGAATTCCTGTAAAATCATGTCACAGACTTCGGGATTCTGACTGAGTTCATAATATGGAGTGTATTCCTCTGCTGTCAGAGATGAATCTGCAAGGAAATATTTTTCAAAAGCAGACATCTTGTCTTTTCCATAAAGCGGAGAGTTTTTTCCGCACCACATATACCACATAAGATCACGTGCTTTTTCATTTTCAGCCGAATCTTTCTTTCCGAAATATGCACGTATGCATATTTCATTAAACTGTTCAAGAAGTGCTTTTCCTGAATATTCAACTCCGTCAATACATATTTTTTTGAAAGTTCCGTCATCATTCATGGGTATGCATCCATGAAAGAGAAGATTATTATTGTAGCACTTATACATTGAACCGTTTGAATATAAGAATCTTACGTGTTCCTGCAGGAGTTTGCTGTGACGGAATGAACCCGAAATAATATTCATCAGAGATTCTTCCTCATCTGAAAGCTTTAACGGATCATCAGAATCGACTGTTGGAAATACCGTATCTTTCAGTTTATATTCTGTTCCGTCAACAATGCAGGTATTCTTTTCAAAATCAATTGTTTTAAGTATGTTTCGGCTGTCAAGTTTATATTCGGGATGCTTGTCAATAAGCTGACCTTCGAGTTTGAACTGAATCACAGCAATTGCCTTATGCATCTTTGCCGCAAGATTTATGTCTACAGGATCGTACTTATTTCTGTCAAGAGTATGCGGCATGAAGTTTTCGCATGGATCGTCTGCGTATGTTTCAGCCGCAAACACAGCAAGTGCTCTGAGATTTATTCCGTAACCTATTTCAAGAACATCAAAATTATTGTAACTTATTGCGATTCTGAGAACATTCGCCATAAGAGCCCTGTTTCCTGATGCCGCTCCCATCCATGAAATATCATGATTTCCCCATTGAATATCAATTGCTGAGTAGTTCATCAGTTCATTCATTATTATATCAGCTCTTGGTCCCCTGTCAAAGATATCTCCTATTATATGCAGATGGTCTATACACATAGTCTGAATCAGGTTGCATATATCTGTAATGAATTCATCTCCTGTTTCAGTATCAAGAATTGAATTGATTATCATTTCATAGTAGAAATCACGATTTATATCCTCGCTGACATGAAGAAGCTCATCTATAATAAATGCAGAACCTTTCGGCATTTTACTGCGTACCTTTGAACGTGAATATTTGGCTGAAACCGTCTGACAAACTGTGATAAGACGGTAAATCGTCAGTCTTCGCCATTCATCAGTTATTGTCCCTGCTTCACGCATCTGTTTCAGACGGGTTGCAGGATAATATATCAATGCCGCAAGCTGTTCCTGCTCCGAAAATGACATTGTTTTTGAAAATACTGTGTTTATTTTTGCACGTATCATTCCTGATGCACTTTTCAGAAGATGCAGAAACGCTTTATGTTCACCATGCAAATCACTGAAAAAATACTCCGTTCCTTTCGGAAGTGAACATACTGCGCTGAGATTAATCATCTCTCCGGAAACAGATTCAATAGTCGGATATTCTTTTGCAAGCATTAAAAGGTATTTTCTATCCATTAAAATTTCCTCCGTTCATTGTATTTTTACTAATTCATTATATCACGATTTGTAAATAATTACAAGAACTTTTATAAATATTGCTCCGCAAACTGACTCCTGATTTTTTCTGCTTATCCTTAGCATAAATTATTCAAGTAACAAAAAACTCTGCCGCATAAAAAAATGCAGCAGAGTTTTTTAAGGAGAAACGTATTTATACGATTTTTCAGTATAATCAGTAATCTCTTACAGTCAGGTCAAGCGACGTTATTTCATATTCTATCCGACTGTTTCCGATTATCTCACACGAAATCATAATTCCTGTTTCTATATCAATGGACAATCTAAAATCTCCACGCTGACCATAGCCTTCAAGTACAGCACATTTTCTTCCGAGTTTTTCCTCAATACCTGTAATGTCCCATGTGCTGAAATCTGTCAGGCATGAAAATGCGATATGTTCAGGCATAAGAAATTCTCGTGAAGTTGGCAGGTTCGTCCAGTCTGTTCTTCTGTTTGATGTCAGAGTTCCGTCTGAACCTGCGCACACTCTGTGACTGTCTTTCACAATTTTAACAGTAGTCGGTGTATCAAAATCGGTGATATATATTGTTCCATCTTCTAATTCCTCAATCAAAGACGGTTTGTTTATATAGTAATCATACTCATGTGTTAATTCGTCACCATAATATTCTTTTTCGTTAGATGTCTGATTAGGTATATCTGTTCTGAAAATAACATTAAAATCACCATGTTTGCATTCTCCCTCTGCGGTATCGAAATAATCAACACTGTTCAGCATTATATGATATATATAACTCTTTGTTTCATCATCAGATATAAAGTCAGATTTAAGAAGTTTATCAATATAGTACTGACGGTTAATTCCGATTCTGTCATACAGATTATCTGTAATCATGTATTCTTCAGGAACATCCACAGCTCCCTGCGGCTCATCATTTTCAATTGTAGGTATTCCTTTGTACAATTCAAGTTCACTGAATAGTTTTCCCTCGTCAAATATTTCCGTCAATTTTTCGTCAACATACTCAAAATCAATATCATAGGTATATGTTGCCCCCGATAAAAGAACCTGAATATATCCTCCGTTTTCGTCAGATACAACCATATAATTGTGAAATCCGCCATCCTCATAACTACCGAATTCAATCAGCCATGCATAGTCACTTTCAAATGAAGTCAGCTGATTTTCACTAAGTTTCCACTCAATTGACTCAAACAGTGCGGCAAGTCTATCCTTTTTTTCTGAATTCATTTCAACAGCATCAAGGCTTTTATCAGTAGTCAGCGCTTCTCCCTTGACAGATCTTGATACAGGCATATTTCTTAAATCGCCAACAGGAGGAATATCAAACATAGGGAAAATATTAACTTCAAATTCTGAAGTTTTAATCTCGTAATACGAAATCACTTCTGTTTCATCATTTTCGGTTTTAATGAATTCAGCAATATTGTTTTCGTAAATTATAAGGCAATATGAAAGATTTTCAGATACATCACTCACAATACTTAATACAGCCTGTTTTTTGAGTACGGATGTTTCTTTCGATATCTCCCTGAATACATTTTTATTCCATAATTCATTTATAAAATTCTTCTGTTCTTCCGTTATTTCTTTCTTTTCGGAAATCAATGCATTCGTTCCGATGTAATTATAATCCGTCAGTACATAAGGATTATTACTGAAAACAGCTTTCTCGACGGTTATCTCTGTCTTGAATAATATACTGTTTATTTCGCTTGATAATTCTGCCCTCTTTACACCGTTCTTTGAAATAAGATACGTAGTTCCTCCGATTCCTCCGACACACAGGATACACGCTGCTGCAAATGACAATGCGCTTCTTACAGGATGTGATGGTACACGTTCTGCTGTAAATACATATTTTTCCTCATATTCAGTATCAGCAGAATCTGTTTCTTCCGATACGCTCTCGCATTTTGATATGATTCTTTCTTTCATATCATCGGGCATCGTGAGATTCTGAACTGATCTTTTTAATTTATTATAGTTCATTACATATACTCCTTTCTGTATGTTTCTTTCAGTAATTTTCTTCCCTTTGACAGCCGCATTTTAACAGCTGATGAAGTTCTGCCGATTATATCTGCTATTTCTTCAACTTTATAACCTTCCACATAGTGCAGTATCATCACTTCTCTGAATTTTTCAGGTAAGTCCATAAGTGCTTCGAGTATATGTGAACTTTCTTTATCTAAAGAATAATTAACAAGTAAATCCTCCGATTCTGTGGAAGATCGATTTCTGAAACGCAGCATATCCCGACATTGATTTCTTGCGGTTGTTACAAGCCATGCTTTTTCATGCTCTTTACTGCTGAACTCAGGGGATTTCTGTATATACTTCAGAAATGTCTCCTGTACAGCATCTTCTGTATCTGCTTCGTTTTTCAGCATCACGAGACATATTCTGTAAAGCATATCACCGTATGTTTCAACCGCATTTCTGACTTTGCATTTTTTCATTTCATATCCTCCTTTCACTTGTAATACGTTTCAGAAGTGAATTTGGTCAATTTTTTCCGAAATATTTTTCAGGCAATAATTTAAGACAATACCGCACAAAGATTGTGCAAAAGATACGCATCAGATTTTGTACAAAGTTCAAAAAAGTGCTTTGTGCGGTGTTGCCTTAAGCGGTCTTGCCTTCAAAAAATTCCCTGAGTGTAAAAACTCAGGGAATAACATGATTATTTGATTTTTCCTTCATTTAATCGTTTTATAAAGTCCTTTGTTTCGGATGCAACAACTCCCGAAAGTGCAATAAGCGCAATAACATTCGGAAGTGCCATAAGTCCGTTGAAAATATCTGCAATATTCCATACTGCTTCAACAGTAAGATATGGACCTATAAATACCGCAAGAACATAAATCCATCTGTAAACCGAAGTCAGCTTTTTGTTTGAGCCTCCTGCAAGGTATGAGAGACAGCGTTCAGAATAGTAATTCCATCCAAGAATCGTTGTAAATGCAAATACAGAAAGACAAATCATAAGAAGGAATGACGATACCTTTTCAGGCAGCGGAAGTCCGTAATTGAATGCCGCTGTTGTAATCTGAACACCCTGTAATTCCTTATTCTCATAACAACCTGATATTACAATACTTAATCCTGTCATAGTACATACGAGGATAGTATCAATAAATGTTCCTGTCATTGTAACAAGTCCCTGTCTTACAGGTTCATTTGTTTTTGCCGCCGCAGCAGCAATAGGTGCTGAACCAAGTCCTGCCTCATTTGAGAAAATACCTCTTGCAACACCATTCCTCATAGCAAGTATCATTGCTGTTCCTGATGCTCCGCCTATAACCGCCCTTGTATCAAAAGCACTTTCTATTATTTTTACGACTGCCGCAGGAATTTCGGTGATGTGACATACCAGAATTACAAGACAGCTTCCCACGTATATCAATATCATTGCAGGAACAATGATTTCCGATACTGATGCAATTCTTTTTATGCCGCCGATTATTATAAGTGCTACAAGAACCGTAATAATCAGACCTGTGATTACAGTTGTTAATGTTACATCCATTCCTAAAACCGAAATTGTATTCATCGAATCAGGATCAAAAAAATTGTTGGCAGCCGATGTAATACCGTTAATCTGCGTAATTGTTCCGATTCCCATGATTCCTGCAAGAAGTCCGAACAGAGCAAAAAGTTTGGCAAGAAATCTGAAATTCTTACCCATTCCGTTTTCAATATAATAGAATGGACCTCCGAGAAAAGAACCATCCTTTGAGGCTGTTCTGTATTTTATTGCAAGAAGTCCCTCGGAATATTTAGTTGCCATTCCGAAAAACGCAGCAAGTTCCATCCAGAAAAGCGCACCGGGGCCTCCCGCCCATATTGCAGTTGCAACTCCGACAATATTTCCTGTTCCGACAGTTGCCGAAAGAGCAGTACACAACGCTCCAAAACTTGAAACATCTCCGGCTCCGTCATCCTCATTTTTCAGCATATACTTCAATGCAAGTCCAAGTTTGCGTATTTGCAGAAATCCTGTCATTGCTGATAATAAAATTCCACACAGAATTATCAATACAATAAGAGGAATCCCCCATACTAAATCATCAATTTTACTTATTAGTTTGTTAAATTCTTCCATTTAAACACTCCATTCAATAATAATCCTTTAAGGCAATACCACACAAAGATTGTGCAAAATATACAGGTAGATTTTGTACAAAGTTCAAAAACGTGCTTTGTGCGGCGTTGCCTTAAAATTATATCACATTTTGTACAAGATGTCAACATAAAATAAACATAAATATGTGATTAATTATTAATATTCGACTCATAGCAGAAAGAATGCTTTTAAACAGATTTAATTAAAACAAAAAAATATTTTTACTGCTATTGACTTTATTTGAATTTCGTGGTAAAATAGATGACGTTGATTGCGAGTGTGCTGGAATAGGCAGACAGGCACGTTTGAGGGGCGTGTGTCGAAGGACGTATGGGTTCAAGTCCCATTACTCGCACCATACATGGACAGATGGCTGAGCTGGTCTAAGGCGCACGACTGGAACTCGTGTATACGTTAATAGCGTATCGAGGGTTCGAATCCCTCTCTGTCCGTTAAGATTAAAACACCTGTTTTTCGAGAAAAAACGAAAAACAGGTGTTTTTTGTTAATACCGCACAAAGATTATGTTATTGCTCCACCAATTTAATCTTGAACTTTTCTGCTTGTCTTTTACTGTCAGTCCGTCACATAAATCATTCACGATTTAATTAGCGGAGCAATAGCAGATTTTGTACAAAGTTCAAAAACGTGCTTTGTGCAGTGCTGCCTTTATTCACATTTAGAAACATAGTAATTGATTAATTCAGCCGCTTTCTCCTCATCAATGATGAAATCAAATCCGAAATCAATAATGTTTGAAGTCACAAAACCATTTCCATAAACAGTTATTCCGAAATTACTGCGTCCGAAATTTGCAAGATTTCCGCCTATTTCAATATAAGGAGTTCTGATATCTGACGGATAATACTTAAATCTGTCATTAGGTGATAATCTTACCGCACTTTCATCTGTAAACAAAGCGTTCTAGATTATATCCTTATCTCCGTAAAATTCTGTTTTCTCATACTCTCCTGCATATTGACAATGCACTTTAAAAAACGACAACTCCTCATGGAGATTGAGGGAATCATTATATTCACCAACAGTTTCAGGAATATAACTCCAGTTTACGAATACTCTGTAATTTCTGCTGTTTCCGTAATTTACAGCAACCGCATAGTCAGATGATACATCATTTATGGCATAAACATCTGCTGTTTTCTCCGACAGATTTCCTTCAGCATCTTTAAGGTACTTCTCTGCGATTTTCTCGCCGACTTTATTTCTGTTAAGAGTTGTTCCTGTATATCGTGTCCAGCTTCTTTCATCTCCTTCATCCAGCCACATAAACTCTGCAATTACGGGTTCGTCATCATAGTCAACTATATCCGTAAGAGAATCATTGTCAGGTTCGGGAGTTTCACCGATTTCCACAGCCTTTTTCTGAATTGCAAGTGCATCTGCACCTGTTAAGCCGTTTTCATCCATGTCTGCATTTTTTATGCCCTGTGCGCTGATTCCGTTAAGACTTTTTGTTCCGTATTTATTGGAATTTGCAAGATACTGCAATACCATTACTGCATCTGAAACACCGAGTTTTCCGTCTGTATTTGCATCGCCTGTTGTTCCGTTTTTCAGTATCGGCAGATTACACGGGATTGTTTTGTAATCTGCCCATAATTCTGTTTGCTCACAAAGTGAAAAATAGTCTTCGTCATTTTCAATCAGCGTTTCAAGTATTTTACGCATTTCGTCATCGTCTGAGAAGCTGATATATGTGTAATTCTTATACTTGAACTGATATTCTGCGGATTTATCTGAAACTTTAAATTCGGGATATTTTTCATGAAATTCTTCTGTACTCATTTCGCCTGAGTAAATTATTTCACGACAGCCTGCGATATTTGCTGTATCCTCATAAACAATATAATGATTTTCGATTGAAAGAACGTCTTCACATTCCTTTACAAGATTCATTGTGAAGTCGTAAACCGCTTCATCATATCCGCTTATCAAATCGAAATTATCGCCTCTCTGACGAAATACAGGCATAACCATTCCGTTTTCCTCGATTTTGCTTCTCATTTCGTCCAGAGGAAGCTCAGTTCCTTTTTTCATCTTAATCTCAGTAGACTTTGAGCTGATTCCGATTATATGTATTTTTCCCGATTTATCGAGAGTATTCATTGTGCTTCCGAGTGCTCCGATATTGGAGAGACTATTCTGTAAGTCGCTTCTAAAGGGAATATAACCCTCTCCCGAAATGATGTCTATAGCCTCATTGATTGTCATCTGTTTGTAGTTAATGACAGTATCCTCAGCAAAAGCCGATAATGAACTGAATGCTGAACCAAGAACAGCCGTCGAAAGAATAGTGCTTATTATTCTTTTTTTCATCATAAAAATTACCTCCGTAATAAATTTTGGTGTTGCCGCCACACCGATTTCTCAGCATGGCAGCTGAATAAGAAGAGAATAGAAGTTTCAACATAGTAATTACCGCCTTAATTAAATCATGAACGTGATTTTAACATTCCATTGGACTGCCCTCCGTGTTGAAGAAAAATTTTCACTCCTTACATATTAGTACCGCTTAAAGACTCAAATATCGCATCCGAAATATTTATTTTTTTATTTTGACCAAAACAAAATCACCATTGATACATTACCACTACTCCATAATCTGTTAAAAGTCCAATCATTTCATAATTCGGATATGCTTTAAGAGTATATACTACTGTATTGATAATATATGTTGTAATTCCGTTTTCATCGCAGAATTGTGCGTTTATTATATCCTGTTTTTCATATTCAGCATCCGCAAACATCAAAATATAACTTGTCGAACGGTACCTTTTCCCATTATACTGACATTTAAAACCATATTTTGTTGAAAATTCATCTACGGGAAGCTGAAGCGGATATTCCGTATACTGCGGATAAATATGAGATAATTGTTGTGTGGTCAATGTACACGCTTCATTTTCCAAAACAGTCGTATTCTCCGATGAAGTCGTTTCAGGATAGAATATTTCCTCACTATCGATTTCAATATCAGTAGGATTATCTGATGGTTCAGTAATATCTGATATTATAACAGATGAGGTAAATGCAGGAATGGTCGTACAGGGAGTGTCAGCCTCAGTTGTAACCGTATCGTTAGTCGGAACAGTTTTAACAGTTGTTTGGGGAGAAGTTGTATTTTCATAATTATTTTCTTCAACAGTAACAGTTGTCTGAGTTGAATGTGTTTCAGATATAGTTATTTTTGCTGTTGAAGATTTAGCCGTTTCTGTTATATTTTCAGCAGTTGTCATCTGAGTTACAGCATAAAACTCTGTTGCTGACGAGACTGTTGTTTCATTTTCGCAGTTTTTTGTTGTCTCAGAATAATTATCCGTTTCTGTACTTCGGGTACTTGTTTCAGAGGTAATCAAATATGAATGATTATCGTTATTATCTCTTTTTACTGCATTTTTAAGGTTCGTGTCATTCCATATTCCTACACCAGCTATTATCGCCGCACAAAGTCCTGATACAGCAAATGCGGAACGTGTAATAATAGCATTTCTCTTTTTTCGTGCCTCAATTATTTCGTTACCTCTCTCAAAAATGTTTTCCGCAATTTTATTATAAATATCATTCATAATCAAAACCTCCCTTCTCCAATTTGGATTTCATAGCTTTTTTTGCCCTGTAAAGCAAATCGGTAATCTGCCTTGATGATTTACCCATAATTTCGGCTGTTTCCTCATGTGTGAAACCTTCTATGTAAAACAGATACAGAACCTGACCATAGTCAGCTTTTATTTCTGACAATGCCTTGTAAAGCAGTAAATTCCGTTCCTCCGTTATATAATCAGCTTCAATATCCCTGCTGTCTGAAATATATATCTGCTCATGAATCGGCAAAGTGCTTCGATTTATTTTTTTCCTGAGATATTTACCCGCAATATTTCTGCCTATTCCATAAATCCACGTTTTGAAACTGCTGTTGTGTTTATATTTTGGTTTATCCACATACAGCACCACAAAAACTTCATCCGCCAGTTCTTCGGCAATGTGTATATCACAGACAATACTGTTGAGATATAGCGTAAGTCCGTCTCTGTATTCACGTATTACTTCAGTAAGTCCTTCTTTTTCACCATCGAGAAAACGGCGGTAGCTACTTTCACCGTTTTCCTTGTTCATAGCAAATCTCCTTTCATTGTTTTTTCGTTATTTCACCTATTAGTACCACTTTTTATGTAAAATGTCGCAGTTTAGACTTATATAAATTTTATATACACACGCAATAATAAAGAATTATCATCTTAGTTAAACCAACTGTATTATACACTTTTCTCTTTAGTATGTCAATAAATTGAGTATTTTTGTACGAAAAACCTTTAAAATTTTTTCAGAGATTTAACCCGATATGCTTGACTTCCATTATGTACTGTGATATAATATTGAAAAACTGATTAAGGAGAAATACATATGAAAAAAATAATATCTTTTATTGTTTTTATAGCTTTAACCATTAATGTAGTTGATTTCTCAGTAAATGCAGCCGACAATCAGCAGCTTTCTTTCGAGAATGATTACGACTATAATTATTATGTCGACAACTTGATAGGAGAGGAAGCCCCTGAATATCTGGACGTTTTTAATTCAGTTTTCCAAATCAATGCAGAACGTCTGTTTTTAGAAAAATCAAATGACGAATATTCCGTCTATGCATACGAAACACGTGAAAAATATGATAATTTAAGCTTTTTTGTCTATGTCGATTCAGAACTTGATGAATTCAAAGACGAGAACTTTTATAATACAAAATCTGAATATCTGAAAATAATGAATATTGATGATAATGGTGCTGAAATAACCAAATCTCTTAAAGAAAACAAACGATATGGTTATCTATATTATATATTTAATGTTGAGTTTATTTCTGATAATCATGATAATAATTATAAAGCATCAAAAAAACTGATTGAATATTTGAATGGAAAATATGAACTTGATAATTCTTATGTATCGCTTGATAAAAGAGTTATTACTGCAAAACAAAAAGTAATATGGTCGGAAATGTATACTATAGATGAGTTTGGTTATCAGGTTTCCTTATATGATGAACTTACAAAAAAACAGATTGATACTTTGAATGAAGAATTCAAAGAAAAAGGATATGATGTAATTATAGATACTTCTACAGGTCTTTTGTCATACGGGAAAAAGATGACTGAATTTCAAAAGCTGATGTTTGCTGATTATTTCCGCAAAGAACATGGTTATTTCACCATTATGAGTGATGTGGAATCATTACCGTCAGGCAATTATTTAGACATGAAATTGAAATTGCAGCCTTCAAATATAGTTGGTGATATTGATAACGATGATTCCGTAAAAATAAATGATTTAGTTCTTTTAAATAAATGGTTATTGTTGCCTGATGAATACTTATCATTTAATTCTGAAAATGCTGATATTAACAAAGATGGTATAATTGACATTTTTGATTTAGTATTACTCCGTCGATTTTTTACAGATGAAGAAAGTGAAGAAGAACTATTTTAAAATATGATTAACAGCAATTCTTTTCATTAACACTCAGATTATATATAATAACCAAAACGAATATCTCAATATGGGCGGTCAGAAGTGAACCGCCCATATATCTGCACATAATTACTATTCTCGACAATTTATCATACTGAACATTTCATCATGTAATAAGTTCAATACTTTATCAATTATCAATAAAATGTCGTTGTGTAATTCTTTAATTATTGACATTTCTTTATTTTTGGGATATAATTAATGTAATTGTTCTTATGGTTTCATGCTGTTATAATGGGGCATAGCCAAGCGGTAAGGCAACAGACTTTGACTCTGTCATCCCGTGGGTTCAAATCCCGCTGCCCCAACTTAATTTAAGCGTCTGTTTCATTTATGAGGCAGGCGCTTTTATATGTTTTTATCTTATATCTATTATCATTATAAAACTCATTTCACAAAAATTTACAAAATGTTTATTTACTTTTATTCAGAATTATGGTATAATGTAAAAAATCAGAAATCGGAGATGTTGATATATTATGATGTATATATTTCATCACTAATAAAAATCAACAATTAATGCTATGAAAAGAAAATCAAAAAAATCAAAAAATATTCTGTTATATCATGGTTTAAGCAAAGATGAATATAATCTTGTCATCAACAGAATTGATAATGCAAACCGAATGATGACAAATGTTTTTTCCGGAATTGCTACTGTTTTTGTTGCTGTAATGTGTGCATTGTCATTTCTTCTCCAAAGCACAGCACAAAACAGAATTGTTTATTCTATCGGTCTTGTTGCATCTTTGTTTTTGTTTTTGCTTTCGTTTCAATATGCAAAAACTCACCGCTGGATTATCGCACCTCTTGTACATATATCGTTTTCAATTTATTTTCTGTACGGAATTTCGATTGGTACAATTACCAATCCCACGCAGCAAACCGTTACTTTCATGGTAATGCTCGTCTTTTTGCCCGTTTTGTTTATCGACAGAACAATTCGTGTATTTTTTGCAGTTTCTGCCCACGTTATTTTGTTCTCTTTCCTTTGTCTGAAAAACAAAGTTGATCCTGTTTTGTCAACAGATATAATGGATGCAATAATTTTTGGACTTCTTGGTATCGCAAGCGGCTCGGTAATTAATAATATCAAAGCAAGAAATTATGTCCTTGAATATCAGCTTAATTACGCAAGTCGTTTCGACCAGCTTACCCAGATGAATAATCGTAATTCTTTTGAAATGGATTTAATCAAATATCCCGATATTTGCAGAAATAACCTTACCTGCATATACATCGATGTAAACGGTCTTCACGAATTGAATAATACTCAAGGACACGAAGCAGGTGACAGAATGCTGAAATTCATTGCAAAATATGTCAGAGAAACATTTGGCGGCGAATATACTTATCGTATCGGCGGTGATGAATTTGTTGCTTTCATTCCCGATTCCGACATAGAAAAAATCAAAGCTGATATAAATAATCTTACGAATATTATATCTGAAAAATCTTATCATATCGCTGTCGGATACGAAACGCTCAGTAAAAACAAGCTTGATATGAATAACCTGATTAAAAGGGCTGAAGAGAAAATGTACAAAGACAAAGCTTTATTTTACAGTACACACGAAAACAGCAGCCGACGTCCAAGAACAAGCAATATTTGACACAAAAAAATCTCCCACGAATAATCGTGGGAGATTTTAATATTATTCATGGAAGAAATAAGGGAGAGCATCATAGACGTAGTGTCTTACAACACCCCACCAATGAGTCTGGTCTGCCGCTTCAATGAAATAAAGGTTACCC
>JAZLGM010000106.1:0-3848 GCA_045616285.1 Ruminococcus sp.
TTTCAATTTGTCGACTTGTTCTACAAAAGCTTCATACTCCATTTGAATATCTATAGGAACAACTGGAATAAGTGTATCTTTCAAATCATCACCAGTAATTCCGAGTATTGTCGCACCCTTTTTAATACTGTCGTAATATGGCTGATAAGAATCAAGTACATGCTTTATAAATAAGCACTTAAATCGTTTTTCATCTATACCAATAATGGCAACAATGTCCTGATTAGTACAAATATCTACATCATTAAGCGACGATTTGCCAACACCTACTCTTGTACCAAACAATATATTTCCTGCTGGAATAAGCTTTGTTGCACTGTTATCAATTGCCTCTTGTGTTATATATCCTTTAGCGGTCGAACCATCTATATGATTAGGTCCAAGCGATACCGTTGATATCCAAGGAATATCACCTTCATAATATTCAGGGTACTTTGTTGAAGGAGTGCCACCACTCATAGTGGTACATAATTCTCTCAACTGAATCCCCTTATATTTTTCTTCGTGCTGTACATCCCCAAACATCTCGACAAATCGGGCTTTGATGAGTTCGTCCAGTTTCTGAAGCTCACATCGGCGAGAAGAAATGATATGCTTTGTTGCATCAATAACCGCCGAAATATGTTGCTGCTCTTCCAATGATATAGCTGGCAATTCAAGCGCAGCAAGCACATCAATTTTTATTCCCTTGATAGTTGCTCCGCGAGCCTGCGAATTCAGATAAGCACTTTTCCCTTGGAGAAATTTACACAGGAAGTCTTTACTCCAAACAGTTTCGTCGATGCCAATTAGTGAAATAATGTCTTGGCTTGTAGACATATCTGCTATATTGATTGCAACCTTTCCCACTCCGACACGGGTTCCAACCATAATTGAAAATGCTGGAACTATTTTAGCTGCACTTTCTCTGATGGCTTTTTCCGTTATCCAGTCAACAGCATCCGATTCATTAATTTTACCGCCATTCAACGCAGTTGTTGTGATCCACGGAATATTGCCGTTGAAATATTCTGCTTTTCCTTTTGCTGGTGTTCCACCAGACTGGAACTTGCAGATTTCACCTAATTTAATTCCCATATGTTCATCCCTACAAATCTGAATTTAATTTTCTTTATAACTCTTTCCTGTTAGCGTATAATAACAACTTTCATCATTATTTATATCTATCGGCACGATTTTTCCTAATCTAACAATACCGTCATTTAAAAATTCGTTAATGACACTTAAAACTTTAATTTCATCAATGCCAAGTGATGCAGAAATTTCATATATTGAAAGATTATGTTTGCCACACATAAAATCATATATTTTCTTTTTCATTTTCTTTATTTCCTCTGATTATCAATTCTTATCCTCTTTCGCAACAGCTTCAATCATTCCAGTCACAACCTCATTCAGCTTATTTGCGTTATCCGAGGTTACAACAGGTTTTCCTGTCTGTTCTTCAATGCTTTTGCGTGCGTCACCGGCAACCTTGCCGCCACTTTGCGCAACCTTCTTGTTCTCGTCAAATCCGTACGGATTTTGTGCACGGGTAAGCTCTGTTGTGGTTGCCTCTGCAAGCATATTGAGTGCAAGCTCGAGTGTGCTCATATTATCACGCAGGTTTTCCTTTTTCAGACCTTTTAGGTTCTTATACTGTCTTGTACTCATTCCTGACCACGCTTTTGTAACCTCATCTGTCAGGATTGCATACTCTTTGCCCTGTGTTACACCGTGAGATTGCCACTCGTCAGTCAGCTCTTTTCTTGCCCTTATAGTCTGCAAACGCTGATTTATCCAATCAGACTTATATCCCTTTTTGGCATATGTTTCCAATGCACGCTCAATAGCTAATTCAGGGTCTATAGTCTCGTCAATTCTTTCTGCTCCTACCTGTGCAAGCCACATCTTAAACGGCTCGGCTTTTTTTGACGGGATTGACTGAATAATGCGAAATATACCCTCTGTATCTGCTACATCGGTTAAACGCCTCTTGCCGTCTTTGGCTTTTATCTTCAACTGCTTACAATTTGTAAGCAGTTCATCTGCACCCTCTGAAGCAAGACGCTTTTTCATAACTGCCCAATATGTACTTGAACGCCTTGCATCCGGCTGTTCAGTCAGTACGCCAACCACATCAACGATAGAAAAATACCATTTTTCTTCCTGTTCATTCCACGCTGTTCGAATCGGCTGGTCTTCGTATAACTTTACATTATCCATTCAGCAATGCCTCCAGCTCGTCCATTTCCTTGCCGATTTCCATTTCAAGCTCTCGGAGTTCTGCCATAATCTCGCTTGTCGGAGGGTATTCCACAGGAACATACTCCGTCTTTTTATATTTATTTATCGAAAGGTCATAGTCGTTATCAACAATTTCCTGCTTCGGCACAAAGAATGACTGCTCCGTGCGTTCTCTGTCTTTTTCACTTTCAAGATTATGGAAACGGCTGATAATATCCTCAATATCACTTTCCGCAACAGGTGTGCGTTTGTCATCAAGTGAAAATCCGTCGGATTTCATATCGTAAAACCATACATTATCCGTGCCGCCGTGTCCCGTTTTGGTGAATATCATAATCGCTGTTGATACTCCTGCGTAAGGCTTGAACACGCCCGACGGCATTGATATTATTGCTTCAAGTCGGTTGTTTTCTATTATCTCTTTGCGTATCGCTTTGTGTGCCGTTGACGAGCCGAAAAGTACTCCGTCAGGTACGATGCAGGCGCAGCGTCCGCCGATTCTCAACATTCTGAGGAAAAGAGTAAGGAACAACAGTTCTGTCTTTTTAGTTTTACATACTTTAAGCAAATCTGCGGCAACGGTGTCATAATCAAGGCTTCCCTTGAACGGCGGATTTGCAAGAATAAGCGAATACTTGCCCTTATCCTGATTCTGATCTGAAAGGCTGTCACGGTACTCGATAAACGGACTATCAATTCCGTGCGTCATCATATTCATCGCACCGATTCGAAGCATAGTTCTGTCCATATCGTAACCGTAGAACATGTGATTCATATAGTGATCCTTGTTCACCTTATTGAAGAAAATCTCTTCCTTGCGGTTCTCCTTGAGGTATTCGCATGATGCGACAAGGAATCCCGATGTACCGCACGCAGGGTCACAGATTACATCGTCTGCCTTCGGTTCCATAAGCTCAACCATCATTTTGATAATGTGCCTCGGTGTACGGAACTGGCCGTTGAGACCCGATTGTGCAATCTTTGAAAGAAGATATTCGTATGTATCGCCTCGCACATCAGCAGTCTGCGACTCGTTCATCAGATTATAAATCTCGTCAAGTGAGTCTACCACCTTTGACAGAAGCAAAGGTGTTGGAAGCTTGAATATAGCATCATCCATGTATTTGGAATATGCACTGTTTTTATCAGAATGAAGTGTCTTGATAAACGGGAACACCCATTCCTGAACAACGGTGTACATCTTTGCTGCAGGGAAATCGTGGAACACTGACCATTTAAGCTGTTTGCCGTCAATGGTTCTGTCACCTATTTGCACTTCATCAGAAAACATGCTTGAGTAAGGAAGCCCGAGCATCGCACTTTCCTTTGCACGCATATTGTCGCTGTCATCAAGGTCATGGATAAACATGAGGTATGTTATTTGCTCAATAACATCAAGGGGATTTACAAGTCCACCTGCCGCAAACACATCCCAAAGACTGTCAATTTTATTTTTAAGTTCACCAGTTATCATTTTATTTACTCCTGTTACAATATATTTGCCGTGGTGAGCATGCCAGCCGGGTATGCTCACTTCGTTCTTATTCCTAAGCTATAATGGAAGGGCGAAATGGTCTGACGTATTACTCCTTGGGCTGTTACGTCCGTAGAAAAGACAGTCA
>JAZLGM010000107.1:0-24959 GCA_045616285.1 Ruminococcus sp.
CATCGGTTTTATTGATATAGAAATCACTTATGCTGTATGCTTCTTCGGGCGACATTCCGCCGTTTATGCAGGAACGTGCAATCAAAGCCGCAAGAACAACCATGTGATATTTCAGATTGCGGATATGATCTTTGCTGAGAATCCCGCATCCTTCAAAAAACAGCGGCTGCATAAACTGTTTTACAAGCTCAATGTTTCCAGAAGAAATACTTTCATAAAAAGCAATCTCCCTGTCAAAAGAAGCGTGTTCAAAGTCTTCCTCTCGCTGCTGAAAAAGCATTTTTGCAATTTTCTTTTCAGTATCTTCCTGCATACGGGATATCCTCCTTTATCGGCATTTCGTTATTTTATTGCTGCTGTATTTAAAGGCGGCAAAAGTCTGATGCTGACATATTAATTATACCACAAATTCTCATATAATGCAATACAAACTGTCAACCGTTCTTAAAAGTTCGGCATTTTGCACCGATGTATTTATTCTCCATTCGCAAAACCCACAAAGTCCAATGACAAGCTGAGCCAGCTTGTTGTGGTTTTTCTTGATGCGTGAGGTAAAATAACAATTTCTAATCGGGATGCCGATAGCGTCATCCCCTACGGAATTCTGTTCTGATTTGTATATCTGTACAATTCTTATTGACATCTTCGCATAAATCGTGTATAATTAAGGTGTCGGATCAGGCACAAAATTTTATTAACAGGAGGTTTATCTTAATGGAAAAACTCAAACGTATGCGACAGGCGGTATTTCTGTCACTTGTGCTGCTAACAGCGTGGCTGCTCCCTCTTTTCAGCGGTTTTCAGTTTACAGCAGCGGCAATTTCAACCGATTATCCTATGCAGCTTATGAATATTGCTACAAAGGATAATTCAAAAGCTCTCTCTGAGAACGGAACTTCCGACGGTTCTTCCCTCTCTGTCAAGACTCTCGGAGGGGATCTCTCTGCATCATGGCGTTTTGATCGTGTTGGCACAGATTCAAAAGGTACTTTCTTTAAAATCTGCAACGCACAGTCGGGACGTATTCTTACCCCGATGAACTATGACGTCAAGTCAGGTACATCTGTTATAATCTACGGAAGTGAATCCGACAAAACACAGCACTGGTATGTTATCCCTGTCAAGCAGGATCACTACGGAAATGATCTTTACTACAAGATTGTAAACTATTCCGATACAAATCTTGCTGTTACACAGGGTTCATCCGGAATGGTTCTTTCAAAATACACTGGTGCCGATAATCAGCTTTGGCTGCTTAATTGTGATGGTTTGCAGGGATTCGCAGGATACTGCGCAAATGACAACACAGGCAATATTAAAGCAGGAGACATAGGCGGTCTCTTTGGTGAAGTTGTTGAGGCAACAACCTTTGACGAACTTAAAAAATATGCCACATCTGACACTCCTTATACTATCGTTGTTACTAAGAACATAAGCGTTACAAATCTTACTTCCGATTCTCAGAATCATTTATACTGTCCTGACGGAAGAATCTATGTTCACAGCAACAAAACAATCATAGGAAGCTACAATGCCCACACTTTCTTCAATGTTCAGCTTTGTACAGCAACTAAAAACGGTGTCGGCAATAACCTTATTATCAAAAACCTTGAATTACAGCATGATGCGAAATCAAACGGAAACGACTCCATTCAGGTTTACTTCGGCTCAGGAAAAAACCTCTGGGTTGACCATGTAAGCTTTATCGGACACGATAAACTCAACTCTCTTGGTGATGCAACACCGGACTGGGATAAATTCCTCGCCTGCTGCTATGATGCCGACTACTGTACTGTATCAGACAGCTGGTTCGGTCTTCACGAATACGGAGTAATTCTCGGTTATCCCGACGATACGGAAAATTCCTATCAGAACAAGAATAATTATCCGAGAATGTCCCTTATAAGCAACAAATTCAAGGATACTTACACAAGAGCTCCAGGACTTATGCGTTACGGTTATTTCCATTCACTTAACAATTATGTTTACAATTTCAGTATGGCTTATACCGTTCATTCTGACTGCAAACTTTTTACCGAGAACTGCTACTATGACGGTGGTTCAACAAAGGGTAATGTAGTATGTGACTGGAATGAGGTAACACATCCGGGTGCATTTGCTGATTCAGGCTCAATCGGTGTAAACTGCAAGAGACTCGGTATTGAGGGTTCGGCTAAAAACTGCACATGGAGACCTAAAAACAATTATTCTTATGTTACAATTTCAGCTGACAAAACCAAATCATACTGTGACGCTTACAGCGGATGTCAGACTTCAAGAGGAAATATGATGTATCTCCGCTATTCACAGAAGGGTGTTCCAAGCGCAGGATACAATGAAGCTCCGACAGGACAAATGCAGCAGCCTTCAACAGAACCCGAAAATCCGCCTTCAGATAATTCCGGAGAAGTAATGGACACTAGTGTTGTCTATTCATTCAAAAATGTTAATTCCGGTTTCATGATGGAAATCAAAAACGCAGACATGAGCGAGGGTTCAAATGTTCAGCAGTGGGAATCAAACGGTCTGAACTGTCAGAAATGGATTCTTAAAGAGTTTGGCTCAGGCAACTATTACTGGATTCGTTCAGCGGAAAATGTGAATTACGCTCTCAAAGCCGAAGGCGGCGAAAACGGAAGCAACATCAGTATTTCAGCTTATTCCTCAAAGGACAGCTCTCAGCTTTTCAGATTCATAAAGAATTCTGACGGTACATACAGCATTGTTTCTCATGCTTCAAAGGATGCTTGTCTTGTAGAAGTCGGTTACGCTTCAAAGGATGCAGGAGCTAACATACAGCAATGGGAACCGACAGGTTCTCCATGCCAGAACTGGTATGTATCTGCTGAAACAACGACAACTACCACAACAACGACAACTACCACCACCACAACAACTACAACAACTACTACAACTACTACAACTACTACAACAACTTCTGCTCCGATAATTGAAAAAGGAGATCTCAATAATGACGGTATCCTTACAATTGCAGACCTTGTTATTCTTGAAAAGTGGCTTGTTTCAGAACCATACGAAATCATCCCTGACAGCGTTGACGGTGATGTTAATTCAGACGGAGTAATTGATATTTTCGATCTCGTTTCTTTAAGAGATTTATATATCGCCAAATATTCAGTTTAATCAAGTAAAACATCCCTGAGATTTGTTTCTCAGGGATGTTCCTTTAGTATTCGTATGTATCACCGTAATTGATTTTTTTAATTGAACGGATATTCTCCGTCAGATTAAGTCCGCTCCAGTCCCAGTTTCCCCAGTTTCCGTAAAACGCAACGCATGAGGGAATCTTTTTATCATCATATATGAATTCGATAATGCACTTTCCGTTATTCTCTCCGCCAAACCAATGGAATCGCCCATCAGCTTCGCCGTCACCGTCAGCATCATCCGCCCATCCTTTGCTGTCACAGATTTTAACTGTGAACTGAATTCCGTTTTCAAGTTCAACGAGAAATCTGTCATTGCAGTAGCCATACCATACACCCATTGCACAGCAATAATCACCATACTCATCACGCATTATGCCTGTATCTGTTACTTTATCAGCCTCTGCTCCGTATATTGCTCCGTAACTCGGCATTGCTGTAAGACCTGATGCTCTTTCTCCTGCAAAGCAATTAGTCCAGCCATCCTCATAATCGAATTCCTCTATAACTTCAACCGTCTCTGTTTTTTCATTTTCCTCTGACGGTATCATTTTTATGGTTTCACCCTCATTTGCAACAGGTACAACCGAAACAACGTATTCAGTATCCTCACGCAGACCGTTTACATAGCACAAGCCTTCTTTTTTGAATTCATAATAAATATTATCACTGTATTCGTATTCCGAATCAAGTGCCTTACAGCTTATGAAATAACTTCTGCCTGCTTCAGACTTCCATGAAACTTTCAATGTTGAAACCGAAATCGGAGATACGTCCAAATCTGTCACTCTTACCGCTGTCTGCTGATTATGTACAGCTGTTTTGACCGCATTTGCTGATGTCAGAAGAACTCCCGAACCTAAAGAAGAAGTCTGCGGAACAACAGATAAAACAACTGCTGTCATTTTTTTTGCAAGAATTGTCTTTAACATAAAACACCTCTGTTATACTGCTCACCTGACTAATATTTACCTAAAATATATGTCGGAGCATCATTGTTCACGATTATTACTATATTATTGTAACATTGTTATATTTTATGTCAATGGTATACAAATGAAAATTTGATGAAAAATGACCGTTTTTGTAATAAACGGTCATGGAAATTATTTATTCACAACAGGAACTTTGTATTTTTCTGATGGTTTTATAATAATTGTAGCAAGAAGTATCGCAAGTGCTGTCGCTCCGAGACTTATCGGATATACCTGCATTATCGTCGGAAATGTCGGAGAATTTCTGAACACCGTAAATATCCATGTTAATCTTATTCCGCATATTCCGACTACTGAACAGGCGGCAGGAATAAACGATACTCCGTATCCCCTCAGATAACCCGAAAGCACTTCCTGAACAAAACTGAAAAGATATGCGAAGAATATGTAATACAATCTTATTAACCCTGTTTCGATTACTTCTGTATCGCTGTTGAATATTCCAAGCAGAGGTCTGCCGAAAAGAAGAATAAGTCCGCAGGTCAATGCTGTTGCTGTAATACATTGTGCGAGACAGATTTTCATTACCTTTACGCATCTTTCATTCTTTCCTGCACCGAAATTTTGTCCGACAAATGTTGTACACGACTGATTAAATGAATTCATTACATAATACGCAAATATTTCAAGATTGAATGCCGCAGATGATGCCGCCATTACCGTTGTTCCGAGACTGTTTACCGCAGACTGAATTACTATGTTTGCGAACGAGAAAATCATTCCCTGAATTCCCGACGGAACACCTATCTGTAGTATAACTTTCAGTATTCCTTTGTCGATTCCGAGTTTTGAAGGTTCAAGGCAAATATCTGTATCTGTTTTCATGAGATGAACAAAAAGCATTCCCGAACTCAGAACGTTTGAAAGCACCGTCGCAAGTGCAACTCCGTCAACATTCATTCCAAGCACTATTACGAAAAAAAGATTAAGAACCACATTTGCCGCACCCGAAACCATAAGTGCTGTCAGAGGTGTACGTGTATTGCCACAGCTTCGCAGTATAGCGCATTCAAAGTTATACAGAAGTATAACAGGCATTCCGATAAGATATATTCTAAGATATTTTTCAGCCATTGCAAATACTTCATCAGGAACTCCGAGTATACTGACAATTCCTGATGCCGCCGCTTCTCCGAGTATTGTCATTATCAAGCCGCCGATAAGTGATATTAATATTGAAGTATGAACAGCTTTCGATACTCCTTTTTTGTCTCCCCCTCCGATAAATTTTGCAATTACGACATTTGTACCGAGAGAAATACCGACGAACAGATTTACAAGAAGTCCTATAACAGGGCTGTTGCTGCCTACTGCCGCCATTGCTTCTTTTCCCGCATAATGTCCGACTACAGCTATATCCGCCGCATTAAACAGCTGCTGCAAAATTCCTGTTGCCGCAAGAGGAAGGGTATATCGTATAATCTTTCCTCCGAGTGAACCGTTTACCATATCCATATTACTGCTCATAAATAATCCTCTTTTCTGTTTTTTCAATATGATATTATAACACACAGATATTAATAAATCAACATTTACACAGGAAGAATTTAATTAAATAATAAAAATATGTATTTTCATGTTACGTTTTATATATTCTGTCTGAGTATATATTATGAAAGCCGATTACAAATGCATTTATAACGCTTTACTTTTTTACGGAGGTGATGACGGTGACAGACAGCGAATACATACAAATATGTGAGAAGTCAACCGATAAGGCTCAGCGTATTCTGTTTGATGAATACTATAATTACGTTCGCACAGTTGTATTCAACAAACTGAGAAACTGCGGTACTCCCGAGGATATCGACGAATGCGTCAGCGATGTATTTTCAGATGTTTTCATTTACTGTGACAGCATGAGTGGAAATGGTGGTGACCTTAAAGGTATTATTTCAACCGTCGCAAACCGACGTGCAGTTAATATGTATCACAGACTTGTTTCAGGGAACGGAAACACTGTGTCATACGAAGAAGGTGGTATATACGAAATGCCCGACAGCACACAGATTGAAACCGAAGCTGAAAACTCGGAGCTGAGAAATATACTGATGAACTGTATTATCGGACTCGGAGAACCCGATTCAACGATTATTATTCAGAAGTATTACTTTAATGAGCCTTCAAAGGAAATCGGAAAAAACCTTAAACTCTCAGCCGAATCTGTAAGAGTGAGAAGCGGAAGGGCATTGAAAAAACTAAGAAAAGCATTGACACAATACGGTATAAATCTCAGGGAGGTATGAATATGGACAAACACGACGTTGATTTCAGCATTCTTAATAATGCAGACAAAGAAACAAAAGAGCAGCTTGCTGAAATATACTCAGCCGCCCAAAGAGATAAAGAAAGGGTGTTCAGAATGAGCAAAAGGAAATACAATATAAATAAAAACACAAATTCCTCAGACATACATTATGAGGATTCTGTTTCGGGCGTTGAAGTGTACAATATTCCAAAGTGGAAAAAGGCACTCAGCATTGCAGCAGGTATTGTTGCTGTTGCAGGAATTGCAGGTGTTTCAGTTGCAGGACTTTTCAACATGAAAGGACCTGATGTTCAGTATTCGATTGTTGATGACGAAACACAGACAGAGGAAACTGAAACAGTTGAAGAAGAACCGACAGTTCCTGAACCGACGGAAGGTGTAGTTGAAGCATCCGTTGAAGAAGAATCTCCGCAATATGATTATAATGAAATCGCAGAAAACCTTACAGATGAATATCTGAGACTTTTCAACCTCATTGCATACGGCATCGGAACCAAAGACGAGGATGATATTATTTCATTTTCAGTTTATGATTCTGAAAATCAGGATTGGACTGCAGCTTATGGCGGTGAAAGACAATTCACAAGAATAACCGATTATTCAAGCTGTCAGGAAGTATATGATGCTCTTAGAAGCATAACCACCTATGATATGTACCCGGAAGAAAACTACTATGACGCAACACTGAGAGAAGGTCAGGAAGGTGATAATGGTGTATCTTTTAAAAGCTATCTTGGTGGTGATTTAAGCGGATACGAATCAGGAGCCTTGCTTGATATGAAAACAGAAGATGAATCTGAAAGCATCGGATTTTATGTCAACATAGCTACACTTATAGACTATAATGGTAAACTGTACAGAAAAGACAAAATCTGGCTTGATGAAGATCAGTCCGTATATACTTCTGATGTCGAGATTGCCGAAACATCAGATAATGAGTTTAAAGCTACAAGGCTTCTCAGACCAGCATACACAGGCTACGAAAATTCAAAATTCGGTGAGCAATGGATTTTCGATTTTGTTCTTGTTGACGGAGAATGGAAGATTAACAGCTTTGTTATCGGTGACAGAATAGAGTATTACTCTGCAATTGCTATTCAGGATTATATTGATGATTTTGAAGAATATGAAGATCTTAATATTGATTGTATCCCAATAGTTCAAGGACTCGAAGTTACCGAGTATCACCCTGAAAACAGAACAGCAAAAGCTCGATGTACTTTACGCAACAAAAATGGTGAAGACGCCGCTGTAATAACTGCCGAAATATCACTTGGAAATGCAAAAATAATAAATGCAGAAACTACACGAATAAATTGATTTCCCCACCTCTCCTAAGTGTTCATTAATATATATGCCCCTCTGAAACATCCGTTCAGAGGGGCATATTGCGGTATTACCTTAAATCTGAAATAAATTTATCAAATGAATCTGTACCACCTGTTGAAGCATAGGCATAGTATCCGAGAATAGCCGAAGCATCCGAGGCATCAACACTTCCATTTTCATCAACATCACCGTATTTAAGCTGTTTTTCAGTAAGTGAAAAAGATGAATCCGTTGAAAGCTGTGCATATAACCCCAGTACATCTGATGCGTCTGAAGCATCAACAAATCCATCCCCGTTCATATCACCGATTTCAGTATCGTCTGTTGGTGAAATGATTGGAAGTTCATTCTGCTCTCCGCCTGAAATATCCTCAATCGGTACAAAAGGAAGTTCAACAACGTCGGCGTATGAAGTTGCAGGAATAAGGAAACATAAAACAAGAACCGATAATAATACAGTTATTCTTTTCATATTCTGTCAGTTCCTTTCATAAATATTGAATTTAAGTCCCAAATCAGCATGATAATCCGACTTAATGAGCGTGTAGCACTTCTTATCAAACGAAGGGAAAAAAACATCACCTTCACATTCAAAATCAAGCTCAGTAAGATAAAGTCTGTCAGCATATTTAATTCCCTCTGAGTAAATCCTTGAACCACCGCACAGGAATATTTCGCAGTTATTCTGAGAAGCGTATTCCCCTGCTATTTCGAGTGCTTCTTCAAGACTTGTGGCTGAGAGCATATTTTTATCCATATACAGCTTGTTTTTTGAAACAACAATGTTGAATCTCTGTGAAAGAGGGATACCTATGCTTTCAAAGGTCTTTCTTCCCATGATAACAACATTTCCCTTTGTAGTATCTCTGAAATACTGCATATCTTCGGGAATATTCCACGGTATTTTCCCGTTTTTCCCGATTACTCCGTTTGCTGAAACCGCCGAAATGATATTTATTTTTCTGTATGATGAAAAATCCTCGTTTATTTCGGAATCATTATTTTTTTCATCCGATTCAGATATTACTGTTTCTTCATGAGACTCAGATTTCAGCTTTTCAAGAAGCTGAGATACATTCATATTAAGTACAGGATGCCTGTAATAAGGGGCAATCTGAACAATCGGTTCAAGCACAAAAGTTCTGTTATGCATATCGGGATGAGGTACGGAAAGAACTTTATCCGCAATAATTTCCGAATCATAAAAAATCAGGTCGAGGTCAAGTGTTCTCGGTCCCCAGTGAATAATTCGCTTTCTGTCAGCGTTGTTTTCAAGTTCATGCATAACATCAAGAAGTTTATGGGACGAATATATGGTTTTGCAAATCAGCGCACCATTGACAAAATCATCCTGTTCAGTATATCCGTAAGGCTTAGTGATTATAAGCTCGGAAACCTTGACATCCTTTATAAATCGGTCATTTTTAAGGCTTTCAACAGCAGAGTTGATTAATGAAACGCTGTCCCCCATGTTTGAACCGAGGGCAATTACTGCATCATGCCAGCCCCTTGTAATTTCAACGGAAACAGAACCGAATTCCATTTCTATCGGTGCTTCGGGTTTTCTCACCTCAACCGTAACCTGCTTTACAAGACTGTAATTCAGCAGAATTTCAGTCGCAATCTTTTGTGCGGCAGTTTCGATAAGCTTGTATGTGTTCTTTGTCATAACCTTATGTATAAGTTCACAGACAAGACCATAGTTTACAGACTCATCAAGATTATCCGTCATTCCTGCTGTTTCAGTATCAACTTCAAGTTCAGCATTCACATAGAAATTCTGTCCATTCTGATTCTCAAACTCAAATACTCCATGATAAGCGAATATTTTAAGTTCCCTTATACGAATTTTATCCATTAATATATCCCTTCTGAACCGCAGTTGTCATTTTCAAAGCACGATAATTCTCTTTAACATCGTGTACTCTGAAAATTGATGCACCTTTCATTGCACCGATTACTGTCGTTGCGACAGTACCCTCAGTTCTTTCGTCTTTCGGTAAATCAAGTGCAAGTCCGATTACTGATTTTCGTGATGTACCAAGAAGAACAGGCAGTCCGAGTATTTTTCCGAATTCATCAAGTCTGTCTATGCATTCGAGATTATTCTCAAATGATTTAGCAAATCCTACTCCGGGATCAATTGTTATCATTTCTTTTTTTATCCCATTTTCTTCCGCAATTCTGACAGTCTCCTTCATATCAGCAATCATATCTTCAAAAAACGAAACATAATCCATGTTTTTGCGGTTATGCATCAGACAGCATGGGAGTTCGGATTCAGCAATTAATTTTGCCATTTCACCGTTGTCGTATTTAAGTCCCCATATATCATTTATGAGGTCTGCACCCGTCTTGATTCCCGCATCTGCGACACGGTATTTGTAGGTATCAAGCGACACAGGGATATCGAATGTTCTCTTTACAGCTTCTATTACAGGTACAATACGTTCAATTTCTTCCTCATCCGAAATCATTGTATATCCAGGTCTTGTTGATTCTCCGCCTATGTCAATTATCTCTGCGCCATCAGCAATCATCTTTTCTGTATGTTTCAGTGCAGAATCAACAGAGTTATATTTTCCTCCGTCTGAAAAAGAATCAGGTGTAAAATTCAGTATTCCCATTATGTATTTGTTATTATTAAAATCAAAATTTTTTCCGCCTATTATCATAATCAAACCTCTATTTCCATATTTTTTCTGTCGTCTTTCCAGTAACACTCAGCTGTTTTCTCACACATAAAACACATACGTGATTTCTTGTCAGCAAGAAAAAAATATCTGTTCAAAGACGAATCGTCATCCTCGTATTCACCATGATTTAATATTATATCCGTAACTTTCTGTCTGAATTCATCTGAACAACCTGTTCTGGCAAGTATCCTGTCAGATATATTTTTACCTGCGATATGATGCGATTCGCCCGTTGTATATTCAACTATTCTTCCTATATCGTGCAAAAGTGCTGCTGAATAGATTATATCCTTATCTGCATCTATACCGTTTTCTGCGCAGAGAATACAGCAGATTCTTGCTACGGACAAAAAATGCTCCATATCATGAAGACAGAACTTTCTCCCATTTTCAAGTTTTTTCAAACGACATAATGCATCCTGATATTCGGCATCTCTGAGGATTCTGTTCGTTACATCAAGTTTCATTTACACTCCTCCAACTATTTATCAATGAATATTATAACATGATTTACTTAAAAAATCAAGCTTCAAACTTCTGACAACGTAAAACAATTTTGTCGTAAGAATTAGGTCAACACTCTGAAAATTACAATTTTTTTCAAAAATTTCTCCCAGACTATTGACAAACAGAAAAAATTATGATATATTGAATACATGAACAACTGTTCAAGTATGTTTGAAAGGAATAACATCAATGGAAAAAACTTTTTTGATAAAGAATCTTGACTGCGCTCATTGTGGCGGAAAAATTGAGGAAGCTATAGGTAAAATGGACGGAGTTGAATCTGCTGTACTGAATTTCCCGCTTAAAAAAATTAAGGTTAAAGGAAATATTACAGACGAACTCCTCGTAAAAATGAACGAACTCGCAAAATCCATTGAGGCTGAAGTTGAAATTGTACCTGCTGAGGTTAAGCACGAAATAAAGGAAATCAGCTACACAATAAAGAATCTTGACTGCGCTCACTGTGGCGGAAAAATTGAGGAAGCTATAGGTAAAATGGACGGAGTTGAATCTGCTGTACTGAATTTCCCGCTTAAAAAAATTAAGGTTAAGGGAAATATTACAGATGAACTCCTCGTAAAAATGAACAAACTCGCAAAATCCATTGAGGCTGAGGTTGAAATTGTTGAGAGTGAACACGATGATGAACACAAACACAGCCATGATGAAGAATGTGATTGTTGTCACGAACATGACCACGATGAACATTCCCACAATAAATCCGACGAGCATCATGAACATTCACATGGTGAAAAAGGACTAAACAGCGAACTAATAACACTTATAATAGGTTTATTATTCTTTGTGGCTGCCACAATCCTCAGTAAAATCGGCATACTGAATATAATATCCCTTATCATTTATATTTGTGCATATATCGTTCTCGGACATGGGGTATTAACCACAGCTTTAAAGAATATAAAGAATAAGAATTTCTTTGACGAAAATACACTTATGACAGTAGCAACAATCGGAGCATTCATTGTAGGAGAATACCCCGAAGCAGTCGGAGTAATGCTGTTTTTCAAGATAGGTGAGCTTTTTGAGGACTACGCTGTTGAAAAGAGCAGAAAAGCAATTACAGATGTTGCTGAACTCAAAGTTGATGAAGCAGATGTTCTTGTAAATGGTGAATACAAAAGAATATCAGCAGACAGAATTAAAAAGGGCGATATTCTCAGAATCAAAGTCGGTGAGAGAATTGCCGCTGACGGTATTGTTGAGTCGGGCGAATCAAGAATTGACACATCTGCAATCAACGGAGAGCCTGTTCCTGTTTCGGTACACGCAGGTGACAAAATTATGTCGGGATGTATTAATCTTTCGGAGGTATTTACTCTTAAAGCGACAGCATCGGCAGATGAATCAATGATTTCAAAAATTGCCCGTGCAGTTGAGGATGCATCTGCTGAAAAACCGAAAATCGACAGATTTATCACAAGATTTTCAAAGATATACACACCTGTTGTTCTTGTAATCGCACTTCTTACGGCAGTAATTGGTTCGGTTATCACAGGAGAGGTTCAGAAATGGGTTTACTCTGCACTTACATTCCTTGTAATAAGCTGTCCGTGTGCATTGGTTCTCAGCGTTCCGCTTGCTTATTTCTCAGGAATCGGTGCTGCATCAAAGCTCGGAATACTTTTCAAAGGCGGAAATGCAATAGAAGCACTCGCCAAAATCAAGGCAGTTGCATTTGATAAAACAGGAACTCTCACAAACGGAAGTTTTACGGTTACAGAAGTAAAATCCTATGGAAAGCTTGAAGGAAATGAACTCCTCAGAATCTGTGGAAGCTGTGAACAGGCATCAACACATCCTGTGGCAGAAAGCATAACAGCATCATGCAAAGAGAAAGGTCTTACACTTGAAAATCCTGAGAAATCAGCAGAACTTTCAGGACGTGGAATTGTATCGTTACTCAATGGAAATGAAGTGCTTTGCGGAAATGAAAAACTCATGAACGAAAAAGGAATCACTATACCTGAAAGTGAAAAATCATCATTCGGAAGTGTCGTATTTATAACCGTAAACGGTAAAATCGAGGGAAGAATAACTGTATCGGATACTGTAAAGGACTCCTCTGCAAAGGCTGTCGCTGAACTTAAAGCAATGGGAATTCACACAGCTATGCTTACAGGTGACAGCAAATCAAATGCTGATGCAGTTGGAAACAAAATTGGAATCGACTATATAAGCAGTGAACTTATGCCTGACGGAAAACTTGAAGAAATAGGTAAAATCCGTGAAAAGAACGGTGCAGTAATGTTTATCGGTGACGGAATCAATGACGGTCCTGTTCTTGCAGGTGCAGATGTAGGCGGCGCAATGCAGACGGGTTCCGACCTCGCACTTGAAGCGGCAGATGCTGTATTTATGAATTCCGAACCCGATTCAGTTGTAAAGGCAAAGAAAATATCGGACAAGGCATACAGAGTATCATATCAGAACATAGTATTCGCCCTTGCAGTTAAGGCAATTGTACTTATTCTCGGTATTATAGGTCGTCCGAGTATGTGGTTTGCAGTATTTGCAGACTCAGGTACAGCAATGCTTCTTGTTTTAAATTCGATAAGAGTTCTCAATACACGACAGTACAGAAAATAAAAAACAGAATTTAATTTTTTGAGCAATAGTAAAAGGGATGCCGTTTCGGGCATCCCTTTTCAGTTGTATATACATAGTATGACTAATATTAATCAAGAATTGGAAGATAAGCCAAAGCACCAAGAGATTCAGCCTTTTCAGCAGCCTCAGTAAATGTAAGTTCTTTCTCTGTAACAAATGAAATTCCGTCGTCATGTGTATATGACTCCTCGGAAACCTCACTTCCGACAGGCACTCTGAAATACCATTTTGATGAGAATTCCTCGATAGAAGCAACGAAGCTGTTGTCTTCAGAAGAATCCCACGACTGTGACTGAACTGTTCTGTGATGCTGAACCGCATAGATTACGTCACCAAGAACTGCACTTGCAGTAGGAAGCTTTCCTGCACCTCTGCCGTAAAGCATTGTCTGATCGATACCGTCACCATAAACGAGTACACCATTAAATACGTCATTTACACCTGCAAGAATATTATCAAGAGGAACAAGCATAGGCATTACAGCAGGGAGAATCTTATCATTTTCAAGACGTCTGTAAGATGCAATTACTTTAATTGCATATCCAAGAACCTCAGCAGCTTCAAGGTCACAGAGTTCAAGATCTGAAATACCCTTTGTATAAACACTTGTCGGATAAACGTGCTTACCGTATACAAGTGAAGATACAATACAAATCTTTCTGCAGGCATCATGACCTTCAATATCAGCAGTAGGATTCTTCTCGGCATAACCGAGTTCCTGTGCAAGTTTAAGGGCATCTGCGAATGCCATATTATCATTGTACATCTTTGTGAGAATGAAGTTTGTAGTTCCGTTGAGAATACCTGCAACCTTTGTAATGTCATTTGCAGCAAGGCACTTGTGAAGCGGACGAATAATCGGAATAGCACCGCCTACACTCGCTTCAAAGAAGAAATTACAGCTGTTAGCCTTAGCTGTAGCGAGAAGAATATCTCCCTTTGCAGCAACGAGTTCTTTATTTGAAGTTGAAACACTCTTTCCCTTTTCAAGACAAGCCTTTACAAAAGTGAAAGCAGGTTCAACTCCTCCCATACATTCAGCAACGGAAATAACTTCGTCATCATTGAGAATGTCGTTGAAATCCTTTGTAAACTTCTCCTTATAAGGTGAATCAGGAAAATCTCTGAGGTCAAGAATGTATTTAACATCCATTTCCTTACCTGCACGCTTTTCGATACTCTTCTGATTTTTATAAAAAAGTTCAACAACGCCTGAACCTACGACACCATAACCTAAAACTGCAAATTTAACTGACATGACTAAAAACCTCCGAAATAATTATTCAGCTGAAAGAACTTTGACTTCCAGCACTCCTTTAAGTTCTGTAATGGAACTCAGTGAATCAAGTTCGCTGACAGAATCACCTGTGAGTCTGAGTGAGATATTGACCGCAGCCGCACCATCTACGGGAATACTCTGATTAACCGTAAGTATGTTTGCGCTAAGCCCATGCAAAAAAACAAGGACACTTGAAAGAACCCCCGGGCTGTCACTAAGAAGAAGATAAAGATTTATGATTTTTCTGTCGAATAATTCTTCATAGGAGAAAACATAATCCTTATACTTATAGTAGGCACTTCTGGAAATACCGATACGCTTACAGGCGGAAACAAAACTTTTCTCGCCTTTCTGTGCCATAAGCTTTTTAACCTCCAGAACCTTAGTAAATACATCGGGGAGTATCTGAGAGTCCACTACAATTAGCTGTGATTTTTTATTCATAATTCCACACCCTGAATCAAAATCGTCCGTCATAGACGAACAATTGTACATTACTAAATAACTATACCACTTTTTCAGACTTTTGTCAAGCATTTTTTCATTTTAATAATACCAGAGTATTAAGGCAGCACCGAAAAAGCAGATACACAAAATGTGTATCTGCTTCAGTTTGTTGTAAAATTCGTGTCAATATCGTAAAACAATACGGGTGCCGGATCGGTACCAGTATTTCTTCATTATGCTTCATTCGAGTCTGAATTAAGGATTTCCATGAATTCTTCACCTGTTATTGTTTCTTTTTCAAGAAGATAATGCGCAAGTTCATGGAGTTTGCAGATGTTGTCTGACAGTATTTTGACAGCCTTTTCATGAGATTTCTTTACGATTGAGTTTACTTCATCATCAATTTTTGAAGCTGTCTCAGGCGAGCAGGCGAGAGAGGTATCTCCGCCAAGATATTGATTTGTAACTGTTTCAAGTGCAATCATATCAAATTCATTGCTCATACCGTATCTTGTAACCATTGCACGTGCGAGTTTAGTGGCTTTTTCAATATCGTTCGATGCGCCGCTTGTACAGCTGTTAAATATAAGCTCCTCTGCGGAACGTCCTCCCGTAAGGGTTGCGATTCTGGCGAGAGCCTCTTCTTTTGTGAGAAGGAATTTTTCTCCCTCGTCAACCTGCATTGTATATCCCAAAGCACCGGATGTTCTTGGAATGATAGTAATTTTATGTACGGGAGCAGAGTCTTTTTGTTTTGCAGCAACAAGTGCGTGACCGATTTCATGATATGCGATGATTTCCTTTTCTTTCTGGGAAATGACAGCATTTTTTCTTTCGTAACCTGCAATTACAACTTCAACGCTTTCCTCAAGGTCGGACTGATTTACTTCTTTTCTTCCGTTTCTTACGGCCCTGAGGGCAGATTCATTTATAATGTTTGCAAGTTCCGCTCCTGATGCGCCTGCTGTTGCACGTGCGATTGCATTGAAATCAATATCGTTTTCCATTTTTATTTTTGAAGCATGAACCTTTAAAATTGCTTCACGACCTGCAAGATCAGGAAGTTCAGCCGGTATTCTTCTGTCAAATCTTCCCGGTCGGAGAAGTGCAGGATCGAGTGATTCGGGGCGGTTTGTAGCCGCAAGGATTACAACGCCCTTTTTTCCGTCGAATCCGTCCATTTCGGTAAGAAGCTGATTCAGAGTCTGTTCTCTTTCGTCATTGCCGCTTATGTTTCCGTCACGCTTTTTTCCGATTGTATCAATTTCATCAATGAACACAATACATGGTGCTTTTTCATTTGCCTGCTGAAAGAGGTCTCTTACTTTTGCCGCTCCCATTCCTACAAACATCTCCACGAACTCAGAACCGGAAATAGAAAAGAAAGGAACGTTTGCCTCACCGGCAACAGCCTGCGCAAGAAGAGTTTTTCCCGTACCCGGAGGCCCCACGAGTAAAGCACCCTTTGGAAGATTTGCACCGATTTCCGCATATTTATCGGGGTTATGAAGAAAATCAACTATCTCGACAAGTGCTTCTTTTGCTTCATCCTGCCCTGCAACATCGGAAAAAGTTTTTCCGGTCTGTGCCTTTACATACACTTTGGCATTACTTTTTCCAAAAGACATAGCATTGCCGAATCCGCCCATTTTCTTACCCATTCCCTTAATCAGCAGATTCCAGAGAACAATGAAAAATACAAGCGGCAGAACCCAGTTTATGAGAAATTCAAGCAAAAGGTTATTATCCTGAGATGAGGCTGTGAAATCAATATCACCCTTCTCATGGAGTCTTGAAACGAGTTCGGGATCATCCATAACAGGGGTTGAGTAAAGCTGTTTGAATCCGTCCTCGGTTTTAACCTCGAATTTTACGATATTTCCGCTTATTTTAACCTGAGTAACATTACCTTCATCGATTTGCTTTAGAAAATAGCTGTAATTAGTCTCCTTAACCTGTCTGTTGTTTAAATTCGGAATTACAACAGCGTTGAAAATCAAAAGCAGAATAAGGCTGATTCCAACGTATCTGATTACCTGACGCAGAAAATTTTTGTCATGTTTCAAAAAAACATCTCCTTTACTTTATGTAGCGAATACAATTATATCATAAAGTAAAATAAATATCAACTGAGAAATTGTGATAATTCTGAAATTTATGTGAAAACCCACGATAAATGGGGAATAATGGAATGTGATTATAATAATTGAAAGATATAACTGCAAATTCTATTGACATAGATTAGGAATTATAGTATAATGATAGTGTATTTTTTCAGACTTTTATGGCTTGTGCCATTAAGATATAAGGGGTTTACCCAATGGTTCGGATTTTTTAATAATTGTTATTGCAGCGGCTTCTCCATGTACGTGATTTAGGGAGAACTGTCATATCTCATTTATTACACACTCTATTTGTCATGATTATTCAGGTTAAATGGTTGAACTATTCCGGACTGCGCATACGTTTTAACATGAAGGAGAGATAAGTGGTCGTTCAGTATTTCTTCTTCTGACATGAAAGTGAGGTAACACAGTGAACGAAAAAGACACAACAAAAAGAACAGGCAGAACAGCATCAGAGAATGTGCCGAAGAGAACAAATTACAGAAAAAGAGTTACATCAGCGGATAATGCATCTGAAAGTACAGCTGTCACAGAATCTGCAAAAAGAGGCAGAAAACCAAAAGAGGTTAAGAAAACTCCTGTCAGAATCATTCCTCTCGGAGGTCTTAACGAAATCGGAAAGAATATGACAGTTTTTGAATGTTCAAATGATATGTTCATTCTTGACTGCGGACTTGCATTCCCCGATCAGGATATGCCGGGCGTAGACATTGTAATTCCTGATTTTACCTATGTTGAGAGAAATGCAGATAAAATCAGAGGAATCGTAATTACTCACGGACACGAAGATCATATAGGCGGTCTTGCATATCTTCTCAAGAAAGTTAATGTTCCTGTATATGCAACAAGACTTACAATCGGTCTTATTGAGGGCAAATTAAAGGAACAGGGACTTTACGGCAGGGTAAATCTGAATGTTGTTGAGCCGAAAAAAACAGTTAAAATGGGATGTATGGCTGTTGAATTCATCAAGGTTAATCATTCTATTCCTGATTCTGTCGGCATGGCGATTCATACACCTGCCGGAATTATTGTTCATACTGGTGATTTCAAAGTTGACTATACACCGATTGACGGAAATATAATCGACCTTGCACGTTTCGGAGAACTTGGAAGCAGAGGCGTCCTTGCACTTATGGCTGATTCAACAAATGCTGAGAGAGCAGGTTTCACTCGTTCGGAAAGAACTGTCGGAGAGTCGTTTGACAGACTTTTCAAGCTTGGCGAGGGAAAGCGAATTATCATAGCTACCTTCTCATCCAACATTCATCGTGTACAGCAGATTATAAACTGTGCCGCAAGATATGGAAGAAAAGTTGCTGTTTTTGGCAGAAGTATGGTAAATGTTATAAATACCGCAATAGAACTCGGTTATCTTGATGTACCTGACGGAACCATTATTGATATTGAAATGATGAGCCGTTATGAGAATGAGAGAATTGTACTCATTACAACAGGAAGTCAGGGAGAGCCTATGTCTGCCTTGACAAGAATGGCTATGAATGACCATAGAAAAGTTGCAATTACTCCAATGGATTTCATCATTATTTCAGCAACTCCGATTCCGGGAAACGAGAAGTTTGTTACAAGAGTGGTAAATGAACTCATGAAGTCCGGAGCTGAAGTTGTTTACGAGGCAATGTATGAGGTACACGTTTCAGGTCATGCCTGTCAGGAAGAACTTAAACTCATGCAGGCACTTACAAAACCAAAGTTCTTTATCCCTGTTCATGGTGAGTATAAACACCTGAAAAAACACGCAGATCTTGCGGTTCAGATGGGAATTCCGAGAGAAAATGTTATTATCGGTGAAAATGGAAATGTAATAGAAACAGACGGTCTTACAATGAAGGTCGTGTCACAGGCCCCTGCCGGAAGAATACTCGTAGACGGACTCGGTGTCGGAGATGTAGGTTCAATCGTTCTCAGAGACAGAAAGCACCTCGCACAGGACGGACTTATTATCATTGTAATCGGAATTGAGAGAGCATCGAATGAGGTTGTGTCCGGTCCGGATATAATTTCACGTGGATTTGTGTATGTCAGAGAATCAGAGGAACTTATGGTTCAGGCAAAAAGCATTCTCAATGAAACAATCGACAGATGTTCAAATGCGGAACGTCGTGAATGGAATACTCTCAAAGGTAAACTCAGGGATGCACTTTCTGATTATATTTATCAGACAACTAAGCGCAGTCCTATGATTCTTCCGATTATAATGGAAATCTGAGGAATAGTTAAATTCTGAAAAAAGGAGGAAAGGGAGAAATGAAGAAAAAGATACCTGTGGTGTTTTTTGCGCTTCTTACGGCACTGCTGATGCAGTCTGCGGTTATGGCGGCTGTTCTTTTCAGATACAGCGCAGTATGCAGTATATCGCTGTTTATAGTTGCAATAATTCTCATTGTGGTTATTTCTGCTGTTTCGGTTTCATTTTTCAGAAACAGTATTCATAAGGTATCGAAGATGAATGAGCATCTTGAACACTCAACATCAGAGTATATCAATTATCTCCCTGCTCCTATTGCTGTAATAGATGAGAACGGACGGTTTGCTTGGTATAATCAGATTTTCTCCGAAAAAATCGGAAATGGTTCTGAATTGTATGGAACGGAATTTGAAAAGATTGTTAATTTGCCGATAAGTTCTATTAAACCCGATAAGGTTCGTGAATGTGTCATAAATGATACATTCTACAAAATTTATGCAAAAAAATATGATGAAAACGGAATTTCTCTTCTTGTGGTATATTTTAGTGATGAAACGGATTATATAAAACTCCGTAAAAGTACAGATGAGGAAAAGCCCTGTGTTGTAATCATGACAATTGACAGTTATGATGAAATTATGCAGAACTCAAAGGAAAGCGAGAAGGCGCAGGCATCTGTTGAAACCGAAAAACTTATTGAAAAGTTTATGAATGGCCGAAACGGAATTATCCATAAAACTTCATCAAATACATTTATAGCCATAATAGAAAACAGACATCTTGAAGAACTGATTGAAGAAAAATTCAGTATTCTTGATTCTGCAAGAGAGATTACAATTGCATCAAAATATCAGCTGACATTCTCGATTGGAGTAGGACATGGAGCTTCTACTATTGCGGAGAGTGAACAGATAGCACGTCAATGCCTTGATATGGCACTCGGAAGAGGCGGAGATCAGGCTGTTATAAAAACTGATACAGGCTACAGATTCTTCGGCGGCGTTTCAAAGGGTGTGGAGAAGAAGTCGAAAGCAAAGACACGTATCATTTCAAATGCTTTACAGGATTTGATACTGAATTCCGAACGTGTATTCCTTATGGGACACAGATTTGGCGACCTTGATTCCGTCGGTGCTGCCTGCGGAATGGCAGGGGCAGTAAGACTTCTTGGAAAAGAAGCACATATTACTGTTGACAGAGGAAAAAATCTGGCGGTGAATCTTATAAACATTGTCGAAGAAAAATCAGGAAAGGGGCTTTTTGTTTCACCTTCCGATGCAGTTTCAATGATTAAAGACGGTGATTTGCTTATCATAGTTGATACACATAACAAGGATTTCCTTGAAAGCAGGGAATTATATGAGAGAGCCAAAAATGTTGTCGTAATTGACCACCACAGAAAAAATGTCAACTATATAGACAATGCGGTTATATTCCTTCATGAACCGTATGCATCTTCGGCTTGTGAGATGACAACTGAAATAATTGAATATTTCCGATTTATGAATGATCGTAAACTTGAGTCATACTATGCTGAGGCGCTTCTTTCAGGAATAATGCTCGATACAAAGAGTTTTGTCATGAGAACAGGTGTCAGAACTTTTGAAGCAGCGGCATATCTCAGAAAGTCGGGTGCAGATACGATAGCTGTAAAACAGCTTTTCTCGAACTCTTTTGAGTCATACAAGCATAAGACACAGATTGTTGCATCTGCGAATATTTATGGTAATTCCGCAATTGCAACAGCAGATTTCAAGAGTGATGATATACGCATTGCAGCACCACAGGCGGCGGATGAACTGCTTGGAATATCAGGTGTTGATGCGTCTTATGTCATATATAAAACAGGCAGTACTGTGAATATTTCTGCACGTTCTCTCGGAGCGGTAAATGTACAGGTAATAATGGAAAAAATCGGCGGCGGAGGTCATCAGACGATGGCGGCTACACAGCTTGAGGATATTACCATACAGGAAGCTTCAGTAATTCTGCGTAAGGCAATTGATGAACGTGAAGAAGAAATATCAGAACAGACAAGTTAAAGAAAGGATGATATAAATGAAAGTTATTTTCTTACAGGATGTTAAAGGTTCAGGCAAAAAAGGTGAAGTCAAGAATGTTGCTGACGGATATGCAAGAAATATGCTTATCCCTAAAAACTATGCTGTTGAAGCTACAGCCGCAAATATGAGCAAGCTTGCAGGTCAGCAGTCATCAGCACAGCACAAGATTGATGTTGAAAAACAGGCAGCAGCTGAGTCTGCAGAGAAAATCAAGGGTAAAAAGGTTGTAATCAAAGCAAAGGCAGGTTCAAATGACAGACTTTTCGGATCTGTTACAGCCGGTAACGTTGCAGACGCAGTTGAAGAACAGTTCGGTGTTAAAATCGACAAGAAAAAGATTACACTCAGCGGAGATATTAAGAATTTCGGTTCTTATTCTGCAACATTAAAGTTTTACACAGGAATCAGTGAGAAAATTGATGTTGAGGTAATTGAAGGCTGATGGAAGACAATGGTATTATTCTGGCAGGTAGAGATCTCCCACACAGCCTTGAAGCAGAACAAAGCATAATAGGTGCAGTTCTTGCTGATCCGTCTGTTTTTTCTGTTGTGTCAGAAAAAGTCAGCGCAGAATATTTTTTCAGCACACCGCTTAAATCACTTTATGGTATTTTCAGCAGATTTACCGGTACGGGAACTCCCATTGACATAGTTACTGTGCTTGATGAAGCAATCAGACTGAAAATATTTGATACCCCGGCAGAAGCGAAACGTTATCTCGTTGAAATCGCAGAGATGCTGCCTTCTACAGCAAATATCGAGTCCTACTGTCAGATTGTATCTGATAAATATTATCTGAGAAGTCTTGGAATAATTGCACGTTCAATACTTGATGATATACAGTCAGGAAACGAGGATGCACAGATTCTTCTTGACCTTGCTGAACAGAAGATATATGATATTCGTCAGGGCAAGGACATAAAAGGAATAGTTCCGCTTGGTGATGCTGTTCTTGAAGCTTATGACAGACTCGGAAAAATCACAGGCGAGGATAAGGAAAAATATGTCGGTGCGAGAACAGGATTTTCTCTGCTTGATACGATAACATCAGGTCTTAACAAGTCAGACCTTATAATAATTGCGGCTCGTCCCGGTATGGGTAAAACTTCATTTGCAATGAATATCGCAACAAACGTTGCAAGAAGAAATGACAAGGATGTTGTTGTATTCAACCTCGAAATGTCAAAGGAACAGCTTGCTACAAGAATTCTGTCAACCGAGGCTCTTGTTGAGTCGTCAGCACTGAGAAACGGAAGAATAAGCGGAGAGGAATGGGTAAGGCTTGCAACAAGTGCCGGATTCCTTTCAACAGTTCCGATGTATATTGATGATACGGCAAGTATGACAGTTCAGCAGATGAAAGCTAAACTTCTCAGAGTGAAGAATCTCGGACTTGTTGTAATTGACTATTTACAGCTTATGGGTTCAACTTCACGTTCGGACAACAGAGTAACGGTAGTCAGCGAAATCACAAGACAGCTTAAAGTTATGGCGAAAGAACTGAATGTTCCGGTAATACTTCTTTCACAGCTTTCACGTGCTGTTGAAAGCAGAAACGATAAAAGACCTATGCTTTCAGATCTTCGTGAATCCGGTTCTATCGAGCAGGATGCTGATATAGTTCTGTTCCTTTTCAGAGAGGCTTACTACAATAAGGAAAGTCAGCAGCAGAATGTGTCTGAATGCATAGTGGCGAAAAATCGTCATGGTGAAACGGGTACAGTTCAGCTTATCTGGGACGGACAATATACAAGATTCTCAAATCCTGAAACTGCGCCTGTTCCTGAAGGTGTATGATATGATTTCAAAAATCAGACAGTTTGCTGAGAAGTATAAAATGTTCGATACAGGAGATACGGTTGTCTGCGGTCTTTCCGGAGGGGCAGACAGCGTGTGTCTTCTGCTTTCATTATGCTCTCTTAGTGAAAGCATGAGATTTTCAGTTGAGGCGGTTCATGTCAATCATTGCCTTAGAGGTGATGAAAGCGACAGGGATGAAGCATTTTGCAGAGATTTATGCGAAAGACTGAATGTGCCTTTTACAGCAGTTTCCTGCAATGTCATGGATTATTCCGAGAAGAATTCTCTCTCAACTGAAGAGGCTGCAAGAATACTCAGATATCAGATTTTTGAAGATAACTCAAAAGGAAAGAAAATTGCAACCGCCCATAATGCAAACGACAACCTTGAAACTGTGATTTTTAATCTTACAAGAGGTACAGCGTTAAAGGGATTGACCGGGATACCGCCTTTAAGAGGAAACATAGTCCGTCCTTTACTGAGTGTAACCCGAAAAGAAATCGAGGAATTTCTTTTTAAAGCAGGGCAGAATTACGTGACGGACAGTACAAATCTGACAGAGGATTATACAAGAAATAAAATCAGACATCTTGTTATGCCTGTGCTTCAGGAAATAAACAGTTCTGCTGTTGAAACATCTGTGCGTACAATTGATGCTTTGCGTTCTGAAAATTCGATGATTCAGAACGAATCAGAGTCTGCGTTAAAAAAATGCAGAGCTGGAAACAGGCTTACAGGACTGTCGGAATATCATGAGGTTATCAGAAAAAGGTGCATTACCGCTTTGTTAACCGAGAATAATCTTTCATATTCATACGAAAGACTTAAAGATATAGACAGAATTGTAATTTTCGGAGGAAAAATCAATGTTTCCGAGGATATTTATATAGTATCAGACGGAAATACAACAGAACTTAAAGAAATAAAACAAATGAAATCACCTGAGACGGTTTGCAGTGAACTTGTTCTGGGTGAAAATTCGATTTTTGAGGGAAAAATCCTCATTTGTGAGAAGATTAAATGTGATAATTTGAAGAAAATTAGAGCAGTTCATAAAAATTTAACATTTTATCTTATTGATTATGATAAAATAAAAGGAAGAGCTGTTTTAAGAAACAGAAAATACGGTGACAGAATACAGCTTAAAGGAAGAAATTTTAATTCTTCCGTAAAGAAACTGATTAATGCAGAGATTTCACCTGATGAAAGGGAGTGCATCCATTTTATTGAGGATGAAGAAGGAACAATATTTGCAGAAAAACTGGGAATAGCTGAGAGAGTTGCTCCTGATGAAAATACTGTGACTCTGCTGAAAATTACTGTGAAATAAGGATTGGAGTGGATAATTTGGCACCAAAAAAGAAAAAAGGTTTTGCGACCTACATCCTGATATTGCTGATTGCTTTCTTCGCTATTTATTATGTCAGCAGCAAATTGGGGCAGC
>JAZLGM010000108.1:0-8791 GCA_045616285.1 Ruminococcus sp.
TACCTTCTTTAGAAACTTTTTTTCCGAATTTCTAAAACTTCGTTGAACTTCTCTTTCCTCAGTCCCGAACAGCTTCTTCTTTTCCTTAATCCGTTCCTCTTACGTATCGCTCTCCCGTCCGACAGCTTTTATATTATATCACCTCTTACTCTTTTTGTCAACTAAAAGTTATTTGTTGATTCAATCCTTTTTTTGTCGCTATTTTACAAATTATTCCTCTCTCTATTCTTTTTCTGCAAAAAAACGGCCACCTTATTCTGATGACCGATTTTTTATCATACAGTTATTTATACAGTTATTTATATTGTTACCTTTATTTAGTCTTTTCTGTCAATATTCGTCTCATAACACACAAGTCAAATATATCCGTCTGACCGTCACCATTCAAATCCGCTGATTTCATTTCTTTTTCATTCGAATCACCAATCAACCATTTCTGTAAAGATACTGCATCTGCTATATTAAATTCTCCATCGCCATTTGCATCGCCCTTTACTGATGAATTTTCGATTACTTCAAATTTTCTTCCATATTTTTCTGCATATTTCTGCGCTGTTGAATCCTCATATCCGTGAATTACAACCTCACCCGTAATATACTCTTCATTTTCATTATCAGAGTTCATACCATATATAGTTAAACCTTTATACTCAGGATTCAAAATCTTATATGTCTCAGGAATTGTTCTTTCACTTTCAAATATATCACATTCCGAATCATATATGTATATATCTTTTAAGTTTTTCACGAATCTTATTGAACTTTCATTGATAAAGGGTGCTTTGTAGTCTATCACCGATGCATGAGTTTTATAGCTTCCGCTTACACTTACTACCACTTCACCGATATTTTCAATAGTTTTAGGAACACTAACATATTCTACATCATCTCTTAGAAAAAATGACATCTCTGCAATACCGATAATTCCTTCGTCTATCACTATCTCTTTAATATCTTCATCACTGCCGACAACCCAGTTGTCACAGTAGTAAATGCCATTTCTATTTTCAATACTTTTTGTATTTTCAAATGCACTTTGTCCTATGTATGTTACAGTATCCGGTATCTTAAAGTTTTCAAGTGAATTGCATTCATAAAACGCACCATAGCCTATTGTCTGTATTTTTCCCTTAAACTCTACATCCGTAAGAGAAGTGCAGCAGTAAAACATATCCCCGGAAATCTTAGTAATTTTCGACGGAAAAGATACACTTTTCAAATTTATACACGCAGTAAACGCACTATTATTGATATATTTTATATTCTCAGGTATCGCAGCAGTTTTGAGACTTGTACACGAAAAAAACGCATAATCCCCTATTCTCTCAGTTTCTTCAGGAATATTCAACTCATTGATATCAAGATTTGAAGGACATCCGACAAGCGTTTTCATATCCTCGGTATACAGAATTCCATCTTTTACTGTAAAATTCGGATTGGTGTCACTTACTTTTATTTCAGATACAGAAGGCTGAAGTTCTTCTGTGCTGTTTATATTTACCATCGTTGTACACGTTAAATTAAACCACTCGAACTTGTCAAAACAATCCGGAATAGTAATTGATGTAAGGTTTCTGCACTCTCCGAATGGTGTTCCTTCGATTCCGACAACAGGAACTCCGTTTACTTCATCAGGAATAACCGCTTCTGTAATACTTGTCTCTGAACACTCATAAAGAACAGCAAATTCATCATACACCTTAAATATATAATCTCCCGATTCCACAACGGTGTACTTCAATTCAGGATCAGGAAATTTTTCCTTCTCTTTAACCTGTTCAGACCATTCTCTCATTGTTGCAGCCTCAAATGCTTTCGTTCTGCAGCAATCAAAAGATGCAGAACCTCCAATAACCACTAACGACATAATAAATGCTAATAATTTTTTCATGTATTATTTACCTCCGATTATAATTAGAAATTATATCTCTTAGTATAAAACTCCGTCAAAATATTGTAAAAGAAGCAAAACAACTCCATTGTAAGTATTTTCTTTGAGTATTTCTCCTTGAGTTTCCCACCCAAAATCAGCAGTTTCCTCAATTACTTCAATTACTTCGGGCATATTTTCAACAGGATGCGAATCAGCATCATATATCTCTTTTTCAACTGCACTTGATGAATTTTTTATAATATCGCATCTTTTTGTTAAAAAAGGGAGCGAACCGAATATGTCCTCATAAATATTATTTGATGACTGTATTTTTTCGGAAGTTAATTCACCGTTTTTTATCATTTCTTCAATTATTGAATTCATTTCTTTATACATACTGTCACTAAGAAAATAGTACATTTCGATATAACCCGAGAATCTGAGAAACGGATTTTCACTTCGGCTTAGTGCAAGCTGAGAAAGAAAGTTAGCTTCATTTTCCTTGTAATACCCTTTGTGGTGTGAGTACTCATGTGAGTACAATTCAGGAATAAATACAGGCGATGAATATTTATTTGCAGTAGGTTCCATTGTAAACGGATAATTATATCCTCCTATCCCCATGCGATCGAGAATATCTGAACACAAAGCAGTTTTAACAGGAGGATAATAACCTTTAAGGCGTGGAAATTCATCTGAAATATTACGCATTGCATCAGCTATCAAAGGCAAAGCTTCTTCGTTTGACATGAAATTCACTGAAGAATCCGCATTAACGGTAATATCTTTCGCCGCCGAATTTGCACCGTCAGCGGCAAACTGAGTAAGAGTACGTATTTCTTCAAAAGTGAATTCTTTTCTATGGCTGTTTTCTCCTTTTCCAAGAACAGAACCTCTGAATGGCACAAACCATGTCGGCATATAAATAAAAACAATACACACTAAGAGCATCAGAAATGTTTTAAAATATACTAAGCAAAATTTTCTGTATTTTTCATTTTTTCTCAGAATAATCAATAATAACAGGAATATGATTCCGAAAACAACAAGCAATACCCCTGCATACATCATTATTTCACCGAGTGCAAAAGGTATCCACCCTGTAATATAACTGATTCCGTCACAAATAAAACCGTAAATATTATCTGTGTACCAGTCACAAACCGAATCTGATAATGACAGAAGAAAGAGCAAAAGAGATGCTGACAACAGAATGATTATTGCTCTCCAATATGTTGATATCTTCTTTTTCATTGTAACTCCCCTCTTATGCCAAACGCATTACATCATTTTGGCGGAAAATCGCCTGACAATCTTTTTTATTGGAGATATTATAACATAAATGTCGTGATATGTCAATTTTTATAATCGAAAACCAACAATTGAAATGTATACATAAATATCAAGAAATTGCTATTATTATTAAAATTCTGATATTATTTTACTATGTTTCATTATATAATTATGACAGTATACGGAAATAATAAGTATACTTTCTTTGAAAACTTGTGAAGGAGAGTTTAAATTATGAATAACAAAACAAGAATAATCAGTTTTATTGCGGCTTTATGTATGACCGCAGGCACATTCGGATGCGGTGAGAAAGCGCAGACTGAAAGCTCCGCTCCGATAGAAGAAAATGTTACAGAAGAGGCTGCAGAAGCTGAAACTTCTGAGGAATCTGCTGAGGCATCAGAAAACATTGATATTGACGGATACAATCTTCTTTGGAATGATGAATTCGACGGAGAAGCTATGAATGAAGATATCTGGAACTATGAGCCTCATGAACCGGGCTGGACAAATGAAGAATTACAGGAGTACACAACTTCAACTGATAATGTATTTGTAAGAGACGGAAAGCTCGTAATCAAGGCAATCAAGAATGATGACTATTATACTTCAGGTAAGGTAACAACTCAGAACAAGCAGGATTTCACTTATGGTAAAGTTGTTGTAAGTGCTAAAGTTCCTGAAGGTCAGGGACTCTGGCCTGCAATCTGGATGATGCCGACTGACGAAAGCTATTATGGTCAGTGGCCGAAGTGCGGAGAAATTGATATCATGGAAGTTCTCGGAAACAACGTTTCAACCTCCTACGGTACACTTCACTATGGTGAGCCTCACGGAGAACAGCAGGGCACATACGTTCTTTCAGGCGAAACTTTTGCTGACAGTTTCCATGAGTTCTCAGTTGAGTGGGAGCCTGGTGAATTCCGCTGGTATATAGACGGAAATCTTTATCATACAGTAAATGACTGGTTTACTGCTGTTGAAGGAGAAGACGAAAAGCCTTATCCTGCACCGTTTGATCAGAGTTTCTTCGTACAGCTTAATCTTGCTGTAGGCGGAACATGGCCGGGAAATCCTGATGAAACAACTGATTTCGACAAGGCAGAATTTGAAATAGACTACGTAAGAGTTTATCAGAAAGACTCTTATGACACAAATGTTTCAAGACCTGAAAAGAATTATAAAGAAGCAGACGAAACAGGAAACTACCTTAACAACGGAGATTTTTCAGTTGAAGAAGATCTCAGCGACGACGAAGACTGGACATTCTACCTTGCAAACGGAGGTAAGGGAACAGCAACAATTCACGACGGAATGCTTGAGGTTCAGACAGAAGAAGAAGGAACAGAAGATTACTCAGTTCAGGTTTTCCAGCCTTCACTTCCTATGATTAAAGGCCACAAATACAGAATGTCATTTGACGCTTATTCAGATGAAGAAAGAGATATTATCGTTTGTGTTTCCGCTCCTTCAGCAGGATGGATTCGCTACCTCGCTGATACAAAGCTTACTCTTTCAACTGAGATGACAAGCTACAGCTATGAATTTGACATGACAGAAAAGGATGATAACAACGGACGTGCAGAGTTCAACCTCGGAAATAAAGGTTCAACAGCTACTGTTTATATCACCAATGTTCGTGTTGAAGAAATTGAATAATAATGCATTAAGGCAGTCATTATGACTGCCTTAATCTTTGTAGAAAGGTATATTCTCTCCATGAGTTGCACGTGTGGGATTACTGACTGAATTATAACCCTGTATTGTCATCAAAAGGTATAATAATCGTACATTTTGTTTTGAGCTTTGCTTTCCTGAAAACGAAAAGTAAAGCTCTTTTTATTTATTCTGCTGAAAATCCAATTATTTAGCTGTATCAATTTCTACATTTTGGTACAGTCAGCTGGCTGTCGACAAAGCTGTTTTTCCATGCTAAAATTATTGTATTGCTAATATCGGTAATAATATCAATCAAATTGCTGTCAGAGTAAACAGCACAAGCAGAATTTATGATGATGATTTTGCAGAAATTCAAAACGGTCAGCGTGAGATTTTTAATGCGTTGACTTCTGTTTTGAAATATTTTGTGAAGTCAAGAAGATGATATTCAATTATTCTTTATAAGCAAAAAGCTGTCGAAAAATTCGACAGCTTATATAAATAAAGGTTGAAAAATGCTCAGTATATATTATCAGCATATCTTTCTTTAAATTTTTTCAAAAACAATTCCGATGCCTTTGAAAAAATCTGATATTTCTTCCACACGAGATACATCTGTGCGGGTTTGTGAGGGTAAAGAGGACGGAAAATAAGATTGCTGTTGCCTGTGCAGTTTATCAATCTGTCAAGAGTAACTGCATAACCGATGCCTTCATCTACTAAAAGTGAGCCGTTGAAAATCAGATTTGAAGTTGCAGAAATTTTAATCTGCTCCTTTGGAAGTCCCAGCCACTTAGGAAAATCAAGTCCGTTCATCATTTGCCTCGAAAGAATCAGAGGTTTATTTATCAGCATTTCAGAGGTGATGTATTTATTTTCCGCTAAATCGCTGTCTTTCCGCATCAGAACTCCCCATGTATCGTGAACAGGAAATTTTATATGCTCAAAATCCATATAATTTGATGGCTCAAACAAAATTCCAAAATCTACAAGTCCTTTATTAAGCTTGTCAATCACGTCAATTGAGTCACAGCTGATATTATGAAATCTCACATCAATATGATTCTGTTGAATTTCCATGACAGTTTTTGCAATAAGTCGGAATGCATCTGTTTCACCTGCACCTATGTAAATATCTCCCGAAATTTCTTCATCCTGAGAGATCATTTCAGACTCAGTTTTTTCAACAAGGTCAAGGATTTCCTCCGCACGTTTTCGGAGTAGATATCCATCCTCTGTCAGCTTGATATCATGGTTTCCACGTTTAAACAGTTTCTTTCCGAATTCTTCTTCAAGCTGATGAAGCTGTCGTGATAATGTAGGCTGAGTGATATTCAGTTTTTCTGCGGCTTTTGTGATGTTTTCTTCTCTTGCAACCGTCACAAAATATCGTAATACTCTTAATTCCATGATGCACCTCCGATTGTTATTACTAATATTATACTATTTTCAGAAATGCCTGTCAAGCATGGCATGATATACAAAACAGGTATTGGACTTTTTCAGAATGTAGTTGTATAATAATGTTAAGGGGTGGTGATATAATGCCCGAAACAAATCTTGAAGAATGTCTTGCATATTTCGGCTGCGATGAAAATGAAACGGCTGAAATACTGAAATGCCACGAAAACGGCAATATTAAAGGTATGATTCAATTGCTCAGAAAACGCAGACAATCTATATTAAACAAAATTCATGCAGAAGAAAAACAAATCAGCTGTCTTGATTATCTTGTTTTTCAGATTGAAAAGGATAGTCAGACAAAATAGAGAAAGGCGGAAAATCTATGTTAGGAAATTTCACTTATGCAAACCCGACAAAGCTTTATTTCGGAGAGGATTCTCTTAAAAATCTCAATACAGAAATGCCAAAGTACGGCAAGAATGTTGTTCTTGTGTACGGAGGAGGTTCAATCAAGAAAAACGGAATTTATGATGAAGTAATGGCTATTCTCAACGCAAACGGAAAGGCAGTTTCTGAAATCGCAGGAGTAATGCCAAACCCGACCATTGATAAACTCTATGAGGGAATCGAGATTGCAAGAAACGCAAAAGTCGATTTAATTCTTGCAGTCGGCGGCGGTTCAGTATGCGATTATTCAAAGGCACTTTCAGTTTCTGTAAACTGTGATGAAGACGCATGGGAGAAATATTATATCCGTTTTGATGAACCGACCTGTGAAACAATTCCTGTGGGATGTGTTCTTACAATGGCAGGAACAGGTTCAGAAATGAATGCAGGTGCAGTTATTACAAATCACGCTCAGAAGCTGAAAATCGGTCATGTTTTCGCTGATGAAAATATCATGCCGAAGTTTTCAATTCTCAATCCGAAATATACAATGACACTTCCGAAATATCAGATGTGTGCAGGAATCTATGATATTTTCAATCATATCTGCGAACAGTATTTCTCAGGTAATGATGATAATACAAGTGATTATATCAGCGAAGGACTTATGAAATCTCTCATTGTTTCAAGCCGAATTGCAAACGAAAATCCGCAGGATTACGAGGCAAGAAGTAATATCATGTGGACAGCAACCTGGGCACTAAATACACTTGTCGCAAAGGGCAAGTCAACTGACTGGATGGTGCATATGCTTGGTCAGGCGGCTGGTGCAGTTACAGATGCAACTCATGGTATGACACTTTCTGCTGTTTCTCTTGCATATTACAAGTACATCATGGATGATGGTCTTGCTAAGTTTGTACGCTTCGCAAAGAATGTATGGAATGTAAATTTAGAAGGCAAAACTGACAAGGAAATTGCTCTTGAAGGTCTTGCTGAAATGGAAAAATGGATGCGTGAGCTTGGTCTTGCTATGAATCTCCGTGAAATCGGTGCATCTGAGGATATGATTGATGATATTGTAAATGCTACTCTTATCCTTGACGGTGGTTATAAGGTTTTCACAAAGGATGATGTAAGAGCGGTTATCAGCGCATCAATGTAATAATAAATCACAATAACTGAAAGGCGGAACTACTATGTCAAAAACATTAAAACTCGTAAAGGAATGGGATAAAACATTCCCGAAATCAGATAAGGTAAATCACAAAAAAGTGACTTTCCACAACAGATACGGAATCACACTTGCGGCAGATATGTATACACCTAAGAATTCAAAAGGTAAACTCCCTGCATTTGCTGTATGCGGTCCATTCGGTGCTGTTAAAGAACAATGCAGCGGTCTTTATGCTCAGAAAATGGCTGAATACGGCTACTTAACAATTGCATTTGACCCGTCATTCACAGGCGAAAGCGGCGGAACTCCTCGCTATATGGCAAGTCCTGACATCAATACAGAAGACTTTATGGCGGCTGTGGATTTTCTCAGCATTCAGGAAAATGTTGATGCTGAGAAAATCGGCATTATCGGAATATGCGGCTGGGGCGGTATGGCAATCAACACAGCCGCACTCGATACACGAATTAAAGCAACTGTTTCTTCCACAATGTATGATATGACAAGAGTCAATGCAAACGGCTATTTTGACGCTGACAACAGCGAAGAAAAGCGTTATGCCGCAAAGGTTGCTCTCAATAAACAGCGAATTGAAGATTACAAAAATGGTGAATATGCTCTCGGCGGCGGCTGTCTGGAACTTCCTGTTCCAGAAGACGTGCCATTCTTTGTAAAGGATTATTCTGAATATTACAAGGGCAGAGCATACCACAAACGTAGTCTGAATTCAAATGGCGGATGGAATGTAATCGGTTGTCAGAGCTTTATGAATCAGCCGATTCTCAAATATTCCTGTGAGATACGTTCTGCTGTTCTTGTTATTCACGGAGAAAAGGCACATTCCTGCTATTTCCCAAAGGATGCATATGCTGACATGGTAAGAGACAGCAAGTATGCTGATAATAAGGAGCTTATGATTATTCCTGATGCTGTTCATACAGATTTATATGATAATCTTGATGTGATTCCGTTTGATAAAATGAATGCTTTTTTCGCTG
>JAZLGM010000109.1:0-5717 GCA_045616285.1 Ruminococcus sp.
TTCAAATGGTTTCGTTGAAGGTACAAACAACAAAATAAAAATGCTAAAAAGAACAATGTACGGCAGATGTGGAATTAAGTTGCTTGCTGCTAAATTGATGCTTAGATTGTAGACACTTTACGGAAATTTGCGGAAGAACCCAGGCTGAGCGGTATATACACTCTTCAAGTATACGGTCAATCAGAGCGTGAGAATAAATTTTAGGTTCGACAAAACAGTGAGGTTCACCGGCAATGTATGTGACCCAGCCAATGCGGTTTTTATGATTCTTGCTCCGATTTTCGGGAATTTTCGTTTCATATCTAACCTTACAAAAGGTGGTGCTGAATGATCAGCACCACCATAATTTTAATTTTGAATTGTAACAGTTGTTGTAACACCGTCGGATGTTGTTACAGTTTTAGTTGTAACGGTTGAAGTAGTGGTTACCGTGTTTGAATCAGATATTGTACATCCGCTTATTGTTGTGGTAATGGTGTTTTTTCCGTCGGGGGAAACTGTTGTTTTAGTCTCGCTAAATTCTTTCTTTTCCATAAAAACTCCTTATCTGATAATCTTGAAACAAACTGTCTTTTCATTGATAAGAGGACTGTGATACTCAAAGTACACGATTCCCGAAACAGGACTTCTCACTTCAGAAAGCACCTCTCCGTCAAACGGATCTGTTATCTTTCCGAGAATATCACCTCTCTCAACTCTTGTACCGATTTCCACACAGCTCATAAAAATACCTGCTGATTCTGACTGAATCTGAACATTGTCCGATTCATCAAGCAACTCTGTCATATAACCAGGATGAGTTTTAACGCTGACAATTCCTCTGTTATTCATGAATCTGAGAATTGCACTTACAGTTTCCTCTGCCGCCTTTGAATCTATTTCATCAGTTGCATTTGCATAAACAGAGAATGCTTTTGTTTCCCATATCTGCCAGTTGTAGTTAAGAGTTGTTGTGTCATATGGTCTTGGTTTTCTGATTATTCCGAACTGCAAACCAAAGTCTTTCATTAATTCAGTATCAGTAAATCCTGTATCCATAATTTTAACGTGAGGGAGAAAATTACCGGGCTGGTAAAAGCTTGCAAGCTGTATTCCGTATTCATATCCCTGTAATTTACTGAAAAGTCCGTCTGCAATACGCTGAGTTGTTTCACCTAAATTGTAGCCGGGAAACATTCTGTTGATATCGGTGTTATCCATTGCCCAGAAGCGCTTTCCGATATTCATTGAATAATAATTCACACAGGGAACAACGAGAATTTCGCAATCCTCTGCGATTCTTCCCTTTGCTTCGAGTTTTTTCAATTCCTGCACCATACGGCTGCAGACATACATCTGCTGTACCTCATTACCACGCATCGCACCCACAATCGCCATTGATTTTTTACCGTGTCCGAACTTGAAACCTGTAATATCAAGCTGTTCACGGTATGGTGATTTCAGAGAAAATAATATCTTCTTTTTCATTATTCAGCACACTCCTTTTCGGGTTCAAGAATTCTCGCAAGAAGTGAACCGCCATAAACTACCGGATATTCCCTTAATGTGAATATAAGTCCGTCACACACAGCCTCAACCTTTTCCACAACCTTTGATGATAACGGGTCAACTACATCTCCGATATGGTCACCCTTTTTAATCGTATCTCCGAAATTTGCACGGGGAACAAAAATACCTGCGGCGGCGGAATTAACAAAGCCTACCTCGTGATTTATTGATACAATCGGCTCACGGACTTCATTTGCTTCGCCTTTCCAGATTCCCATGAATTTCATAAGGCTGATAAGTCCGTCAAACAGCTGAACACAGTATTCCTTTGTAATTCTCATTCCTACGCCCATTTCCACAACAAGAGTTTTCGTACCTCTCGTATTGAGAGTATGTGCAAGAGTGGATTCAAGTACGGTTGCAGATTCATGAACCCACACAAAGTCAACATTCAGTTTTTTGGCATAAGGCATAAGGGTATCAGCAGTAGGCACACTCATTCTTATCTGCGGAATTTCTTTCAGAAAGATATTGCTTGCATGAACATCAACGCACACATCAGAACCCGAAATATCATCAACGATTGATGAGCATATAACCTCAACCATTGTACCATCCTTTGTTCCGGGGAAAACTCTGTTCATATCGAGGTCAAACATGGGGATTCCTCGTGTGATTGAGTCGATTCCCATAGGATTGAGTGCAGGGTAAATATCAACAATTCCGTCAAGCATATCAATATTCTCATCGAGGAAAGAACCGAGCATATATGCGAGATACTGCCCCTCAAGTTCATCCCCGTGAGTACCTGTTACAAGACTTAATCTTGTTTTGTTTTTTCCGTTTTTAATTCGTCTTTTCTGAATTTTCAGATTTTCATTTACTGCAAGTCCGACACTTGCTATTGTTTCTATCATCTTTTATTACTCCTCACGTCATAATTGTTCTTACAAGCTGTAACTGCTTTGTGTATGCACCGAACATTACACCTCTGTCAATTGCACAATCCCTGAAATCACGTCCTTGTGATATCACAAGATAATCATCTGTAACAGGACAGTTATTTGCAGGGTCAATACCCTCCCAGTGTTCTCCCGTCCAGTATTCAACCCACGAATGAGTTTCACCGTCACAGAATGCAAGTCCTGCAATGTATCTTGATGCAATTCCGTCCATTCTCAGAATTGAGATAAGAATATGTGAAAAGTCCTGACATACTCCTTTTTTAAGTTCAAAAGCCTGTGATGCAGTAGTCTCGGTTGATGTGACATCTTTTGTATATGTAATCGTATCTGAGAGAACATCACAAAAATATTTTGCTCTTTCAGATGATGTTTCTGCTGTGCATTTTTCTTTCAGCTCATTATAAAATGCTTTCAGATTTTCGTCTGGAATTGTGTATTCGGACTGATACAGATAACAGGGCATATAGTCTGTTCTGTGCTTTTCTGTGTCTACTTCAGCTTTTCCCTTTAACTCGAAATCAAGGAAACGATGTTCCTCCTTGATATAGCCTGTTGTAACATTGTTTCCGAAAGCGTCAACAGTCTGCTGAGTGGTTACAAACGGGGATATTTTAAGATTGCTTGTTACAATATGCTGTGTTTCTGTTTCAAGGGGCATAATACGGAGTGCAAAGCTGTGGTCATGCACATAGTCGTCAAATGTCAGCTTTGTTGAAAAATAGAAGTTCACTGTCTTCATGCAGACACCTCCGTTTTATCGAAAATATGTCCAAGACTTGTTATTGCCTTCTGTCCGTCAATCTTGTATTCGTCTGATGAATCGAGAATATCTGAAAGTTCATTATAATAGAACGAATTATAACGATACGGAGTATTTTCGGGAATGCTCTCAAGATTCTTGCAAAGTCTTGTATATTCCTTTTTCACCTTTTTGTATGAATAGTTCATACGCATATACAAATCAAGTCTTTCTACTGCCTTACCGCATTTTATGATATTTTTGATTTCATCATCATAAATGTTTTCGTATACACAACCCCAGAAACCATACAGCAAATCTTCAAGCGGAAGAAGTGCAAAACGTGGATTGGGCGATTTTTGTGCCTTTGCAAGAGTATCCTTTGCAAGCTGTAAAAATGAAAGTGCTTCAGTGGATATTTCCTCACGGAGAACAATTCCGTTGTCGTATGCTCTTTCAAGACTGAAAGCAAGAGAATTATAATTATTCAGGTCGTAAAGGAAACTTTTAATAAAATCCCAGTTGTCAGCATAAATATCATTAAGTCCGAAATACGAGAGATATTCAACATATCCATGCTCTCTGTCAATCATCTTGTCAAATGTATTCTGTAATGCTTTGAGAGTTGTGAAAACTCTTTCTGTATAACGACCAAGCCAATAAAGGTGGTCACCATGTTCTATCGAGATAGTACCCATGTGTCTTTAAAGCCTCCTCCTTGTGATGAGTTTACTACGAATGAATCGGGATTTCTTGAAAATCTTGTGAGTCCCGATGCCCACACCTTAGTTGTTTCGCCCGAAAGCACAAATGCTCTCAGATCAGCCTTACGCATAACTGTTTCGCCATTGTCAACAATCGGTAAATCGAGAAAGTCGATTACTTCCTGTGCGATAAATCTTCTCGGCTGTGCAATTATTGTTTTACGGAATTCCTCAAGCTTTTCCTTTGAAAGCTCATTTCCGAATACAACACCGTAACCGCCTGCCTCTGCAACATCCTTGATAACGAGCTTTTCAAGGTTATCCATGACATACTTCATATCATCTTCATAGAACGGCAGATAAGTCGGAGCATTATGTAAAATCGGTTCTTCGCCAAGATAATATTTAATCATCTTCGGTACGAAATAATAGATACCCTTATCATCAGCAACGCCGTTTCCTGGTGCATTGATAATTCCCACGTTTCCGCTTCTGTATGCTTCCATGAGATTAGGAATACCGATAAGTGAGTTGGGATAGAACGTAAGGGGATCAAGATATTCGTCTGCAATTCTGCGATAGAGAACACCGATTCTTGTCTTTCCTCCCGAATATGTACGGTGATAGAGGATATTGTCTTCGACAAATAATTCATCATTCTGAACGAGAACAGAACCTGTATGTTCGGCAAGATATGAATGCTCAAAATATGCGGCATTGTATCTTCCCGGAGTCAGAATTGCACGAATACCGCCACAGTTGGCGTGTTCCATAGTTGCTTTCAGAAGCTTTGCATAATTTCTGTTATCAACGATATCATTATTGATAAACGCTTCGGGAGCAGCAATTCTTGTTAATTCTCTTGCGATAAGGGGATATGAAGCACCCGACGGAATACGGAGATTATCCTCAAGAATATACCACTGTCCGTCTTTTCCCTGTACTAAATCAATGCCTGAAATATGGCTGTATATTCTGTTTTTTGGTGTGATGCCCTCGCATTGTGCAAGATATCCCTTTGAGATATAGATAAAATCTTCGGGAATAATTCCGTCCTTAACGATTTTCTTTTCATGGTAAATATCAAAAAGGAACTCGTTTAAAGCATCTACTCTCTGAACAAGTCCCTTTTCAATACCTTTGAAATCCTCAGCCGAGATTACTCTCGGAATTGGGTCAAACGGAAAAAACTGTTCATTGAATACACCATTTTTATATATGCCGAATTTTACGCCATATCTTCGCAGCAGTTCATTAATTTCGTCAGCGTTTCCTACTGCCTGTGTGAATTTTGCCTGTTCAAGCTGTAATGACATTTTCCTCACTCCATTTCTAAATAAAAAATGGTGCTATCCCATAACAGAAAGACACCATTCAGTTAAATCAGAGGGGGAGTTCCGAAAAAACTAAATGGTGCCTATCCATAAGGATAAGCACCATTGCTTAACTTTTTATTACAGATCCATTATATCATATAAGTTTTTATTTGTCAAGGGGGTGCTGATATTTTTTTCGAGGGAACCACAGTAAAATGCATGTTAAATCTGAAACAGGAGGAGAGCATAAGCTCTTTAAAATACAAATAAAACAACCACCCTAATGAAAACCCACACATCCCCAGACGGTTCAGAACGCATTCTGAGCCGTTTTTCTTGTGTTTACAAGATATATGATGCTCGCAGTAAGCAAACGGGAATCAGAAGATCCACATTCGATGGGCGAGATTTTTATGTACTGCACTGACGAAATTGCAGACATAAGTTTTGTTCAGGCATTTTCTATGCTTATGGAATTCTTTGTGAATCAGGCGGAAGAGCTTTT
>JAZLGM010000110.1:0-2924 GCA_045616285.1 Ruminococcus sp.
ATTGCTGTTCATAGTGCAAAGGATTTGCCTGTTCAGCTTGCAGACGGACTTGAAATTCCATGCGTTCTTGAACGTGCTGATGTCAGGGATTGTTTTATTGTGAGAAATGGTGAAACTTTTGCAGAAGCGGATAAATTCTGCATTGGTACAGGAAGCCTGAGACGCAGAATATCAGCAGGAAAATACTATCCTAATGCAGAATTCAGGGATATTCGTGGGAATGTTGATACCCGAATAAATAAGCTGCTAAATCATGAATATGATGGAATAATTCTTGCTAAGGCAGGTCTTGACAGGCTTGGAATTGTTTCAGATGAAAGGATAAATATAATCCCTTTTGATGCGGATTTTCTGCCTGCACCTTGTCAGGCGATTATTGCAGTTGAGTGCAGAAAGAAAAGCGAAGTTTCGCCATATCTTGAAAAAATAAATCATACTGATTCATTTTATGCATTTGAAACTGAGAGAAAAATCATTGAAAAAATCGGCGGTGACTGCGGAATTCCGTTAGGGGCATTTGCTGAAATTATAGATAACGAAATACACTTGAAAATATCTGTTGATTCGGATAAATATGTAAGTGGAAATTCAGAAATATCTGAAAGAATGCATCTTGCAGAAAGGCTGGTGAGTAAACTGTGAGTATTGGAAAAATATATTTAATCGGTGCAGGATGCGGAGAATATGACCTTATTACGCTTAAAGGGCTTGAACTTCTGAAAGAGAGTGAAGTAATTGTATATGACAGCCTTATTGATGAACGTCTGCTTGATTTTGTACCACTTGCGGAGAAAATATGCGTTGGAAAACGTGCAGGAAAACCAAGTGAGAAACAGGAAAACATAAATCAGATACTTATAAACAAGGCTATGGAGGGGAAAACCGTTGCCCGACTGAAAGGCGGTGACCCGTTTGTTTTCGGACGTGGCGGAGAGGAAATTATTGCGATTTCGGAGCATAATATTCCCTTTGAAATTGTCCCAGGAATAACATCTGCCGTTGCAGTTCCCGAGTTTGCAGGAATTCCCGTAACTCACCGAAGCGTAAGCCGAAGTTTTCATGTGATAACAGGTCATACAAAAGAGGACAGACTTCCCGAGGAGATGTCAGTATACGCAAAACTCAGTGGAACTTTAGTATTTCTCATGGGACTTAATCACCTGAAAGCAATTGCAGATTCCCTCATGGAAAACGGAAAATCTCCGAAAACTCCTGCGGCTGTTATCTCGAACGGAGGAAGAAACAATCAGAAGGTCACAAGAGGCACACTTCTAAGCATTGCCGAAAAAAGTGTTGAGAACAATATGGTTTCGCCTGCGGTTATTGTGGTCGGATATACAGCGGCATATGATTTCATCAGCAGGGAAAATAAAGAACTTGCGGGAGTTTCAGTTACCGTAACAGGAACAAAACGCTTTTCCGACAGACTTGCATCAAAGCTTGAAAACAGCGGTGCTTTAGTAGACAGAGCAAATATTCTGCAGATACAGACAGATATTGAAAATCCTGAACTGAAAAATGCTCTGAATGAAATTGAAAAGTATACAATGATTGTGCTTACAAGTCCAAACGGAGCAGAATTATTCATCAGAAGTCTGAGAAAAAACAGAGTAGACATGAGAAGACTTCACCATATAAGATTTGCAGTTATCGGAAATGCAACAGCTTTTGTGCTTGAACAAAGCGGAATTTATGCTGATATTATTCCCGAAAGCTATACATCTGAAATGCTCGGAAAAGAGATAGTTTCAGAATCAGATGGAAATGAAAATGTTCTGATTCTCCGTGCTGTACAGGGAGCAAAAATCCTGACAGAGATACTCGAAAATAATAATATCAGTTATAATGATATTAAAACCTATGATGTTGTGGAAAGTGATAAGGGTAGCCCGAAAGAAATAACTACAGATTTTATTGTATTTGCAAGTTGTTCGGGTGTTGAGGATTTTTATCGTCAGGGTTACAGCATTTCTCCGAAAACAAAAACTGTCTGCATTGGATTTGCAACAGCATCAGAACTGAAAAAGCATGGAGAAACCAACATTTTCACTCCTGAAATACAGAATGCTGAAAGTATAGTTGAACTTATAAAAAAGATGAAAGGATGATATAAATGAAAAGATTCAGAAGACTTCGTTCAAGTGAACAGATGAGAAATCTTGTTCGTGAAACAATTGTTGAAAAAAACAGTCTTGTATACCCGATTTTTATAGAAGAAGGGGAGAACATAAAAACTCCGATTCCCTCAATGCCGAATATTTACAGATATTCAATTGACCGTCTTGATGAGGAACTTGAAAAGGTTTCATCAAGCAAAATCGGCGGAATACTTCTTTTCGGAATTCCGAAGCATAAAGATGAACTTGGAAGCGGTGCATATGATGATAATGGAATCATGCAGAATGCAATCCGTTACATAAAGTCTAAATATCCAGGAATACTTGTTATTGCGGATGTCTGTCTGTGCGAGTATACTTCTCACGGACACTGCGGAGTAGTTTGTGACGGCGAAATTATAAATGATGAAACACTTCCGCTTCTTGGAAAAATGTCAGTAAGCCTTGCAAAAGCAGGAGCAGATATAATTGCTCCGTCAGATATGATGGACGGACGTGTGGGATTCATCAGAAATGCTCTTGACGAAAACGGATTTATAAATATTCCGATAATGTCATATAGTGCAAAATTTGCATCAGGATATTATTCTCCATTCAGAGATGCAGCTGAATCTGCACCTGCATTTGGTGACAGAAGAACCTATCAGATGGACTGTGCAAACGGAAGAGAAGCAATGCGTGAAATTGAGGACGATATAAATGAGGGTGCAGATATGATAATGGTAAAGCCTGCACTTGCATATCTTGATTTAGTACGTCAGGCTCGTGAAAAGTTTGATTTACCGCTTGCTGCGTATAATGTAAGCG
>JAZLGM010000111.1:0-5041 GCA_045616285.1 Ruminococcus sp.
TCACCATACAGCATGATTATCAGAGACAAAGGCAGAGGATTCAGAACGGACGTACAGGGCGGAGGAATCTACTGTTTCCCCGACTTCAACGGACAGGAAAACCGACCTGAGATGAAATCATACATCAGCGGAAACGGTGAAGTCAAAGGTGAAGTTTTGCTGTACAGGAATGATGAAGGCGGTCTGACCTCTGTAAAAGATGCTGTCAGTGGTATCAGGTCTAATCTGAGCGGATTGATTGACAACGTAAACGAAAGGTTCGGAAATGTAAACGAAAGATTTGAAAGCGTGGGTAATTATATAAATGAAACAATAATGCCTGCTATAAACGACCTTGACAGGCGAGTAAAGGAACTGGAGGGATAAAATGGTATTTTATGACAAAATGCCCGACATGGAATGTCTTGTCGGAGATACAATGCCGAAATTCAGCATTGAAATTGAGGGGAATCTCAGCGGATGCAGTATGAAAGTGATTATTGCGAAAGCAAATGAACCGACAAAGGCTGTAATTTCAAAGGAATGTGAATCTGTTTCAGACGGATTTGAAGTAACACTCACGCATGAAGATACATCAAAGCTTATCGGAGAAACAGCATACAGAATACACTTTGAATTCACAGATGCCGAGGGCGGAAAGTACAAGAAACTGTACGGAAATCTGCTCATGAGGTCTGTTCCGAGGGGTGTATAAAATGAAAGTGAAATTTAAAATCGGAGAAAGCGTGAAATTTGGTTTTCAGACGGGAAAATCCAAAGAAAAAGAAAGTGACAGCATCCCGAAAACAGCGGCTTTGTCGTGTTCAGAAGTGCCGGAAGCTGTTATAGGAAATGCGACTAAGGAGGATATCTGATATGGCAATTGAAACAACAATATTTTACAATAGCAGAGCAGGACAGATGCAGGAGGTATTTGAATGGCTGAAAGACAATGCTTCTGAGTATTTTGATTCCATTACTTTTGCTGACGGTGCAATTACTTGTGCGCTTGAAAACGGAGCGAAATTTGAGTATAAATCAGGCTACTCTCCATCAATATATTTAAAAAACGGTCTGTACAAAACTTATTATGAAAATTCGGCATATATTAAAAAAGGAATTAAAACATCAAAAGGAATCATGCTTTTATTAAGCAGTGCATATCAGTCCCTGATTTTTTCAAAAACCAATAAAGGAACAACCTGTACGAGCTTTTTATGCAGGACGAGTGCGAATACTAATCTCAATCAGTATTTTGCTGATTTGTCTTTGGATGTAGTTTTCACTGAACGACCATACGTTATCAATTCAAGTTATATTGAAAAAGCAGTAATAAGTTCGGAAAAAACAAGTCTTGTGCCGATTTCGTTTGCTAACTCTGAAACTTATGCACCCGATATGCTTTTTACACCTTTTTCACAGTACAGCGGAATGCAGGGAATTATCGAAGTGGACGGGGTGAAATACGCTTATGACGGAACAGTTGCACTAAGGGAATGACGTACATATAATAAAGAAGAAACGGAGGTATTAAAATGAAACTAATATTGCAGAAAATCAGCAAACTGATAGATGTGAAAACGATATTGACGGTAATGCTTGGGATATTTTTCTGTTGGGGATTTGTAAACGGAAAAATCAGCAGTGAACAGTTTGTCTCAATAACAACAATGTGCTTCACGTTCTTTTTCAGCTATCAGTCGAATAAAAACAGTGGGTTTGGGGAAAGCTGAACCAATTTGAACGCTTTAATAATGGGGGCTTGGGGGATAAAACCGCACTCAGCGTGACTGCGCTGAGGCGTACATTGCGGTTTTTCCCCCATTTTCAAATAAGGAGATAATATGATTAAAGAGTACGCTTTTAATGACAATACGCAGTTGACGGAGCATTTTAATATACAGGAATTCAGATGCAAATGCGGACAGAATCACCCGATAATGCATAATACAGATTTATCAGCGAAACTTGAAAAGCTGTATGAAAAGCTGAATTGCTCGAAAATCATAGTCAACAGCGGACACAGATGCACACAACATGATATTGCTGTCGGTGGAAGCGGCAAAGGATATCACATTGAAGGAAATGCCGCTGATGTGGTGTGCTATGACAAGAACGGGGAAAAGATTTCTTCAAAACTTGTATCATGTGCCGCACAGGATTTGAAATTCGGAGGCATAGCGAATATAGATTCACAGTATAATGCGACACACGTTGATGTGAGAAGCGGTAATGTGTGGTATGGTGATGAGGTTGTAACAACAGCATACAGCGTAACGGATGATTTTTATTCATATTACAGCGTGAATCGTGAGTCAGATGTGCTTCATGGAATTGATGTTTCTGAGTGGCAGGGATATACAGACTGGGGAAAAGTAAAAACGGACTTTGCAATTCTCAGAGCAGGATACGGCAGGGAAGCAACACAGAAGGACACATTTTTTGAGGATAATTACAAAGGATGCAAAGAAAACGGGATTCCTGTCGGTGCATACTGGTACAGCTACGCAATGAGTGAAGCCGAAGCAGAACAGGAAGCGAGACTGTTTCTTTCGATACTCAAGGGGAAAAAGTTTGAATATCCCGTATACATGGATGTTGAGGAACAGAGACAATTTGAACTCGGAAAGGACAAAGTTTCGGCAATAATAAAAGCGTTCTGCTCAGTTTTGGAGAATGCAGGGTATTTTGTGGGACTTTATATGTCATCATCTTTCCTCGATAAATACGTTGAGGATGATATGAAGAAGGCATATACTGTATGGGTTGCGAATTACGGAGTGGACAAACCGAACTATACAGGTGATTTCGGAATGTGGCAATATACAAATTCAGACTATGTTTCAGGTGTTAATGGAAATGTGGATATGAATTACTGCTATAAGGATTTCCCTTCAATAATTAAGAATGCAGGGCTTAACGGTTTCGGTTCTGAGGTTAAACAGCCGAAAAAATCTGTAAATGTAAAAATCGAGATTGACGACCATGAGTATTCGGGACTATTGGAGGAGGAATAAAATGAACTGGACAGATATAATTGTAGCTGCAGTGGCAGCGAGCGGTGGATTTTTGGGAGCTGTGCTGAGCAACAACAAACAGGTTGCAATTCTTGCAACAAAAATCGACAGTCTGAAAGAAGAACTGACACGACAGGGACAGAGGATCGACCAGCACAATCACCTCAATGAGCGTTTGACAGCTGTTGAGATTACTCTCAAAGAACGTGGGAAGCAGCAATAAAAAGAAATGAGTTACAGTTTCAGATTGCGAAAACTGTAACTCATTTTTTTATACATTCAGACGAATTTCAAGAGCTTCACGAAGAACCTCAGAAAAATTAATTCCCTCTTCCTCTGCTCTGACATTCAGCCATTTGGGAATTGTGCAGTTTTTACGAACCGTTCTGTTATCAAGCTTTCTTTTGTAAGCTTCGATATCAATGTCAACAAGTGTTGCAAAAGAACCTTCAGGAGCTTTTATATCTGATAAATCAGAAGCTTGTGGAAGCGGTTTGTTATCTTCCTGCATATCAACTGCAGTGAGACATACCGCATCTCTCGCCATATCAATTGCATCTGCAATATTTTCTCCCTGAGTCATAATGTCAAAGTCGGGAATCTCCACAAGATACATTCCATTATCAGGAGTTAAAATAACAGGATAAACATTTTTCATGCAAACATCTCCTTAAATATATTTTGTACAGGGGAGCACGGATTATTTAAGTCCGTGCTTTTTTATTAGTGCCTGAGCAAGCTTTTCATTAATTTCCTTGTGTCGTGGGATTGGTTCAGTTGATGTACCATTCGTGTAAATGTCATGATTAGCACCATCACGTTTCAGCCACCAACCATTCTGCTCAAATAACTTTATCAAGTCTCTGTGCTTCATGTTCCCACCTCCTATATATATTATACGCATTTTATACGCACTTGTCAACATCTTTTTTTAAAAATAGTATACAAAATATGCGTATTTTTATGTGATATAATAATAAAATCCTAAATCGTGAGATTTAACTTGATTGAAATTTAAAATGTTTAATAAAAATACTGATTTTTAGCTATATTCCTGTGAATTTTAACTTGACTGTAACTTGATTAGTGTTTGAAAATTTTGTATTCATTTATTTATAAAAAATCACACAAACACCTCAATGAGAGCCTTAATTATGATTGTTGACGAAAAAGTGACTTGTATATTGACTTGCATTTTGAAACTTTGAACACATTTTTGAAGGTGATTAGAGGTATTTCAATAAAACAAAAATAAATCCCCTATTTTACGAAATTACGTAGAATAGGGGATTTTTGATATGGTCGAGGTGACAGGATTCGAACCTGCGGCCCCTACGTCCAGAGTAGAACTGCCTAAAGCTGAGAAACATGAAGCGACATTCTACAGCAAGAGCGAACTTGATGAGCTGTTCAAAGCATTCAGAGATGACCGCATGGAGCTTGTTGTTCATATAGCTGCTTACTATGGACTTAGAAGAAGTGAGATTATCGGCTTACAGTGGGATTCAATCAACTTTGAGCAGAAAACTATTTCGATCCGCAGAAAAGTAATTACCTATATGGATGAAGAAGGTCACTCAAAGACAGTATGCGAGGAGAATCTTAAAACACAGGCAACCAGAAGAACACTTCCTCTCATTCCTCACATTGAAAAAATGTTGTTAAAGAAGAAGGAGTCACAGGAGCATTTTAAAAAACTGCTTCGTGGAGGTTACTGCAAAGAATATCTGAACTATATCTGTACTGATGATTTTGGAGTGCTTATAAAGCCGGAGTATGTTACTACTCATTTTAAAAAAGTAGTTGATAAGAATGGTTTAAGATCACTCAGATTTCATGACCTCAGACATACTTGTGCAAGTCTGCTCTTAGCCAATCATATCCCATTAAAATCAATACAGGATTGGCTCGGTCATGCGAACTTTGAAACAACTGCAAACATCTATTCTCACCTTGATTTCAGTTCAAGAGTTGAATCAGCTGATAAAATTGCAAGTGTACTCGGAGAAGCGGAAAGCAGTTTCTATGAACCTAAACAGATTCCT
>JAZLGM010000112.1:0-29452 GCA_045616285.1 Ruminococcus sp.
CCATTGAGTATAAATCAAGCGACGGATATACGATTCTTGTGGGAAGAAATAATTATCAGAATGACAAATTAAGCCTTAAATTTGCGGAAAAAACTGATATGTGGCTTCATACTCAGATTATAACGGGTTCTCATGTAATTATAGTCGCAAACGGTGAAGAATTACCCGAAAAGACGATTGAAGAAGCGGCTGTTATTGCAGCTGTGAACAGCAGCGGACGAAATTCAGGACTTGTTCCTGTTGATTACTGTCTCGCAAGGTATGTAAAAAAGCCTTCGGGAGCAAAACCGGGAAAGGTTATATTCACAAACTATAAAACAGCTTTTGTTAAGCCGGATATGGAGCTTGAACAAAGGCTAAGGATAAAAGCATGAATATTCACAGCATAGGTTTTGATTCGGTTTATGATGAGAGTTACAGTTTTTCATATCAGCCGCAGAGAAATGAATATCTTTTTCTTCTTGCAAAGAGGGAAATTGTGCTGACTGTTGATGGAATCACAGAAATATATCCCTCCAACACAATGATTCTTTTTGATGACAGAGTAAAATGGGAATATGGTTCAAATTGTGATTTTCTGATTTGTGACTGGATGAAGTTTGATACTGAAGGTGAAAATGATTATATTGAATCCGTCGGGATAGTTACAAATCTACCTGTTCTTCATGCAGATGATGGTTTTATAAGTCATCTTGTAAGAAATATTCTTTCAGAGTATTATTCACAAAAAAGCAGAAGAACTAAAATGACTGATTCACTTATAAAAATGCTCCTGATGAAAATGGGGGAGAACTTTGAAAGATTTTCAGACTCACAGCAGACATCGGATTTGCATTACAATGCTCTTTGTGAACTGAGAGAAAAAATTTACAGAAATCCACAAATGAAATGGAACGTTGATACGATGGCGGCTGATGTTAATATGTCACGCTCACACTTTCAACATGTTTACAGTGAGATGTTTAAAATCTCGTGTATGTCCGATGTTATCAACAGTAAGATTGAAAAGGCAAAGGAAATTCTCAGCGAGACCTCTTGTACAGTTTCACAGGTTGCGGCAATGTGTGGATATGATAATGAGGAACACTTCATGAGACAGTTTAAAAAAATTGTCGGAGTTACTCCGACAGGATATAGAAAAAACAGTTGATTTTCTGTGAAAAAACGAATGTAAAATACTTTTGACAGCTGATTTATAGCCAAAAATCCAGATTGTAAAAATCCTTTGATAGACATTCAGCATTGAACGTATTATAATAAAATAACGAAAGGTGGTCATGAATATGGAACTTGGAAAACAGATTAAAAAGTATCGGAGTGAATTTTCACTGTCTCAGGAAACGCTTGCAGAGAAGATTTATGTTTCAAGGCAGACAATTTCAAACTGGGAGAATGATAAAAGTTATCCCGATGTAAACTCTCTTGTTCTTTTAAGTGAAGTATTCGGCATACCTATCGATATTTTAATCAAAGGAGATGTTGAAGTTATGAAAGAACAGATCAGAAACGAGGACATTAAGGAGTTTGAAAAAATAAGCAGGATATTTGCTTTGATGTTTATGGCATCAATTGTTTCACCGATACCGCTTGCACATTTTTTCAGATTTGTCGGAATAGGTATCTGGGGTGTACTTATGCTGGCTACTTTATATGTTGCTTTTATGGTCGAGAAGAAGAAAAAGCAGTTTGATATCCAGACATACAAGGAAATAGTAGCCTTTTCCGAGGGTAAAACTCTCGATGAGATTTCCAAGGCACGTGAAGAAGGAAAGAGACCGTATCAGAAGATACTTCTCGCATTTGCTTCAGGAGCAATTACACTTGTAATTGCGGTTGCTTTTGCACTTTTGCTCAAATAATGAATAATCCCGAAATATATCAGAGTATATTTCGGGATTGTTTTTTCTAAAAAAGAAACCTCGCATCAAAAGATACGAGGTTAATTTTATACATCTTAATCAGACACCATACTTGTTTGTAGCAACTGGAACGCCAGGGCCCATTGTTGATGCTACTGTGCAAGACTTGAGGTAAGTACCCTTAGCAGCAGCAGGCTTAGCCTTAACTACAGCTTCCATAAGTGTTGCGAAGTTTTCTTCAAGCTTCTCAGCACCGAATGATACCTTACCGATTGGGCAGTGAATGATGTTTGTCTTGTCAAGACGGTACTCAATCTTACCAGCCTTAGCCTCTGTTACAGCCTTAGCTACGTCAGGAGTTACAGTACCAGCCTTTGGGTTTGGCATGAGACCACGTGGTCCGAGAACCTTACCAAGACGACCAACAACACCCATCATGTCAGGTGAAGCGATAACTACGTCGAAATCCATCCAGTTTTCTTTCTGAATCTTATCAACGAAATCGAGACCACCAACATACTCTGCACCAGCAGCCTGAGCAGCCTCATACTTGTCTTCCTTACAGAAAACAAGAACTCTTACCTTCTTACCAGTACCGTTAGGGAGTACAACAGCACCTCTAACCTGCTGGTCAGCGTGTCTTGAGTCAACACCGAGACGGATGTGAGCTTCAATTGTTTCATCAAACTTAGCCTTTGCATTCTTGCAAACTAAGTCAAGAGCCTCTGCAGACTCATAAAGCTTTGCATAATCAACAGCCTTTACGCTGTCAACGTATTTCTTGCCGTGTTTCATTATATTTCCTCCTATTTAAGTGGTAATAACGGGATTATTAATACCCGTTTAGCGGAATTTTCCTCCCACCATTGAGAAGTCAAATAAGACAATCAAGTCTTATCATCATTCAGTAAATTAGTCAACAACTACAACGCCCATTGAACGAGCTGTACCTGCGATCATGCTCATAGCAGCCTCGAGTGAACCTGCATTGAGGTCAGGCATCTTTGTCTCAGCGATCTTCTGGATCTGCTCCTTAGTGATGTTAGCAACCTTTGTCTTGTTGGGAACACCTGAACCGCTGTTAATGTTACAAGCCTTCTTGATAAGAACAGCAGCCGGAGGAGTCTTTGTGATGAATGAGAATGAACGATCTGCATATACTGTAATAACTACAGGAATGATCATACCGATATCATTCTTTGTTCTCTCGTTAAATTCCTTTGTGAATGCCATGATATTAACACCATGCTGACCGAGAGCCGGACCAACAGGTGGTGCAGGAGTAGCCTTTCCTGCTGCGATCTGAAGCTTAATGTAGCCAACTACTTTCTGTGCCATGTATTCGCACCTCCATAAATGTGGTAAACGGCGGACAAGAATTATTTTGTCCTCCCACTGAGATTATTCCAAATCTCTTTTTGACCTTATTAATCCTCCACTAAAACTACCTGATTAAGCGGCAGTGTTGTTGGAGTTTCTCGACCGAACATTGAAACAAGCAAATCAACTTTCTTTTCTTCAAGATTGATGCTGTTGACAACGCCAATGAAACCGTCCATTGCATTACCTGAAATGCGTACTCTGTCGCCAATATTGAAGTTAACTTCAATTGAAGGACTGACATCGATACCGAACAGTCTCTTTACTTCCTCTTCGGAAATAGGTGTAGGTTCTGAAGCAGGACCTACGAAGCCTGTACATCCTCTTGTGTTTCTTACAACATACCATGAATCGTCAGTAACGACCATTTTTATGAGGACATAACCGGGATAAGTTTTAAGCTCAACCTCACGAGGTTCATTTGTTGTTATTATTGTTCCGTCTTTGTTCTTTTTGGTTTTTTCAACCATTTCGATTTTCTTTTCAGTAGGAACTCTGACCTCGTGGATAAGATCATGAAGCTTACGGTTTTCAACAACCTTTTCAATATTCTTGGCTACCTTGTTTTCATAGCCTGAATAAGTGTGGACAACATACCACTTTGCTGCTTCTGACATATTAATCCTCCTCAGATTTCCTTACTTAGCGGTAGATAAGACGCATCAATGCGAGGAAACCCTCGTCAAGAAGACCTACTAAAACAGCCGAAGCCGCAACAACAGCGAGAACAACAGAAGTGTTGTTGATAACTGTCTTCTTTGAAGGCCATACTACCTTTTTGAATTCGATTTTTAAGTCCTTGAACCATTTTGAAACCTTGTTAGGCTCCTTTTTCTCGTTCTTCTTTTCAGACTTTTTAGTCTTCTTTGCGGACTCCTGCTCAGAAGCAGTATTTTCTTTGTTCTTAGCCATAAAAATACTCCCTCCGATTACTTAGTTTCCTTATGAAGAGTGTGCTTGCGGCAGAACTTGCAATGCTTCATCATTTCGATTCTGTCTGGATCATTCTTCTTGTTCTTCTTGGAAACATAGTTTCTCTGCTTGCACTCTGTACAAGCCAAAGTGATCTTAACTCTCATATCGGCACCTCCTGAAAAATTACTTCCTCCCATAAAGGAGATAGGTTGTTTGCCTCCCTCAAGAAAGGGCATAAAAAATAACCCCAAAATGAGGTATTTTCATTATATCACATATAAACATACTTGTCAAGGGAATTTTATAATTTTATTTTTAAAAAAATTGCGGACAGCAGAAACTGTCCGCAAAGGAATCATGCCTTATTTTTTTCGTAGGCCTCTCTTACAGCCACACACAGCTGGTCAGCGCATGATGTCGGTCTCATGCCGCAGGTGTTTCCTTTGAGTTTTGCTTCAATCTGTTCAACTGTCATTCCGTCAACGAGTTTTGAAACTGCTTTAAGGTTTCCGTTGCATCCTCCGAGAAATGAAACATTTGTGATAACGTTTCCATCAATATCAAAGCTGATTTCCTTTGAACAGACCATCTGTGTTTTGTATGTGTAATTCATTAAGATTACCTCCTGTACATATATTATAGTATAACTTTACACCATAAGGAAAAATTTGTCAAGTGTAAACTATCATTATCAGTTGCAATTCATATAAAAAAGTGTTATAATTACTTTTGGGCAGTGCCGCACCTGCGGTGTTAGAAAGCGTATTTTACAGAAAGGAGTGACATAATTTTGAATCTGAACAGAATACGTGGGGAAAATCTGAAGAGACTCAGTGACAGTATTCCTTCACCTGAAAAAATCCGCAAACAGTTTGCAATGGATGGTGACTGGTTTACAGCTGGAAGATTAAGTGTCCCTGATGGAAAAATACTGGTTGGTGATCCGTTTGCGTATCTGTATTGCAGCGATTTCAGTCAAAGACTTACTGTTAATGTTGAAAGCGGAATATATCCGGTTCAGTATGCTTATATTGAAAATGAACTGATCGGGGTTAATCTTTGTACTCTTCGTTTGAAATTAAGACAGACAGATGCTGTGAAATATGAAATTGCACATTCAGCCTATGAAAAAGACATTGATTTACCGGAAAAACATTTTATCGGTTTTCCTGTGCAAATGGGTTATATTACTTTCATAAGTTCGGAAGGTGGAGAAAAGTACAGAGAATACATCAGAAACTGGCGCAAAAGTAATCCGAATAAGGACTTTTATGATAAAATTTTTGCCATGCTCCTTGAAGATTTTGATGACGAGGATGACGAATGGAACGGAGATTTTACAGAATGGCAGATTCCCGGTTCAGAACTCAATATGTTTATTTCTGTATCAGGGCTTGGAAATGGTTTCTATATTCCTTATATCGGCATTGACGAGAAAAATGAAGTATGTGAAATTATAGTGCCTGTCATTGATAAAGAATATATCGAAGAAGAAACGGAAAAAAGCAGAGATGTATGGGATGGTGCGGAATATTGCATTGCAACGAACAGAGTTGCTGTAAACGGATGCAAAGTCGGTTATATGTATCGTGATGAAATTTCACGCAGTTTCTCAGACAGCGGCTGGAGATTTTACGAGGGTAATGAGTCAGGTGGATATGAGGAAACCCTGAATAATTCATCAATCATGAGTGTGCATGACATTGCTGAAAATGATCCTGCAATTATCCCGTTTCTGAAATCTCCATACGGGACAGCCCTTTATAAAAACGAAAACGGAGAATTTGAAGATGATGAACTTTTTATCAATTCATGGTAATCTTCCGTTTATAATTATTTAAGTTCAACACCGGATTTCAGGATTCGGTGTTGTTTTTTTCCACAGAAAAATTCGATAACAGCGCAGAATTTATCAATTATCGTTATAATGTAAGTTTCCCTATATTTTGGCAAAGCTCGGGTTACAGGCCACATGTGTTTTGATATTATGTCTCTTTCAACGGGGTTGATTTCTGTAAGTTCGGATGCGTTTTTCAGCGCAATCATCGAGTGCATAAGACTGTGTGAGGGCTGATTTTTTCTTTTTTTCAGATTATATTTTTTTCTGTCATAAAAGAACAAATCATGAAGAAGCCCCGCCCTTGCTGCTGAACGGGCATCAAGTCCTAACTTTCGGCACACAATGTAGCTGTAATATGAAACATTCAGGCAATGCTGAAATCTTGTAGTTGAAATGTGATGTGTTATTTTCGTAAGTTTTAAAAGCTGAGGATGTTCTATAATATCAGAAATACAGCTGTAAAAACCTGTATTCATAATGTTCTTTCCCGAACAAGTTGCTTTAAGCATTATTATTTCCTCCCTTTCGGTATCATTTTGTCAATTACATTATACTATCAAAAAATTAAGAAATCAACATGTATTTATTTCCATAGGTGAAAATTTGGTGACAAATTTAAACATTTCAGTATGTTGCTTGACAAATCATAATCGTTTGTGTATAATAGTTAGTAGCATGAGGGTATGTATCCCGAAATAAAATATATTTCCGTATATCATACATAAAGCGGAAAGAAAGGAATTCAACATGAAGAATTTAACAAAAAGAATTATTGCAATTGCTGCGCTTCTCTGTGTTGCAGTATCAGGTTTAACATCTTGTGGAGGTGTAGGTAAGAGTAAGGATGATTCACAGCAGACGACAGAAGAAAAGGTACTCCAATTTCCTTTTGAAGTAGGACAGGCAAAGGAAGAGGATATTGCTGTTGCTGATGAAGAAAACGCTGATGTAAACGGTGAAGATCCTACTCAGGCTGCACAGGAAGAAACAGAGGATTCAACTGAAGTTCAGAATGTTACAGAAGCAGATGGTTCTGTTGTAACTACTGTTCAGAAGGTTACAGATGCGAAAGGTGCAGTTGTTACAAATGCAAACGGCGAGGAAGTTACTACAGTTGCAGAAGTAACAACAGTTGTCAAGGGTTCAAATTATACAGCTAACGGAAACAGCAACAGCAATACAACAGCATCAAATTACACACCAAAAACTGACGGAAAATATGCTATGTGGCTTGATATATCAAAGGATGAAAACTTTGTATTCAACGGAGAGTTCATCCATGTTCAGTTCAAAATTAAGGATGATGTTCCGAACGGTGACTACAAGGTAAGAATTTCTCCTGACCTTTCAGATGTTGCTGGTAAGACTGTAAATCCTGGCAAGGTAACTGACGGTATCATCAGAGTAAATAATGGTTCAATTGATGCAGTTGATTCATCAGACACAACAGAAAACTATTACTACGGTGACAATGTTGCTTGTAAGCAGGGCGACACAATTGACTACTATATAAATGTTAAGAACAACTCAGGTCTTGTAGCTTTCTGTGTATGGTTCTACTATGACAGTAATGCGATGGAAGTTATTACTGCTGAGCCAACAGGTGAATTTGAGGAAATTGCTCGTCAGGCTGAATTCGGTGGCAAACAGTAATTGTTGAAAAAACATTATAGTAACTGACATCCCCTTTAGAGTACACACAAAAATGTGGAAACTCTAAGGGGGATATTTATGTCCGAAAGAGAAAGGTCAGCAGATTATGACTGCGCTTGGATTTGAATAAAAAAATGCACCACATTTCATTTCTGAAACATGGTGCATTATTTGTGATTACGAAAAATCTCAGTAAATCAAGGGGATTTTATGATTATACGATTTACCGAGATTTTTTAAAGAGTCTGAGTGACGGGACTTGAACCCACGGCCTCTACCACCCCAAGGTAGCGCGCTACCAGCTGCGCCACACCCAGTCATCTCCGCTTGTGTAATCAACAATATGAATTATATCACATCTTAAATGGTTTGTCAAGTATTTTTGTGATTTTTTACGCAAGTCATTTTTCAGAATAATGCTCCACAAATTTTTCACGATTTTTTTGGTGAGCAATAAAACGTTTAAAGGGGACGATAGTTTGCATAACTGCAAAAACAGTTTCTATTGACACAAAATAATCAAAGTGTTATAATAATATTGTAACAGAAAGGAAGATGATAGAATGGATAATTTTGCAGAACAGCTTGTTAAAAGGGAGAATACAGGTGAAGAAAAAAGACGAAAGAACCTCACTATTTTTCTCGGTGTTGTATCAACGGTAATTCTCACACTGTTTTCACTCCTTACTTTCTTTGCGTCACCGATTATTGCACTTGTGTGTATTCTTCTTGCAGTAGGTTCAGGATGCGGAACATATTTCGGTATTCAGGGACTTCAGGTTGAGTACGAATATACTTTTACGAATGGTGAACTTGATATTGATAAGATTATAGCAAAAAAGACACGCAAGGAAATGGTAAGCGTTGAAGTTAGAAGATTTACAGCTTTCGGAATATATACAGATTCAATTGAGGAAACTGATGATATGACAGTCGTGATAGCTTCGAGCAATATTGCATCACAGGAATATTACGCTGATTTCCCGCATGATGAATACGGCAGTACAAGACTGATTTTCTGTCCTGATGAAAGAATGCTTGAAAATATCAACAAGGCTCTTCCGAGGGCGTTAAGAACAAGATAATTTTTAAGGCAATACGTACACGTTGATAACGTGTTAATGCACAAAATAAAAGGAGGTATAAAATGAAAATCGTAACACCAAAGCAAATGACAAAAATCGAGGAACGTTCTGAGAAACTCGGTGTAAGCCGACGTGACCTTATGCTTAATGCAGGACGTGAACTCGCAAAAGTAATTACCAGAAGCGCAAAACACATAAACAAGGATGACATAAAAAACACAAATGTGGTATTCCTCGCAGGTACAGGAAACAATGGCGGAGATTGTTTTGTTGCTGCAAATATTCTTGCTTATACAGGATACAATGTTACTGTAATCAATGTTTGCGGCAAACCGGCAACAAGACTTTCAGAAGAGATGTTTTCCTATCTCTCTGAAAACATGGTTAACATTATTTCGGGATATAAAGGCGAAAACGTTGAAGCGGCAATCGAAGCGGCTGAGCTTGATTACATGAGCGTCACATCTTCCCGATCCGATCTCGATAAGAAATCACAGTCAGAACTTACTCCTGTTGATAAAATCATTATAAGAGAAAAAGAACGTATGCTTTCAATTCGTGATGCGGTTATAGGAGCTGATATTCTTGTTGACGGTGTATTCGGAACAGGATTCCATGGTAATCTTGATAAAGATATTATGGGAATTTTCTCAATCAGCACTGGAGCCTACAAGATTGCTGTTGATGTTCCAAGCGGTGGAAATTCTGCTCTTGGTACAGTTTCAAAGGGTGTTTTCAAGGCTGACGAAACTGTTACTTTCGGTTTCCTCAAAACAGGTATGACACAATATCCGTTAAAGAAATACTGTGGAAAAATTACATTTGCAGATATTGGAATTCCGTCTTCTGCATCATGTGTAACAGATGATGAAAGACAGTATTTCAGAATTGAAAGAAACCACTTAATCGGATTCCCTCCCGAAAGACAGAGAGATGCACACAAAGGGCTTTTCGGCAGAGTTCTCATAATTGCAGGAAGCAACAACATGAGAGGTGCGGCGGCATTTGCGGCACAGGGAGCTTTGAGGAGCGGTGCAGGGCTTGTTCATGTTGCAACAACCGAAAAATGTATTGATACGCTTTCTGTTATCTGCCCCGAGGCAATTTTCACAGAAATGGAATGTGATGATTTTGGAAAAATGCTTTTTGATGACAATAAAAATCGTCTTGCAGAGGCAGTTGCACTTGCTGATTCAGTTGTAATCGGATGTGGAATGGGTGTTTCAAATGATACCGTTGAGTTGGTTCGTTATGTTGTGCAGAATGCCAAAGTTCCTGTAATAATTGATGCAGACGGTATAAACTGTGTGGCATCGGACATAGATATATTAGTAAACAGGAAAACAGATGTAATCATTACTCCTCATCCCGGTGAAATGGCAAGACTTCTCAAGTGCGAACCCGAAATGATTAATGAAAACCGTATAACCGTAGCTGAGAAATATGCTGAGAAATTCGGTATAACATTAGTTCTTAAAGGCGCAGGAACAATCGTTTCAAATAATCGTACAACTGCTGTAAATCACACAGGAAATGCAGGAATGAGCAGAGGCGGAAGCGGTGATATTCTTGCAGGAATAATCGGTACAGCGATTGCGCAGAGATTCAGCCCGCTTGATGCTTGCTGCGCAGGTGTTTACATTCATGGTCTTGCAGGTGATGCGGCGGCTGAAAAATTCGGTCAGGAGGCTATGCTTCCGAGTGATATGATATCCTGTATGACAGATGCTTTCCGTATATTAAAGGAAAAACAAAGCAAAATCAGGTAAAGGCAACACTACACAAAGATTGTGCAAAATTTACGCAGTCGGATTTCATAAAAACCTTGTAGTTTTGATGCCGTAAACAAAAAGATTTTTGTGTGGTGATAAAGGATGTTTAAAGTCAAATTATAATTTCGGAGTTGATATTATGAAAAGGCTTTTAACATTTACATCGGCGGCTGTCGTTTCATTTTTACTTACCTCATGTTCAGCACCTTCTGTTTCGGGAAAAACTTCATGTGAAAACGGTCTGAACAAGGCTTTTTCGACAAAAGTCGAACTCACCCTTGACAGATTGTCTGCCGAGGGTGAGTTAAAGCGTTTTGGTGACGGAGAATGGAAAATCAACTTCTCTGAGCCTAATACACTTAGCGGTGTTGAATTGTCATTCAGCGAGGGGAATGTTACAGCATCGTATAAGGGGCTGAGTTTTTCTGTGCCGAAGTCTGCTGTTCCCGTTAAGTCAATGCTTGTGAATCTTATTGAGGCAACTGATAAAAATGCAGATGCTGATGAACTCAGCGGAACTGAAAATGACGGTCTTGTTGAAATAAGCGGAAGTCTTGAAGGTGGAGATTATAAGCTGATTGTTGACAAGGAAGGAAATCTGAATGCATTTGAAATGCCTAACAACAGTCTGAAAATGTCCTTTTCAGATGTCAGGGAAATTTCAGTTGCGACATCTGATGAAACTTCTGTTTGTGAGGAGACAACCGCTGAAATAACAGAGACAACTGCCGTAGAGTAATTTTTTTCACAGCAAAAAGGAGTATAAAAATAATGGATTCTGAAATCTACAGTAAATACGAAATCATAGATTCACATACACATATTTTCCCTGAAAAAATGTCCGAAAACGCAACTGTCGCAATCGGTAAGTTTTATGACCTTCCGATGAGAAACTGTGGGAGCAGTATAAATCTTATCGAAAGCGGAAAGAAAATCGGAGTATCAAAATACCTTGTATGTTCTGCCGCAACAACCCCGCATCAGATTTCTTCTATTAATAATTTCATCGCAGAAGAATGCAGACTTCATCCTGAATTTGTGGGATTGGGTACAACACATCCTAATACTGAGGATTTAACAGGTGATATTGAGCAGATAAAAAAACTTGGTCTTAAAGGTGTAAAACTGCATCCCGATTTTCAGACATTTGAAGCAGACTCAAAAGAGGCTTTCAGAATATATGAACAGATAGAGGGAGTTCTTCCTCTGCTTATTCATTGCGGAGATCCGAGATTTGACTATTCATCACCACGCAGAATTGCAAATATATGCAAAAACTTCCCTAAACTGAAATTACAGGCTTCTCATCTTGGTGGCTGGGAACAGTGGGAAGAAGCACTTGAATGTCTTTCGGGATTTGAGAATGTTCTCTTTGACACTTGTAGTTCTGTAGCATTTCTTCCTAAGGAAGTAACCGTAAAAATGATAAGAACATACGGTGTGGAAAACTGTGCTTTCGGTACTGATTTTCCTATGTGGAAGCATGATGACGAACTTGAATTACTGCTTGGTCTTGGATTTACTGAGGAAGAAAACAGGCTTATTCTTGCTGAGAATTTCAAAAGATTCATGAATATTGAATAATATCATGGGGACACCGAATGTGGTGTCCCCGTGTATATTCTGAATTGATTTCCATATTATTTTTTATTTTTGTATTGACAAATGATACCGAAGTATGATATAATACTTGAGTGATGCGCCGCTGTGGCGGAATTGGCAGACGCAGCAGACTCAAAATCTGCCGGTGGCAACATCGTACCGGTTCGACCCCGGTCAGCGGCATTATGAGACGCAATCCTTTTGGGTTGCGTTTTTTATTAGTTATTCAAAAGAGGGATAATAAAATGGATATAATCAGAAATCAGCAGTTCGATGAAGAACGTGCTTTATATGGTCTTGATAACGCTGAAATAACCGAATGTCATTTCGACGGACCTTCTGACGGTGAATCAGCCTTAAAGGAATGCCGAAATATAACCGTATCAAATTGCTTCTTTAATCTCAGATATCCGCTCTGGCATAACGAAAATGCTGTTATAAATAATTGTGTGCTTACTGAAAACTGTCGTGCCGCCCTTTGGTATGACAATGACATAACCATAAAAAATTGTACAATGAACGGTATAAAGGCATTGAGGGAATGTAATAACATAAATCTTGAAAACTGTGTTGTCTCATCTCCCGAATTTCTTTGGAAATGCAGTAATATCGGGATAAAGGACAGTTCTGTCGAATCGGAATATCTGTTTTTTGAATGCAGGGACATAAAAATTGATAATCTAAAAATGAAAGGCAAATACTCTTTTCAGTATGTTGAAAACATGGTAATTAATAATTCTGTACTCGACACAAAGGATGCTTTCTGGCACAGTAAAAATGTTACCGTAACCGACAGTATTGTTAAAGGTGAATATCTCGGCTGGTATTCGGAGAATCTGAAATTTGTGAGATGTCATATTGTCGGCACTCAGCCTCTTTGCTACTGTAAAGGGCTTGTTCTTGAAAACTGTACAATGGAGGGGACTGACCTTTCTTTTGAGAGAAGCGAAGTTGATGCAGTTGTAAATGGAAGAATTGAAGGTGTGAAAAATCCTCTTGGCGGAAAAATTATTTCCGACGAAATAGGGGAGTTTCTCCTTGAAACAGCCTACTGCAATCCCGATAATACCATTGTTGATTGTGGAAATATTCAGAATAGAATTGTGTTGTAATACATAGGTATGCAGACAAAATCCCCCTCATTTCTGAGGGGGATTAATTTTATATAGTCGTAATATCAATCAGTTCAACATCGTTAATTGTTCTGCCCGATTCAAGAACCTTTACGAGTGATTTTGCTGTATCAATTGCAGTAAGACTGCATATTGAACGCTCGATTGACTTTCTTCTCATCTTAACGCTGTCACGTTCAGGGAGTCTGCCCTTTGCAGATGTTGAAATCACATAGTGAATCTTTCCGCTTTCGAGGAGAGTAACAACATTCGGAGTTCCGTCTGAGATTTTTCTTACAAGGTGTGAAGCAATCATGTTTCTTGTGAGAACGCTCTGTGTACCCGATGTTGCATAGAGTTCAAATCCCATTCTTTCAAGCTTGTCAGCAATCGGAAGTACCTCTCTCTTGTCGCTGTCACGAACAGAAATAAGTACACCGCCCTCACGCTTGAGGTCGAATCCTGCCGCTGTAAGTCCCTTTAAGAGTGCATCTTCAAGGTTTCTGCCGATTCCGAGACATTCACCTGTTGACTTCATCTCAGGTCCGAGCATTGTATCAACGTCTGTGAGCTTCTCAAATGAGAATACAGGAACCTTAACTGCAACATAATCGCCTGACGGATAAAGACCACTTTCGTAACCCATATCTTTCAGCTTTGCACCGAACATAATCTTTGTTGCAATATCAACCATAGGAATGCCTGTAACCTTACTGATATATGGTACAGTTCTTGAGGAACGTGGATTTACCTCAATTACAAATACCTCGTGATTGTATACAACATACTGAATGTTTACAAGACCGATTACATTGAGTTCCTTTGAAAGTTTTCTTGTGTACTCAACAATAATACGCTTGATTCTGTCTGAAAGATGCTGTGCTGGGTAAATTGAAATAGAGTCACCCGAATGAACGCCTGCACGCTCAATATGCTCCATGATACCGGGGATAAGGAAGTCTTCACCATCACAGATAGCATCAACCTCAACTTCGGTACCCATCATGTATTTATCAATAAGTACAGGATTTTCAATCATGTGGCTTGTGATGATTCCCATATACTCAACAACGTCTTCTCTTGAATGTGCAATAATCATATTCTGACCGCCGAGAACGTATGAAGGTCTGAGAAGTACAGGATATCCGAGAGATTCAGCCGCAACAACAGCTTCTTCTGTTGTCATGACAGTATGACCTGCAGGACGTGGAATTCCACACTTTTCAAGTACCTCGTCAAAACGCTCTCTGTCCTCAGCCGCATCAATCATGTCAGCAGATGTACCGAGAATATTAACGCCCTTGTCAGCAAGATGACGTGTAAGCTTGATTGCTGTCTGTCCTCCGAACTGAACAACTACACCATAAGGCTTTTCAGTTTCGATAATCGCATCAACGTCCTCATTTGTGAGCGGGTCAAAGTAAAGTCTGTCGCCTGTGTCAAAGTCAGTTGAAACCGTTTCGGGGTTATTATTGCAGATAACTGCTTCATATCCCATTTCTTTAAGGCTCCATACACAATGTACGGAACAATAGTCAAATTCGATACCCTGTCCGATTCTGATAGGACCTGAACCGAATACGATGATTTTCTTTTTGCCCGAATTCTGTCTTTCAATGAACTGTGCCGCCTCGTTTTCCTCATCGAATGTTGAATAGAAGTAAGGAGTTTCAGCCTTGAATTCGCCTGCACAGGTATCAACCATCTTGAATACCGCACTCTTGTGACATGGGCATTTCTGTCCTGAAAGTCTTTCAATTGTGCTGTCGAGATAGCCGTACTGCTTTGCAGTTTCGTATTTTTCTTCTGTGAGTTCACCTTCAGCAAGCCACTTTTCAAGATTAACGAGATTGAGAAGCTTATAGAGGAACCAGTTGTCAATCATAGTGATTTCGTGGATTTCTTCGGGAGTGATTCCACGTTTGAGAGCCTCATATACAACAAATGAACGCTCATCATCAACAACGCTGAGTTTCTCTCTTATTTCCTCATCTGTGAATTCAGCGAGTTTTTTGAGATTCATTGTATCAAGTCCGAGTTCAACTGAACGAACAGCCTTCATCATTGCCTGTTCAAAGCTTGTACCGATAGCCATAACCTCGCCTGTTGCCTTCATCTGTGTACCGAGAGTTCTCTTTGCGTATACAAATTTATCAAATGCCCATTTAGGGAATTTTACTACAACATAGTCAAGTGCAGGTTCAAAACAAGCGTAAGTCTTGCCTGTTACCTGATTGATGATTTCATCAAGAGTATATCCGATAGCAATTTTAGCTGCTGTCTTTGCGATAGGATAACCTGTTGCCTTTGAAGCGAGTGCAGAAGAACGTGAAACTCGTGGGTTTACCTCGATTACTGCATATTCAAAGCTTGTCGGATGAAGTGCAAACTGACAGTTGCATCCGCCCTCAACTTTAAGTTCCTTTATGATGTTTATAGCCGCTGTACGAAGCATCTGATATTCTCTGTCTGTAAGAGTAACAGCAGGGGCAATAACGATACTGTCACCTGTGTGAACACCGACAGGATCAAAGTTTTCCATTGAACATACGGTGATAACATTTCCCTTTGCATCACGGATAACCACAAATTCGATTTCCTTCCATCCGCTTATGCATTTCTCAACGAGAATCTGAGTGATAGGGGAGAGTCTGAGACCGTTTGTAGCGATTTCATGGAGTTCAGCTTCATTGTAAGCAATACCGCCGCCTGTACCTCCGAGAGTGAATGCAGGACGTACAATTACAGGGTAGTCGATAACCTTTGCAAAATCCATTGCATCTTCAACTGTTTCAACAACCTTTGAAGGAATACATGGTTCGCCGATTTTTTCCATAGTGTCCTTGAATGCCTGTCTGTCCTCAGCCTTGTGAATTGTCTCAGGGTCTGCGCCGAGAAGCTTTACATTGTGTGATTCAAGGAAGCCTTCTTCAGCAAGCTGCATTGAAAGTGTAAGACCTGTCTGTCCTCCGAGTGTTGAAAGAAGGCTGTCAGGTTTTTCAATTTTGATGATTCTCTTGATTACATCAAGGGTAAGCGGCTCGATATATACCTTGTCAGCCATAGCCTTATCTGTCATGATTGTGGCAGGGTTTGAGTTTACAAGTACAACCTCAAGTCCTTCCTGTCTCAAAGCATGGCAAGCCTGTGTGCCTGCGTAGTCGAATTCGGCAGCCTGACCGATAACGATAGGACCTGAACCGATAACGAGAACCTTCTTAATATCTTTTCTGAGTGGCATAATCAGTCACGCTCCTTTCCCATTGTTTCAACAAATTCATCAAACAGATATGCTGTATCGAGAGGACCGCCGTGAGCTTCGGGGTGGAACTGTACAGTTCTTGCGTTAACTGCTGTATAACGGATTCCCTCACAGGTTTTGTCGTTTGCATTTACATGGGAAACGTGACCGACTTCTGACGGAATACTGTCTCCTATTACTGCATATCCGTGATTCTGGCTTGTAACATAGGTAAGACCTGTTTCAAGGTCGATAACAGGCTGATTTGCTCCACGATGACCGTATTTAAGCTTTTCTGTCTTTGCACCGTTTGCAAGTGCCATAAGCTGGTGACCGAGACAGATTCCGAAAATCGGGATTCCGAGCTTCTGAATTTCCTTGATGTTTTCGATTATTTCAACGTTTTCAGCCGGATTTCCGGGGCCGTTTGAGAACATGATTCCGTCGGGTGCGATTTCCTTTACCTGTTCTGCTGTTGTGTATGCAGGTACGACAATTACTTCACAGCCACGATTTACAAGCTCTCTTCTGATGTTTCTCTTATATCCGAAATCGAAAAGAACAACCTTGTATTTCGGATTATCTTCTGTGTATGTGCGAATCTGAGTATCAGTAACTGTCTTTACTGCATTTTTAATCTCAAAAGCACGGATTTCTTCGAGGAGTTCGTCTTTTTTTGCATAAACATCCTCTGTTGTGATGACACCGTTCATAACACCTGTTTCACGAATGATTCTTGTGAGTCGGCGTGTGTCAATATTGTGAATGCCGATAATATTGTTTTCTCTGAGATAATCGTCAATATTTCCCTCGCATCTGAAATTTGAAGGCATATTGCACCATTCTCTTACTATGTATCCGCTTACATAGCTTTTTGCTGATTCTCCGTCCTCACTGTTTACACCATAATTTCCGATAAGAGGGAAAGTCTGTGTAACTATCTGACCGTAATAACTCGGGTCTGTGAGTGTCTCCTGATAACCTGTAAGACCAGTGGTAAATACCACCTCACCGATTACAGTACCCTTTGCACCAAAGCTTCTGCCCTTGAAAATCTGTCCGTCAGCAAGCATAAGGTAAGCTGTTTCACTCTGATTGAATAACGACATTCTATCATATCCTTTCATAGTTTCAAAATATAAGATAATCTATATCATTCCCCATACGCCATTGTATGGGGAAGATTCGGCTTCAAATACAATATTATTTGAGATTGATATACTGACAGATATCTTCTCTCATGCGGAGAGCTTCACGTCTTGCAGCCTTTGCAAAATCACGCTCATCACAGCCCTCTTTCTTGTATGCACACATAACTGCTCTTGATGAGTTTACGATAGCACCGAGACCATTTTCATCAAATCCGCCTTTAAGACCTTCTGCACCGCCGCCCTGTGCGCCGTATCCCGGAACAAGGAACATTGTGTGTGGAAGTCTCTGTCTGAGTTCTGTAAGCATTTCGGGATATGTTGCACCAACAACTGCTCCGACATCTGAATAACCATACTTACCGATTGCGTCTGCGCCCCATTTTTCGCACATATCACCCATAGCCTCATAGATTGTGCGTCCGTCTTCAAGCTTCATGTCCTGAAGTTCACCGCTTGAAGGGTTTGAAGTCTTTACAAGTACATAAATACCCTTGTCACGCTCACGACATACATTGAGAAGAGGATTGATTCCGTCGCTTCCGAGGTATCCGTTTACTGTAAGAGCATCTGCACCAAACGGTTCAATATCATTGTCACAAACCTTTACAGAACCGAGGTGTGCGTTTGTGTAAGCTTCCATTGTTGCGCCGATATCATTTCTCTTTCCGTCTGTGATAACGAACATACCGTTGAGTTTTGCATAACGGATTGTCTTTTCAAGAGCCTTGATACCGTAGTGTCCGTACATTTCGTAGTATGCAGCCTGTGGCTTGATTGCAGGCACGATGTCATGAATTTCATCAATGATAGCCTGATTGAATGCAAAGATAGCCTTTGCAGCTGCCTTTAATGTGCCGCCGTCGTCATCCATGTATCTTCTCTGAATAAACTCAGGTACATATTCAAGCTTTGGGTCAAGTCCTACAACAGTAGGGTTTTTGAGTTCAATTATTCTTTCGATAAGTCTGTCAAATGACATATTTAATTCTCCCTTTCGTCAAATCTTATTATTCCCTTTGAAATTGTTACGATTGTTTTTCCTTTGAGTGTCATGCCCTTGAATACTGAATTATGCGATTTTGAATGCAGTTTTTCAGGTTCAACGGTCCATTCTTTATTAAGGTCAGCAAGAATAAAATCTGCTGTACTTCCTTTTTTTACTGAAGGAACTTCAAGTCCGAGAAGTTTTCTCGGATTTATGCACATGAGCTCTATAACCTTGTTAAGTGTTATTTCACCTGTGTGATATAAGGCAGTGAGAGTTGCCGCAAGTGAGGTTTCAAGTCCCACTACACCGTTAGGTGCCTTTTCAAATACAGATTTCTGTTCTGCTGTGTGGGGAGCATGGTCGGTAATTATGCAGTCAATTGTACCGTCCTTTATGCCCTCAATTATTGCCTTTACATCTTCAGGAGTTCTGAGAGGGGGATTCATTCTGTAATCTGCATCTCTCTTTTCAAGAAGTGAATCTGTCAGCATGAAATAATGCGGTGCAGTTTCACAAGTAACTTTTATACCTCTTGACTTTGCAAAACGTATAATGGCTGTGCTTCCCTCTGTGCTTACATGACAGATATGAATTCTCGCATCAACTGACGATGCAAGGATTATCTCTCTCGCTGTGACAGAATCCTCAGATGCTCTGTCCATGCCCTTAACACCGAGCTTTTCAGATGTCTCACCCTTATTGATGATGCCTCCGTTTATGATATTCAGGTCTTCACAATGTGAAGCAACAAGAAGTCCGTTTTCTTTGGATTTTTCAAGTGCCTGACGCATAAGTTCAGCGTTTCTTACAGGTCGTCCGTCGTCTGAAATACAGATACATCCGACTTCCTTGAAACTGTCATAGTCGCAGAGACCTTCGCCCTCCATTTTCTTTGTGATACATCCGACAGGATAAACGTCAACCCCTGTTCCTTCTGCCTTATTGATAATATACTTCATTATCTCAGGATCATCACAGGCAGGAACGGTATTAGGCATAGCAAGCACACCTGTAACACCACCGGAAAGTGCGGCTGAACATCCTGTAATTACATCTTCCTTTTCAGTTTGTCCGGGATCACGGAAATGCACGTGCATATCAAATATTGAAGGCATGAGAACAAGTCCCGTACCGTCAATAACTTCATCAGCATCGTTGCTGAGGTTGAATCCGAAGTCTGCTATTTTTCCGTCATTTATAAATACATCTGCGGTTAAGTCGATGTTGCCGTCAACTATGCGTGAATTTTTAATGAGTATTGATGACATATTATCTCCTCCTTTACTTAGTCATTATGGAAACCTTGTCATCTCCGTCAATTTCAGTAACGGAAACGATTACTTTTTCATTGTGTGAAGTGGGAAGATTTTTTCCCACAAAATCAGGACGTATCGGCAGTTCACGATGTCCTCTGTCAACAAGAACAGCAAGCTGAATCGAACTTGGTCTGCCTCTTTTCATTATTGCGTCAATTGCCGCACGACAGCTTCTCCCCGTAAAGAGAACATCATCAACAAGAATAACGTTTCTGTCTTTTACGGAGAACGGAATATCTGTTCTTTCACTTTCAGAAAGTCCCTCGTTATCATCTCTGTACGGTGTGATATCAAGAATCCCGAATGGAATTTCATGTTCTTCCAGTTCTTCGAGTTTTTCTGCAATACGTTTTCCTATCGGTGCGCCACGGGATATTATTCCGATTACACATATACTTTCAGTACCTTTGTTATGCTCGATTATTTCATAGGATATTCTTGCTATCGCACGTCCGACAGCTTTTTCATCCATGATAATACGTTTTTCTTCCAATAATCACACCTCCGACAAAAAAAACCGTCTGCTTCGGCAGACGGTATACTTACATATATAGCTATACCCGACCAATGCATATAATACTGCAATATCGGATAAAACAGATATTCAGAAGTCAACACGCCTTGCCGATCTCACAGGACCGAATTAAAGGTCAGTTACGGACATTCCCATTGTCCGATAATAATTATATCATATCATTTACAGTTTGTCCAGTATTTTTTTGATTTTCCGTTAAACTGACATTTTATGCTGCGATTTCATATATTTTTTCTACAAAATACTGCAAACAGATAATACCGACATGATTATTTATGCTTTTTCATGCTGTGAGTGACGAGAAGCGCAGCCACAGCCGCACCTGCTTTCAGTCCGTTTTCTATATTTTTCTTTCTTACAGCTTTTGCATCAGGTCTGCTTTTAATTTTAACCGCATCAGAAAGTTTACCTTTTCCCGCTGTTTTCTCATTTCCGAAACCAAATGAAAAATTACCGAGATTTTTTTCAAACTCCATGATTATTCTCCTTTTATCGGCTCGGCAATAAGAAACTTTATTTTCTTACCTTCCTCAGTAAACATTTTTTCGTGTTCTGTCACAAAGTTTTCATATTCTGTAACGCTGTGAAGGTCATGCGTACTGAATTTTATTCTGTATCCTGCCTCAGCAAAATATTCAAATGACTCCTCGAAAAGCTCATCATCATCAGTTTTGAACCAAAGTTCACCTTTGAGGAATTTCTTGTAATTGATGAGCTGTCTCGTATGTGTAAGACGTCTCTTTTTATGTTTCTTTTTTGGCCATGGATTGCAGAAATTAATATATATTCTGTCTGCTCTGTCGTTTTCATCCCATGCAATATCCATTCTTTCGATGTTCTGAATAGCAATGCGGACGTTATCAGTTTTCATATTTTTTTCGGAATAAGCGGCTTCAAGCTTGCGCTTTGCGAGAACAAGCATTTCGTTCTTAATATCCATTGCAATGAAGTTTATTTCGGGATGTGAGGGTGCTGCCTGTGAAATGAATCCTCCTTTGCCGCATCCGAGTTCAACATAAAGCGGTTTTTCAGGTTCATCAAAAACCATTGTCCAGTTTCCCTTATGTTCAGTTGGTTCAGTTATGTAAAAGGGGCAGGATTCAAGCTCAGGCTTTGCCCATGGTTTGTGTCTGATACGCATTTTATACCTCCGTTTTAAAGTCGCATCCATGTGGATTTATGACAATTCTATAATATGATATTATAGCATATTAAACCATATATGTCAAATTCTTATCATAGGTGATTTAAGGCCATACCGCACAAAGCACGCTTTTGAACTTTGTACAAAATCTACTTGTACCCCAAGGCAATTTCGTTGTGCGCTATTTTCCGTCATATCATACAGTTCCCATTGACTTGCGACAGCAAGCCAGCGGAATTTTTATGCACTCTGACGAAAAATCTGACAGCGTATCTTTTGCACATTCTTTGTGCGGCATAGTCTTAAAATGTTAAATATAAAACAAATATAAAAATAGACAAAATCAAGTTGACGTTTTATATAAAATATGTTATAATATTTAAAGTCGATATGTTCGATTCATTTTAACGGACATCTTAACAGCAAATAATATAGATTATCCCCGCCGCTTTTGTAAAATATTGTCGGATTATCTGCGGAGGGTATTTGTGCGGAATATATATTTTCTTCTGTAAGGCTGTCTGAAATTTAAGGAGGAAAAAATATGTCAACAACCAAAAAGTGTTTTGCAGAGCTTATCGGTACAATGGTACTTGTTATTCTCGGCTGCGGAACTGCTATGCTTGTAGGCTGTGACGCCGGAAATGGATGCGGATACATACTTACAGCCCTTGCATTTGGTCTTACCATTGTAGGTATGGCTTACTGTATCGGAAACATCTCAGGATGTCATATAAATCCTGCTGTTTCAATAGGTGTATATTTAACAGGCGGAATGACTGCATCAGAGCTTCTCGCATACATTGTATCACAGTGTATCGGTGCATTCCTGGGTACTTTTGTACTTGTGGCAATCTTTGTTCTCGGCGGTGTGCCTGATCAGACAAACGGTCTTGGCGCAAATGGTCTTGCAGGTGTAAACGGAAATCCTGTTGCGGGACTTGTTGTTGAGATTGTTCTTACATTTATTTTTGTTCTCACAATTCTCGGAGTTACATCAAAGAAGGCTAATCATGGCTCATTTGCAGGTGTTGTTATCGGTTTCACTCTCACTCTCGTTCACATTTTCGGAATCGGTCTCACAGGTACATCTGTAAATCCTGCAAGAAGCCTTGCACCTGCTATTGTAGCTGCTATCAACTACAACAGAATGGATACTGTAGCTTCATTATGGGTATTTATTGTTGGTCCTGTAATTGGTGCAGTTCTTGCTGCATTAATTTATAAGGCACTTGAATCACCTTCTGACGCTGTATCAGTTTCTGAAAAGACAAGAATAATGCCTCTCCAGAAGGTTGCAATCAAAACACCTGAGGATATCATGGCTGAAATTGAGAGAGCTGAAAGAGCTGAGATGAAGAAGGCTGAAATCAAAGAGGCTGTAAAGGAAGTTAAGAAGGGAATCCACAAGGAAGAAGAACCTGAAAACGACCTTGCAAAGGCTGTTGAAGCTCTTGAAGCTGTAAACAGCGAAGTTCTTGAAGCAGAGTCTGCTATCGTTAATGACAACAAGAAATCAGATAGCAAAAAGAAAAACAAAAAATAATTTTTATCCCGACTGTAAAGCCGCACAGCAGTCGGGATTTTTTACAATACAAAATTTTTTCACAAAATTTTTTCTTGACAAATCTGCTTTTGTATGATATAATAATAAAGCTGATTTAAGCGGATATGGCGGAATAGGCAGACGCGCCAGCTTCAGGTGCTGGTCCTCGCAAGGGGGTGCAGGTTCAACTCCTGTTATCCGCACTCAGGAATACTTCCCGATTTTTTCGGGAAGTATTTTTTATGTGCCATATTCACATAATATAGCCGAAATATTTATAGATTAATACCATTGATTATTATAAAACAATATGCTACAATATAGTTATACATATAGTCAGATAAGGTGGTATCATTATGAAAAGGATTGTTGTTATTGACAGCAAAGACAATTCAGATGAATGGAAAAAGCTTTATCCCGATTCTGAGGTCTTTGAAAACATCCCCGATTACGAATCAGAAATATATATTGTATGTCAGGACTACACAAAGGAAGATTTCTCTTTCATAGTCAGGGAACTCAAATCGTATTCACGCCCTGTTATCGCTGTGACATCCGACAGCAGCGAAAATAATCAGACAGCTATATGTGATATGGGTTCTGATGATATTATGTTCTACCCCTTATGCAAAAAGCTTATTAAAAAGAAGATTCAGGCACTTACAAGGTATAACTGCATTTCTCAGGATGATAATATTAATTTCAACAGCTTTGAAGTTTATGAGAAATCCAATTATGAAAACGGTGCTTTCTTTGTAAAACATGATGATTTTGAGAAAATATACAAGTATGTTCTGCGTCTGCTTGAACGTGCTGACAAGTGTTCTCAGGCTCTGATTTTTACAATAGGAAATGACGATGAATCTGATGATGTTACTCAGGATGCACTTGATGTACTTTCAAATGCGGTACAGATTTGCCTCAGGCGAGGTGATATTTTCTCGGTTAACGGTTCAAATCAGGTTCTCATAATTCTTATGGGTGCTGATGATGACGGAGGTCATCTCGTTGCTAACAGAATACTCAGCAACTTTTACAGCAGATGTGAAAGTGACTCCTATGTACTCACCTATGATATGAGGACGATTGTTCCACAGCAATAATAAATCAAAAACCACAGCATTTTGTTAATGCTGTGGTTTTATTTTGTTTGTTCGGTTATTTTACATAATTTGAAAGTCCGCTGATTTTCTGGCTCTTGACTGCATCTGCAACAAGACCGGCAACGACCTTTGCACCTTCCTCACAGAAATGAGTTCCATCTGTTGAACCTTCAACAACGCCCATGAGGTGATACTTGACTACTCTGTCATATCCGATTGAATTATAGTGATTTACCATAATTGAATTAAGGTCGATACATGGGATATTGTACTTGCTTGCAAGCTGTTTGCAGGCATCGCAGTAATTTGTGTAGCTGTTGTTGAATTTTCCATTACTGTACGCCTTCATTCCGATTACTGTTGTTACGAGAATCGGTGTTGCACCCTTTGCCTGTGCAGACTTGATGAATTCTGTCATGTACCATTCATACGAACCTTCTGACGGGTTGTTTACATTTCCACAGGTTGGAGCATATCTGTCCGCATTTGAAGTTCCTGCATCATTGATAGCAAACTGAATCATAACATAGTCACCTTTCTGTAAACTGTCAGCAATTGTCTGCCATCTGCCCTCATCATAGAATTTCTTTGAGCTTCTTCCTGCGATTGAATGGTTTGCAACATTTACACCTTCGAAATAATCAGGCAGATAATAACCCCATCCCTGCTGTGGTGCATAACTTGCACGATAGGTCTGTACAGTTGAATCTCCTGCGATGTATATTGTAGGAATATTTGTGTCGATATCCTGATTGTTGCTGTTCGGATCAAATGTTTCAGCGTATGGTTCGTCAGTAAGAGTAATTGTGATATAATCGAAGTTTGGTCCGCCGTTAGATGTATCAGATACAAACTGAATTGTATTTTTTCCTGCATTAAGAGGAAGAACGATTCCAAATTCGTTCCATGAAGTCCATGCACCTGTTCCTGTGAATGACTGTTTCCAGAAACGGTCTGTTACTCCGTTTACGATTACTTTCATTACTCTGTCTGCATCAGTGCCGTTTGCAAATCTGATATGAGTCATGTAGTTTCCGTCTTTTTCTGCGTTTACAGTAAATGTAATATTGCTTGTGTTGTTATTATCAAGATTTACATAACCCTCTGACTTTGTGTATCCTGAATTTGTTGTTTCAATAACACCCTGATCCCATATCTGGTCTACCGCAAAATAATAACCTGCGAAAGGATCAGCTTCAGTTGTAACTGATGTGGTTTCTGTTGTAACAGTCTGTGTAGTTGTTGGCTGTTCAGGTGCCTGATAAACCGGAAGCTGTTCAACTCCTGCGTCAACCTTCTGAATGAGAAGTGCATCCATCGCCGAAACACCTGTTCCATGTTCAAATACATCGGCATTCACAAGAGCTTTTCCTTCAAGAGGATATCTTGTTGAATTTGAAAGATACTGGAGAATTGCAACTGCATCCGCCATTGTGACCTCACCATCAAGGTTGGCATCACCGAGAAGATATGTTTCAGTTTCTTCGGTTGAAACAGGTAATTGTGTTGTTTCAGTCTGCACTGTCTGTGTTTCAGACTGTGTTGCAGGTGGTTCGGTAGGAACGGCAGTTGTCTCAGTTGTTGTCGTTGTTGTTTCAGGTGGTGCGGTTGTAGTCACAGGTGATGTTACAGCCTGCCAGTTCTGGCATTTATTGTATGTCATACTCCATTGCTGTACATTAGCACCACTGTTTTTACTTGCTGAATCAACCTCTACGAAACATACATCCCTTGATGAACGAGTGGAAATATAGTATGAACCGTCACCAATCTGCGTAAACTGGAAAAGCATCATGCTGTCCTTTGATGAATAGGGGACAATCTCAATATTTCCGCCATTATCACCCGTCATAGCCTTTAAAACGTAATTCGGATCAGCCGCAGAATGAACATAATAATATGTTGTTCCGTTGTTAAAAGGTCTGAGTTCCCATTGCTGACATGACAATCCGTTTGAATCCCATTGCTGAACGTTTGAACCCTCCTCGGTTTTTCCGTCAACAATGTCCATTACGAGTCCGCTGTTTGTATTTTTGAATGTATAAAAAACATCGGTATTCATTTCGGTGTTTCCTATTTTCATGAGTCCCTGAACGAGTTCAGCATTTTTCTGTGCGCCTTTAGCGCTCTGGTGAAGGTCATCGCCATCACCGTAATACTCATTCATAGCGTCATATCCGCCTATACTGAATCCGAAATCCTGCCATGCATTGAAAAGGTCTACAACTTCAACATTCTGCTCAGAGGCTATTTTATCAAGTTCTCCTCCGAACCATCTGCCCGTAAGCTTCGGACTTCTGCTGAAATCGCCGTGTCTGCCCTGCTGTTTAACGAGTATGACCTTCATGCCCTTCTTCTTTGCCTTCTCAACCATAGTTGTAACAACATCATGGTATTCTGTGGCATTTGAGTAGTTTGTATCGTTGATACCGATTGAAACTATAAAATAGTCACCCGATTTTCCGTAATACTCAATAGGTGCAAACTGACCGCCTTCGTAAAATCCCTTTGCATACTGTCCGCTTGTAGCCATGTTTCTTACTTCAAAAACATTTGTGTTTATATAATTTTTAAGATACTGTCCCCAGCCATGCTGTTTGTTGTCAGGCTGATTATAGTAATTTGCAACAGTTGAGTCACCGCATATCCAAACTGTCGGTTTCATTTCACCTGTTGTGTTAAGCTGTGTAATTTCAACAGCGGCTATTGACTGTTCTCTGCCGGACATACCTTCGACAGCCTGAATATTAAGCTGACCGTCTGTAACAGGAATCTGTACTGTTTCAGTTGCTCCCGTATTTGTGAGGTTCATCATCTGAACCATGTTTTCAAGCTTAATTGTGGTACGAGGGCTGTTTCCGACGGTAACAGTAATCTGATAAAGTCCTTTCGGAAGGTCAACATTGAATGTGTTGCCCGAACCGTAATTATTAAACTTTACAGCATCAGCAACTGCACCGCTTCCGCTCGCAGATACATTTGAGACATTGCCAGTCTGAGCAAAGCCGTATCCTCTTGAAGAATTATATCCGTCTGATGCAGATACGCCTGTGTAGCCTCCTGCCGCACCGCTTCCGCCAAAATCAAACTTCCAGTTTGCCTGTGCAGCATTTGTTTCCATATTTTTTACTGACGGAACAGAGCTTACACCTGCAAAAGCAGAAAGAGAGAGGGCGAGAGAGGTAAGGCCGCTTAAAACCTTTTTAAATTTCATTTTTTCTCCTCCGTTTACATAATTCGGCTGTTATACAGCCTTAAATCCGTATTTTATCATAATTTAATTATATCACAGTAATTTTACAAAGTCAATATAACTTGTATGCAGTATTAAATCATTTTTATGACATTTTATGCCGAATTTGATTTTTATATTATGTACATTTATATTGTTTATGACATGATAATGAACAATGTATGACAAAATTAAAATTAAGGCTTGACATTTGACGAAAAATATCGGATAATTATATATATAGTCTTCTGTATTGCGTACAGAGATTATTATTCCGATTTTTAAGGAGATTTAAAATGAAAAGATTTATTGTGCCTTTACTGCTTTTATTTTCTCTGACATCATGCGGTACTTATACATACAATGATTTTTATGGTAGTGAATATACTAATTCCTATGAATTTGATATTCCCGAAAAGAAACAAACAAAGGAGACGGTTCCTGCCACAACATCGGTCTCGGATGATTCATCTGAGGAGTCTGAGACGACAGCCGCTCCTGTTAAGACAATAGAATCGGCTGATGATAAAGGGAAAGTTAAGGTAATTGATGTTCCTTTTATCTCACAGGATAAGTTTCCGACAGGATGTGAACTTGTAAGCACATCTATGGTACTTCAGTTTTATGGAATGAATATTTCTCCGGAAAATATTATTTCCGAAGGATACATGGAGGCTGTTGAAGTTAAAGAGGATCCTTCAGATCGTTCAAAGAAAACAGGTGGTGATCCGAATGAGGTTTTTGTAGGTTCACCGGAAAAAAATACAGGTTACGGATGTTACAGCGGTGCAGTTTACAAGGCAATGAAAAAATATCTCAGCGACAAGGCATATACTGTTTCGAGTCTTATGGGAATGGAACTTGATGTAATGTGCAGCAGATACATTGATAATGATATTCCTGTAATAATATGGGCTACATTCCACATGGAGCCTTCATATAGGCTGAATGAGAATAAATGGACGATTATTGGAACAGATGAGGAATTCAGCTGGCTTTCAAATGAGCATTGTCTTGTGCTTGTCGGATATGATGATGAATACTACTACTTTAACGATCCGCAGACAAAAAGCGGCATGGGATATAAGCGTGATGTAGTTGAGGAACGATACAGCGAACTTGGTAAACAGGCTCTTGTCATTACTCCACAGTGAATAAGTCCCGAAAGATGATATAATATTTGATTACTTGAAGAAACATCGTCACAAAGCGAACCTAACGACTTTGTGACGATGTTTTTTATAAAACAAAAAGGCTGATTCCGAAGAATCAGCCTTTATAATTTAGTATGAACTTTCAGTTATTAGCCGAGTTCAGCAAAGTACTTGATTGTTCTTACCATCTGTGATGTGTAAGAATTCTCGTTGTCGTACCATGAAACTACCTGTACCTCATAGAGGTCATCAGCAATCTTAGCAACCATTGTCTGTGTTGCATCGAAGAGTGAACCGTACTTCATACCGATAACGTCTGAAGAAACAATCTCGTCTGTGTTGTAGCCGAATGACTCTGAAGCAGCAGCCTTCATAGCAGCGTTGATGCCTTCCTTAGTAACGTCAGCACCCTTAACAACAGCTGTGAGGATTGTTGTTGAACCTGTTGGAACAGGAACTCTCTGTGCAGAACCGATGAGCTTACCGTTGAGCTCAGGGATAACAAGACCGATAGCCTTAGCAGCACCTGTTGAGTTAGGAACGATGTTAGCAGCACCAGCTCTTGCTCTTCTGTAGTCACCCTTTCTGTGAGGACCGTCAAGAATCATCTGGTCACCAGTGTAAGCGTGAATTGTGCTCATGATACCACTCTGGATTGGAGCGTAATCGTTAAGAGCCTTAGCCATAGGAGCGAGGCAGTTTGTTGTGCATGAAGCAGCTGAGATGATCTTGTCATCAGCTGTGAGAGTCTTCTCGTTTACGCTGTAAACGATTGTTGGGAGATCGTTACCAGCAGGAGCTGAAATAACAACCTTCTTAGCACC
>JAZLGM010000113.1:0-4077 GCA_045616285.1 Ruminococcus sp.
GAGGTCAATCTTTATATCATTAGATAAGAGCATTACTTTCTTCTCCTTAATTGCTGTGTGGTAACTTCAATTTTGGAGCAAGTAATGCTCTTTTTCAATACTTATTTTTCTTTAGCCCCAACTTTTCGTGAAGAGCCAAAATTGCTACATAAAAATCGCATAATTAACTAATCCTCCTGAATATGATACACTTAAATCACCAAATTCAAGGAGGATTTTGTCATGCCGAAAACAGATATTACTTATACAAAAATCGGAGATTACTTCATCCCCGATTTAACTCTACCACTCGAAACAGATAACCGACCTATCGGTGTTTGGGGTAGAAGACATAAGCATTATCTTATGGAACAAAAGAAATGCATCTTCACCATCATGTCAATGGACAACACCCTTCATACACATCTCGCTGACCTTAATGAACAAGCTGAGGATATGTTTTTTCGGCTCGTAAAAGAAATGGCAAAAGCTGAAGGTATAACCGAACAACTCAAAGCTGAAAACCAAATGCTGTGGGTACAGAGAATGAACAACATCCGCAATCGGGCTGTTGAGATTGTTAACGCGGAACTGATTTATGTATAAACAACAGAATAGAATTTTCGTAAAGCTTAATTACTTGCTCGAATTTTAATGTTTATCTTTCTATTAGTTGAACAAAACCCACTATCAGTGATTTTCTGATAGTGGGTACATGATTATGCAGCTGCGTTTGAGTTGATTTTTTCTATTACAGAGCGAATGCCCATCCAAAGGGAAATATCAGTGAAGACTTCCACGATGCTTCCGTTGTCGGTAAAAGGCGGCTCCTGAAAAACTGAAAAATCTTTCAGCACACCGTTGTGCACAATGTATTCAACAATTTGATTTACAAAGTAAATCTGTCTGCTGTCAAGGCTTGTGTCGTTCAGGTATTCAGAAAAAGCTTCTTTTGCGGCATTCATATCCATTCCGACAATTTCACGGACAAACTCGCCGAGCGGTTTCTCTCCGTACTCTGTTTCATATTCCTGTTTTGTACCAAGTTCACTCCACAGAACTTTTTCGAGCTCTTCAATATCAGCCTGTGTCAAAGGAACATTGCTTTTAAGCTTCGCAATCGCTTCGTTGTCCTGATGCTGACGAACATAGAATTCAGCTTTTGCTTTGTAGTTCTCCAAATCATCATTTTCAAGCTCGGATTCATTCCATTCGACAGAGAGAATATCTTCATCGAAATTTGTGTTGTATACAGGTCCACCAACAGGTATGTATTTAATCAAATCTCGGATTTCTTCACGAATATGTTCAAATTCATTTATGCCTGCATTCTCAATATAGTCTGTATGGAGAAGTTTATTGATAAATTCTTTCTTCACCATAATTTCAGGAATGTTTGCGATCGAAGCAACAGCGTTAATTTTCTTAAACAGATCGCTCTTTCGTTTGCCGTACTTTTTGCCTGCAAGGTAAGCAAGTTCTATGCCGTACATTAACGCATCAAAACGGATTGCTTTTGCATCATCGTCATCAGGAAGAATAAGCGGAGCCAATTCCTGACCCATCATCAAAGTATCGGCATAGGTCAATGTCTGATAATTATCATGACTTGAATACAGTTCAACATATTTCAAATGCTGTTTAACTGCAAAGCTTTCTTTGTTCAGTTCACGCACCTTGTTTACCATATCATCAACAAGAGTCCTTCGGAACTTTATCAGTTCATCTGTCTGATAAACCATATCCTGCAGCTTAAAAGCAATCTGCGATTTCAGATGGAATATTGCACCTGAAAGAGCAATCATATTAGCTGTAGGTTTACCCTTGTTCATTCTGAAGAATTCAAAGTTTCCGCAGAAATCAAAAATATAGAATTTCTCTTTGTCCTTGCCGTCAAGCAAGTTTTCGCAAAGTCGTGTGCCTCGGCCAATCATCTGCCAGAACTTCGCCTTACTCATAACCTTTTTGAAAAATACAAGGTTCAGAACTTCAGGAACATCAATACCCGTGTCGAGCATATCAACCGAAATAGCTATCTGCGGCATTTTATTCGGATCGGAAAATTCATCAATAGCACTCTGTGCGTATGTCATATGGTTATCAATAACCTTTGCGAATCCCGGAAGATGCGGATATTCTTTGTTGAAAATTTCAAGTATTTTTTCTGCGTGCCTGTGATTCTTTGCAAATATAATTGTCTTGCCAAGCTTGTTGCCGTAATCAATTTTTAATCCGTCACGCATGAGTATATTCAGTACTTCTCTGATAGTGCTTTCATTGAACACCCATTCATTCAAAGCAGATGAATAAATTCTTTCAGGAAGTTCACCGTTTTCATCCTCAAAGGTGCTCTCATATTCCTGCTTATCTTCGTCAGAAAGCTCGTCATAGACTATGCCTTCCTCGATGAATTTCAGCTTTGTTTCAACGGACATAAAATCAACGAGGTAACCGTCTTTTACTGCCTGGGCAAGTTCATATCCATAAGTCGGAACACCGTTGCCGATTTCAAAAACTTCATAAGTGTTCTTGTCGATTTCATCCTTCGGTGTAGCAGTCAGACCGACAAGCGGAGCATCAAAGTAGTTGAAAATATCTCTGTATTTGTTATAAATTGAGCGGTGTGCCTCGTCACAGATAACGAGGTCAAAGTGTCCGCATGTAAACAGCTTACCCGACTCATCATGGACAGTGTCAATTACATTGTACATTGTCTGATAAGTTGAGAAAACGCAGTGTGCTGTGTAGTTATCTTTTTCCTCACAAAGATTCGTCACAGAGAGGTCGGGCAAGAGATTCACAAATGAACGCTTTGCCTGTGTAACAAGTGAATTTCTGTCGGCGAGGAAAAGCACATTTTTCACCCAACCGTGCTGCAGAAGAACATCAACAAGCTCAATAACTGTTCGTGTCTTACCCGAGCCTGTTGCCATAACAAGCAGAGCTTTTCGTTTATTCTTGTTATCAAAACTGTCACACACAGCCTTGATTGCGGCCTCCTGATAATAACGGCCTGCAATGTTTTTGTTAATCATTATATTTTTCAGACTAATACGCATCGTCTGAAGATTGAACAGCTTTTCAAGGTCACGCTTTGAGTAAATACACGAGCATTTTCGCTCGGGATACTGATTGTCGATTATATGTGTTTCAAAGCCATTTGTAAGGAAAACAACGGGTCGGCGATGATATTTCTTTTCAAGAATGTCAGCATAAAGCTTTGCCTGTTGTCTGCCGACAGCAACATCCTTGCAGGTGCGTTTTGCTTCAATAACTGCAAGAGGTTTACCGTCGTCACCGAAGAGAACATAATCGGCATAACCGACCTCGGAATGGTTTGGCATACCCGGAAGTTCAAGCTCGTTCGCCCAGTCTTTGCCCTCAACCCAGCCTGCATCAACAAGCATAGCATCAATATAAATCTTTCGTGTCTGATACTCGGAAAGATCGAGTGGCTTCGGGACATAAGTCTGCTGTTGTTCCTCACGGCGGGCAGAAAGTTCCTCTTTCATTTCCTTGTTCTCTTCAATCAGCTTTTTGAGGTCGATATCAGAGTTCGGAACAAACGCCAATGCCTCTTCAGGGGTAAGTGCAAGAAGAGAACGGTCAAACGAACCCTCGGTATAATCGTTTCCGTAACAGTAAGCAACGAAGTCGAGGAAAATATAAAGATTTTCAAGACAGAGCTCGGCCTGTTCAATGCTTATTTTTCTACCTGCGTGAGCGACATTGTTACCCATTTTACGGATGAAATCCATGCGTCGCCACATATCCGTGCCAATGATGTCACGGAAATCAGAATCGTTCATCAGGCTTACAAGTGTATCCTGATAAGGCATTGAAAGTGACTTGTCCACGGAGTACATCCATTTCACGGCGAACTCCATCGCCCTGCGGCAATTAAGAACGCAGGAATCAATGTCGATATGTAACAGATTTTCGGCAGCAATTGCAATGTCAGCAAAGCCGTCAAACTGCCTGTCATTTTTCAAAAAATCAAAGTTGGTCATTGTATCACCCTTTAATTTTGAATCATCTTTATTCATTATATCACAAATATGTTTTTTATCATAGTTTTCTTTACAGATTTCAATTTGT
>JAZLGM010000114.1:0-3765 GCA_045616285.1 Ruminococcus sp.
AAACGGAGTAATAGTTGATAATCTTCTTGACGAAGAAGCTGTTTACACCATAAGATATAGGGTAGATAATGGATATATGAATATTCATGTATACGCTGACGGAACAATTGAATGGTATCCAAGTGTAAATCTGAATTATAAGGATTTAGAATATGAACCAGAAGAATATTACAGCAAACACAGATATACTGATATTGACGGATTTGGAAGTAATTCCAGAATAATAAACGAATTAACAGATATCCTCGGATAAGAACACTTCTCCTTAAATTAAAAACTCTGTCTCTCTTTTGGGTGAGACAGAGTTTTTTCGTAAAAAAATCATTTATTGAATTCCTTTGATGATTATATATCATATATTTTACGCAAGCTTAACAACAAGTGTCACGCTAAAGCAGTTATCATGAATTTCGGCGTAAACTTCGCCGCCCATGAGTGACATAAGTTTTTTACAGATAAACAGTCCAAGTCCGTTGCCCTGAATATTCTCTGCATTATTGCCACGATGAAAGCTTCCAAAAATCTGCGGCAGTTCCTTTGATTCAAGTGTACAGCCTGTATTTGTTACTGTAATTAGTTCACATCCGTCCATTTTATCAAAACCAATCTCTATCCGTCTGCCGTCACCATACTTAATTGCATTTTCGACAAGATTCTGCAGACATTCACCGAGCCTGTCAGGGTCACAGGAAAGAATGCAGTCGTGATATTTATTAATGATAAATTCCGTACCTGTAAGATTCAACTGAGTTACATACCTCGCACTTATCTTTTCAATAATCTGACTAAGAAAGACTTCGCCCTGTGCGACTTCGAAGTTCATGAAATCTTCACTTGCGGCTTTTGTAATCTCGCTGACAAAATGTTCAATCTCATCCGCACGTTTATTGATGCTTTCAGCAACACTTCGACGTTTTTCTTCGTCTGTATAAATTCCTTTTGCAAGTGCTTTTGCATTCAGCTTGATTGCAGAAAGCGGTGTTTTTATATCATGTGACAGAGACAGCAGCAACAGTTTTTTGTCTTTCTGCATTGAAAGTTCCTTTTGTCTGTCATTCTCTATCTTTTCACGCAGAAGATTGACACCCCATGTAAACTTCCCGAAAAAACGGCTTTTCTGTTCGGGTATCGGTACTGCAAGATTGCCTTTTGCAAGTTCATGCGGAACATCGTTCAGTTTTCCGAACGGCTTGATAATATTTCTCAAGATATATGCATATACCAAGCACATCAGCAGAAATATCAGACCAAGAATCAAATTAATTGTAACAACAGCTTCTGTATTGCTTCCAAGTGTATATTCTGCACGATAAAGCTTTCCGTCAGCTTCTATGATAACATAATTCTCATCACTTTTGTAAAGCTCATCTCCTGAATATACACCCGTGATATGCGGATAATCAGCAAGTTCATAACTGCCTGTTTCAGTTATTTCATCAGCAAGACGTTTTGCTTCAACACGGTACTGTCCATTAATTTTTTTACTCTGATGTATCAGAACAATATTCAGCATCACCGCAAGAATCAGAAACAGCACAAGCACCCAAATATACAGTTTTCTGAATGCTTTCATATGAACTTATACCCCACACCCCAGACGGTCAGCAGACGCTTTGCATTCTTCGGATCATCACCCAGTTTCTGACGCAGACGGTTAATATGCACATGAAGCGTCTGCAGTTCAGAATCACTGTCACTCCCCCATACTGTAGAGAAAAGATACTCTTTTTTCAATGCCTTGCCATGATTTTCAATCAGGAGTGCAAGCAAATCAAATTCCTTTGCGGCAAGTTCTACAGATTTTCCGTCAATTTCAGCCGATCTGTCTGCGAGATTCAGCGTTACTCCGCTTGCAGACAGCATATTTCTCTGATATCTGCGTTTGAAAATACCCTTGATTTTTGCAAGAAGAATATCTATATCGTAAGGTTTTTCGATGTAATCATCGGCTCCTAAATCCAATCCGTTGAGTTTGTCTTCTTTATCTGTCCTTGCGCTGACGATAAGAATCGGAGTATCAGCATTCTTACGAAGTTCAGAGCATACCGCAAATCCGTTCATATCGGGCAGATTTATGTCAAGAACCACAAGTCTTGCACCATAACGTTCAAAAAGCTCAACCGCACGTTCTCCGCTATCTACCGCAGAAACAGTATATCCCTCTGTACGAAGAAAATCTGTCAGAAGCGTACAAAGCTCCTTGTCATCCTCAACTATCAAAATATCTGTCATAATATCACCACCTGTTTATATTGTATCACATCAGATTCAATATTTCAAGTAGTATTACCAGCCCTGCTCCATCAACCAGTTATTCAGTTCTCTTTCACGGTCACGGAGTTCTTTATCTCCGCCTTCAAAATGTCCCATTTCCTTTTCACCCATGATTCCGCCGTCAACAATATAAATAACACGGCTGCATTTTGCTGCTACTTTCGGATCATGTGTTACACACATAATTGTTGTTCCGTCACGGTTGAGTGATAAAAGCTCATTCATTACCTCGTCTGAACTGGAGCGGTTGAGTGCTCCTGTCGGCTCGTCTGCAAAAATCATTTTAGGAGAGTTTATCATACTTCTCGCAATGCATGCTCTCTGTAACTGTCCGCCTGAAACCTCGTTGATATCATTTTCACCGACATCGTCAATTCCAAGTCTTCTCATAAGTGAGCGTCCACGTTCCTCAGACTGCTTGCGGCTTTCTGTATTCTTCTTTGATTTTACTGCAGGAAGAATGATGTTATCAAGTACGGAAAGATTTTTCATCATGTACATCTGCTGAAAGATAAATCCCATTTCATCAAGTCGAAGCTGAGAAAGTGCCTTGTCAGAAAGCTTTGCAGTTTCCTTGCCATTGAAAATAACCTCGCCTGCGGTCACTCTGTCCATTCCCGAAACACAGTAAAGAAGCGTACTTTTTCCTGAGCCTGACGGGCCCATTACCGCAACCATCTCGCCCTCAGTAATTGTCAGGTCTATGTTTTTCAGAACGTTGTTCTGATGCTTGTTTACGATATATGTCTTGCAAAGTCCCTTTGTCTGTAAAATTGTGTTCATGATAAAATCCTCCTTATTCTATTGAAGCAGTATCGCTTGCCTTGATTGTTTTCGTATAAAGTGCGGTAAGAAATGCACCGATTGTTGTAACAAGAATCAGCATAATCGGGCAGATTACAAATATTTCCATCGGATCAATATCGCATTTTATGCCCGAAATATCGCCAATCATTGAACAGATATAATCCATCAGCATATTGCTTATCGGCATTAGAGCCGCTAAAGATACACCACAGGCCAGAATTGAAACTATAACGAATCTCAGAGTATGCTGTGCGATGATGCTTCCGCTTGATATTCCTACAGCTTTCATGAGTGCGATTTCGCTTTTTTCCTTTGAAATGAATGAACGTTCCATAAGCACTATTATCATTGCGGTAACAATTCCGGTAAGTATCATCATCATCTTTTTGATTGCATTCAAAGTATCTGACATTCCTGTCATTGCATTTATCATATCCGATGTGTTGCAGATTTTATCTGTATTAAGCACAGTTTTCAGATGCTCGATGTTCTTTTCTATGGTTTCTTTATCAGGATTGCCGTCAAAATGTATCTGTATACCTCCGGTACCCTGAGGTCTTTCAATTTCCATATCATTATATAGCAAAGCAGTGTGACCTGCACCCATAAAACTTGAAAATTTACCTGTAATTATGAATTCATACATCACGCCATCAATATCGGCTGTAATTCTGTCACCGATGC
>JAZLGM010000115.1:0-24512 GCA_045616285.1 Ruminococcus sp.
TTCAAATGGTTTCGTTGAAGGTACAAACAACAAAATAAAAATGCTAAAAAGAACAATGTACGGCAGATGTGGAATTAAGTTGCTTGCTGCTAAATTGATGCTTAGATTGTAGACACTTTACGGAAATTTGCGGAAGAACCCTGCTCCGACGGATGCTGTTCCGGTTGCGATTACTCCTCCAACTACAGGAATAGAAGCTACTGCAGCTTCTGTTATGGCTGCCGCTGTAGTTGCGATTGCTGCGATAATACCTAACAATGTTAAAACCTCCGATGAGTATTGTTTATGTTTATTCTTGAGTTATAGATTATACTTATCTTCTGCGTGGAAGATTAAAAATAATATCGAGAATGTCTCCGATTTCACCTAAAAGATTATTTCTGCTCACGATATCACCTCCAAATATAATCTGATTAATCAAACCAACGATGCGGACAAAACGGATTACATACCAAACATGAACGTCTACACATATTATCACCTCCAATATAATAACTCGTATTCAGATTAATCACTCAAGGATGATGCAACACCAAGAGCTGAACCATTGATTGCTGTAGTTGTTGTGCCTGATGCAATCGAACCAATTGCTGAAGATGCTCCTGCTGATGTGAGTGCTGAACCGACAGCAGATCCGATAGATGCAGCTCCATTAGCAATAGCTGTACCTACTACTGGAATTGTTGTTGACACAATAGAGCCGGAAATTGATGCAGCAGCGCTTGCAATTGCTGGAATAATAATACTTAACATTGTTAAACCCTCCGATTAATAATTTCTTTGTTTATAATTGAATTATGGATTATACTTATCTTCTGCGTGGAAGATTAAAAATAATATCGAGAATGTCTCCGATTTCACCTAAAAGATTCTTTGTGCCCATGATATCACCTCCGATCGTTATTAGTATTCAGCTCAATTAAGCTAGCGGAGTGGACAAAAAGGACTACATACAAAACATGAACGTACGCACATATTATCACCTCCCGTTAATGTCTGTACAATTGCTTTACTATGCGTTCATTATACCATTATCTTCTGCGTGGAAGATTAAAAATAATATCGAGAATGTCTCCGATTTCACCCAAAAGATTCTTTGTGCCCATGATATCACCTCCCGTTATCGTCTGTGCATTTGATTGTTATGTGTTAATTATAACACTGATAGATGTGAATTAATATTCAAAAAAGTGCGTATTATTAATACATGATTAATGAATCAATGATAACGTGAATGAGCGTACCGATTAATGAATCGTATACTGGAGCATCGTAATCGAGTGATTCATGACTGATGAAACTTTCAAAAATTCTCATAGTGAATTCCTCCTTAAAGGTTTTGATTTATCTGTTTGTTTTCCTTCTGTGATTATATTATAGCACTATATCTTGCATCAGAAAATCCAAAAAAGTGCGTAATATATATCATGTATTTTCGGTTATAGTATTAATTTGAAGAATATCTGGAATTGTAAAGCCCTGTATCAAAGTTAAGAAGTTCAAGCCCATGGGAGAAGTCTTCGTTGATACAGTTGATGATACGAGTGTAATTCGTATTGAGTGTATCGTCAACAAGATATCCACCTGCATCAATCATAATATATCCACCATTGATACGGTCTTCAGCTACCAATTCCATTCCACTTGTTGTTGTATACAATACACCGTTTTCGGTTTCAGCATTAAGCTCTGAAACACAGTTTGAAACATATGTACTGTATTCCTCGTCAGTAACAGCAAGTTCATAATTGTTGAACTCTTCATTGCTGAAAGGACACATTCTAAGGAGCTTCCAGCGACTAACAGGAAGATTATATCTGACAATTTCAGAGGCAGGACATTCATCCTTATTTAACGCTGAAACTACTGTATTAAGCTTAATCTTAATGTTCGGATTACATTCCTTAAGCCTTCTGATGATATGTACAAGACGTTCAGTTTCAAGCAATCTTCCTGAACAAGTGCATCTTCCGATGCTTCTGAGGGTTTCTTCTGAAAAACTGTCGATTGAAAATCCGATTGTATCGAGATTATTAGCATTTCTTTCAATCCATGCATCATTAATGAGATATCCATTAGTAATGATACTAACAGATGTGCCAAGGCTGTGAGCGTATTCGATTAACTCATCGATGCCATTATATAAAAGAGGTTCGCCGCCTGCAAAATTAAAGGCATCTACCTTACCTGAAGCGAAGCAGTTATCAATAACCTTCTTCCACTCGTTGAGTGTCGGTGAAGCAAAGTCATCAAACTTTGCATAGCACTGTCTGCAATGAAAATTACACTTTTCTGTAACATGAATATTAACCTTCATAGTGATCCCTCCGTTATATTTTGAATTGGTTTGTTTCTTTCTGTAATTATTATATCACTTCGTAAATGAAAGGTTAAGTCAAAAAAGTGCGAAAAAATCCCGTGCAGATTCGATTTCTGCACGGGATTTTTGATTGTAAAACTGTTATGCTTTTCTGTAATTTGATGTACGCTACACATACTGTCACTTGATAGAGGCTTTTTGAACAAACTGTACAATAGAAGTTTCCTAATAATTGTATTATACATCAATATTGTACAAATATCAAGCGCTTTTTGATGTTTTTATCGCGGTTCTTATGCCAAAGTGAAAGAACCCGACTGATAATGAGTCAGTCGGGTTCAGTTCAACTACCAGCTGATTGAAATGTCAATTACAGGCATTTAGATTCCCTCCATTTCGTCGTGGTTTTCGATTGTTCTTTCGTTTGACGCTTCGTGATTGAAAAGTGTTCTTACTGAATTAACAAAGACTGAGATTGCTGAACGGATTACTGCTACAGCTTCCTCATGACCTTCTGTGCTTTCAGTTGTTAATTCTCCGTTTCTAAATTCAATTCTTGGCATAATTATTCCTCCTGCTTTTTTTATTCCTCTGATGACTCTTCAATTGCAGTTACTACTGCACCAACAAATACTGCTACTGCCGAGATAATAGCACTTACTGTTCTCATGTTCATAATATCACCTCCCTGTATTTATGAACAGTGATTTTCACTACCAGCTGATTGAAATGTCGATTACAGGCATTTGTTTCACCTCTCTTTTCAATAAAAATTTGGATCATTTATTAAAGAATGTCTTCATAGATTACTCTCATCTAACATCACCCTTTCTTATTCGTGTCGTGTGTTTTACTATGGTTTTATTATACACTTTGTTTCAATGAATTAAAATACAAAAAAGTGCGGATAATTGTTTGTGGCAAACATAATAGTTTTTATTTGATATACAAAGAATGGACATACACACAAGAAAAATCAGGTCTTAGATAGATATGGTTATGTACAAAAAATACAGAGATATATGATGAGCAAATGAACAGGATAAAACCAATAGAAGAACCATTTATTGAATTGTTTTTTTAATTCTGAATTTGATTCTTCTCTCTTGCTGTTGTATAAATTCAGCACCACAGGAACGAGCAGTGAACCATAAAGATATGTGAATGAAATAAAATTTGTAAAGTATTTCAGAAAGAAAAACGGAAGCAAAATGAGAGAAAAAATCAAAAATACAACTGACATTTTCTTTTTATTATTTCTGAAAACGTAAAAAACAATTGTCCAAATCGGAATCATATAAGACCAGTCACCGAACTTGGCAAGCGAAAAAACAACTGAAAACGAAATCATTTTTGAAATACTTTTCATTTTTTCGCTTGTCATAATTGAAAGGCAGACTAATGAAACAGCGAGAGTAAACATGACATTCCAGCTAATCAGAAAATGAAATAATCCTCTTGAAAAATCTTTATAGATGAACAGATAATATGCAGGCTGACTAATTAAAGCGAATGAAAAAAGTCTCAGGAAATACATTTTTCTGTTATGAGTATAGATGAATCCCTCAGCAAGAAAGAAGCACATCAGAGGCGCAGTCAGCTTCCCGATGAACCTCATAATGAAGTAGGGGAGGGAACCATCGGGAACAAAAGCGTATGCGATATGGTCGATAGTCATTGCAATAATTGCGATAACTTTTATTTGTGTTGCATTCAATTTCATAGCGTTACAAGTACCATTTAAGATTTTCGGGGAGCTCACGAACGTTGTTATTACGGACAAGTTCCTGTACATAAGTTCCTGCATGGACCTTCTCATAAATTGAAATTGCTCCACTGAGATTTTCAATTTCTTTACTAATGTCATTGTATTTTTCCTCTTCTTCCTTTAATTCTTTTCTTGCATCGTTTACAATTTCTGCAATCTGAGTGTAGTTGTAAGCATTAATATTTTTATGTGCTTCCTGATAGAGCATTGCTTCTTTCTGAGTAATGCTGTCGGCGTGTTTGCTCTCAAAAATGAATTCAAATGCTTGCTGACCTCTGTAAAGATGTTCAACTTTTTTCTTTGTATCTTTAATCACATCTTCACATTCTGCCATTTGTTTTTCGTATTTTTTGAAATTATCTTTCATGGATTCAAGAGTTTCGCCATCTCTGAGCATTCTGTTAAGAGCAAGAAGCTTGTCAAGTTCTGCATCATTTTTCCATGAGAATGGTTTAGCTTTATTTTTTTTTCGCATAAATATTATGCCCTTTTTGAATGTGATGGTATAGAACCGGATTGTCTGAAGCGTCTGACAGTTTGGAAGATTTTTCTTCTGAGCTTGTTCAATTTTCTCTGACAGATTTTTTTCAAACTGTAAAGTGAAATTGATTCTGTTTATCAGAGACTGCTCACTGTATTCTTCGCTGATTGATTTCAGTCGGACAAATCTTTTTGAATCAGGATGCTTGACAGAAACATATATTCCGCTGTGTTTAATTTCATATCCTATGTCATGAAGCTTACTGTAAAGTTCCTTTACATCCTTGCTTTTCATCAAAAGTGAATCGATATCGTCAGCAATTATGCTGCGAAAATTTTTGGGAGACTTAAATTCTTTTTCCCATTTTCGTATCTGTTCCATATAGCATTGCTGAGCATTGAATCCGAATTCTGTTTCAACAAACGGAATATTATTCGCTTTCATAAGCTCCATTATGTATGAATGTTTGTCAGAATCAGAGTAGTAAAACGATTTCATAGATGATTGATTTTTTTCTTTCAGCTCAGCATTTTCTTTTTCAGTGGCTGCAAGTTTGGATTTCAGATTGAGTAAGTTTTCTTTTGTAACATCATTATTTTCTGAGCGAAATTTCTTTTTTAAAGCATTATGAATATCCTGAGATTTCATCATCATCTTATAATCTTCAACAGACTGATGCTTATGGTGATCGTTTTTGTTATCTCTTTCATAGCCATGTCTGTTCAGGATTTTTTCCATGGCATTTCGTTCAGAAGCTTCCCATGCAACAAGCCTGTTTAACATTTTTCCTTTTGCTTTGAAGCCTTGTTCATCAAGAGCAGACTTCATGGAAACCCCTTTTTTTAAAAAACGTTCCTTTCCATTTTTATAAAATGGTATGAAGTCAATGTGTAAATGAGGACTTGCTTCATCAAGATGCAGGACTGCATTGAATACATGAAGATTCGGATTTCGTCTTTCAAAATCTTTCATATATTCATCGAGCATCTGTTGCGCAAGTTTTCCACGCTCACTTCCACAGGGAGTATCATCAACATTTCCAAACTGAATAATCGCTTCGTAAAAATGTTCTTCACGTTTACTGTTTTTAATATGCTCATAATAGTCATTAATAATTCTGTCTTTTCTATATTGTTTTTTATTGTATTCTTCAAGAGAATCATCAAACAAATCGTGATACGCTTTTTCAATATCCTGTTCCCTGTAAGTTATATTTTCATCTGTATTCTCAGAAATTACATTACCGGCAATGAAGTCACGATTGTTATGTCTGATGTTTCCACCGTGAACCATACTTGCTTTACCAAGTGTAAAACTTATACTGTAACCTTGCATACATAACCTCTTTTCTTTTTCAATAAAGCATTTTTTCGAAGAAAAAACTATCTGCGTGACACTACAGGTAGTTGTTACGCAATACCCGTAGTGTCAACAAAAAAATAATAATTTTTTGTCGATCACTACGGAACGTTTCATTTCATTTCACTTTGCGTAAGAAATTCTTCCTTAACCTTGCAGAACTGATTTCAATTTTTCAGATAAATCTGATATTATTTTCTCCGAAAAAATATGAAATCAGTTTCGTTACGCTCCGCATTTTGGGAATTCCCAAACCCTATTATATTAAATATCAGCTAATAAATCATCGTCATCAAAATCACAAGCGTAGTCATCTGTTGAGTGGTTAATTGTTTTTTTACTTTGGTATTTTATTATGTCAAAGTAAAAATTTCTGTTATTATCAAAGACTGCATCAACGAAAGTCGACATTAATTTTATGATTATTGCGCAGTCAGTTTCAAATAATTTAAGTGTAAGATATGCATCATCTTCTTTACAATAAAGCTTACCATAATCATAAATTTTCTTTTTCATTTTCTCGGCATACTCTATCATTCTGTCATTTATATTTAGTGAAATATAACTTTCAAATACATGTAGCAGCCCATTAACCTGACATCTGTTAAGATATAATATTACAGCCGGATTTGCATTTCCCATCTCAGATACTCCTTACACTTTCATTCGTTTCTGAAATTTTTTCTCTGTGTTCTTTTATAAGCTGAGGTTCAATTTCAAGAAATTCAGGATGCTTTGTCTGGTGAACAAGACGTTCATTCCAGTCTTTGAAACCATGTATGTCAAGCTTTTCTATAACAGAATTTGAACGAGCCAACCCATTTTCCTTTTCAAATTTTCTTCCTGCATCATCATTATCAACAGCTGAGATTACCAGAATATTTTTTTCACGAAGCTGCTTTACAACATGAGGCTTGAGTCCAGCCATTGATACAAGAAGTGTTCCGTTTAATTTGGATTTGTCTTTGCACATACTGTAAAAACTCATAAGATCAATTGCACTTTCAAACACAAATGCTCTGATGCTTCTCGTCTGAGTAGGTGAAAAACTGAAATAGGATTCTCCGGTTCCTGCAACCATTCCCTTGTATCTCTTGTTGCTTTCAAGCCCCTGAATCTCACCTCCGACTTCATTTCCGTCAGCATTTTTGTGAACAAAAACTGCGTTTGCTTTTCTGAAGACAACAGGTTTTCCCTGAATTGATCCATTGATTTCTTTCTCAGTCTGATACAGAATTTTTGCATCAACAAATTCTTTTACAACCGAATACGGAATCATTCTCGCTGAATTTAAGTAACCGAAAACTCTTCGCTGAGTGGGAGCATGTTCAGGCATTGAAATATTTTTTATTTCTTTTTTTGTTTCAGTTTTTGAAATAGTCGGAGCAGCTTTTTCAATTTTTCTGTCAGTTTTTTTCTTCGCATATGTTGAGTGAATTGTTGTAATATCCTGTCCTGTTAGTTCTTCAACAGCCTGAATAAATGATTTTCCGAGAATTATTTTAAGACAGTCGAGAGAATTATTTATTCTTCCGACACCTTCATAATGTGAGTACCAGCTGTTGCTCTGAGGATTGATTGAAAGTCCTTTTATCTCGTTGACATATAATTCATTACCAACTTTTTTTAATGTGTAACCGCTTGTTTTGAAATAATCTGCAAGGTCTGCATGACGTGCCTGTTCTATGTAAATGTCTCTGTCGTTCATATTATCACTCCATTTTTTTTAGATATGGTAAGCACTTTTTTACGGTGCTTACCATATAAAAGTTTGTTACATTGTCATTGAATTGTAGTCCTCTGCTGTCATATCATCTTCGTCATAATCGATATCTTCATCATTATCCTGACTGAATTTCTCAGGATTTTCTTCAATCATTTTTTCTGTTTCTCTGTCAGCAATTTCATCGGCTCCTGCAATTTCTTCACCATTGTCAAGGTAGCCGCCGGATGAAAGTTCCTTTTCAAGTTTCTCAAAATCTTCAACTGCTTTATTGAATTCATCTTCCTGCGGGAACTTTATTTCAATTCTTTCCTTCGCAAGTTTTTCATCAGAATCAATTCTTTCAATTTCATTTTCAGCACTCTCGATTTGTTTTTCTATTGACTTTTCAAAGAAATTCATAAGCCTCTGACAGTTGTCGGCATTGTCGGATATGCTCGCTTCAACACGATAAGCTGCTGACCTTTCACCCTTGATTGAGAATATCGGTCTGTCTCTGTCAGTCGTTGCCTTAACTGTAATTGTAAAGTTTCCTATCTTGAAATCAGGATTGTCAGCGAGTGGTTCGGAGCGCCTTTTCATAATTTTCTCATGGAGAAACTCATTTATTTTTCCTCTTTCGCTTATGCTTTCACCCTTGTGATTTGTGATGGTGATTGATTCAAGTTTGCCCTCCGTCATCATGCTTTTTGCAGTTTCAAAGTCAGCTTTTGCACCTGCAAGAAGTGATTTCTGTACTGCTCTTTGTTCAAGATATGATTTAAGATTACGTTCAACTCTTGATGTTTCATGATTGTATTCAGAACGAACAACCCTGAGTTCATCAATTTTGTTTTTCAGTTCTGAGTACTGTCTGAGTTTCGGATTACCTTCAGCAGCAGCTTCAAGCTCACCGAATGTTAGAACCTTTTCGTCAATATCTTCTGTTGTTCTTGATGTGTAATTATCATTCCAGAGCTGTGCAATTCCTCTCGCCTTATCAGTAACACCCTGATATAAATAACTGTCAAGTGTTCCCTTTGTAACGTAGTTGAAGATCTGAACTTCGTCATTAAGATTGCCCTGACGGATGATTCTACCTTCACGCTGAGCGAAATCACCCGGACGCCAAGGTATGTCTGTGTGGTGCAAAGCGTAAAGATTTTTCTGAATGTTTGCACCTGTTCCGAGTGTATTTGTACTTGCAATTACGATTCTGTATTTCGCTTCATTAATATCTCTGAATATATCAGTTCTGTTTTTTGCATCTGATTTCGGAGCGAAAATAATTTCATCTTCGGGTACGCCTTTTTCAATCAGCTCATTTTTGATGTACTCATAAACTGAGAATTTTCCGTCATCACTATTAACAGCAATGTCAGAGAAGATAAGCTGAACAGCATTGTCATTGTACTTGTCCTTGTAAATGCTGTAAACATTTTCGATGCATTTATCAACCTTGCTTGTCTTGTCATTAATATCAAAGTTCTCAGGTAGTTCCCATCCGTTCTTTTCATAAACCGATGCAACTGCTTTATTGCAAAGACCTACAAGACGAGCTTCACCTGTGATTTTCAGAAGATTATCTTCGTCAGGTCTTACTCTTCCCGATGCAATAGCCTTTCCTCGTTTTGCAAAATCCTTGACCATTTCACGCTGTTCAGGACTTGCTTCAACTTCAACTATCTGAGGTTTGCCACCTTTTACCTTCGGAGGATTCAGATAATCAAGCTGATCGAGACTTCTGATATCTGCAAATTCTTTATACATCTTCATCAGCTCAGGAGTATTTTTGAAACCATGGAAACATGTTTTCATTTTTAATTCTCCCGTAGCTGTTTTCTTGTTCTGTGTTTTTATCTGTCCGAAAGTTGCAGCCCAGTCATCGAATCTCGCACATCCGCAGTTTTCAAGTGCCTGTGGTTTAAGATAACGTGTCATAATATACAGTTCCGTCATCGAATTACTTACAGGAGTTCCTGTAGCCATAAGAATGTGTCCATCACCAAAATCAGGGTGTGTATTGAAGTATTCACACTTCATCTGCATATCAGCTGCTCTTCCTGATTCTCTTGTTGTAACACCTGCAACATCGCCCATTTTTGTCGAAACAAAGCCGTTTTTATAAGCATGTGCCTCATCGACTACAAGATAATCAAATCCAAGCTGTTCAAAGTTTAAAAGTGAATCCTTTGCTTTGGATTTTGATTTCGGATCAGTTAAAATTTTAATGCGTGTTTCAGTTATCTTTATTACATTTTCAAGTTCCTTTACAGTCGGATCTTTGCCTCTTGAAGCTTTTTTTCGTTCAGAAAGCATCTGCTGTGCTTCAGCTTTTTTCTTTTCAAGGTATTCAACCTGATAATCAGGAGACATAGGAAGCTTTTCAAACTGCTCCTGAGACATGATAACAGCATCATAATTTCCTGTTGCAACTCTTGCTGTAAATACTTCTCGTCTTTTTTCATCTGAGAGGTCTTTATTATCAACTACAAGAAGCTTTGCATCAGGGAAAGCAGTTCTCCATTCACGTTCCGTCTGTTCTGTAAGAGGTTTTGGAACTACAACACAAGCTTTGTTAATAAGTCCCAGTTCTTTTTTCTTCATTACAGATGAGGAAATAACAGCAGATTTACCGGCACCCACGCAATGAGCTGCAAGTGTGTTTCCACCATAAATTGTTCTCGCAACACAGTCAAGCTGATGAGGTCTGAGCTTGAATCCGTTTGCCATTCCTGAGAATGTCAGGTGACTTCCGTCATATGAGCGACCTACAATGCAGTTGAATCTTTCATTGTAACGCTTTACATATTTTTCCTTACGGGATTCATCTGCAAATATCCATTCGCTGAATTTCTTTTTTATTTCCTTAGCCTTTGACTGTGCAACCTGTGTCTTGCTTACGTTTACAACAGCTTTGTTGGTGGAAGGATTATTTGGGTTGGGAATGTAGTCAAACACTTGAATACGCTTCTGATTCATAAGATTTTCGACAATTGCATACATATTCATGCTGTCTGTACCATAAGTTGATTTTTCGTTTGTATTCAAATAGTAACTGTTTTTTGTACGGGTTCCGTCAATAGTGAATTTACCCGTAACATCCGAGTAAGATACTGAATGATTGAAGCTTCTGAGGTCTCTGCCGCTGAGTTCACAAATGAATTTTTCATAGTCATCTGTATCAATCCACGGACAGCCGAGGTCTACTATGATTTCAGATGCACCAATCGGCTCAGGAATTACATTTTTCAGATCTTCAGCATTTCTTTCAAATGATGAATCCTTTTCAGCCATTGTTTCTGCGATATGAAGCTTTCTGACAACATCACCACAGAGATATTCTGATTTTTCAACGTACTCAGCAAATGGTTTCCCCGTTGCGAGTTTTTCAGGATCCCTGTAGCAAAGATTTTTTTCAATAAGCTGATCTGCAACGCTTTGCATATCCATTGCATATTCATCACTTGAAATTGTATCTTCATATCCGTTTGAATGCAAAAGCATTGTCATATACGGAATATCAACCTTACCACGCTTATCAAGTGAATACTGCAATGCTTCTTCAACTGTTCCTGCAGCAGTAATTTCCTTAACAGGATTTACAGTTCTGACAGAGAATATATCAGCCTTTTCAATTGCCTGCGTCTGAGCATTAACCTTTTCAAGTGCTGCAAGTATCGGATAATCTGAATCCTTGCTGAAAAGTTTTTTATTTGTACTGCTTATGATATTTCCGTTATCCTTAACAAATTTATCGTAGGCAGCATTGAGCTTGTTTCTGAGTGGGATGAGTTCCTCATCTGTTACATATGTCTGCTGTTTGTCAAGGAGTTCCCTTGTAATGTCACGCAGTTCACATAATGCTTTAAGCTTTGCGATTTTCTTGTCATTACCTTTTTCTTCTTCCATTGAATTACCGAAATTGTAATAAACTTTATCATCCTTAACCTGATATGTAAAGTTTTTGCCCCATGGCTCGATATATCCTTTCTTTTCAAGAACGGATTTTTCACGTCTTTCAATGGAAATCTTCGCATTAAGCTGTTTCATTGCAAATTCAAGCTGTTCTTTTAATGATTTGCTTTCATCGGGTACACAGGTCAGTCTGTCATAGAATGAAGTCTGTTTCATTGTACCGAGAATCATCTGAGGATTCTTTGCAAAATACGAATTTATTTCAGCTGTAAATTTTTCACCCTCATGCTTTTTATCTGTTTTTTCAACTTCAATCTGACTTGTATAGCACCAGTCGGGTTTGGGTTCAAATGGTTTAAGTGGAGTTTTTCTCTTTTGCAGGAATATAATATCTGAGGTTACGGGAGTTCCTGCATCCGAGAAAGCGTTATTTGGTAATCTTACAGCACCGATGAGGTCTGCATTTGTTGCAAGATATTCCCTTACTTTCGGATTTTTCTTATCAAGAGTACCACTTGAAGTTACAAATGCAACAATTCCCCCGGGAGCAACTTTATCAAGTCCCTTACGGAAAAATGCATCATGTATAAGCCAGTCCTTAGTGTAGTCGGGATCAATCATCTTGTAGTCACCGAAAGGAACATTACCGATAACGAGATCGAAACTGTTATTCTCAAGACCTGAATTTTCAAATCCGCTGTTGATGATTTTAATATCACGCTTTTCGCTGAATTTTTCAAATTCTTCTTTTTCCTTTCCGTTACCCGAAGCCATTTCCGTTTTAGCTACTGTGAGATATTTTGCAATTTTTGATGTTGTTGTATCGAGTTCAACGCCGACAATTCCACCTTTGCCGATATTTGTAGGCATACGGCTGATGAAATTTCCTGTACCACAAGCCGGTTCAAGAATGCGTGAATTCTTTGGAAGTCCCATGTTCTGAATTGTTTTGTACATTTCATCAATAATTACCTGTGGTGTATAATGTGAGGTGAGTGTGCTTGCTTTGGCTGCATTGTATTCTTCGGGTGTAAGCAGTTCTTTAAGTTTGTTTCTCTGATAATCGTACAGTTTGTATGATTCATCGAAAACCATAGGCAAGCCGCCCCATCCCGAATACTTTCTCAGGGTATTCATGGAATTTTCAACGTTGTGTAATCCGTTTCCGATTGTAAACGGAGGTCTGCCATATTCAAGGCACTGTTCTATACGCTGAATTTCCTGAATTGCAAGAATATTGTCGGTTATTTTCTGTCTTGGATTGTCAGCGTATTTTATTTCAGGAAGCTCACTCTGAACAGGAGGAAGCTCTGAAACAGGTTCGCCATGTTCATTTATGAAATTCTGTCTTTTTTCAGTTTCGGAAATCTTTTCGCCATAGAATTCAGCTCTTTTTTCAAATGAAATGAGAGCATTCTGAACTTCTTCCTCTGTAAGAGGTTTTTCAACATACTGATTGCTGATGTTCCATAAACTTTCAGTTTTTCCGTCGCTGTATTTTTCAGTAATAGCAAATCCCGAAATAGTCTTTTCAATATTGAGTTCACCAAGTCCGTGCTTTTCGGAGAAGTCATTGAGAGTTTTGCGATATACAGCACTTTCATCTGTTATTTCCTCAGTATTGCTTTCAATCCTCTGAATATTTTCTTCAAGCTCAGTAACAATACCGTCTTTGTTGGTATACTCTGAAAGATTTCTTTTGTATTCAATGGTATTTTTGAGAGTGCTGAGAAAACTGCTTTCAAGCGAAGCCTGTAATTTTTTGTCAATTGTTCCGTCAGACTGAACAACGCTGTTGTAGTATGTACCCACAGGAGGAACACCGTCAATCTGATATTCCATGACATGAAGTTCCTGATTTTCATGGTCAAGGGTGAAAACGTAATCAGGATCACGCATAACATCACCATTCTGAACATACCAGTACATGAAACTGTATGTATCAGCATCATACTGAAAATCACCGAGGTTTTCAATTGATAATGGCTCAATTGCATCATTGTTTCCGTCCTCAACGTACTCTCTGCCGTAACGCTCGTGGGTATGTTCACCGTTTACGATTTCAGGATACGCTTCCGTAAACAGTTTGTAGAGCTGATTTGAGCGTGTATTCCTCTTTTTTGGTTCTTCATGTGTCTGCTGAACAACAGGTTCGGATAAATCCTTTATTATATTTTCGTTGATATTTGTATCAACATTGCTGTCGTTGATATTTGTATCAACTTCATTTCCGAGATATTCACCTTTGTTATGGAGTTCAAATTTATCAACATTTGATGTAGTTTCAAATGTAACCCAGTGGTCACGCATATAACTGCGTTCCTGTCTGGTAACAACCACATCATCGGGATAGATGCCCTTCTGATCGGTAACAGTATATTCTTCATTTCTGTAACGATATTTGTCACCGGGTTTAATGTCATTTACAGTACGCTGTTTTACCTCGTTGATATTTGTATCAACGTCAGCCTTTACCTGTTCGATGAATTCAGAATCGCCTTTTACAAGATTTTCTTTAATCAGCTGTGTATCAATATCGCTGAAATCATCTTCATTGCCGACAGATTCAGCTATAACAGGAGATTTTTCATCATCTGAAAGTGATATCATATCTCCATAATCAAGAACAGACAGAACATTTTCATTCATATCATCAAGCGAGTTATACTGTTCCTCACGAACAATTTTTCCGTCATATTCATAAATCATGCGATATTTTTCAATATCAGCTGAAACCTGAATTTCAAGTCCGTTTTCTTCGTCAGTCGCATATGCAAGATTTATTTTTGTAATATCCGAAAAATCTGCATCAGTACCATATTCAGACTGACAAAAATCATTGATATATGACTTTGCCTTATCAAGCTCGTTGATATTTGTATCAACTTCATTGAAGTCAAATGCCATCTGACCTTCAACAAAATTTTTTTCAGCTTTCTTTTTTGATGTTTTTGCAATTGTTTCAAAGGTTTTTACATTTTCTTCAGCAACACGAATAATAGGGTAATTGGAATTCTCTTTAAGAATCTGCTCTTTCCAGTTTCCTGCATATGACACAGCAGAAGAATCAGGTCCTACATAACTGCTTAAATCCTTGTTAAGACGTTCCATTGACATGAAGAAGTCATCAGTAACCTTTGACACTCTGAAAGTTGATATTTCACCATTAATCTGAAGCTTTAATATATCTCCTGATTTGATATTATTCAGCGTATCCATGTTTGCTTCATATATTTCATCGTTGATATTTGTATCAACTTCATTTGCAGAGTTGATATTTGTGTCAACATTTTCCCTGTCTTTAATCAGAACATAAGTTTCCATAAACTTCTGAGTAAGGTCATTTAATATGACGGGATGAACATTTCCAAGATAACCCGAACCATGCGGAGAATTCTTTTCAGGGAACTGTGCTAATACGGTTTTGGTCCATTCCTTTACGTTATCGCTTATTCTTCCGTCAAAATCGAGATTCTGTAATCTGTTTGCAAGGGCGAATGCGATTCTGTCAGGAACGTATCTTTTATTCAGAATTTCAAGTGTTGCATCAATATCAATGTACTGTCCGTACTCGGCACTTGTGGAATTCTGATTCAGAATATTATAAATATCCTTTTCAGTTTTTTCAGTTTCTTTCTTATCTGCAAAATATATTTCTCTTTCACCATGTTCGGATGCATATTTCGGATTGTACAGATAAAACTCCAAAGGTTTATGAAGGTCGGTTCTGTTTCCGTCATTGTCAATGACATACGCTTCAAAATCACCTGTTCTTGAACTGTCACCAATTGAACCTTTGATATCGTCAAGAAAACTCTCAACTTCTTCTTTAACGTCATTAGCACTGTCAACTCTTGCCGGTGATGATTCTCCGTTGCTGTACCACAGAGTATTATCAGAAAGATAGAATTTTTCCAAAGCTGTGCTGTGCTCATATTTACGGCTTAAAACGATTTCCTTTATATCCTTTAAATCAACTGTAAAACCATATTTTTCACTTGTAAACTTAGTACGGTTAATTTTTTCAAGCTCTTTTTCTGTGAAATACTTTTCGCTGTCAATCAGTTCAGCAGTCTGTTTTGCTACAGCTGACCAGTTAAAGGTGAATTTATTGTCGCTCATTCTTCCGTTTGCATCAGTGAGCGTAAAATGAATACCCTTTGCATCATGGTCAACAAACGCAATCGGATCATTTGCAGAATGACCACCGATACCATATTCATGTTTCAGAAAATCAGCAAAATCCTTGTTTTTAGGCTTTTGTTCCGTATAGTATTTGTTTATGCGAATTTTTCCGTTTTCAAATCCGCTTCCACGCATGATATCTTTTATGAGTTCAGCCTGTTTATCCACAGGTGTACTTTCAGAGTTGATATTTGTATCAACATTGTTATCGTTGACATTTGTATCAACTTCATCGGCTTCGAGATTTACAAGCAGACTATTTGCATCAATTTCAGTCCTGTTGTTATTGTCGGTGATATATACTTTCAGATTTTCGTCTTTAATGGATTCATCAAGATAATGCTCAATATCCTTTGAAACTGATTCAGCAGAATCCGTACTGCTTAAACCATTCTCACTGCTGTACATTATCTCGCTTAATTCCATAAATTCGCCGCTGACATAATATGATTCGGAAGTTGTCTTTTCTTCGTAATTGTCCTTACGCTCGTGACCTTCCTCATCAAGCCCGCCAGCATATGAAAGTGATGTTCTTTCAATGTCAATTGACTGAATCTCACTTAAATCAATTTTCAGATCGTATTTCGGAATATCAAGAACAGTATAATTTCTGATGTAAGTTTTCATAAGCTCGTCTGCTTCTGCAATTTCTTTTTTATAGCTTATGATATCACTTTCCTTGTAATCATTTTTTCCGTCTTTGATACTCTGCTCTGCGTGATCGAGAATGCCTTTGAGTCCGTCAGCAAAAATCTTATGGAAACCGGAAATAACTGATTTTCCAATTTCTTTCCATGCTGCATATCTGACTGCACCGGCAGCAGAAAAAGTTATTCCCTCATTACTTTTTTTCACATGATACGGAATTGAAATATGGGGATTCCATTCGTTGATGCTTCCACTGTATGTATCTTTTCCGATAAGCTTTCCAAGTTCCTCATCAACTTTCTTTCCGTTCTGGAAATCTTCAATTATCGGAATAAAATTCTCGTCAATCGGAGGATGTTCCATATCCTTAATCTTGCTGAAATATTCCTTACTGAACATTGCATCAGCAGTAAATTCTTTTTCATCCCATGCAAGAGGTTTAAGAACAATCTCATCAAATTTTGAATACAGATATTCTTCTGCTTTTTCTTTTCGTTCAAGGAGCTTTTTATGAATTCCTTTGAGCTGAGACTCATATTGCTCAGATGCATCCTCATAGGATTTAAGAATATTATCCGTAAGCCATTCGGGACGTAGATTTTCAGGTGCTTCCTTGAGCTTGTCAATGCATTCGTCCATTTTCAGAATACAGTCATTTATGTTTCCACCGAGAATTTCTTTCATTTCATCAGGTGAATCGAGTATATCTTCACTGTTAAGAATCCTGTGACAGTTCTCAGCGTAGTTCAGATATGCGTTTACTGTATTTTCATATTCAGCCATTCGCTCTGCATCTTCGTCGGAAATATTCTGAATTTCTTCTGACCGGATTAAATCCTCGTCAAGCTGTTTTTTCCTCTGACTGAGATATTCCTCAACCACAGGCAGATATTCTTCAAGTGTTCCTGTTTCATCTGCCTTTATCGGATTGATATCAAGTGTAACGCTGTTGTATGTAACAGGATTTTCATTCAGAATATTGAAAAGTGCATCTTCTTTCAAATCTGACTTTATTTCTACAACGACATCAAGGTCTGAATCTTCTCTTTCAAGTCCTCTGCATCTGCTTCCCGAAATGACAACTCTGCCTACTTCTGCATCAATTCCGTTTTCGGAAAATGTGCTTATTATATCGGCTTTTATATCATTTTCCATTGCATTCGCTGAAAGGTTGGTGACAGGCTTGTAGTTTTCTTCAGTTTTCTTACGGAATTCATCAACAATTTCTGATTTCTGCTGAATATTCAGAAATTCAGGAACTTCTTTGAATCCGTAACTGTCAACGTAAAATGCCTTTGTTTCGTCACCTTTGTGAGTAACGATTATATCGCTGACAGAAAGACTGTGTCCTCTGAAATCATCAGGTCTGTGAATGTTGAAGCGTGTGTAAATGCTTTCAAGGGTTGTTCCGTTTGGAAGTTCATCTTCATAAACCCTGTCATAATTTTTGAATTCAACGGAATTGCCTTCTTTGTGAAGCAGATCATAATTTGTGAATCTGTGATAATGAAGTTCTTCACCGGATTTAAGCTGATAGAGTTCAAAGCTGTCGTTGATATTTGTATCAACTTTGTTTTCGATTGCATTAATGCGACTGTTCCAGTATGCAGAACTGAACCGGATGATATTTTCGTTTATACGCTCATTGTTTTTTTCGAAAATATCTTCTGTTTTCATTCCGTATTCAGTTCTGTAATATTCATCAATGTCAGCGAAAAGACCCTTGTCTATGAGTTCTCTTTTCGGGATAGAAGCATCAAAACTTTCGTAATAGTACCAGTCATTTTCCTTTCTTGCTGCATCCTGTGTTTCTGTGGAAAGAACTGTTTTTGCAATATCAGCCTTTATCATTATCCCACTGTGATGCTCGTTTGAAACCTGAAAAATACCGTTGTTTATCGCATATATCCTGTTGATTTCACCCCATGCACCATTAACAGGCTGTTCAACATAGGGATGTAAATCATAATCACTTTTCTGCTGATCTGAAAGGGAAGTGAAGCGTGTTTCAGGGAGAGTGCTTCTGTATTCGTCAACAATACTGCTTTTTTCAGATGCAAATATTTTTTCTCCAAAGTCATGCAGAAATTCAGAAACAGGTGTATTGCTTCCTGTATTTCCTGTGAAAACTGCGTTATCACTTTCAAGATAACTGTCTGATATTTCAGAAAAATCGGAGTCAGTAATATCAACAAGTTTCTGATCCGCACTTGTCATGATGTAGTCCATCGGATTTTCAGCATTGACTTCATCCCCGTATCTGAAAGCATCTTTCAGCATTTCGTAGGAAATATTATTTATAACAAGCTGTCCGCCTGATAAACTGTCGGGATTGTAATAAACCCATTCAAGACGCTCATTTTCGGGATGGTCGAATATTAAATCCAGTCTGTCCCATTTCCGCTTGCCGCTGTCGTTATCGGAACGAGAACTATCTGTTCCATTATCTCGTGTTCTATCTCCGTTTTCTTCATTGTTTCCCACTGAAGCATCGCTTCGTATCCCTCCGTCGGGCGTGGGTTCTGAGGATTCCTGTCGTACTTGTCGCTCAGTATCTGATACAGTTCTTCCGCTCTGCTGTCCACTTCTCTCGCCACCGTCAGATAATTGTGTCTCAGTCCCATGTATTCCACCTTCGCCGGGTAATTCTTCTCCATGTTCTTCATCCACATTCTCCCGTATATTCCTATCGGCTGTTCCTCCATTGTCGGCTCGAACTGAATCTGCGGCTCGTACAGTCCGTTCATCGGATTGAACAGGTATGGCTGAACTATCTTCGCTTCCCCGAACACTATTTCCTCCGTTGTCACTTCCGGGAACCATTCCTCCGACTTCTGATTTCTGACTTCCTGAACCGACAGCCATCCCATCTGATTGTCTCTCTTCTCCAGCCTCGTTGATGTTATGTCGTTTCTCAGCTGTTCTTTCGGAATCTGAGGATAATCCTCTTCCGCCACGTTCAGTTTCTCTTCTTCTGACAGCATTGTCCACTCTTTGTAATTCATTGTTTTTCTCCTTTTTCTGCATTATTTCGTTTTCACGGAGAGTAGTGAAAGCATTTTCAACACCCAGTAACGCTTTTCTTGCAGTTATTGATGCAGCTGAAAGCAATGCAAGTCTCTGCAGATTACTTTCGCATACTGAAAAAGCAAAGTTATCAGGTTGAATTTGATACAAAGCTCCGCTTGTTTCAAGTCTGCCTGCAATCATAAGCTGAATCATGTTATGGTATGAATTTCTAAATTTAAGCTTATCTTCACCTGACAGATTTTCAAGTCCAAGATCGTAGATTATGCTTGTATCGTCCATTGACGATGTTGCTGCGTCATCAAGCTGTAAATAGAACGGCTTGTCCGATGACAGATTCAGCTGTCTGCGTATTTTATCCACGTTGCTGTTTGTTACTCCCCATCTTTTTGGAGGAAACTCTCCGTTCACTTCCTGAAAATCATAGAGAGTTTCAACAGAGCCTTTGCTCGGCTCATAGAACCTGATTCCCTTACAGCCCTGTCTTATCGACATATTCGCATTGTTCCACTGCTTTTCCGTTGCAATGAACTGTGCATCAGGCTTGTTTACATAGAATTCAAGTGTTACTGATACAGGCTGTTTGAACAGACGTCCGTGAAACTTCATGAAACGTATATATTCGCTTTCATTTATCGACATCTCTTCAATTGCCTTTTCTCCCAGTTGGCTGTATTGTCCTACCGGAATTATTTCTGACATATTTCTTCCTCCTTTGATATATTAACACTTTAAAGTGATAAAGTCAACACTTTTGCACGAAATTTTCATTTTTTGATTTTTTTCGGTTTTCTGCACAAATATCTCTCAACTGCATTGTACAACATCACTTCAAAATGCTTTCTGCTTGCTTTATTGAAAAAAAGTGAAACTCACTCAGCTCGATTTTTCGCTGACTTCACCTTTTTCATTCTCAGCAGCTTTTTTCAGCTTGTATCGCTGAAATACAGATTCTTCTCAAAAATCATCATAACCTGCTTTTTCCTTTCTATGCTTTGTTGAATAAAAGAATGAATTTTTTGTTGTCAACAATTTGTTGATAACCATGTTGAAATTCTGTTTAACCATGTTGAAACTATATTTTAAAACTATGGTTAAATTTTATAATATTAAATCTTAGTATTATATATATTATAAATAACTGGAATAAACTTTTTTTCAATAAAGCAAAAATATTGGGTACTGTTAATGACTCACAATTTCAGGACTACCCCTTACATAGAAAAAGTTTCCTGAAAACACTTGACTTTTTCTAAAAAATGAGTTATAATAGTCTTGCTTTTTATGGTTGTGACATTTATTTGTCGCATTGGTGCGAATGTTTTGCGAGAACATTCGTGCCTTTTTTTTGTGTATGTGGCCGAGTATGTATTTGATAATCTGATAATGATTGTCAATAAATACTTTTTTGTTCTCTTTTGATTTACGTTTCATCCGGACAATGAACTTCATTTCAGCCAGTTCATTAATTGTTTCAATAACAAGTTCTCGCTTCATTCCTGTTTGCTGTGCTATGTCACTGTAGCTGTTCCAGCAGTCGTTTATGTTATTATCAAAGCTTTTGGAGAGGAAAAGATATATGAACATCTGACGTGTGTTTAGTTGTCTGAAAATTGTTCTTTCTACGAAGAAGTATTCTTTATTACAGGGCATTTTCTTTACGCTGTAATAGTAAGTTCCTCTATGCCCATTACGTTTCACAGAACGCTCTATAATGCGTAAAAGACCTTTCTGAATTAAATTGTCTATTATCTTTTTGACGGTCTGTACAGAGCCTATACAGCAGTTCTCAGCTATTGTTGTCTGCTTAACATGAATAACAGATTCATTTAATATATTGATTTCAGCATGGATACTGCAAAGATAAGCGTATACGCTTAATTCTGATGCAGTAAGGTCTCTGCTGAATATTTGATTGCTAAGTCTGAATACGCTCATCTTTACACTTCCTTTTCTTTATTTTTCAGTCTGTTTTATAACATCTGAAAGCTTTATTTCCAATGCATTACATAATTTCTGATAAGAAATTATTGAAGCAGATCTGCATCTGCCATGCTCAAGATTGTATATTGTGTTTTCACATATTCCCGAAAGTCTTGATAATTCAGGACGTGATAAGCCTTTTTCTATTCTTGTCTGCTCTAAGAATTTTCCCATTTCATTCATTTTTATCACCTCTTTTCTGTTTGTTTTGAGATTTTTTATCTATTGTAAAACCTAATTTAATGGGTTATAATATAGTTAGCTAAACACTAAAAATGCTTGAAACTAAAGAAGAAGATGTAATTTTAATTACAAGAAACGGAGTTGAAGTTGCTCAAATTACTCTTATTCCACCTAAAAGCATATATAATCGTATAGGAATTGCCAAAGGAAAGATTATAACTTCTGATGATTTTGATGAAGTGTTTAATAGTCTGGACAATGAAATTGAAGATTTCTTTGAAGGTGAAATGGAGATATGATCAAAAATTTAAAGCTATATTAATGACTTTATCCCTTTTCCGTTTTCCATTGGAAATATGTTTTTCCGTTGTAATCGTTCTGTACCACTTCGGGCAGAACGATTGTTTTTTTGCCATTTGCAGTATAGGAAATCTGCTTTCCGTTCAGCAGCTTCTGAAGCTGAGTTTCTGTAAGCTCTTTTCCATATACCTTTGCGAGATTCATTCCACATTTACCTGTGCAGTAAAATCCGTATTTGCCATTCTTTACGTCATTCCCACATTTAGGACATTTGCCGAGTGATTCAGCTTCTTTTCTGAATGATACGGAATCATCATTTTGCCCGTATGTTTGACATAATTCAATAACGTGATTTTTTATTGTATCCATAAATACCGATTCTGAAAGATTTCCTCTTTCAATCTGTAAAAGCTGATTTTCCCATTCTGCTGTCATAAGTGGTGATTTGATATTATCGGGTACAACCTTTATGAGCTGTTTTCCGATATCAGTTGACAGAATTTGTTTTCCCTTACGCACAGCACAACCATTCTGTATTATTTCTTCAATAATTGCAGCTCTTGTTGCAGGAGTTCCGAGTCCTTTTTTCTCTACATCATCGTCGAATTCTTCCTGTCCTGCGTGTTCCATAGCTGAAAGGAGAGTATCTTCTGTGTATGGTTTCGGAGGTGAAGTCCAATGCTCAGTTTTCTCAGCTGTTACATTTTCAAACTGCTGTCCCTGAGTTAAGTCGGGAAGCTTTTTCTCTGCCTTTTCATCATCAGTTTCCTTTGATTTGAGGAGTGCTTTCATTTTTTCTTCTAAGGACTTCCATCCATTTTCAAGAACTGTTTTTCCTGTCGCTTTAAAATCTGTGTTTTCACAGATTACAGTAACCTTTACAGCTTCATACTTATGTGGTGCAGCTGTTGCAAGTACAAGCTTTGATGAAATGAGAAGAAGAATATTTTTCTGTTCTTCAGGAAGTTCAGACAAGTCAGCATCCTTAATTTTTTCAGTAGGCAGTATTGCATGATGTCCTGTGACCTTGCTGTTGTTTATGCATCGCTTGATATTTATATCAACTATATTTCCGAATGTCGGAAATTTCTCATATACAATTTTTGTTACATTCACAGCTGTATCTTCCATATCGTCTGTAAGGTACTGACTGTCTGTTCTCGGATATGTGGCGAGTTTTGCTTCATAAAGTGTCTGTAACGCTTTTAAAGTCTGCTCGGCAGTATATCCGAAATACTTGTTTGCTTCTCTCTGTAATGTTGTCAGATCGTAAAGCTTAGGCGGATTCATCGTTTTAATTTCCTTTTTCACTTCTGTAACAGAGGCAGTTTTTCCTGTTACTCTCGGAAGAATTTCATCAGCCTTATGTTCATCGTCTATTCTTTCAGACTCAGCAACAAATGAACCACAGTTCAGATCAATGGTAAAATACTTTTGTGTTATGAAGTTTTCAACCTCATAATCACGCTTTACAATCATAGCAAGTGTCGGAGTTTTGACTCTGCCTATTTTAAGTGTGGTATTGTATCTTACAGAAAACAGCCTTGTAGCATTCATTCCGATTAACCAGTCAGCTTTTGTTCTTGAAAAACCTGCATGATACAGATTATCGAAAGCTGACCAGTCTTTCATTTTTGCAAGTGCGTCTTTTATTGCAGTTTCTTCAAGTGATGATACCCACAGGCGCTTCACAGGCTTGTTACATCCTGACAGCTTATATGTGTATCTGAATATACATTCGCCCTCTCTGTCGGCATCAGTCGCACATATAACTTCCGTAACGCTGTTTTCATTTAACAGATTTTTTACTACCTTATACTGATCAGGAACATTGACTTTGAATTTCCACATTTCGGGAATCATGGGAAGTTGTTCAAAAGACCAGTTGTTCGACCATTTTTCTGAGTAGTCATCGGGTTTATATGATGATACAAGATGACCGACACACCATGAAACGATATATCCGTTTCCTTCGTAATATCCGTCTTTTCTTGTGTTCGCACCAACAACAGGTGCTATGGCTTTGGCTACGCTGTTCTTTTCAGCGATAATGAGTTTTGACATAGAATGTCCTCCTTTGTTGACTTTTTATTTTTTATAGGTTATAATTATAAAAGGAAACATGTTTATATTACAAGTAAAATGCATTAAAATTAAAAAAAGGAGATATTTAGATTATGTGTGAGAAATTGACAATTTTTGATTATGCACCTGGTGAATTATCACAGGACGGTTTTCTTTTGTGGCTGTTTAATTCATTAACTAAATTTAATTCATTAACTAAAAATGCTTCAAATTCTGACATGAAAGATATTGCTGAAAATTTATTATGTGAGTTTGTAAAAAAATCAGTTGAACTGAATGTGGAAGTTTTAGAAAAAAGAAATAAAGATATTAATAAAAAATTAACAGATATAAAAAAAGACGATTATTATGAGTTTTCCCACTATAAGGGGGGGCAAACTCATTATACTAAAAATAATATAGAGAAGTATTGGGGCAAAGCAAAAAGTCGTGAAGAAGAATATCAGATCATTTTAAAGGATCAAATGAATGACAATAAAAAAGAACTTGAATATTTAAAGAAGTTTACAGGTAAGGATATTGCTATTGACACTTCTTCTGTTGTAGTAGAAAA
>JAZLGM010000116.1:0-67861 GCA_045616285.1 Ruminococcus sp.
TTTTGGAGGTTTTGCTTTTCCACCGCCTGATTTTACATATCCCTGATCTTTAAGTTCAAGCCTAAGCTGAATTATATCATTTTCAGAGGTAGCACGGGTAAGTGAGTCAAACACACTGTCAAGATAGCCCAATTCTTCCTCTCCTTTTGAAATCTGCTCCCTGAGTTTTTCTTCAGCGGTAACACATTTCTTGTATTCACTGTAATATCTCTGAGCATTCTGTGAAGGAGTTTTCCTTACATCAAGCTGAATTTCAATTGAAGGACAATTTTCATCATAGAAATTTTCAACACTTGCAACGCTGTCGCCTTTCTGAATGCGATACATATTCGCAGAAATCAAATCTCCCCATAACTTATACTGTTCTTTCTTTGAACAGTCTTCAAGTTCACCTCTCTGAATATTGATTCGCCTTGATGTACGTTCTGTAAGGTTCACAAGAAGTTTAAACAGATCATTTGCTCTCTGTTTTGTTCTTGCTGAATTGTCACGCTCATAATAGAAATAATCAAGAAGTTCAGATGCACTCGGCATTTCCTTAGTATACATGAGAGTTCCGAACTGTGAAAGTCGGATAAATGAAAAATCTTTCAGCATTCCATCCTTGTCAGTAACAACGGAAAAACAGCACTCTCCTGACAATAACTGCTCTTTTGTTCGCTTTATTGCAAACAAAAGCCTGTCAAGCTGATCTCCCTCAACAGTTGTATTTTCAAGATGTGCCCCACGACCTGCAAAGAAAGTCCATTCCCTTGCAAGTACGGGTGAAATACCCTCAAACACCTTAATCAATGCCTTTGAAAGCTCTGCGTGAGCTGTCTCTCGCAGACGCATTGTAATCTGCTCAGGCTCGGCTGTAAGAAAATTAAGTCTTTCATCCCTTGGAGGAAGCGAATATCTTATTCCAGGTAGAACAAGTCTTTCTCTTGACATTTCTCCGTCAACACGTTTTATACTGTCAATTACTTTTCCTTCGCTGTCAATCATAATAAGATTTGAACAGCGTCCCATAATTTCACAAGCAAGTGTTATTGTTACAATATCACCGAGTTCATTAACACATTCAAAATCAAGATAAAGAACTCTTTCAAGTCCGTCCTGACGAATTGCGATAAGTTTTCCATTTCCTATACGTTTTCTCAGCAGCATACAGAACATAGGCGGTGTCTGAGGATTATCAACCGATTTTTCGGTAATATGCACTCTTGCACTTCCTGCATTTGCAGATATAAAGATTTTTTTACCACCCTGTCTTGTACGGAGTGAAATTAATATTTCCTCCCTTGAAGGCTGATGTATTTTTTCAACCCTTCCTCCTATAAGCAGGTCGAGTTCATTTTTTACAGCATGAAGAAATGCTCCGTCAAGTGCCATATTAAACCTCCTTTTTTCTGTATGTAAGAACCTCAAAGTCAGCCTGAATATCTATATTATCCAGCTTTGAAAGTCTTTCCTGTTCCTTTATACCCGTTCTGTAATAATACGGTGTCATTGAAAAAAGACTCTGCACATCTTCCTGTGATTCAATGTGCATTCCAAAGCTGACACGCTCACTTCCGAGAAAATCAAATCCCCCGAGTTCGTATGGTTTTACTTCGTTTTTATACGGCGTATCATAAACGGCTTTTTTCAGCTCCCACAAATGATTTTCAGACGGGATTGCCATAATCATAATACCGTTATTTTTAAGAACCCTTCTGTATTCCTCGCCACAATAAGGTGCAAACAGGGTTATCAGCGTATCACATGAACAATCAGTCACAGGAATGTGAAATACACTTGCTGCTGCATAGTTTATTCCCTTATTACTTTTTGCCGCATAGTCAACCGCTGTCTTAGAAATATCAATTCCATATATTTCTGAATTTATAAACGATTCGTCAAGACTCTTTTTAACAGCAGATGTGTAGTATCCCTCTCCACACCCTGCATCAATAATTACTGTTCCGTTCTCAGAATACCTTACCACAGTTTCACATATTTTTTGGCAAAGCGGAAAATAGTATCCCTTGTTCAGAAAATCACGTCTTGCCTGAACCATAAGTTTATTATCACCATGAACAGTTTTTCCGATATGCTTTGAAAGAAGAAGATTTACGTACCCGCTTTTAGCTTTATCAAAGCAATGATTATTTCTGCATCTATATGTTTTTTCCAAAAGGTCAAGTTTCTCTCCGCATACAGGACATAAGAATATACTCATAATTCACCTACTCAGATATATTTTACAGGGTCAGACGAATTCTCTGAAATAATAAACTCAGTACGAGGAAATTTTGTTTCAAGAACTTTTCTGAGTTCCCACAGCACAGGATTTTCTGTGTGGAAATGACCACAATCATAGATTCCCATGCCCGTATTGTTTGCGTCAATCCATACATCATGCTTAACATCACCTGTTATCAGCGCATCACATCCGAGATTATCAGCAAGTCCCAGCATAGAACCTCCCGAACCGGAACACACCGCAATTTTATCTATCATTCTACCATCAATTGCGTTATTCATGCGTACATATCCGCACCTGAATATGCTTTTAAGAATAATTCCAAGTTCCACAGCATCTATCGGTTCAATATCCATGACATATCCGAGGAAATTACCGTTTCCGCAATCCTCAAAGCCTGAACAGCTGTTAATTTTAAGTTTATTTCTCAGCATCTCAACAATTACGCTGTTTGTTCCACCCTCAGCAATATCAAGATTTGTATGAAAACAGATTGCCGAAATATCATTTCTGATAAGTTTGTAAACAGGAGTGTCTGCTGTAATTCTTTTTATCGGATTAAAAATTACAGGATGATGAGAAATTATAAGTTTTACGTCCTTCTGTATAGCTTCATCAATTACTGAATTCGTAATATCAAGCGTGAGTAGTACCTTATCAGTCAGTTTTTTATCACCTCTGACAATAATTCCCGAATTATCCCATTTTTCCTGTAACGACTCAGGATAAATACTGTTGAGAAATGAATGTATAAGGTCTATGGAAATACTTTCTTCTCCCTCTGATAATTTACTGCTTAAAGCCGAAAAATGTACCGATTCTGAGATTTTACCTGCTTTTTCAAGTGACTCAGATATTTTTCTTATTCTGTCTGTTTCAGAATTGAGATATTTCTGTTCTGTTTCGTTGTTTACTTCATAAAATCCTCTCAACGCCTCATATTCTGTTAGAACTTTATGGTGTATGCTTTTTTCTGCTTTTATTATAACGTAAACCTTTCCGCTTTCTTCAGCAATTCTCTCCTCACAAATACACCATCCCGATTTATAAAGTCTTTCTCTCAGTATTTCCGCCTTTGTCATAGGCTGTATAATTAGCTTAGCATCACATGGGATGTCACAGATACTGCTTTCAATTATGTCAGCAATTGTCTCTCCGCCCATTCCTGCAATTACAATATCACTAACTCCGTCAAGCGGAACATTTTTTAAACCGTCTGACAGCACGAGGTTTATACTATCTGACAATTCTGCCCGTTCTACCGTTTTTTTGGCAGAATTAAGAGGTCCTTCCTTTATATCTGATGCAATTACTTTTTTACATTTTTCGGATTTAATGAGTTCAACGGCAAGATATCCGTGATCAGTTCCCACATCACACACAATTCCTCTGCCGCCTACCATATCCGCACAGGTTTTAAGTCTGTTATCAAGCATTTCTTTTCTCCTAAAAATATAGCGTGTCAATAAAGACACGCCGTAAATTTGAATTATAACCGATTAAGCCTTTGCTGCAAAATGAGCATTGAGTTTTTCAACAAGTGCATCTGCATCTGTTCCATGAACTGCACAGGCATCAGCAATTGACTCTCCTCTTGAAGCAGGACAACCAAGACAGTGCATTCCTATTTCAAGAAAATATGGTGCAACTTCAAAATCTGCATCAAGGATGTCCCCGATGATTGTATCTTTAGTAATCTGCATAATTTATCTTCCTTTCCCATACATAATTCAGAACCGCAGTAAAAACTACGGCTCTGAATCAATCGTTAATCAGTTCTCGTTGAGCTTTGCGTAGCACTCGCTGCAGTAAACAGGTCTGCCGTCCTTTGGCTCGAAAGGAACTCTTGCATCTCTGCCGCAAGTTGCACACTGTGCTGTGTACATTACTCTCTCGCCTCTGCCGCCGTTCTTTCTCTTGTCTCTGCATGACTTGCATCTCTGAGGTTCATTCTCAAAACCTTTCTCAGCATAGAATTCCTGCTCACCAGCAGTAAAAATGAATTCGCTTCCGCAGTCTTTGCAGACTAATGTCTTGTCTTCGTACATAGTATTATACCTCGCTTATTTATTTTAGACCACGATCGGATTTCCACCGATACCTTTGGTTATTCCTCCGTACCTGTCACAAGTAACAGCAAAAAGGGATAGACAACGCTCTTTATTTAAGCTACCCGGCCGTTTTTAATATATGGATAGCTGTAAATGAACTATATAGAGTGCATCTTTCACAGATGAAATCCATTCATACTGAAACTTTGTATCAACCACGAAATTTTCACCTTTAATTCATATCACAACAATATTGTTCCCTGTTTCGCAGGAAAATACCCTGCGAAACAGAGAAATATTTATTTATTAACCCTGCGGATTCTTTGCGGCCTCTTCCTCAGCAGCCTTCAAAAGCTCTGCCATATCGAAATTGAAGTTTGATGACTTCTTCGGTGCCGGCTTAGGAGGATCCTGTTTTACAGGAGCTGGTGCAGGTGTCGGCTCAGGAGCTGCAACGGTTTTTGTGAGCTTTGGAACCTCAGGAATTTCATCCATGTTCTTAATCTTCACATCATTGTAGCCACCTGCGGCAACAGCAGCAAAAGGATCAGAACTCTTTGCAGCCTCAGCAGCCTTTTCTGGAGTAATAATCTCAGGCTTCTTCTCTGCCTTAGGTTCTTCCTTCTTTTCCGGATTAACTGTCGGGAGTTTTGAAAGTTCAATCTTTCCGTCACAGTCAACAGCTTTACGAGCCTCATCCATCATATTCTTAGCATCTTTCATCGTGCTGTCAGCCTCAGATGTAAGCTTGCTCATAGCATCAGCAAGACTGCTGAATTTGCTGTTTACATTAGCAATTTCATTGATGAGAACTTCACGAACCTTGCTTGATGCCTCATTAACCTTGTCAGCCTCAGCCTTAGCCTCAGCAAGAGTGTCATTAGCCTTCTTATCAGCATCTGCAACAGTCTTTTCAGCCTTGTTGTTAGCCTCATCAATTGTATTCTTAGCCTTTGCTTCTGCATTTTCCACAGTTGACTTAGCCTGTTTGTCAGCATCAGCAATAGTCTTTTCAGCCTTCTCATTAGCCTCAGCGATTGTCTTCTCAGCCTTCTCATTAGCTTCAGAAATTGTCTTATCAGCTTCTTCCTGAGCCTCTTCCTTGAGCTTATTAACAGTCTTCTGTGCCTCAACAAAGAGGGCGTTCATCTGGAGTGCAGGATTGTTTGCTGCTTCCTTGAGATCTGCAATCTGCTGGTTAAGTTCCTTGATTTCCTGCTCATTCTTAGCAGCAGCATCTGCATTTGCCTTATTGAGTTCAGCAATCTTAGAATCCTTATCAGCTGATTCCTTCTTCTTTGCATCGAGTTCGTTATTTTTATTGTTAAGTTCCTGAACTTTAGCCTGAAGTTCAGCATTTACTCTTGATATCTCAGCCTTAGCCTTAGCGAGTTCAGCATCTGATGCAGGATTTGATGAATTTGAAGGAGCAGCAGCAATCTTCTGTTCAGCTGCCTTCAGCTGATTTCTAAGACTGTCTATTTCCTTCTTTGCAGCATCAAGAGCTGCCATAGCCTGCTGATTTGCAGGTGCATTATTAGGAGCAGATGCAGGTCTCTGTTCTGCAGCTTTAAGCTGATTTTTGAGGGTATCAATTTCTTTTCTTGCAGCTTCAAGTGCCTGCTGTGCATTAGCATTCGGAGCACCTCCTGCTGCTGCCGCACCGCCTACTCTCATTCTGTCAACCTGCTGTTTAAGTTCTTCGTTTTCCTTCTTTGCCTGTCTGAGGGCATTATTTGAAGCATTAAGCTTCTCCTGAAGTGTATCAATCTGATTTCTGTACTTTGCAAGTTCAGCAGGATCAGCAGGAGCCTTCTGAGATGCTTTTCTAAGTTCATCTTCAAGACCTTCAATTTTAGAATTAAGTTCATCAAGATAAGTAAGGACATCTTCCTTAACAAATCCGTTACCAATCTTGGTGGTTCTCAATACGGTTGGTTCGTTCATTGCAAAACTCCATTCCCCACATTAAGTGGTAAAATAATTAAGGGAACCGAATGAAACAATCGACCGCATCTGCCTTATTCAGCGGTATAAATATCATTCGGATGACACCTTCAGATCTCTTAATGAGAACCGTTTAAAGTGTACAAACTGCCTTTCTTAAATTATATCATATTTCAAATTATAATTCAATCTTTAAAATGTAGAATTTTTTTCGTTGAATTTAGTGCATTTCACTATATATTATCACCGGATAATACCATTTGTAATAGAAATGCAGTTTCAAAACAAGAAACTGCATAAATCATTTATCATTAGTTCTTAAAAAGATTAAAAATATCTCCCAATTCAAGACCATCTTCACTATCAGATGACTCAGCTACAACTTCAACTCCGTCATCTTCAATTTTTATATCCATCGAATCAGCTTCTTCATCAGCAACATCTTCGTTTACTGTTTCTTCAACAGGAGCTTCATTCTTTCCTGCCATGTGATCCTCAAGAAATTTTAACGCTGTATCATTTCTTCTCTGTGCCGCAGCTATCTGCTCAGCAGCATCCATGAGGGCTTTTTCAGAAGTTTTAAGCATTTTAAGGAGCATTTCCTCTGAATTCTTATAAGCCTCTGCCTTTGCAAGTTTGCCTTCAAGGTATTCAATTCTTTCTGTAAGCTGATTTATATAGCCGAATATATCGTCTTTGCTGATACCGTTGTTCTTTGCCATTGTTTTAGCCTCCTTATTGTAATACAGCGGCAGTCAGTAGACTACCGCTGTCATTTTTAATCAGTTTCCAAGCATCTTGAAAATATCATCAAGATCATAATCCTGTGATGACTGTGTTCTCTGTGAGCTTCCGCTGTCTCTCATTCCTGTGTTATCAATGAGAGGATTATCAATGTGAATCACATCTTCGTTCTCAGTTACAGATGAATAGTTTGAAAGCGGTGATGAATTGTAAGACTTTCTCTCAGGTGCAGAATAGTCATTCTTTACCTGTGGAGCAATAATCGGTTCATCAAGCTTTCCGAGACCGAAATCATCTTCCTCAACAGATACAGAAGTCTCAGGCTCATCAAATCCTGCTGCAATGACAGTAATTGTCATTGAATCCTGCATATCTTCCTTAAACGCAGTACCGAAAATAAACTCAACATCATCAGATGCAGTATCTGTAATCATCTTTGTAGCAGCATCAACATCGGATGAAAGAATATCCTCTGACATAGCAATATTAATAAGAAGTCTCTTTGCTCCGGAAATTGAAGTTTCAAGAAGCGGACTTGAAATAACAGCCATTGCAGCTTCCTTAGCCTTATCCTTTCCTGATCCTGTACCGATAGCCATGTGAGCGTAACCTGCACCTCTCATGATTGTAGAAACATCAGCGAAGTCAAGGTTAATATATCCTTCCTCAACAATAAGATCGGAAATACTCTTTACACCTGTTTTAAGTACCTCATCTGAGAGTGAGAATGACTGCTTCATTGTAAGCTGCTGTTTGTCATAACCGTCAAGAAGTCTCTCATTAGGAATTACGATAAGTGAATCGACATACTTTCTGAGTTCAGCAATACCTCTCTCGGCCTGTGCCATTTTCTGCTCTCTCTCAAAGAGGAAAGGCTTTGTAACAACAGCAACTGTAAGTATATCCATTTCCTTTGCAATCTTTGCAACTACAGGAGCAGCACCTGTTCCTGTACCACCGCCCATACCGGCAGTAATAAACACCATATCGGCACCTCTGAGGTGTGTCTCGATTTCATCCCTGTTTTCTTCAGCTGAACGCTGACCGATTTCAGGCTTATTTCCTGCACCTCTTCCCTTTGTCAGCTTTGCGCCGATTGGAATTCTTGTGGTAGCCTTTGACTTATTAAGAGCCTTTGCGTCTGTATTAACAGCGATATACTCAATATTGCTGACACCTGAATCAACCATGCAGTTTACAGCATTTCCGCCGCCGCCTCCGACACCAATGACTTTTATATTAACATCGGTTTCAATCTGTTCCTGATAATTAAAATCTGACATTTAAAACTCCTCCTGATTTTTTGTGATATTTCTATATTTGAAATTCGGATAATCAAAGTTATAAATACTCTTAATATTTTACCATATTATTCGTTTGTTTTCAAGTCATAGAAAAATATTTTTTATTTTCATCACATTGCACAATATTACAACCATAAGCACAGTAATTTTTTAACGAGTTATTACCATCCGTTATAACCATAATCGTAACCGTATTCTGTCCATTCATCCTGATACATCCATGAATCATCGTAATATGTCTCATCATAGTAAGTATCATCGTAATATGAATAATCCTCCTGCGGCAGTTCTTCCTGAATATCCGGAACTGATGTAGTTACAGCCGTTGTCGTTGTCGTTTCAGCGGTACCCGTTTCTGAAACAGTAGTTGTTTCTTCGGGAATTCTCATAATATTAACTGTCTGACCGCTTGTTCGGAAACTGCACTGATTTCCCCCGATCATTGTCAGCATTCCTTTTTTTCCTTTTACGGTAGGTTCCTGCATTACACTTTCGGCAAGATTCAGCTTATATTCAGCATCGCCCCAGTTTCCCATTTTAAATATCATTCCGCTGTCATAGGTTATTGTAATATCATAATCCTTTTCCATGTCAACAGCACTCACAATGTACTCATCCGACTCATCAAAATTCTTCATCATTGTACTGAACACAGATGTTTTGTTTTCGTTTAAAGATTCGATATACGAACCCACTGTTGTTTCTTTCGGTTCATATCCGTATATTACGGGGATTCCCTCAGTATAAAAACCATTGTCATGAAGTATTTTTCCCTTTTGACTGATAAGAAGCACTCCGCTGTCATGTTCTATATTATAGGAAGGAATACATCTTGTAACGCTGATTTTAATTGATGACGGAAAATCCTTTTCAACCTTAACTGTTTCAACATACAGGAGATTATCAAGAACATTTTTTTCGATTTTATCGGTGTCAATTCTGAATAAATTGTCACCCACACGCACTCCCGATGCCTCAACTATCTCCAGTGCTGTGTATGTCTCAGATTCTCCTGAAAGTACTATCTGATCTATATTAAATAAGAAAGTATAGCAAACAGTAATTCCAACTGTAAGAACAAGAAGCACGACAACAAACGCATACGCACTGAGTTTTCTCTTTCTGCGCCTCGTTCGCTTATAGCTGTTCTGTCTGTCTATACTGGTTTTTTCAACATCATTCATTATTACCCATACCTCATGCTGTCATTTTCTCGATACATCTCCTCCGAGTTTTCTTACAGCATCCTCAATTTTTTCATAGCCCCTGTCAATATGATTTAAACATCCGATTTCAGAGACTCCCTCTGCCGCAAGTGCCGCAGTCACCATAGCCGCACCTCCACGCAGGTCAGTTGCATCAACAGATGCACCATGAAGTTTATCAACGCCTCTGACCACAGCGATTTTCCCCATAATCTGTATATCAGCACCCATTTTCACAAGCGCATCAGCGTGTCTGTAGCGGCAATCAAATATATTCTCCTCAAATACACTCGTTCCGTCTGCCGCTGCAAGTGCCGACATCAATACAGCCTGTGCATCCGTAGGGAATCCCGGATGCGGCATGGTTCGTATTCTCTCTGCAACGGATTTAAGCCTTTTTCCACTTCTGAAATAAATATTTCCCCTGTTTGCTACAATACTGCACCCCGTCTGTTCAAGTACAGACAAAAATGGTTCCATTTCAGATGAACAGGCATTCCGAAGAATCATCTCTCCTCCCGTCGCCGCACACATCGAAAGATATGTTGCGCCCGCAATTCTGTCGGGCATTATGCTGTATTCACAGCCATGAAGCTTATCTGCCCCGTTGATTACAATTCTGCTTTCACCATCACCTTTTATTTCTGCGCCGCACTTTCTGAGAAATCCGCACAAATCACAGATTTCAGGTTCTCGTGCAGCATTGTTTATAACCGTCTCTCCGTCCGCAAGCACAGCACAGAGTATTATATTTTCCGTAGCCCCGACAGATGGAAACGCAAGATTGAGTTTGGCTCCTTTCGGTTTTTTCTCAGAAATCCGACAGACTATTTTTCCGCCTTTGTCTCTGATATCCGCACCCATTTTGCGCATTGCAGCAAGATGCATATCTATCGGACGTGGTCCAAGTTCACATCCTCCCGGAATACTGATTGTACATTCTCCCATTCTTCCGAGAACTGCTCCCATAAACATAACCGATGAACGCATCTCACGCATAAGACATTCAGGGATTTCCGTTCCTGACGCATTTTCTGAATTAATTACAGCCGAACTCTCGGAAAAACTGCATTTACAGCCGAGACAGTTAAGAATACGTGATGCGGAATACACATCCGTAAGTCTCGGACAATTATGTATCAGACATTCCCCGTTCACAAGCACAGATGCCGCTAAAATCGGAAGTGAACTGTTTTTGCTTCCCTGTAAAGTCAGTTCACCGCTAAGACGGTTTCCTCCGTTTATAATCAGTTTCTGCATATTACCACCTCACAGCTTTTCTTTATACTATGCTGTGAGAACAGAATATGTTAATTAAGGCATACTTTTTTCGCTGTAAAGCTTTTATGTGTTATTCTTTAGATGCTGACTTAACAAGCTTCTTTATTACTTCAAGAATTCTCTCATTTGTATCGCTGAGGAAAAGGGATGCTGCCGCATCTGACATTTTCTCCGCAGTATCAGGATTTTTATAAAGCCTTTCAATTTCAGCAATTATCTTTTCATTTGTTACATCCTTCTGCTCAATTACAACAGCCGCACCTGCTTTTCCGAGAACCATAGCATTGTGATACTGATGATTTCCTGCAACGATAGGTGAAGGAATAAGGATTGATGCCCTTCCTGCCGCTTCAAGTTCAGCAAGAGTTGATGCACCGGAACGGCATATTACAAGATCAGCCGCCGCAAGACATACATCCATGTCATTTATGTATTCAGTAATTCTGAGGCGATCGCTTTTCATTGGTATTCCTGCCTCTTTCATTTCCTTAGGGAACGTATCCTTTCCCATTCCGCCATACCCATGAATATGATTGATTTTAATGCTTTCGTCTTTTCCATGCCACTTGATTGCCGCTGACATCGTTTCGTTTATACAACCCGCACCAAGACTTCCGCCAAATGAAAGAATCGTAAAACTATCGTCAAATCCAAGTTTTTTACGAGCCTCAGATTTTGAAATAGTATTGATATTGCTTCTTACGGGAAGTCCTGTTACACTGTATTCAAACTTATCTTTATCCATGAAATCAAGCGCTTCTTTAACCGTCAGCATAACGTAGTCAACTTCCTTTGAAAGAAGTTTATTTGTTACACCAGGGTATGCATTCTGCTCGTGGATTACTGTCGGAATACCCATTCTTGCGGCTTTTCTGATAACAGGTCCTGCCGCATATCCGCCTGTTCCGATTGCGATATCAGGCTTGAATCCCGATACAATTTCCTTCGCTCTCTTTCCCGATGTAAGAAGATAAGCAACGGCCTTTGCGTTTCTTCCTATGTTTTCAAGAGATAATGAACGCTGAAAACCTGCTACCTTGATTGATTCAAATTTATATCCAGCCTTTGGTACAAGCTGTGCCTCCATGTGATCCGGAGTACCTGCAAAAAGAAACTCCGCATCCGGATATTCTGATTTTATGATATCTGCAATGGCAAGACCGGGATTGATATGCCCGCCTGTGCCTCCGCATGAAATTAATACTCTCATTTACTACTCCTTTACTTAATGCCGAAAATCAGGCATTGTTTATGCGGTAATCATCAGGAATCACCATTTCTTCTCTCTGTATATCACCAACCGTATTCTTCGGTGAAGGATAGTACCTCTGCTGTGATATATTCAGCATAATTCCCATTTCAACCATCTGCATTATGAGTGCAGTACCGCCATAGCTGAAAAATGGCAAACTGATACCTGTGTTAGGAATAAGGTTGCTGACAACCGCCAGATTAAGAACAGTCTGAATTCCGATTTGTGTTGTGATTCCGACAGCAATAAGCATTCCGAAACGGTCTTTGCATCTTGCCGCAATTGAATAGCCTTCAACAACGAGAAGGAAAAATACAATCATTATGGCAAGTGCGCCTACAAATCCAAGTTCCTCACACACTATCGGGAAAACAAAGTCGTTCTTTGTCTCAGGGAGATAAAGATACTTCTGACGTGAATTTCCAAGTCCGAGTCCGAAAAATCCGCCCGAACCGATTGCTATTATTGAATTTGCAGTCTGCCATGTCTCATTGAGAACATCAGCAAACGGATCTTTATACGATTTAATTCGTGTAGCAACGTAGCTCCCCTCAATGCCTCCCTGCCACTTGATAAATCCCAACGCAACAATAACTGCTACGATAAGAAGAGGGATAAACCATTTGGCATTTACACCTCCGCAAAATACCATTGTAATCGCAATGAATCCTACCAGCATAATACCAGAAATATGCTTTTCAAGTCCGATAAGTCCTACGTAAACACCGAGTAACAGCACATATTTGCCGATACCTGTTTTAAACGTTCTCATTTTCTTTCCGTCCTTTTCTATGTTCGATGCAAAGAAAAGAATCAGAGAAAGCTTAGCAACTTCAGAAGGCTGTAAGTTTACAGGACCAATATCAATCCATCTTCTCGCACCCATTGAACCTCCCTCATCGTTACCGAAAAGAAGAACTGCGATCAGAAGGAACGCAACAAAAACATAAAAAACCGCTGTAAGGTTTATATTTTTTATTTTTCCGATTTTCAGATTTCTGTAATTGTGATAATCGAACTTCATACAGAAAATCATTCCTACAAAACCGATTATCGCATTCTTTGCCTGACTCTTTGCATAAAAGAGTCCGTCTCCGTCATGCTCACTGTATGCCCACGCATAACTTGCCGATGACATCATGACAAGTCCTACAACAATCAGTATCATAACATAGGCAAAAAACGAAAGGCTCATATCACTTTTTCTGGTACCGCCCGTAAGATTACGGAGTACAGCAAATCTGTCTTTCTTCGTTTTACTTGCAGATGCCAAACCATGACCTCCTTTTTATATTGCTCCCCAAATTAAATCCTGAATAATTTTACGGTATTGCTCCAATTATACCAATAATGTGATTATACCCAGCGCACCGAAAATCATTCCTGCGATTGAAAATGTTATTACAATCTTGTATTCGCTGTATCCGCTCATCTCAAAGTGATGATGAATAGGTGTCATTTTGAAGATTCTTCTTCCCTCACCATATTTCTTCTTTGTGTACTTGAAATACGATACCTGAATTACAACTGAGAGTGCTTCGAGTATGTAAACCATAGCAACAAGAACGAGAAGTAAATGCTTATGAAGAACAAGTCCTACGCCTGTAACTGATGCACCGAGGAACATTGAACCTGTGTCACCCATAAAACATTTTGCGGGATTGAAGTTCCAGATGAGAAATCCGAGACAGCCTCCTGCAAGTGCCATTGTAAAGCATGAAATCTCTCGTGCTTCAAGCTTTGAACAGCATATAGTGAAAACAAGCATCGCCACAAATGTAACTGAACCACAGAGACCATCAACACCGTCTGTGAGATTCACTGCATTTGTGAGATAGATGATTACGGGAATCATAAGAAGATAATAGAAGATTCCGAGGTCGGGGCTTTTCCAGAAACCGAGGTCAATTGCTGTTGAACCATCCCCGAATTTATAAAGTGCAAAAAGAAATCCTGCTGAAAAAAGAAGCTGTAATGCTATTTTCTGCATCGGTGAAAGTCCGTCATTGTCCTTTCTTGCAACTTTTGTATAGTCATCAATAAATCCAATAAGTCCGAAAAGAACCGCAAATACGATACAGCTAAGAAGTCTGTAAAATGCATGATGTGTTTCAATATCGGTTATATCGGGAGCTGAATTAACTCTGTAAACCCAGTATCCTCCGATTGATAAAAGGATTGTTGAAATAATGAACATAAATCCGCCCATTGTGGGAGTACCCTGTTTCTTTTCATGCCACTGAGGACCATCCTTTACCTTTATAGGCTGACCGAATTTAATTTTATGAAGAAACGGAACAAGCCATATTCCAAGAAATCCTGCAACTGCGCACGAACAAAGTGACGTTATTAAAATTATTACCCAGAATGACATTTCTGCAATACCTCTCTTTTTACTTCATCTTAAAGCAGTTTCAGACCTTCTGCAACTACTTCTCTTTCATCAAAGTGAATCTTGTTTTCTCCAAGAATCTGATAATCCTCATGTCCCTTTCCTGCAAGTACTATTATATCACCTTTTTCAGCAGTTTTCAAGGCATGATATATAGCCTCACGTCTGTCTGTTACAACATCATAGGGAATACTGCTTCCTTCAAGACCTGTGAGTATTTCATCAATAATTGCCTGTGGTTCTTCATTTCTCGGATTATCCGATGTTACAATAAGCTTATCGGCATATTTTGCCGCTGCAGCAGCCATTTTTGGACGCTTTGCCGCATCTCGGTTTCCTCCGCATCCGAAAAGACAGATTAAATTGTGATCCGTATACTCCTTGACGCTTCTGAGAATATTCTCAACAGCATCGGGGGTATGTGCATAATCGCAGATTACTGTAAAATCTCTTCCTGTCGGAATAACCTCACAGCGTCCCTTTACACCGTTATAAGCACTGATTGCTGAAATAATATCATCAATTGAGATTCCCTCTCTGAGACACACAGTAATTGCCGCTGTAAGATTTGACACATTGAAAAGTCCCGGAATCGCTGTTTTTACAAGGTGTGACTTTCCATTGCAGCAATACCAGAAGCTGCTTCCTGTTGACTTGATTTTTATGCCGTCAGCATAGTATGAAGCATCTTTTTTTACACTGAATGTGTACTTGTCACAGTTCACCTCATTGTAAAGTCTCTGACCATACTCATCATCTGCGTTGCATAGTGCCGCATCACACATATCAAACAGCATTTTCTTAGCCTGATAGTAGTCCTCCATATCTTTATGATAATCGAGATGATCCTGTGTGAGGTTTGTAAATACAGCAGTTCTGAAATGAGAACATCCGATTCTGTACTGCACAAGTCCGAATGATGAAACCTCCATTACAACATATTCACACCCTGCCTTAACCATATCATCAAGAAGCTTCATAAATTCAAAAGCCATAGGGGTTGTGTTTTCTGTGTGTATAATTTCATTGCCGATTTCATTCTGAATTGTTCCGACAAGTCCTGTTTTATGCCCTGTTGACATAAGGATATGCTTGATAACACTTGTAGTTGTTGTTTTTCCGTTTGTTCCCGTAACTCCGAGCATTTTGAGTTTTCTTTCGGGATGTCCGAACCATGCGGCACACACGTTTCCGTAGAGTTTTCTTGAATTATCAGTTATAATCTGTCTTTCGCCAAGTCCGAGATCATATTCACATACAACAGCCGCCGCACCTTTTTCAAGCATTTCTGCCGCAGCTGTATGACCGTCGAATTTTCCGCCTTTCACGCAAAAGAAAAGGCTTCCCTCAGTCACTTTTGATGTGTTATCTGTTACGGATGTGATTTCAGTATCACCGATTACTGTCTCTGCGTTATTTTCAAGCAAATCAATCAATTTCATATATATCGCCCTCTTTATATTTCAATCCTGTTGTGAATCTACTATGAATTCAAGTTCAATTGTCGTACCGACGGGAACTTCCTCCCCGGGTTCAACAGCCTGTTTGATTACAACAGCACCTGCATGAGATATTGATGCACCTTTTGAAACGTAATTCAATCCGCAGCTTACAAGAATTTCATTCGCAAGGTCTGCTGAACAGTACATTACATTCGGTACCTCAACGTATTCTGTTTTGTGATTTTCTTCTGTATAAAGGTAAACCGTACTTCCCTTTGCAACTGACGTTCCTGTTACCGGAGACTGTGCAACTACATTAGATCCGTTTCCTATTATTTCGCATTCAACCCCAAGACCTCTGAGAGTTTCCTGTGCATCCTTTACAGTACCTTCAAGAAGCGGTATCTTTACATCAAGATTCTCAATTTCCTCATCGGTGTACTCAGGATAAAATCCGAGATAAGGAAGAACCTCTGCGAAAATCTCTCTTGCTGTAGGAACAGCAACTGTTGCACCATAATATCCCTTTTCAACATTCGGCATATCGGCAAGAACGAGAAGTATCAGTTCGGGATCTTCAGCAGGAGTAAAGCATACGTATGATGCACCATATTGTGTGGAATCAACGCTGAGACGCTCAGAAGTACCCGATTTACCGCCTATTGAATATCCTTTTATGTATACATTTCCTCCGCTTGCACCTGTAACTACATTTTCAAGCGCAACTCTCATTTTTGCGGAAGTATCCTCAGAAACGACCTGTCTCCTTACTGTGCGCTCATTTCTGAGTACAACATTTCCGTTTTCATCAACTATCTTGTCAACCACATACGGTTTGAGAAGATAGCCTCCGTTTATTGCGGCACAATATGAAGTAATCATTTCCATAGGAGTTATTGTTTCCGACTGTCCGAAAGAACTTACTGCGAGGTCGATTTCTGTCATTTCATCAGCACTTCTTCCGTCTCCGGTAACTTCGGCAGGAAGATCTATTCCTGTTTTTTCCTTTAATCCGAAAGCATCGAAATAGTAACAGAATTTCTGAATTCCGAGCATTGAACCAATTTCCATGAATGCGGGGTTGCATGAGTTTGTAAGTGCCTCATAGAAAGTCTGCGCACCATGTCCTCCTGTTTCATGACATCTTATTGGCTCAGGAAGTCCGGGAAACGTAACTCCTCCTGCACAGTAAAAACTGTCCTTGTCTATATCAATCATATTCTCTTCAATTGCAGAAGCACTCGTGATAACCTTGAAAACCGAACCCGGCTCGTATGTTTCCGTAATACATTTGTTTTTCCACTGATATTCCCTCGCCTCAATCTTCATCTGTACAGCAAGGTCTCCCTGAAGAGAATCTATCTTTTTTGCCACACTTTCATCAGCTATCTCATAAGGATCATTAAGGTCGAAGCTCGGCCATGTAGCCATACCGTAGACAGCACCTGTCTTTGCATTCATTAATATCGCACAGCCACGATTGGCAACCTCGAATTTTGTAACCATTTCTTCAAGGTGCGTTTCCATTGTACTCTGAATTTTACTGTCTATCGTAAGGTAAATGTCAGAGCCGTTCTGTGCCGGATATGTTTTTGAATATCTGTAAGGAAGTTCGTTTCCGTTTGAGTCCTTTGCAGATATTGTCTTTCCGTCAACTCCTGCAAGATAATCGTCATAATATGCCTCTATTCCGTAAGAGCCTCTTCCGTCAGCAGAAGTAAAGCCGATTACTGAAGCCGCAAATTCATTCAACGGATAATATCTCTTTGTGTCCTCCTCGACATCAAGCGAAATAAGGCTGTACTTTCTGAAATATTCAAGTATTTCATCTGATACGTTTTTTTCGACCTGATCCTGAAGAACACTATACTGAGTATCTTCCTCCATAGCCTTTCTTACGCTGTCCTCAGATATTTTCAGTCTGTCCGCAAGAAGCTTAACTGTATCATTTTTGAATTTCTCTATCGACTCAGGCAGCGGATTGAGTTCATTGCCGTCTTCATCGTATTTCGGAACATATTTTCCGTTAAGTATACTTTCAGCCCTTTTTTCAACCTTCTCCTGCATATAATCCATTTCATCACGAAACTTTGCAGGATCAAGGAACACCTTGTAAACCGAAGCACTCTTTGCAAGTGTAGCTCCGTTTGAATCATATATTGTACCACGATGTGCTGACACAACAATCGAACCGAAATGCTGGTCATTTGCGAGATCCTGATAATGCTTGCTTTCCACAACTGATATAATGAAGAATTTTCTCACTACAAGCAGAAAAAACACAAAGAAAACAATTGTCATTACAACTTTTGATCTCATTTTCATCGATTTTGATGGTCTGTTATCAGGCATTATTTCACCTCCGAAAGCAGGAGCAATATCAACAGTATTACTCCACAATCAACATTATTTGTGTGAATTCTTGCTTTTCTCCATAAAATAGAAGAAGGCAGGTCATTTTACTGCCCCGCCCCTGACACCGTATCCTAAGATGTCTGTTTCTATTACGGATACGATGAAGGTTTCTTCATTTTTCGGAACCAAGCCCCCCGACTTATCTATGTCGGGGAGACAGCCCCTTATCCCGATCACCCGCTGTATCTCCGTTCTACTATCACTACGACTTATATATATATCTGTGCCGTTAGCTTTTCTCAAATTAATTCGGGGGAAGATGCTGTGTTTATATATTTATACTCTCCTTACCCCCTGAAATATTCCACGCAGTCATCAAAAAAAATCTTAACCTTCTGAATAAAGGTGGGTTCCTGCTCAGGAATATTGACAACGTCGTCAGATTGTATTTTTATATACTTTATCTGTGAAGAATCTATCTTCTGCATACCCAATACATTTTTCGCATATTCCTCGACGTTTTTTGCTGACATCTTACTGTCAATTTCGGTCTGAAGTCTTATATTCTCTGCTTCAGCCATAGTTAATTCATTATTCAGCTCTGCAACCTTATTGTATATTCTGTTTCTCTGGTCAAAGGTATACACAACTGAACCAAGCAATGCCATTGCAAGTACCGAAACTAAAATTATAGCAATAACAGAACCACTTTTTGTTTCTGTATCTGCCGCCTTTACAGGCTGCGGTTTTTTCTCTGGAGACACCTCTCTGTGAGCTTTCCCCGGTCTTCTGCTCATCCTGACAGGTTCTTCGGCTCCGTCACTGCTGCTGTCGTTGTAGTAGTATACAGAGTCCTTATCGTCCATTTAGTCCGCACTCCTCTCTATTACTCTCAGCTTTGCACTTCTGCTTCTGTTGTTGCTCTCCAGCTCACTCTCATTTGCTTCTATAGGTTTTCTGTTCACAAGTTTTCCCAACGGTTTGCGTCCGCATACACATTGTGGAAAATCAGGCGGACATATACAGCCTTTGCACAATTCCGCAAATCTCTGCTTAACAATCCTGTCTTCGAGAGAATGGAACGTGATAACGGCAAGTCTGCCTTCGGGTTTCAGACTCTGAAAAGCCTCATCGAGTCCCTTTGACAAATGTTCAAATTCCCCGTTTACAGCAATTCTTATTGCCTGAAAAGTTTTTTTGCAGGGGTTTTTATCTCTCCTTGCTTTCTGAGGCACGCTTTCTCTGATTATATCAGCAAGCTGAAGTGTTGTTTCAACAGGCTGAATCTCACGTAATCTGACTATATTTGAAGCAATACGTCGTGAAAATTTCTCCTCACCGTATTCAAATATAATTCTTGCCAGCTGTTCCTCAGACCATGTATTCACCACATCTGCGGCACTTACACCTGTCTGACTCATTCTCATATCGAGAGGAGCATCAACGTGATACGAGAATCCTCTGCTTCCCTCATCGAGCTGATGCGAAGAAACGCCCAGATCCATAAGTATTCCGTCAACCGACTCTATTCCAAGTTCATCCAGAACACTTCTCATGTCTGAATAGTTACAATGGATAACCTGTGCATTCTTAAACACAGAAAGACGTTCTCCTGCCGCCTTTATGGCATCAGGATCACGATCAAGAGCGATAAGTCTGCCTTTTTCGCTGAGTCTTGACGCAATGGCAAAGGAATGACCTCCGCCCCCGGCAGTACCATCAACGTACACGCCATCGGGGTTGATATTAAGTCCGACCATACATTCTTCCAGTAAAACCGGAACATGATTAAATTCCATAATCAATCTCCTTCACATACAGAAACAAACCGCATAAATGCATTCCTTTTACAGAACAAGCTGTGATAAAGCAGCCTTTTTATCAGCAGCACTTACAGCCTTCTTTGCTTCATTAAGTTTTTCAGTATTCCATATCTCACATCTGTTCATATTTCCGATTACAGTCACCTGATCTTCAATTCCAGCGTAATCCCTGAGATTCTGGGAGATAAAAATTCTGCCCTGTTTATCCGGAATCTGCTTATCAGTACTCGACATTACGTCACGTCTGATTTCGCTTCCTATTTCTCCGGGTATAGTATAGAGCTTTTTACAGAAATCATCGAACTCTTCGGGAGAGTAAACAGCGATGTAGTTATTATCATGACCGGCACAAAGATAGAACTCAGGACCGAGTATATCACGAAGCTTGTTCGGGAAACTCATTCTGCCCTTCTGATCGATACTCGGATTATAAGTACCGCAAAGAGGTTCTTTCATTTTGCTTCCTCACTTCCTGAATGCACAAATCCTGCACAGAATGCTGGTGAAAATCACCTTACATCACCTTTTTTCACCTCTATAAATATTATAACTCATACTGTAAAAATTATCAATGCACATAAATACAAAATTTACAAGATTTATCTATAAAATTTCTGTATACACTCACAAAATATAACATTTCTTTAATACTCAGGGGATGAAAGTATCAATGATTTCGATAACTAATTTTACTTTATTTACAAAATACATGATATTTACAACAAAAAAATCTCAAAAGAGACAGAAAACTCTCCGAAAAACAGGAATAAATCCTCTTCGGAGAGTACTGAATCATATAGTGTGATTAATAGCCGTAATAGTTTTGATCGTATCCGTAACTGTTGTCGTAGTAATTGTTATCATAGTAAGTGTTATCGTAGTAAGAATTATCATAATAACTGTTATCATATACGTATTGCTGTTCGGAATAAACGCTGTCCTGATAATAGTTATCAGCAGGAGGATTATATACCTGACCATCGCCGCTGTTCATTAAAATTTCTTCATTCTGCGTTGTCGGTTCGGTAGTCTTATCATTTTCCGACATATCTATTTCATCTTCCTCGATGTTATATCTTCCGTCGGTATAATCATTATCATCCTCATACTCACCGCTGCTCGACTTATACGTATAGTATACTTTGAATTTAGAGGATTTAAGTCCCATATCAAGTTTGAAATCATATCCTCTTACCGTAATTTTATCGTCGATATTAACTTCCGTAACATAACCCGTTGTATCGGAATATATTGGTTTTATCCAGTTTCCGGGATCAGGAGAAAGCTTTATTTCATACTTTCTTTCAATCATATTCTTGATATAAGTATCAGTGAAATAAGTTACAGTACCATAGTGCGGATCGAGTGCCGCATCATAGTCACTTGACACACTTCTGAGATAAGGCAGATCAGCCCAGAAAACCTCATAGCAATTCGCTGTAATTCCTCCGCTTGATGCCGAAAACATCGTCAGCGCAAAATCATCATTGTAATACAATGCCTCTCCGAGAACTTCACTGCACGCATCAATTACAATCTGCGGCGGATTCGGCTTTCCTCTGAGGTCTGCGGCATCATTGTTGTTGTATTTACAATAGGTATAAACTGCAACAGCCTGTGCCTTTATAGCCTCATAATTCATCCATCCTCCGACTTCACAATTAACAATTGCGGCAACCTGTTCAAGTACATCGCCTTCCTCACCATCAATTGTAATTTTTTCATCCTCGGCTTCTCCCGTATTCATAAGATAAGTATCGGGATAATAATGGAAAAGAATGTCCTGATATGTCCATCCGCTGTATTCAGCATAATAATTCGCACCATTCTGACTTAATCCGACTCCATGCCCCCAACCATACGTAACAATTGCGAACTGGCCCGGATCGGCATTAATTACAGGCTCAGAATTTGTAAACGGAACACTCTTTATTTCACCGCCCGATGTTCTGAGCGGCACAGGTGTCGGTACACCCGGTGTTCTTGCCCCTGCGGCAACAGGATTATTTCCCGGCATTTCGGGAGCTGTTTCGTAGCTGACAAGTGAAAGTCTGCCTTCATAGTCGTCAAGTTCAGCCTTATACCAGTCATCTGTCTCATTTACGGTTATCTCTTTCTTTTTCTCTTTTACGGCTGTTGTTGTCTCAGCAGATTTCTGAGTTGTAACAGCGGATGATAACGATGTTTTGACGGTTGACGTAGTTGCTGAAGTCGTTTCAGTTTCAGCAACTGCCGAACATACCGAAAGATTCATCACAGCCGCATAAGCTGTTATGAAAGCTGTCAATCCCGCAGTAATTCTCTGTTTCATATACTCTCCTTTCCGCTGTACACGAAAAATCAATCAGTCTTACTCTGTTCCGAATGAGCCTTCTTATAGGCTTCTGTCTTTTCGATGCTTGAAAGGTCTCCGGGTATTTCTCCGTCTCTGAGCCTTCTTGCAACAACAATAAATCTTGAATTATCCTCATCTGCATAACAGGTAGAAAGTGTCAGAAGCTTATCACCATACTTGACATCAATTCCTGTATCAATCATCTGCTTTTCGTGAACTTTATTGATATAGAAGTCGAAATCTTCCTTATTGTCGAGTTCCTCCATATCCCAGTAAATGAAATCACCATACCAGTTTCCGCTTGTAACAAGGAAACCAAATATTACGTAATCATAATCGGCATAGTTTGAACTGAGTTCAATAAAAGGTGCCTGTTCGTAAAAGCTGTAATCCTGACGGTATCTGCGGATCGAGCCAAACATATTGTTATTTGCCATATTATGTCCGTAAAGCACCATATTCTCTGACTGATACTCTTCAGCACCGCCAAAATTATCACGATAATCGCAGTATATTGTACCCTCACGTGAATCGTTCCTGTAATAATCATGATTCAGATAGTAGTAATTCGGCTTATATGCCTTATTGCCGTAATAGCTTACTCCTTCAGGAATTTCACCGGGATCACGCACTATCGGATAATCAACTTTTGTATTCGGAATCTTAATCCAGCCTACAGTATCTTTATTTATTTTTATAAGCTGTTTTGCTTTTTCTGTCATTCCTGTTTCTGAGGGAACGTAATCATACAAAGGTATTGTCACTTCCTCAGTTTCAGGTTCTGTTTCTGCAACCGTTACTTCTTCAGCAACAGGAATATACTCAGTCTGATTCGAATTATAAAGACATAAAACAAACCATATAAGTCCTGCCGCCGCCATTACTGCCGCACAAACGATTGCTATTTTTGCTGCTCTGTTCATTGTCTGCTCCTTTTGACATCTGACTGCTTTTTTTCTCTGTATTATGGACCGTATGGTTCAAACGGTGCGTCAGGGTCATATTTCTCATTAGGTCTGCTTGAATAGTAAAGTGACGGATACTTTATATTCGTATTCGGCACGCTTGTTGTACCTTCATAAGGATCTTCACCGTCTCTTACCTGTCTTGCCATAACTATAAGTCGGCTTCTGTCTCCAAGAAGATACTGACAGGTTGAAAGTGTAATTATAGGATCACCATACTTTACATCAACATTTGTAATCTGTAACGACCTTTTCTTTGCTTCGTTTGCGAACTCATAAAACTCATCTTCATTTTCAAAGTCAAGCTTGTTCCAGCAATCGAATTTTGTTTCAGACTTATCATCAGCATCAACAATAAAGAATGCAAAAATCTTGTATGTGTAATGCTCATAAAGTGAATCCACATTGATAAGAGGATGTTCTGAATAATAGTCAGGATTTCTTTCATAGTATTTCAGACAGCCAAACATACTTTCATCATTCATGTTGTGACCGTAAATTACAATATTACCTGAATTTTCAATTTTAAGTCTGTGATCCTCAACTATATCGAATTTATTTCTCCAGTCCATAAAGAGTGTTCCCGCTCTTGATTCCTGTCCGTAGAAATTCTTATGGAGATATTCATCGTTATCCTTTCCTTTTACAACAGGATTGTTAACAGGTGTACCGGGGATTGAAATAAATGCCGCACAATCCTTGTTCATGTCAAGAAGTTTTCTCATACTGTCCATCATGGTATAGTATTTCTTGCCATCAACGGTTTTTTCCATGTCGAAATCCTTTTTGTTGTAAATATCATGGATTTCCTGCAATTCTTTTGTAACTCTGCTGCTTTTCCAAAGGTCAATGTAATAATCCGAAACCAGATAGCCGCAGACTACAATTGCAACAAGTGAGCCGAGAAAAATAATTTTTCTTATTCTTTCAAGAATACTGTCTTTCTTTTCAGGGAAAAGTCCTCTTACCTTCTGTCCGAATGTTTTTTTCTTTTTCTTCTTTTTTCCATGTTCTTTATTTACAGGAGGTACAGCAGCATCAACAGGACGCTGTTCAACAGGTACAACCCTTTTCAATGGTCTTGGTGCAGAAACAGACCTCGACTCATTAACTGTTTCACCTTCACTTCCCGAAAGGTTCTTTTTCATTGCCCTGATTTTTTCCGCTCTCCTCTGTGCATCAATTTCTTCGGGAGACATATTGTTATAGTTATCGTTCATTTATACGCCGCCTTTTCTCAGTTAATTTTACATCACTATCCGTAGTTTTGTCAATACAAATAATTCATCTTCTGTATTATACACCCTGTAATGACCAAACGGAACGTCATTTTTGTCGTTGTTCCACAAATTTATGTGGTAAATTCTGTCATTACATGAAAATTATGTGAAAATTATTTGAATGTCTTTAATTCTGTTTCCTCAACTGCTTTCTGAATAAGCGGTTCAAAATCGAAACTGCTCTGTGCTTTTTCAACCTCATCAAGATTAGGACGTACTTTCGGATGTCTTGGTGTGAATACTGTACAGCAATCCTCATAAGGCTGGATTGAAATATCAAATGTGTCAATTTTACGGGCAATTTCAATTATTTCTGTTTTGTCCATTCCTATACATGGACGGAAAACAGGAATTCTGCATACAGCATCCGTACAGCCTATAGCCGCCATAGTCTGACTTGCAACCTGTCCCACGCTTTCACCCGTAATAAGCGCAAGGCAGTTATCCTTTGCGGCTATTCTCTGAGCAATTTCCATCATAAGGCGACGCATGATTATTGTAAAGAATTCCTCAGGGCAGTTATCCTTTATAGCCTCCTGAATCTCCGTAAACGGTACGCAGTAGAATGCAATTCCGCCACAGTAATCCGTCATTTTATCACAAAGCTGTTCAACTTTAAGCTGAGCTCTGTCTGATGTATACGGAGGGCTTACATAGTGAATTGCGGCAATGTGAATACCACGTTTTGCCATCATGTATCCTGCAACAGGGCTGTCGATTCCTCCCGAAAGAAGAAGAAGTGCCTTTCCGCTGCTTCCTACAGGAAGTCCGCCTGCTCCCTTGATGTTTTCACCATGAACGTATGCATTTGTATCACGAACCTCAACAGTTACCGTAATTTCGGGATTCTTGACATCTACTGTAAGATTCGGGAATTTATCGAGGAGAATTTCTCCAAGCTTCATGCAGATTTCAGGTGATTTCATCGGGAAAGCCTTATCCGCACGTTTTGCATTTACCTTGAATGTCTTTGCTGTGCTGAGAACATCGCTGAGATATTCAATACTCTTTTCTGTTATATCCTCAAAATTCTTTTCACATACACAGGCTCTGCAAAGTGTTGCAATACCAAAAATCTTCTTTACAGCTTCCGTAACTTCACCAAGGTCTGTGTCTTCTTCGACAGGCTCTATATATAATGTTGACTGTGCCGATGTATACTCAAATTTTCCAAACTTTTTAATTCTTCTCTTTATGTTCTTTGTGAGCATATCTTCAAAGGAACGCTTATTAAGTCCCTTCAAAGCCATTTCCCCGTATTTAACAAGTATAAGTTCTTTCATTTTTTCCTCCGTTATGTTTCATCCTCTTAACGTATTTATACCCTCTTTAAGGGCTTCAACGAAAAGATTTATTTCTTCTCTTGTAGTTTCTGCTGTCATGCTTATGCGAATCGCACCGTCAGCACGTTTTCCTGTTATTCCAAACTGAAAAGGAACTCCGCTCTGCTGTCCCTTTGAACAAGCTGAACCGCTTGAAACATAGATTTCTTTGCTTTCAAGATAGTGCAGCATTATTTCTGAACGCTTAGGCTGTGAAATATTCAGTATATATGGTGAACCATCAGCAGGGGAATTAATTGTCACACTTTCTATTTCTGCCAGCTTTTCTGAAATATATTTCTTCAGTTCCTCTGTTTTTGCGAAACGTGAATCAATGGTAGGAGCATATTTCTCTACTGCCGCACCAAACGCAGCAATCAACGGAACACTTTCAGTTCCTGAACGGATGCCTCTTTCCTGTTTTCCGCCTGTAACTATAGGATTTACTCGTATTCCTTTCCTTATGTACAATGCGCCGATACCTTTTACAGCATGGATTTTATGTCCGCTGAATGAAATCAAATCAGCATTAAGCTTATTAACTTTTACAGGCAGTTTCATATAAGCCTGTACACAGTCTGTATGTGTGACTGTATCGGGATATTTTCTCTTTACAGCGTTGAAAACCTCACTGACGGGCAGAATATATCCTGTTTCATTATTGACATACATCATTGTGACAAGTACAGTGTTTTCGTCGCACTTTTCAACAAAATCAGCAGGATAATATTTTCCGTCCTCTCTCGGCGAAACACGTACAATCTCAAATCCGCTTTTTTCCATATCTGAAAGTGTCTCCTCTATGGATGCGTGTTCAACTGCTGAAGCAACTATTTTTTTCTTTCGTTTTCCGTATGCCGAACATATACCACGTACAGCAATATTATTGCTCTCTGTTGCTCCCGATGTAAACAGTATATTTTCTCTTTCTGTTCCTATTGTATCAGCAATTATTCTTCTTGCCCTGTCCATTACAAGCTGTGCATCAAGTCCCACACGATGAAGTGAGGATGGATTTCCATAACTGGCTGTCATTGCATCAACAACTGCTTCTACCGCTTCCAGACAGGGTTTTGTGGTTGCGGCATTATCAAGATAAACTGCCATTATTTTCATACCTTTCTTAAAAAAGTCCTGTCATCTCTGAATATAAAGACTCAAAAAATTACAATTACATTTTATTATATCACATTATTCAAAAAAATACCATACTCTTTTTATAAAATATATTTTTTTAATTTAATCACTTGAAATTGTTTCTTATTTGCTGTATAATTATTTGTATCACAGATTTTATAAAGCGAGGTATTTATCAATGAACAAAAAGGAAGTTTCAGAAATCAAAAAGAATTTCTCAGATAAAAGCGGATTTTTTATTATGGAAAGAATCCTCACAGGTGTTATAGATGCAGAAAAGAATGTTCTTTGCCGAAATGTAAATTCATGTCTCACAATGTCTGTTGATGACCATGAAGTATATGACGAAACGCTTAAAAAGGTCCTCAGTACAAATGTCGGAAAGGCTTTCATTGAATACGAATTTCCAAATGAGGCGTATGAAGAAGGTAAACCGCAGGATGTACTCTACAAACTACTTAAATCAGAACTGAAAGATGAAGAAGTTTGCGATGATTTTCTGAGCCACATTGCGGACAACATCACATATACAGGACCTTTTGCTGTAATTACGGCTTACTGCAGCTATACAATCCGCAAGAAAGATAAGAATGATGAATTCGCTGTTGATGGTGAAGATGAAATTTACCGCTACATAATCACAGCTGTTTGTCCTCTCAATACAAGAAACGAAGGTTTCGTATTCGATGCAGATAGCAATGAACTTTCAAAGAAAATCAACAATGAACTTGTTGTCGGAAAAGCCCCTACAGACGGTTTTCTCTATCCTGTTTTCAGCAACAGAAGTACAGACGTAAATCATGTTATGTACTACACAAAATCAATAAAAGAACCTAATATTTCAATTGTTGAAGATGTACTCGGATGTAATTTTGTAATGTCCGCCGCAAGTGAAAAAACAACTTTCAACAGCATTCTCAGAAATGTTGTCGGTGATGACCTCGACTATATGGTAATCAAGACAGTAAATGAGAAAATTCAGGAAGTTGTCGAAGAAAACAAGGAAGACACAGACAAGGCTGTAATCGACAACGACAAGCTTAAATCAATTCTTACAGAAATCGGTGTTTCACAGGAAAGAGTTGATATGGTTGAGCCTGTTTATGAGAAAGCCTGCGGTTCTGTTCCGCTTACGGCATCGAATCTTATTGACACAAAAACTGTTGTTGAATCAGCAGGAATAACAGTAAACATAAAACCTTCTGCCGCTGATAAAGTCAGAACAAGCGTTGTTGACGGAAGAAGATGCCTTCTCATTGATATTGATGATCCGACAATTGAGATTAACGGACTTCCCGTAAAACTCAGCTAAGGAGAATGACATGATTTATCTGCTGGAAGATGACGAAAAAATAAGAAATTTCGTCATTTATGCACTTGAAAGTTCGGGATTTGAAGCAAGAGGCTTTGAACTCCCTTCCGAATTCAGAAATGCTGTATCAGAAAAAGTCCCTGAACTTGTTATTCTTGACATAATGCTGCCCGAAGAAGACGGTTTTTCCGTACTGAAAAAAATCCGCTCAAACCATGAAACAGAAAAAATTCCTGTTATAATGCTGAGTGCAAAAGGTACGGAATCAGACAAAATAAATGCTCTTGACAGCGGTGCAGATGATTATGTTACAAAACCTTTTGGTATAAGAGAACTGATTTCACGTGTTAAAGCTGTCAGCCGCAGATACTCAGACCGTTCTGAATCACCTGTTCTCAGTATCGGTATTCTGAGCGTAGACACTTCAAAGCATGAGGTTTTCAGCGGAAACTCAAAAATTTCTCTTACTCTCAAAGAATATGAAATGCTTGTCCTTCTGCTGAAAAACAGAGGTCGTGTCTTCTCACGTGAGGAACTTCTGAGCCAGATATGGGGATATGATTTTCAGGGAGAAAGCAGAACTGTTGATGTACATATACGTACACTTCGTTCAAAACTCGGTGAAAGCGGTGAACTCGTGCATACTGTCAGAGGAATAGGCTACAAACTCGATGAGGTTTCTGTAATATGACAAGAAAAATTCTCAGCAGTATTACGATTATTACGCTTATAACCGTTCTCGTTTCAGTCATACTTGTAACTGCTTATCTCTATGGTTATGAGAAAAAAAGTGCAGAGGAAACTCTCCGCAATACAGTTGATATTATTTCTGAATCCATTGATTCAGAGGGCGGAAAGTATTTTGAAAACAAAGAGTTCAAAAATATCCGAATTACATGGATAGATAAAAAGGGAATCGTTATTTTCGATTCTGAAAGAAATCCCTCCGACCTCGGAAATCATTTTGACCGAACAGAGATAACTCAGGCACTTGAAGTCGGAGAGGGGCATTCATGGAGATATTCCGATACACTTATGAGAACAACCCTTTATTATGCCAAAAAAATCAATGACGGAAGTATTCTGCGTATTTCTGTGGATTATCCGTCATTTACAGCAAAACTTGACAGCCTTAAAGGACTTATAACTGCAATTCTTCTTATTGCTTTTCTTTTCTCTGTACCTGTTTCAATTTTTGCTGCACGTTCAGTAGTTAAACCGATAAACAGCTTAAACCTGAATAATCCTGAAAATAATTACCCCGAATTAACCCCTCTGCTGACCAAACTTCGTGAACAAAACAAAACTGTTAACAGACAATTCTCAGAACTTAAAAAAAATCGTGAACAGTTTAATCTCATTACGGAAAATATGGATTTCGGACTTATTACCACCGATCCTAAAACAAATATCCTCACCTGTAATTCATCAGCATACAGACTTCTCAGAATAAAAAGTCATAATGAAAGACAAAGTATTTTTTCGCTGAATAATTCGGAAGTATTCAGAAGATGCATCAATGATGCAATGGGCGGCAGACATTCAGTCTGCATTCTCACAACAGATTCAGGAGACATTGAAATATCAGCATCTCCCTCGGATACAGGAATGGGAAACGGAATTGTTGTTCTCATTCAGGATATTACCGAAAAACAGAAGCTTGACACAATGCGTAAGGAATTTACTTCCAATGTCTCGCATGAACTGAAAACACCTCTTACAACAATTTACGGAATATCAGACATGATTGCCGAAGGAATGGTTAAAAGCGAGGATATTCAGCGTTTTTCCGCTGATATAAGAAGTGAGGCAGACCGACTTATTTCACTCATCAATGACACTGTTTCTCTTTCAAAACTCGACGAAAATTCAGTTCCTTCCGAAAGTGAGGATATTGACCTTTTTGAACTTTCATCCGAAATAACGGAAAGATTGAAAAAAAATGCGGAAAAGAAAGATGTATCCTTCTCCGTTATCGGTGAGCATATTATTTTCAACGGAAACAAAACCATTATTGACGGAATTATTTTCAATCTCTGCGACAATGCGATAAAATACAACAAGGAAAACGGACATTATGAAGTTAAGATTTCTCATGTTCCGACTAAAGCATTTATTACTGTTTCAGATACGGGAATAGGCATTTCAGAAGAACACATAGGACGTATTTTTGAAAGATTCTATCGTGCTGACAAAAGCCATTCACGAAAAATCGGCGGAACAGGTCTCGGTCTTTCAATTGTAAAGCATGGTGTTATGTATCATAACGGTACTATCCGTGTTGAAAGCACTCCCGATAAAGGTACTGCTGTTATTGTTGAACTTCCGATGAAAAACAGAGGGTAAAGAAAGAAGGGACTTATCAAAAGTCCCTTTCATCTTTATATAATGTAAAACCAGCTTTCATCCTCGTCAAAATCCTTGCGTTCAACAGGCTTTGAGCTGCTGAAATTAACTTTAAGCTCCTGATTTTTTATGCTGACTCTTGCACCCTCTGTTACGGATTTCGTTATAAATGCGTTACCACCTATAACAACATTCTTTCCGACAACGGTTTCACCACCGAGAATTGAAGCACCTGAGTAAATTGTTACGTTATCCTCAATTGTAGGATGACGTTTTTTATTTTTAAGGCTCTGTCCCCCTCTTGTTGACAAAGCTCCAAGAGTTACGCCCTGATAGATTTTCACATTGTCCCCTATCTCAGTAGTTTCACCAATTACTATACCCGTACCATGGTCGATGAAGAAATACTTTCCGATTGTCGCTCCAGGATGAATGTCAATTCCCGTCTGTCCATGCGCATACTCTGTCATTATTCTCGGAATAAGAGGTACTCCGAGAAGAAAAAGCTCATGTGCGATACGGTTTACAAGAATAGCATAAATTCCGGGATAGGAATAGATTATTTCATCTTTGCTGAATGCCGCAGGATCTCCGTCGTATGCCGCCTGTACATCAGTTTCGATATATTCTCTGATTTTCGGGATTCTTTCGATAAATTCAAACGTCAGTCTCTCAGCCTCAGCATTAATTTCGTCCTGTGATGCATTTTCAAACTTCGAGTCATATCTCAGTACAATCGAAATCTGACTTATGAGGTTGTAAATCAAATCCTCCAGTATCATTGAGGTATTATTTCTTACTGTATATGACTTGTATTTATTAAAATGAAAATATCCCGGATATATGATATTTCTTAACTGATCTATCATCTTTATAACAATATCCTTGTTCGGGTGGTCATACGCCTTGAATTCATCTATTGTTCTGTCGCCTTTGTAATCATCAAGAATGACATCAATGAGAGAGTTTATCCTGTTCTCAAATTTCTGCTCCATAATTTCAGCCTCCTCTGTATGCCTATAATTTAGGTATATATAGTATAGCATAATAAAATGTTTATGTCAACAAAGTTGCATTTACGAAACAATCAATGTATTTTTTTGCTTGCAATGGGTAATAATACTTTCGGAGGTGTTAAAAATGAAAAACAATCTGTTTTCACACAACAAAAAAGGTTCAAGGGGATTTTATGCCGCACTCGGAATAAGTGCCGTAATGATTGGTTCAGCCTGTTTTTTTGCCTATAATGAAGGTGAAAAGCTGACAAATCAGATGATTTCTGACAGAAATATTACTGTTTCCGATGCACAGGTTGACAAAAAGGTGAAGGATATTCCGAAAGAAACTACGACAGCATCAACTTCAAAAATTCATCCGATAACCGTTGTTACCGCTCCTGTCGATTACATTGTTCAGCCGCCTGAAATTGAAGAAGCTGAATATATACCGCCTGTTCCTGATGCAGAACCTGTACAGGCTGAAATTCCGCAGTCGGAAAGCCTTGACTATCCTAAACCGCCGCTTTCAAACATGGAGAATATTCTTCTCCCGTTCAGCAACGGTGAACTTGTAAAAAATGAAACTTCCGGTACGTGGCAGACTCACAACGGTACTGACATAGCCTCAGAAGTCGGAACAGAGGTTTATTCGGTTTCCGCCGGTGAGGTTATTGAAGTCAAAGACGATCCATTATGGGGTGTGACTGTTACAATTGACCATCACAATGGTTTTACTTCCAAATACTGCAGTCTCTCAGATGAACTTGCCATTCAGAAAGGTGATACCGTTGTCAGCGGTGATCTTATCGGATATGTCGGAGCAACAGCGGATATTGAAAGTTCTTCCGCTCCGCATCTTCATATCGAAATCAGACACAATGGTAAATTTGTTGATCCCCTCTCACTTATTGAATAAGCAAAAAAGCACGAAAGCTAAAGTTTTCGTGCTTGATTTTTTATCCCGCAGTTGAAACTGTTGTCTGAACTGTCGATGAAACTGATGAAGTAAATGATGACGCACTCACTACTGTTACGCTTGTTATCGCTGATGTTGATGATGACACCGACGATGAAACAGCAGTAGTGGTTGTTGTAGTTGTTTCAGTCGTAGTAGTTGAAGTATCCGTCGATGTGGTTGTATTTCTTATTTCTTCAGGAAGTTCTGAAACCGCACCTTTTACTCCGTTTAGTCCATAGCATTCCTGATAAGCCTCAAGTATGCTTTTTATCATATACTTTGAATACTCTCCGCCCTCAATTACTCCTGCAAATGCAACTTCAGGATCCTCAGCAGGTGCAAATCCGATGAATAATGAGTTCTGTTTACTCTTGTCATTCATATCTGTCTGAGGCGTACCCGTCTTTATTGCTACAGTATATCCGAGAGATGAAAGACTGTAACTTGAAGGCATATTTTTCGCTGCATCAATCATACCTGCTATGATGTAGTCGTAAACATAGTCATACTTTTCTTCAATTGTCTCAACAACCGTAGGTTTTGTTCTTTTGGTCAGCTTATTTGAACCATAGGTATACAGGCTGTCCACAAGATAAGGCTTGTATCTTACACCTCTGTTTCCGATTGTACTTGCAACAACTGCAAGCTGAAGTGGTGTCATTCCGCTTGACTGGTTACCAATACCTGCCTGAATTACATATCCGACATACCAAGGCTGACCAAGTTTTGCAAAATACTCAGGTGTGCAAAGGAATCCTGCCGCATCTCCCGTTTCAATTCCGGTACTTTGTCCAAGTCCGTAAAGTGAAGCGTATTCATTGATCGTATCAATTCCGAGCATACTTGAAAGTTCATAGAAATATGAGTTACACGAAACTTCCAAAGCACGTCTGACAGAGATTCCTCCATGCTGTCCTGTACACTGGAATATATATCCGTAAAAATCATAATATCTGTCGCAGTTGAAACAGGTGTTTCCTGTTACAAGTCCCTCATTAAGTCCCGCTGTTGCAGTTACTGTCTTAAATGTTGAACCGGGCAGATACTGACCGAAAGTACACCTGTTGAAAAGCGGTGAATTTTCAGCCTCAAAAAGCGATTCATAATCTTCAACGTAATCTTTAAGATTGTATGTCGGGGCTGTCGCCATTCCCTTTACCGCACCTGTTTTTGCATCAAGAACAACTATTGCACCTTTCTGTGCAAGTCCTCCGTTATTGAAAGTAACAAGGAAATCTTCAAGTATCTCCTGTAATTTAATCTGATATGCCCCGTCAACAGTCAGCTTGACTGTCTGTCCCGGAACTGTCTGTTTTTTGGTTTTAACATCAGAAATAAGACCGTCAACAAGTGTTACCTCCTCGGTTCCGCTTTCTCCACGAAGTTCCTTTTCCATCGCTGATTCAAGTCCGCTCTTTCCGACTTCATCATTAAGCGCATATCCTCTTTCTTTGAGTGACTCATATTCCTCAGCATAAATCGGGCCGACAGTTCCTATTTCATGAGGAAGAATATCTCCTCTTACTATATATCTCTCAGCCGCTTTTACTATTTCAATTCCCTTATAGAAATTGCCGAGTTCCTTCATCTGTATCGCTGTTACTTCATCAACATCTTTCGCAAGAATAAGGTCATTGCTGTAATTGAAATCAGTAACAAGCATTTCATATCTCATACCTGCAATTGCTCTTTTTTCAGCCGATGTAAGCTTATCAGAAATCTTATAATCAGAAATCAGTTTGTCAATGCAGTTTTCTGCTGTCGCATAGACATTAAGTCTGAGATTCTCCACAACTTCGCTGTGATCTTCCTCTGTAAACTCATAGGGATATTCCTTTGTTATCGGAATACTCTCCTCAAAATCATATCCTTTTTCACTCAAAGTTCTGTATATATTAAGAAGTATCTCGTTTCCCTCATCTTCATCATCCGGAAAAAAAGCCTTTTGCAGTACAAGGTCACTTCTTGTATCATTGGCAACTATTACATTTCCGCTGTAATCAATTATTTCACCACGTGTCGCATTAATCTTTCTTTCAAAAGTTACTGCGTCAGGATCGTACTTTTTTTCAATTGTATCTTCACCGACAACCTGTATTTTCATAAGTCTCATTCCACCTGCAATAGTCAATACTACAACAAGCAAAACAACTATTGCCGTTTTTATTGTATCTGACAGACTTTTCAATACTATCCTTCTTTCATAAAAATACAGGGGACACTGTCCCCTTTTTTAAGTCAATACCGCACAAAGATTGTACAAAAACGGGCTTTGTGCGGTGTCGCATTAATTAGCATTTTTTTATTGCCCTGTCAGGCATTTCTGACGTCCGCTTATCAATAATCTCCTTGATTGTCAGATGTTCCTTCGGCATCAGAAAATGATTTATCAGTTTTATCACAAGCCATACAAAAAGTGATGATATTACTGTGTATGCCCATACTTTGAGGGTATATTCCCTGAAAATAACATCTACATCGGGATACTGCCAGATATTGAAATAGAATTCAAAATCAAGCAGGCCCTGTAAAAATGCCACAGCCGCCGACATCCATATAAAATTCATCAGCTTGTTTCTGAAATACAGTTCAAACGCAAGTGATACTGCAACGCAGAAAACCGTAAGCAGTACAGCATTGTATCCGAAAAGCCTTCCGCAGCTTATATCAATAAGCAATCCGCAGAATGCCCCTGTAAATGCCGATGCGAGTTTGTTATTGTTTATTGTTACACATAATGCTACAGGAACAAGAAGAACAGGTTTCAGCCATGTTCCCGAAGTCATTATCATGAAGCTGAGAATAATAACCACATAGTAAAGTATCCATCTGAGTGCAGTTTTAAAATAGAGTATCCTTTTTTCCCTGGGAGCCTTAATCCTCATCGGATACCTCCTTTTTACCTCGGAAATCTGTTACTACGAAAACTGAACTAAGACGTGTAATATCAACACATGGCTCGATTTCCGCATAAGCCGAAAGGCCGTTTATTTCAAAATCTGTACTTTTTACGGTTCCTATAGGAAATCCCTTCGGGAACATTCCGCTGTTTCCTGCTGTTACTATGAGGTCGCCCTCTTTCAGCTTATGCTCTGTACTCAGGTGGCTCATTTTTGTATTGCCCTTGCCAGACATAAGCACAGTTCCCTCAATTATTCCGTAATCCGCATTTGTAGCCGAACATACAGCCGCAATTGACAAATCTGGCGAAAGAATCGTTCTTACGGTTGAAACATCCTCTGATACCTCAATTGTAATTCCTATTATTCCATCGGTAGTTGCAACAGGACAGTAAGGCTCTATCCCGTCGTTGCTTCCCCTGTTGATTGTGAATGACTTAAACGGATCATTTGTTATATATCCAAGAACATCAGCCGGCATTGACATATCAAGATCGGGATAAACCTCCTTGATTTCAGCAAATTTTCTCAGTTCCTCAACTTCTGCTTTAAGGTCGTCATAATCCGCAAGTCTGCGGTTGAGTTCATTTACCTTAGCACGTAATTCCTCGTTCTCATTGTAGTATTCTTCCGACTTCGTAAGCTTATCAAATGTACTCTCAAATCCCATTGCAATTGTGTTCGACACAGAACGGAAAGGTTTTGTAACGGTATTGATGAAAGAAGCCGCCGAAACCGAATATCCGCCCTTTGTGACAGCGTAAATCATCATGCCCACAAGAAACGCAAGAAAGAAAAGAAGTACCTTGAATACGGTGCTTTTAAAAAATTTTTTCATTGCCTGTTATTTCAGCCTTTCAACAGCATTAATAGTATTTAACGTTCTCAGTAAGTGCATCCTGATAATCGTCTATATTCTCAAGTATTTTTCCTGTACCTTCTGCAACGCAGTCAAGCGGATATTCAGCTATAAATACAGGCATACCCGTTTCACGGTTAATCAGTCTGTCAAGACCTCTGAGTAATGCTCCGCCACCGGCAAGAGTAATTCCATGATCAATAATATCCGCTGAAAGCTCAGGCGGTGTCTCTTCAAGAGTTGTTTTGATTGCATCAATCACCCTTGAAAGAGGCTCAACGAGAGCATCTCTGATTTCTGCCGAATTTATGACAATATTCTCAGGAAGTCCGTTGAGGAGATTTCTTCCTTTGATTTCAAGAGTTTCCTCTTTGCTTCCGGGGAAGGCAGAACCTATTTCTATTTTTATATTCTCAGCGGTTCTTTCACCAATGAGAAGATTATACTTTTTCTTGATGTAATTAATGATTGAGGCATCAAATTCGTCTCCTGCACATCTTATTGACTGTGATGCAACAATTCCGCCAAGCGAAATTACAGCAACCTCGCTTGTACCTCCGCCAATGTCAACTATCATGCTTCCCTCAGGCGCATTTGTCGGAAGACCTGCACCGATTGCGGCAGCCATAGGTTCTTCAATTATAAGAACGTTGTTTGCTCCTGCCTTCTTGCATGATTCCCTTACAGCACGTCTTTCAACCGCTGTAACGCCTGACGGTATGCATATTATTACATTCGCCTTGCTGAATACAGTACCTCTGAGAGCTTTTTTTATAAACTCCTGAAGCATTGTTGTCGCAATGTCAAAGTCAGCAATAACTCCGTCTTTAAGAGGTCTGACAGCGACAATCGACCCCGGAGTTCGTCCGATTACTTCCTTTGCTTCCATTCCGACATATCTTGTTTTGTCTGTTCTTGTATTGACGGCAACAACTGACGGCTCTCGTATTACTATTCCTTTACCTCTGACATAGACAAGGGTATTGGCTGTACCGAGATCAATACCAATATCTCTCGTAAACATTTTTGCAGCTCCTTATATTTCTTTTTTCTCAACAATACTATTATATCACCAAAATTTATTATAGACAACAATTTCCGATGAAAAATTTTTCCTTGCAAATATATGTAAAACTATACAAATATACTTTTATTTTTTCGGAAAAAGCTTTGGTGACGTCTTGTAAAATACAAAAACTGCAATAAAAATAAACATAATCTGCGAAATACTGATTTTTATTGTAAGACCAAATGTCAGCTTGAATACTTCAAGGCTGATAAACTGTCCCGGTTCAAATGAAAATCCCATATTATAACCGAGCCACCAAAGAGAACCATCAGCATTTGTGGCAATAAGTCCTCCTATAGTAATGGCTGATAAAAACAGTATAATAAAATAAAGTCCTTTTAATACCTTTTCCAATTTCTTTACTCCTATCCTGTTATATTCCTGAAGAACCGAATCCGCTTTCGCCTCTTTCGGTTTCTGTCAGAGTTTCACTTTCTTCGATTTCGGGGAAAATTACTCTTGTCAGTACAAGCTGTGCTATTCTCATTCCGTTTTCAACCCTGAACGGTTCCTTTCCGTGGTTTATCAGCGGGATAAACCATTCTCCTCTGTAATCGCTGTCAACCACACCGACACAGTTTGCAAGACTTACTCCGTATTTTGTTGAAAGTCCTGAACGTGGATATATGAGAAGTGCAACATCATTTTCATCTGTCTGTGCTTTAAGCCCTGTCGGTATCATTTTTATTTCTCCGACACCTATCACTACATCCTCATCAATACAGGCACAGATGTCCATTCCGGCGCTGTATTCTGTATTGCGTTTTGGTATTACTGCTTTTTCATTGAGTTTTTTGAATGTAATTTTCATATATTCTCCTGTAATCCTCTGTAATATAATCCCCTTGTTATATTTCCGTCAGGCTTCTTTCCTAAGATAATCTCTCTCGTCTGTTCTGCATTTTCATCGCTGAACATATAAAGTCTGAATGCGGCAGATTTAATCTCATCAAGCCTGTCTGTCATACAAAGTTTGTCTGTATTAAGTATCTCCACATACTCTCTGTGACACAAAACAGGGAAATTTCTTCCTGTCCTGTCAGTAATTCTTCCTGTACATTTTCCGCATCCCGCTTCATTTTTCACAGGGCAGTTTCTTGTCAGCATAACAGGTATATTTCCGTAAGCAATAACTCCGACGGGTATTCCGGATTTAAGTCTGTCAAGCTGTGAAATTTTACCCTCAACAGAGAAAACAACACTTTCAAGTCCTGATTTTTCCATGTAGTCAACGCTGTATGAATTGAATATGTTGAGCGTATAATTTCCATGAAGCCTGAATCCGAATTTCTTACCAAGAGCAATACTGTCAGGAGTGTGACATAATAAGTGAACAAATCCGAGTTTTCTCAGTTTTTCAAGGGATTTGCATACTTTTCCCTCATCAGTAATGAATCTTGGTGCTGAAACAATAATCTTTTCAGTACACGACATTATCTCAGAACATGACGTTATTATCTCATCCGAAATACAAAGTTCACTATCGAGAATAACAAAATCCGAATACTTCAGAGATACCACAGCCTGTTCAAGTGTGCGGCAGTAGGTACGAACCTCCTGTTTAAGCGGTCTGACTGTATCGGAAAGTTCAGGTCTTCTGTCTGTTACTGTATATTCGGGAGTATGCTTTGCTATTAATGCCTCTGTCATTTTATCCGTTGCTTCTCTGCGGAGTTCATTCAGTTTACTGGCAGGTACAAACAGTCCGTCGTCTATATCAGCTGTAAAACGGACAAGTGAAAATACCGTATCACCAAGCTTTGAAATCTGCTTTTCGGCATATTCAAAGTCAACCGCACGTTTTTCCGCTTTTGCGGGAATATCACCGCAAACCGAAACAGAAATTCCCTCGCATTCAAAAACAACTGAAACAGGCTTGTTTTTCTTTATTTCCACATGAGCTGAAAGGCTGTGAACCTGTCTTTCTGCTCGGTATATTTCATGTATCTGCGGTATGAGTTCATGTGCTGAAACGACATCCTCTTTCTCACGAACACCGAACATATTTCGCAGTTCACCTGTAAAATATCCGTCTGTAAATCCGCTTCTTGAAAAAACTCCTCTGAGCATTTTCATATCGGGATTTCCCCCGTCAATCGCCTTTTTCAGTTCATTGACAGCCGAGGCAACGTATTCGGGACGTTTCATTCTTCCTTCAATTTTCAGAGAATCAATACCTGTTTCACAAAGTTCAGCAATTCTCGGAATAAGAGAAAGATCTTTAAGTGAAAGTGCAGAACAGCTTTTATTTCCGACTGCCGAAAAAGGAAGTCTGCACGCCTGTCCGCAGCATCCTCTGTTTGCGGAACGTGCCCCCATCATTGCCGACATATAGCATTGTCCCGAAACAGACATACACAGCGCACCATGAACAAAAACTTCCGTTTCAACATCAAGTCTGCATATTCCTTCAAGAACTTCCTTACTGCACTCTCTTGAGGGTACAACTCTGACGAATCCGTTATTACGCAGATATTCCGCACCACTTACCGTATGTACGGACATCTGTGTTGAAGCATGAAGAACAGCATCGGGAACTGCGGTTTTTATAAGCGAAAACGCTCCCCAGTCCTGTACAATAAACCCGTCTGTACCGATTCTGCAAAGATACTTTATGTATTCAATAAAATCATCTGTCTCGCTGTCGGAAATAATCGTATTTACGGCAATATAGATTGCTGCACCGTATCTGTGACAAAGTTTTACAGCATCTGCAATTTCCTCATCGGTAAAATTTGCCGCATTGTTTCTCGCTGAAAATTTCTTTCCGCCTATGTATACTGCATCTGCACCTGATTTTAGCGAAGCACACAAAGTCTCCATACTTCCTGCAGGTGCAAGTATTTCAGGTTTCTGCATCAGATATTTTCCTTTATCTGCTTGATTTTTATTATGTTTTCAAGCTGACTGATTCTTGCTTTGAGAGCCTCATTTTCCTTTACCACAGCATCTCTCTGAATCCTTGTCTTTCCTGCCTCGCTGACATATTCCTTTGCCTGATCACGCAGGTCATCAAGTCTCTGAGTTGACTTGTTAAGGTCATCAAGGAGTGCAAGTGCAACCATTATGGAAGCTGAATAAGGTGAAACTCCGCTTGTGCAGACCTCATTTATCTTTGCTTCAAGAGCTCTTGCAAGAGCATATACGTAATTCGGAGATTCGGCTGTGTTAAGCCTGTATTCCTTGCCGCATATCATTACTTTTACTTCATTCTGCATTTCAGATCTTACCCTTTCATAATTATCAATAATATCGTTTAAGTCCTACTACCTTTCCGAGAATTTCTACCTCGTCAAGAATAATAGGTTCCATACTGTCATTCTCAGGCTGTAAGCGGAAGTGACCTTCTTCCCTGTAAAAACGCTTTACCGTAGCATCCTCTCCGTCTATAAACGCAACCACTATATCACCGTTTTCGGCATAACTGCATTTTTCAACGATAACGATATCTCCGTCGAGTATGCCCGAATTAATCATACTTTCTCCCCTGATTTTCAGAGCAAAAAGGTCCTTCGGATCTGTTCCGTTCATCTCAAACCCGATATATCCCGATACATCCTCGTATGCGGTTATCGGCATACCTGCAGTAACTGTTCCCATTACCGGAACGGAAACAGATGAACTGTTCGGAAGTCTGAGTGAGCGGTTGAGATTGCCTGTTTTTTCAATAAGTCCCTCATTTATGAGCTTTTCAACGTACTTATGAGCAGTCGAGGTGGATCTGAATCCTATTGCATCGACTATTTCTCGTATTGACGGTGCAAAGCCCTCACTAAGTCTGCCTTTGATGTAATCAAAGACTTCTTGCTCTTTTTCGTTAAGCATTTTAATTCTCCTCTGCAAGTCTGCTGAGTACCATCTTTGCAATCTTGTATGCATCACCGCATCCGAGGGTAATTACAAGGTCTCCCTCCTCTGCATTTTCACATATATAATCACAAACCTGACGGAAATTCTCATATTTTCTATCGTCTGTCCATTCTTCTTCCTCATTCTGAGGGAACCATATACATCCGTCAATCTTCTCAGCAAGGTGACGAGTGAATATACCGTAAGTGTTTTTCTCTCGGCTTCCCATAATATCTGTGAGTACAGCATGGTCAGGAATTGTAAGAACTCTTGCAAAATCATCAAGAAGAAGCTTTGTTCGGCTGAAAGTAAATGGCTGGAATACTGCCCATACATGGTTGAAATTCATCTCCATAGCGGCATTGAGTGTTGCCTCAAGCTCTGTAGGATGATGTGCATAGTCATCTACTACTGTTATGCCCTTTTCAAATCCGAGCTTTTCAAAACGTCTTTTTGCGCCCCTGAATTCTTCGAGTCCCTTTGCGATATATTCAAAATCAACACCGCAGTCGATACAAGCCGCAACAGCCGCAAGTGAATTGAGTACATTGTGAATTCCTGCAACATGAAGTGTAATTTTTCCGAGGTTCTCACCATGATACATTACATCGTATGTTGTAAGAAGTCCGTTTTCATGTTTCACATTTTCGGGATAGTAGTCACATGAACTATCCTTTCCGAAAGTAATAATCTTCTTATCGAGACCTTCAACAGCCTTCATTGTGTTTGCATCCGAACCGTTTACTATCAGAAGCTTTGATGCATTCTCAGAAAATTTCCTGAATGATGCAATGATATTTTCAAGTGTTCCGAAATAGTCAAGATGATCCGCATCAACATTGAGAATCACAGCAATATCGGGATGAAGTTTAAGATAATGGTCCTCAAATTCGCATGACTCACATACCATTGTGTCGCTTTTTCCGGCAATTCCGCTTCCGCCGATACATGGAAGTTTTCCGCCGATATAAGCCGAAAGATCAACTCCTGCTGTATAGAGTATCTGAGTTATCATGGATGTTGTGGATGTCTTTCCATGAGTACCGGATACACATATCGCATTGTCATACCATCCTGTCACGATTCCGAGAAGATCGGCTCTTTCAAGCACAGGAACTCCGCTTGACCTTGCCGCCATAAGTTCGGGATTATCCTCCATTATAGCTGCTGTATGAACGATAAGGTCTGCCCCTTTGATGTTCTCAGCTCTCTGCCCGATGAAAACTTCTATTCCCATTTTTCTTACAGCATCAAGGGTTTCTGTTTCATTGTTGTCTGAACCAGTAAGGAAGTATCCCTGTGAATGAAGAATCTGTGCAAGAGGATACATACCGGAACCGCCTATGCCTATAAAGTGTATATGTTTTTTTCCGTTTAATATATTGGCGTTCAAAAAAATCACCTTTCCTTAATTCCAAAAATCTCAAAAAAAATCCAATATTATTATTATACAATAAATATAATAATATTTCAATAGGTACAGCAAATTTTTCATCAAAATTGATTTTTCTCAGCACTTGACAAACATAATTAATCTGTGATATACTGTATAAGTGTAATTTACGCAAAAACACTCATGTATTTTATACATGAACGGAGGTAATAAAATGAAAAAATTAAAGGTTTCATTATGTGTCTGCCTTGCACTTATTTCCGCAATGGCTTTCGCAGGATGCAATAAAAACACAAGTGAGTCTTCTTTGGTGGATAATGACACTTCATATTCAGACAGTTCAAGAATAATCGAAAAGGAAAAAATTCAGATTCAGGCTGAAGTTGCCGAAGAAGCTGAACAGAATGACACAGGATTCATCCTTAATTCAATTGTTGATTCAGGTCAGACGGTTGAAGGTTCAGGTGAGCATTATGTATACATTGATGCTGTTATAAAAAACACTTCTGACACAGACTATGAACTCAATATGCTCAACAATACCTATATCCTTCTTCCTGACGGAACAGAAATCGGTTTCGATGTACGTACACAGATTTACGCTGTTTCACGCTGTGAAAAGTACGTACAGAATCCTTTTACAGTTCCTGCAAATGGTGAAATTTCGGGTTATTTCGGTGGATTTCTTCTCCCGGATGATGTTAAGGAATTCACATTCTGTTTCTATCCCACACAGAATGATATGTGGAACAAGGAAAGCGTTGTAAAGGTTAATATCAAGGCTGAAAACATCGTTGATGGTTCTTCTGATTTCAAGTAATATTAATAAAAAATCCCTGTCATAATTGGCAGGGATTCAGTTTATCATAATATCTATTTTTTTATTTAAAAAACATATACACCATTTCAATACCGTTCTGTTTATATCGCTCACTAATTGTTAAATTTATAAAATTATAATATTCTATTGAAATGAATTTCAAATTATGATAAAATAATAGTAGTGTCCCAGTAGCTCAGTAGGATAGAGCGGTCGCCTCCTAAGCGACAGGCCGGAGGTTCGAATCCTCTCTGAGACGCCAGAATCCCCACAGTTTTAACTGTGGGGATTGTTTTTTATCTGTTGAATATTTCTGCAAGAAGTCTTGATTTAAGTTCCCACAAAGGCTGTGAGAGATCAACATAATACTCATGAGGATTCTCAAAACGCTTTACTTCATCCCATATCGTTTCAAGCTGTTCCTTGCAGTATTTTCTTATTTCTTCAATATCAGGAGATTCATACACGCATTCTCCCTTTCTGAATATCTGAACCTGCATTTTCTTTGCTGTGAAATTATCAAGGGTTGTTCTCTTGTAAGTCTGTTCAGGATCGAAAATTGTATAAGGCTTTGTATCGTCGATAACCTCACCTGCAAGAGTTACAACATCTGCGACAGCTTTTCCTGTTTCATTATCATAAAGTCTCCACAATTCCTTGTAAGACGGATTTGTGATTTTAACAATATTCTCTGAAACCTTGATTTTAGGAATTATCTCACCATTCTCCTCAACTGCAACAAGTTTGTATACACCGCCGAATACAGGCTCAGACTTTGAAGTTACAAGTCTTTCACCTACTCCGAAGCTGTCAATTTTTGCACCCTGTACTATGAGGTCACGAATGATATATTCATCAAGTGAATTAGACGCAACGATTCCGATATAATCAAGTCCTGCATCATCAAGCATTTTTCTTGCTTTCTTTGAAAGATACGCAATATCACCGCTGTCAATTCTTACTCCGACACCTCTGTGTCCCTGTGCTTCAAGCTCCTTGAATACTGTAATCGCATTCGGAATTCCTGATTTGAGGACGCTGTAGGTATCTATCAGAAGTGTACAGCTGTCGGGATAAACCTTTGCATACGCTCTGAATGCTTCAAGTTCTGTCGGGAAAAGCTGAATCCAGCTGTGTGCCATTGTACCGAGTGCCTTGACTCCGAAATCTCTGTCGGAAATTGTGCAGGCTGTACCTGTGCATCCACCGATATATGCCGCTCTTGCACCATAAACTGCTCCGTCATATCCCTGAGCACGTCTTGAACCAAATTCCATAACCGGTCTGCCCTGTGCAGCCTCAACAATTCTGTTCGCCTTTGTTGCAATAAGACTCTGATGATTTATTGTGAGAAGAACCATAGTTTCAATGAACTGTGCCTGTATTGCAGGTCCTTTCACAGTTATGAGAGGCTCATTCGGAAATATAGGTGTACCCTCCGGTACTGCCCATACATCACATTCAAATCTGAAATTTCTAAGATATTCAAGAAAATCATCACAGAAAAGATTTTTGTTTCTGAGATACTCTATGTCTTCATCTGTAAATTTCAGACCTTTGATGTATTCAATAAGCTGCTGAACACCTGCCATGACAGCGTAACCTGCCTTGTCAGGTACTTTTCTGAAAAACATATCAAAGTACGCTGTTTCTTCTCCTCTTCCGTTTTCAAAAAAACCGTTTGCCATTGTAATTTCATAAAAATCAACAAGCATTGTCAGATTTCTGTCTTTCATTTTTTACTCCTCCATTATCAGTAATAGTAGTCATAACCGTAGTCATAATCATAGTCATAATCGTAGCCGTAGTCATAGTAATCTTCTTCGTAATCTTCCCATTCATCATAGTATTCTTCTTCATAGCCGTAATACTCTTCATAATCATTACTATAATCACTATTGTCATAATACTCTTCTGTTACGGGTTCTGTAGTCGGAATCTCCTCTCCTTCGGGTACTGATGAAAAATCAGTCGGCGGCTGATATATAATATCATTCGGATCAAGGCTGTTGTAGTGATTCTGTAAGCGGCTTATCAGATTGTCTCCTGAAAGAACGTAGGTATCACCAAGCGGAAAATACATCACCACATCAGGGTTTGTCGGTATATATTCACAACTGAATCCGACAGCCGCTCCTTCAGAATAAATATCAGGAGGATTTCTAATCTCACCTATCTTCCGTGAAATAATACTCTCTGTTCCGCTGATTGCATTTTCTGCAAATCTTACAGCCGACTCTATGTCGTTATAGTCGCTGTAATAAACTGTAAAACGAACAGAGTTAATCATATCATCACCGATTGTCCATACAGGATTTACCACATAATCTCCCGAAACAAGATTTTTATAGATTTCCGGATGGCTGTTCAGGTACATAACCTGATAATCCTCTGTTATATGGTATTTCCAGTCTTTTCCATCTCCGTCAGCTGTGCAGAAAACATGACAAGCTATACCATCTTCATCCTCAAAATTGTAGCAGATGTCATTTCTTCCGTCATCTCTTTTTATTGTCTTTGTGTCGATATATGAAAATTTCCTGTCATAGAGTTTACTAAGATAATCCCCTGCTTTTGAAGAAGAAACTTCATTTCTCTCTCCGCATCCTGTAAGAAGAATCATAACCAATGCAGGGAGAATAAGCAATGCTGTTTTTTTCATTTTCATCCGCTCCTTTTTATGAACTTTCTTACTATATATTCTACACCCTTTTACATAAAACGTCAAGTTTTTCATATATATTTTTTTCATTATTCCAACAGCAAAAAAACCATGGCATTCCGAAAATGCCATGGTTTTTTCTTATACTCCGTACTTTTCTCTGTAAGCGAGCATATCGTTGAGGTATTCCTTACCGGGTACTATATCATTCTTTATAGCCTCGATAATATCCTCCATGTTTACAATTGAATAAACCGTTACACCAAAATCACGCTTTACTTCCTGTACTGCTGAAAGGTCGCTTGACAAGCCCTTTTCCATACGGTCAACTGTAATTACCATTCCTGTTACATCAACATCTGCAGCACCTTTAAGCTTGGGCATTGACTCACGCATTGCCTTGCCTGATGTCATTACATCATCAATGATAACAACCTTTTCTCCGTCTGTAAGTGTCTTTCCTACAAACATACCGCCTTCGCCATGGTCCTTTGCTTCCTTACGGTCGAAAACGTAGTTTACATCAATTCCGAATTTATTGCTGAGAGCAACTACTGTTGATACAGCAAGCGGGATTCCCTTGTATGCAGGTCCGAAAAGTGTCTCAACGGGAATATTGTTCTCATGAATACACTCTGCGTAATACTCACCGAGTTTTGCAAGCTGTGCGCCTGTCTTGTAGTTTCCGCAGTTGATAAAGTAAGGAGCCTGTCTTCCGCTCTTCAATGTAAAGCTTCCGAAAGTGAGAACCCCACACTCCACCATGAATTTGATGAAACTTTCTTTGTAAGTCATTTTGAATTACCTCCGTTTTTTCTATTTAATGAAAGGCTTCAGCTTCGCATAGATAATCTTTGCCTTTTCATTGCCGAATTGTTTGCAAAGCTCATTGTTGATATTTATTTTCATCTGAGGCAATGCTAATTTATCATTCTTCACATTCTCGCTTATAAGGTTTTTAATAATCTCTGCTTCTTCCTTTGAGAATCCGAGTTCCTTTATGGCACTTTTAAGTTCAGACTTCTTAACCGAAGCCTCCTTACTGCTTTCAGAAATACCGCTGATTATTCTCACACGAATACCTCTTGTTCTCCAGAAATTGCAGACATTTTCAAATCCCCTGTCTTTGCTGACAATGAAGCATTCACAGCCGCTTTTCTTTCCGAGTATATATCCTATGTATGAGGAAAGCTGGAAATCAAGCGCATTCTGACCAACAGTATCAACACCTATTGTGCTTACCTTTGCTTTGGTTCTGTTTATCTGGTCATGAAGCTGAAATGTTATTCTGTCAGCATTTGCACTGTAAAAAATGATAATGCTGTCGTTCTTTTCAAGGTCTTCTATTCCCTGTAAACCTGCTGTTTTTACATTCTCATAGTCAACAAGGAAATATCTTTTTCTCTTTTTGTTTTTTTCAGGCATTCAGACACCTCCTTTTCTTCCGAAAGGTGGTATTTCACACCGATTCAGAATGTATATCCGCATTTCGGACAGCGTGGATAGTCAATATCTATCTCGCTGTCACATTCAGGGCATATTTTAGCAGGAAGCCTATCCACCTCGTCATCAAGGTCATAATTATAGTCTGAAGTAAATCCTACCTGTCTCGAATTAAAGAACACTCCGACTGTTATTCCGCAATCCTGACAGAAAAATCCTGTAGTTTTCGTGATATCGGATTCGCTCACAAGATTGTCACCCTCATACCATGACACAGTTGAATACGCATATCCCGTACTGTGGGTGTTGATGACAAATCTTCCGAACTTCATTCTTTTCCCGCACATTCCGCAAATCATAGACCATTTTCCTCTAATGTTTCAAGTTCCTTAATCCATATATTATATGAAGCATCACTCGGCATTCTCCAGTCACCTCTTGGTGAAAGCGTTACACTTCCGACCTTCGGACCGTCAGGCAGACATGAACGCTTGAACTGCTGTGAGAAAAATCTCCAGTAGAATTTTTTAAGCCATTTCATAACTGTTGCCTTATCGTATTTTTCTTCAAATGACAGACAGGCAAGACGGTAGATTTTTGAAGGTGAGAATCCGAAACGCATCATATAGTAAAGGAAGAAATCATGAAGCTCATATGGTCCTACAAGGTCCTCTGTTTTCTGTGCGATTGTTCCATCCTTTTCAGGCGGAAGAAGTTCGGGACTTACAGGTGTATCGAGTACATCAAGAAGTACCTCGCTGAGTTTCCCCTCTGTTACCTCAGCCTCGTAATTTACAAGCCAGCGTACAAGAGTTTTCGGAATCGAAGCATTTACAGCGTACATTGACATATGGTCTCCGTTGTATGTTGCCCAGCCGAGAGCAAGTTCGGACAAATCACCTGTACCGATTACAATACCGTTTAACTGATTAGCCTTATCCATGAGAATCTGCGTACGTTCACGAGCCTGTGAATTCTCGTATGTTACGTCATGTATCTCTGAATCATGCTTAATATCCCTGAAATGCAATGTCACACTTTCACGGATATTAATTTCTTCAAGAGTTGAACCATAAGCCTTTGCAAGTTCACAGGCATTGTTGTATGTACGGTCGGTTGTTCCGAAGCAAGGCATTGTAATTGTGTGAATTCCGTTTCTTTCAAGTCCGAGCATATCAAATGCGTGTGCAGTTACAATGAGAGCAAGAGTTGAATCAAGTCCGCCCGAAAGTCCGATTACCACGTTTTTACAGCCGATATGTTTTAAGCGTGTCATAAGTCCCACAGCCTGCATTGTGAGGATTTCCTCACAGCGTCCGTCAAGTGCTTTTTTGTCGGTCGGCACAAACGGTGTCTGAGGGAGTTTTCTTTCAAGTATTGTATCGGTTAATGAAAGGTCAAAGAAATTAAATCCTGCTGTTTCTTCAGATGCTTTGAAAGTGTTCATTCTTCTTCTTTCGTAAGCAAGTTTTTTCACGTCAACATCTGCAATTGTAAGTCCCTTTGAAAATTTCTTTGATTCGGCAAGAACAGAACCATTTTCAGCTATGATATTATGCCCTGCAAATACCATATCCTGTGTTGATTCTCCTATTCCTGCGTCTGCGTAAGCATAAGCACAGGCAAGACTTCCCGATTTTGCTTTCACGATAGTTCGTCTGTAATCGGATTTTCCGATAATTTCGTCGCTGCATGAGAGATTGAATATTATAATTGCTCCATTTTGTGCAAGTTTTATTGACGGTGTTTCACCAATCCACAAATCCTCACAGATTTCAATACCGAATGATAAATCCTGAAAATATCTGCAAACAAATATCTCATTCGCTGATATGCTGATTTTATCGTCAACCCATAAATCTGTATCATCCGTTGCGGAAGTAAAGTATCTCGCCTCATAAAATTCGCTGTAATTCGGAATATTCTTCTTAGGTACAGCTCTGAGACAGTTATCTTTTCCCGAAATAACCACGCCGCAGTTATACAGTTTGTTTCCTGCCGCAAGAGGAGCTCCGACAATTGAAACAATATCAAGTTCCTTTGTTTCCTCAGCTATACGGAAGAGATTTTTCTTTGCAGATTCAAGAAGTGTGTCCTGCAAAAAAAGGTCTCCGCAGGTATAACCCGTTATGGAAAGCTCAGGAAAACATATTATCTTTACTCCCCTGTCGTAAGCTTCTTTTATAAGTTCAAGTATTCTGTCTGTGTTGTAATCACAGTCTGCAACCTTTACATCAGGTGTTGCACAGGCAATTTTTACAAATCCGTCTCTCATGGAAAACCAAACCTCCAAACTATCATATTCACTCAATTATGTTAATGAATACAATTTCCTACAACATAATTATAACTTATTTCGTTTGATAATGCAAGGGTTTAAGAAAATTCTTCCAAAAATTAAAAAAGGACTTGCAAAAATACGAAAAAAAGGGTATAATTATTTCATGAGATAATACCCGTCATTCGGACGGTTTGTATATGGAGATGAATTATATGAGCAATAAAAAGAAAAGAAAAGCCTCACCATCAGGAAAAGCAACAGGAAAAAAGAAACTCAGACCGAAAGTAAGATTCAGTTTCGGTGTTATGATTACAATATTTATTCTTACATTTCTCGGATGCTTCACGCTTTACCTCGTCGGTGCAAACATAAATCCTGATTTTTTCAAGGACGATTTCGTTAACGAAAGAATAGATATAACAACCGAAGACGAAGAAGAAGAACCTTCTGAAACAACTGAGGAAATTACAACAGAGGTTAAACCTGTCGTTTCAAATCCGGTTCCTAAATCACCTGCTGTTGATGTTTCATATCTCGATAACTGTTGTATCATTACTGATTCACTTCTCGGTGATATGGAAATGTACGGAAAATTCAGAGACGTAATCGGAAGTTCTGAACTCGGTGCAGCAAATGCAAGTATTACAAAGGTTGAAAGCAATTATGGAATTGTAACCGTCTATGATACAATCAAGATTAAAAAGCCTTTCAATCTGTACATCATGCTTGGAAGTGACCTCGGAACGGCTGAACTGAATGATATGATTTCAGGATATACAGCTCTCGTTACAAATCTGCACTCATCACTCCCTGAAATGAATATTTATATGATGATGATGCCACCTGTTCCTTTTGATACAGAAACTGTTTCAAACGAAAAAATTGATGAATACAATACAAGTCTTCTCGACCTCGCAAAAAAAGCAGGGGTATATATAATTGATACAAATTCTATACTCAAAGGCGAGAACAATTCACTCGATGAGCGTTTCTGGTCATACGATACATCGTCAATGAACAGCGACGCATATGATGAAATATGTGCGTATATTCTTGATCACACTGTCTGATACACATACTTTATTGTAAAAAAATCGGGTTCATACATTCATTTTTTAATATACAGCAAGGATAAACCTGACACTATATATTGTGTCAGGTTTTATTTTTTAACATTTTCCGCCACCTTTTCCTAAATCAACGGAATATAGCCAAAAAACAAATTTTAAAAGAATTATTTATATATTTTCAATATTTTTAAGTCTACTGTAAGGTGTCTGATTGTGATATATGACGATTGACTTTCAGTTTCATTTGCATTATACTAATATATACACGATACGAATTGAAATCAATATATAGTGAGGCGGAGGTACAACTATGATAAATGAAATAATCAAAAGAGACGGACGAACAGTCCCTTTCGATGCAGTTAAAATTGCTGATGCAATCTTCAAAGCTGCCGAGTCATGCGGAGGTACTGACAAAACAACAGCAATGAATATTGCTATTGAAGTTTGCAGTCTTTACGAAAAAAACAATCCTGATCAGATTCCTACTGTTGAGGAAATTCAGGATCTCGTAGAAAAGGCTCTTATTGAAACAGGTCACGCAAGAACTTCAAAAGCCTACATTCTGTACCGCTACGAAAGAACCCGTGCACGTGAAATGAAAACAAACCTCATGTGCGTACTCAACGAACTTACTTACAGTTCAGCAAAGGACAGTGATATTAAACGTGAAAACGCCAATATCGACGGTGATACCGCTATGGGTACAATGCTGAAATACGGTTCTGTTTCAGCTAAGGAATACTACGAAATGTATGTACTCGATCCAAAACACGCAAAGGCTCATCGTGACGGTGACATACATATTCATGACCTCGACTTCTATACTCTCACAACAACCTGCTCACAGATTGACCTTATCAAACTTTTCCGCAACGGATTTTCAACCGGTCACGGATACCTTCGTGAACCAAACGACATTTCAAGCTACTCTGCTCTTGCGTGTATTGCTATTCAGTCAAATCAGAACGACCAGCACGGCGGTCAGAGTATACCGACATTTGATTATGCTATGGCTGAAGGAATCAAAAAGACATACGCAAACAAATACTGGCAGAATATAGCAAGGGCATTATCTCTTATAGGCGGTGTCGAGGACGAAACTTCCGCTGTAAATGAAATAAAGAAAACCATGACAGAGGTTCATAATATCAAACCTGTACTCGCCAACAACAACGGTTATCAGGAAAAAGAAATCGAACTTCTTGAAAAGTTCACAGACAAAGAAACAGCAGTAAAGATTCAGGCTTTTGCAAAAAAGAATGCTGAAAAAGAAACTGACAGAGCGGCATATCAGGCTATGGAGGCTCTCATTCACAACCTTAACACCATGAACAGCCGTGCAGGCGCACAGACTCCTTTCAGTTCAATCAACTATGGTACAGATACTTCTCCCGAAGGAAGAATGGTTATCAAAAACGTTCTCCTCGCACAGGAAGCAGGTCTCGGAAACGGAGAAACTCCGATTTTCCCGATTCATATTTTCAAAATCAAGGAAGGTATCAACTACAACGAAGCTGATCCGAATTACGATCTGTTCAAACTTGCGTGCAGAGTATCCGCAAAGAGATTATTCCCGAATTTCTCTTTCATTGATGCTCCATACAACCTTTGCTACTATAAAGAAGGACAGCCTGATACTGAAATTGCATACATGGGATGCCGTACTAGAGTTATCGGAAATAATTATGATAAATCAAGAGAGATCGTTACAGGCAGAGGAAACCTCAGTTTCACTTCAATCAATCTTCCAAGACTTGCAATACAATCTGACCATAACGTTGATGTTTTCTTTGAAAAGCTTGATAACATGATGAATCTTGCAATTGATCAGCTTAAACACAGATTTGAAATTCAGGCTCAGAAAAAGGTTAAGAATTATCCTTTCCTCATGGGGCAGGGTATATGGATAGATTCCGAAAAACTTACAGCAGAGGATGAAGTTAGAGAGATTCTCAAACATGGAACCCTCTCAGTAGGATTTATCGGTCTTGCTGAGACATTAAAGGCTCTTATCGGTTCACATCATGGTGAATCAGAAGATGCAAAAGAACTTGGTATGAAAATTGTTACAACAATGAGAAAAAGACTTGACAGAGAATCCGAAGAAACAGGTCTCAACTTCTCACTTCTTGCAACTCCGGCTGAAGGACTCTCAGGAAGATTTGTCCGCATGGATGCAAAGAAATTCGGTAAAATCGAGGGTGTTACAGATCGTGATTACTATACAAACTCATTCCATGTACCTGTTTACTATCCGATAAGTGCATTCAAGAAAGTACAGATTGAAGCACCTTATCACGAACTTACAAATGCAGGTCATATCAGCTACATTGAGCTTGACGGTGATCCGCTTGAGAATCTCCCTGCATTTGAAAAGATTGTACGCTGTATGAAAGAATCAGGAATAGGATATGGTGCTATCAACCATCCTGTTGACAGAGATCCATGCTGCGGTTACACAGGTATTATCGGTGATGTATGCCCTAAATGTGGACGAAGAGAAGAGGATAATAACATTTCATTTGACAGAATTCGTCGTATTACAGGATATCTTGTCGGTACTCTCGACAGATTCAACAACGGAAAACGTGCAGAGGAACATGACAGAGTAAAGCATAATGTCTGAGGTATGTAAATGGATTTAAGAATAGCAGGAACCGTCAACGATTCAATCGTTGACGGTCCGGGAATGAGATTTACGATTTTCACTCAAGGTTGCCCGCATCATTGCGAGGGGTGTCATAATCCCCAGACACATGATTTCAACGGAGGATACATGACAGATTCAGAAAATCTGATTGAACAGATACTTGAAAACCCTCTGCTTGACGGTGTTACTTTCAGTGGAGGAGAACCGTTCTGTCAGGCTTCAGCTCTTTCTGAACTTGGAAAAAAACTGAAATCAAAAGGACTTAATATCGTGACTTACACCGGGTATACTTTTGAGGAGCTTTTTTCAAATTCTGACAAAAATGATTGGGGAAAACTTCTGGAAGTTACAGATATTCTGATTGACGGAAAATTCATTTTTTCGCTAAGAGACTGGAATGCTAAATTTCGTGGAAGTTCAAATCAGCGTATTCTTGATTGTCAGCAAAGCCTGAATGAAGGAAAAGCAGTTACTTACAATCTATAAATAATAAAAGGATAATCATTACGGATTATCCTTTTTATTATATTTGCAAATCTGCAAACACAAAAAAGCTGTACACAAAAGTGTACAGCTTTTCAAATATGCTTTAATTATTCAGCATCCTCAGCAGAATCTTCTGCATCATTGCTCTCAGCGAGAGCTCTCATTGAAATGCTGATTCTCTTCTTTTCGTCGTCAACTTCAATAATCTTAACGTCAACAACATCACCAACAGAAACGATATCCTTAACATTCTCAACCTTCTTGTCAGCAAGCTGTGAAATGTGGATAAGACCGTCAACACCGTCGATAATCTGAGCGAATGCACCAAAGCTTGTTGTTGAAACAACAGTAGCCTTAACTACATCACCAATCTGATAATTTGTCTTGAAGATTTCCCATGGGTTATCCTCTGACTTCTTGTATCCGAGAGAAATTCTGTTCTCATCCTTGTTAAGATCCTTGATGTATACTTCAAGAGTATCACCAACACTTACAACCTCTGAAGGATGCTTGATTCTCTTCCATGAAAGTTCGGAAATATGAACCATGCCATCGATGCCGCCGAGATCAACGAACGCACCAAAGCTTGTGATTGACTTAACTTTACCTGAGTATGTGTTGCCAACAGCAGCATTGTCCCAGAATACAGCCTTAGCAGCCTCTCTCTTAGCCTGTTCAACAGCCTTGATAGAACCAACTGCTCTCTTTCCGTCAGCCTCAATAATCTTGAAGCTTACCTTCTGCTTTACGAGCTGCTCAAGCTCTGCTCCTCTTGGGAGACCTGTCTGTGATGCAGGGATAAATACTCTTACACCGAGGTATGTAAGTGTAACACCCTTGTTTACTGCTCTTGATACAACAGCTTCAAGAACATCACCATTTTCCTTAGCTGCGAGAACCTTCTCGAAACCAACCTGCTCGTCAACTCTTCTCTTTGAAAGCTGAACTGTGCCGTCACCGTCGCTAACCTTAACAACGATGAAATCAACTTCATCACCAACGCTAACAACGTCAGAAGCCTTCTTTGAAGAATCATCTGTGAGATCCTCAAGCTTAACGTAACCTGTGTGCTTTGTTCCGAGATCTACTGTAACCTCAGCATCGTTAATGCTTATAACAGTGCCCTTAACCTTTTCTCCGTTATTTATTCTCTTGAAGGACTTGTCGATAGCCGCCTCATCAAAAATTTCTTCCTCGGGATTTGTAATGATCATTTCATTCTCTGCCATTTTGGTTTGAACCTCCTTGATTATGAATGCCGGAGTAGAAGCACCGGCTGTTATGCCCACTTTACAGGCACAGGGTAGCTTTAAAGCGGAAAGCTCGTCCGCATTTTCAACATGATACGTTTCACAATATCTGCTGCATACCTCAAACAGTTTTACAGTATTAGAACTGTGTCTGCCTCCTACCACAAGCATAAGATCTGAACTCTTTGCAAGTTCAGCGGCATCCGATTGTCTTGAATCAGTAGCACTGCAGATAGTATCATAAATGACAATGTCGGGACTGTCTTTCGGAATCACGTCTAAACACTTTTCCCATACTATTATATTATACGTTGTTTGTGCGACAAATGCAAGTCTTTTTCCAAAAAAATTCTGATTTTTTTCAAAAAGGTGTTTTAGCTCAACATTATCCTTAAACACAATATAATTTTGTTCACAATGCCCAACGATTCCTTCTACTTCGGGATGTTTTTCATCACCTGCAATAAGTATAAGGTAACCTTCATTTGTTTTTTCAGATACAATCTTATGAATCCTCGATACAAACGGACACGTAGCATCCAACATACGACAGCCTTTTTCCTGAATCTGCTCGTAAATTTTTCTGCCCACACCATGAGAACGGATAATGACAGTCTCTCCGGTTTCAAGTTCATCCACCGAATTTATGACTCTCGCACCCTTTGATGCCATGTCATTAACCACATCCTGATTGTGAATTATAGGACCGAGTGTTGCCACTCTCGTGTTTGTCTCTAATTCATTATACACCATTTTCACCGCTCTGTCAACACCAAAACAGAAACCCGCTGATTTTGCTACCTTAACTTCTCTCATTTTCTTCATTCTCCGATGTTGTATCTGTTTCGGATTCCGAACCATCCGTACCCTCGACAAGCATTTTAATGTCTGCCATGTAACGCTTTTTAAGTCTTACGGTCTGACGTGTACTCGGTGTATCGGACACCTCCACATACTCATTAATATCTATGGGAGTTCCGTATTTTATAGTTATTTTGGTACGGAATCCGAGCTTATCTCCGAAAATTACTCCTACCGGTATGATAGGTTTGCCTGTACGTGCGGCAACAACAGCCGCACCTGAATGTCCCTTATGAACCTTTCCATCCTTTGAACGTGTACCTTCAGGGAAAATCAAAAGGCTGTCGCCCTTATTAAGGCGTTCAACCGATGTATCAATTACAGCAGTATCACCCTTTCCTCTCGAAACAGGAAAAGCCCCGAGATTCCTGAGCAGAAAACCAAAGAATTTATTTTTGAAAAGTTCCTCTTTTGCCATAAAAGAACTCTTCTTCGGCACCCCTACCCCGACAAGCGGAGGGTCAGCGTTTGTACGGTGATTCGCTGTATAAATGGCATTTGTGTCCTTTGGAATATTCTCTTTGCCCTCATACTTAACGGAGTAAGCAATGTGAAAATATATCCAGAGAATATATTTTGCGATATAGTAAAACATTATTCTGTCTTCTCCCTTATTATTCTTTCAATTTCATTCGCTGATTCTTCAAGAGTAAGCTTTGTTGTATCAACAAGAACCGCATCTTCCGCCTGTTTCAGAGGAGCAGTTTCCCTGTGTGAATCCTGATAATCTCGCTGTATAATGTCTTTCAGAATATCCTCATACGAAGGACAATCAGGCTTTTCTGAAAGTTCTTTGAATCTGCGGTTTGCACGTTCTTCCGCAGATGCTGTGAGAAAAATCTTAACCTCTGCATTCGGAAGCACTACTGTGCCGATATCTCTTCCGTCCATGATTACGTTGTTTTCTCTTGCAATTTTCTGCTGTGTCTCAAACAGATATGTCCTTACAGCGGGAATAGCCGATGTTCTTGATGCCGCCATTGATATTTCGGGAGTTCTGATAAGTCCCGAAACATTCCTATCGCCAAGAAAAACACACTGTACCCCGTCTATAAAACGAAGTGAAACATCAGCGTCAGGAAGTACCTTTTCTATATCATCATCAGAGATATTATTTTCTGTCAGATAGAGTGCAACTGTACGGTACAGCGCACCTGTATCAACATATATAAAACCCATTTTCTTTGATACCATTTTAGCAATGGTACTTTTCCCTGCCCCTGCAGGTCCGTCGATTGCAATATTAATTCCCATAATTTTTCCTCCTTTATTAACGTGCAATACCGTACAATTAATGTGTGCGTATTGCGAAGCAAATTTTTCGTCAGAGCGCATAAAAACGACGCAGGCATACTGTCGTATGACAAGGAGTTTTTGTGTGCTATGACGGAAAAAAGACAAGCAAGACACACATATAGCTGTCAAGCGGTAATTGTGCGGTGTTGCCTTAAATCACATACACATAGCCGCTGTATAGGCGGTTGAAAAAGCTATCTGCAAATTAAATCCGCCTGTGTAAGCATCTATATCTATAATCTCTCCCGCAAAATAAAGACCGCTGACAAGCTTTGACTCCATTGTACGAGGATCTATTTCTTTTACGGATACGCCTCCGCTTGTGATAATAGCTTCATCAATTGGTCTGAAGCCTGACACTTTAACCGGAAACGCCTTAATCAGTTTTCCGAATTCTGTTCTCTGTTCTCTTGTGATTCCGTTTACCTTCTGTTCGGGCGATATTCCGCTCAGTCCTATTATAACCGGTATCAGCTTGGCGGGAAGCAGTTTTCTTATTCCGTTTGCAAAATCACGATTAAGATTCTCGCTGAAATCACGTCTTATTCTCGCATCAAGCTGTTCGTAATCAAGTCCCGGTTTAAGGTCTATCAGAAGATTATACCTGTCCGATTCCATTTCACGTATATGTGAACTCGCACTAAGAACAAGAGGTCCCGTTACACCAAAGTGTGTGAAAAGCATTTCTCCCAATTCCGTATAAATCAGCTTATCCCTGTCATAAAGATTAAGAGTAACATTTCTGAGCGAAAGTCCCATAAGTTCAGCACAGTATTTGTCCGGTGAAACAAGAGGAATAAGACTCGGTTTTAATTCTGTCACCGTATGCCCTGCGGATTCGGCAAATTTATATCCGTCACCTGTTGAACCAGTGTTCGGATAGGATTTTCCTCCGCTTGCAACAAGCACAGCATTCGACAGATATTCTTCTCCGTCAGCACGTACTCCTCTGCATACTCCGTCTTCAATTATAAGACTTTTTACACGTTTATGAATGACTTTGACACCAAGATTCTTCATTTCATATTTCAATGCATTAACAATATCCTCAGCATTATCACTGACAGGAAAAACTCTGTTTCCACGCTCTGTTTTAAGAGACACACCAAGTTCCTCAAAAAAATTCATAGTATCCTCAGCATTGAAGTTTGAAAATGAACTGTACATAAACCTCGGATTCACAGGAATATTTTTCATGTGTTCCTCAACAGACGAATTGTTAGTGACATTGCATCTGCCTTTTCCTGTTATGCGAAGTTTTCTTCCGAGATAATCGTTGCGTTCAAACACAAGAACAGATTTTCCGAACCTTGCCGCCTGAATTGCCGCCATACATCCCGCTGCTCCTCCGCCTATTATAATTATATCATTCATTGTTTATCAGCCTTTTCATTCGGTCACGCATATTATTTTTGCGCATCTCTGTGGTTTCTGTATCTTTGCTCCATGTTCCGTCAGAATTAACGAGAACATCTCCCTCGTTTGAATTTTCGGGAAGTTCGGATATATAAACATTAATCATGCCTTCATCCGTTTCAAGAACTGCTGTTTCGCCCTCGAATCTGTCAATAATTATCATTTGCTTTTCCTTTCTGTTCTGACGGTTAAATTTTCGCCGTCCGATTCAATAATAACCGTTCCGCACAAATCGGTACGGTAAATTTTATCTGTGTATACGGAGAGTTTCTGAAGTGTTATATCTTTCGGATGTCCGTATGAATTTCCGGTTCCGCATGAAATAACCGCATAATCGGGTGAAATTGCTTCAAGGAACTCCTCAGACGAAGATGTATCACTTCCGTGATGTCCTGCTTTATAAACATCAACATGAGATAATCCGTATGAAGAAAGTATTTCCTTTTCAGCCTTTTCTTCCGCATCACCTGTGAAAATAAAGCTGTTTTTTCCGTTTTCAAGCAGAATCCCCACAGAATAATTATTTGTATTTCCGTAATTTTCACTGTTAGGGGCAATTATTGTACCCACAGCATCACCGATAACCAGTTTTCTTCCGAGTTCCGCCTCTGTCAGCTTTACGTTCTTATCCTCGACAGCGTCAAGGAATTTATTGAAGTATACTGTTGTCGGGAAATCATCATCTGCAAGATGCGGTATAATGAATTCACCGATATCAAATGCCTTTACTATTTCAGACATACCGCCCATGTGGTCAGAATGCGGATGAGTACCGACTACATAATCAAGTTTATCAATATTCAGATCGGAAAGGTATTTTATCACCTTGTCAGACTCCGAGGATTCCCCGCAGTCTACAAGAACATTCGTACCTTTTGAACTTATCAGAATACAATCTCCCTGCCCGACATCTATGTAATGAACCGAAAGATTACCTCCGACACTTCCTCCCGAGGGTGTTTTCAGTATTGAAACAACAAGAAAAACAAGAATAATCAACACCACAGCTCCATAAAATGAACGCTTTGACTCATCCTTTTCCTTACCTGCTTTTTCAGCCTGTTTTTTCATTTCTTCAAGCATTTTCTTCTGATTGGGAGTGAGATTGCGATTTGTTTTTCCTGTTGCCATAAACTCACCTCTTTAATCCATCATTCGGAGTTTTCTCTCATCATACTGCATTTTCGACATAAGGACCTTTCTCGGCTTTGCGCCCTCACTCGGTCCTATAACTCCTCTTTCCTCAAGTTCATCCATGATTCTTGCGGCTCTTGCATATCCGAGTTTCAGCTTTCTCTGAAGCATTGAGGTTGAAAGCTGACCAAGCTGAACTGCAACTTCCATTGCACGTTCAACGTAATCTTCATCGCTTCCTGCTTCAAATCCGCTGTCAGTATCTCCTCCGCCGTCATTTTTTGTCTGAGGAACATAGTTGTCCACAGCTTCAATTATACTGCTGTCATATTCTCCGCTGACCTGATTCTTTATGTATCTGAGAGTTGCCGATATATCTTCATTTGAAGCAAAACATCCCTGTACACGCAGAGGATCGCTCGAACCAATAGGAAGGTAAAGCATATCACCGTTTCCAAGAAGCTTGTCTGCACCGCCCTGATCAATGATTGTTCGTGAATCAGTCTGTGACATAACTGAAAGCGCAATTCGGCTCGGAATATTCGCTTTTATAAGTCCTGTAATTACATCCGTTGTCGGTCGCTGTGTAGCTACTACAAGATGCATTCCCGCTGCACGTCCCATCTGTGCAAGACGACAGATTGAATCCTCGACTTCTTTTCCAGCGACAAGCATAAGGTCAGCAAGTTCATCAATGAACACAACAATCTGCGGCATACGGTTAATGTCATCTTCCTCATCCGCAAGCTGATTGTATGTTTTAAGATCATTTGCTCCTATATCAGCAAAAGCCTGATAGCGGCGCATCATTTCATTTACCGCCCAGTTCAAAGCACCTGCGGCTTTTTTTGCCTCGGTAACAATAGGAATAAGAAGATGCGGAATACCCTCAAACACCTTGAATTCAACTATTTTAGGATCGATAAGTATGAATTTTACCTCTTCGGGAGTTGCATTATAAAGAATACTCATAATTATTGAACGTGTACAAACAGATTTACCCGAACCTGTTGTACCTGCAATAATAACGTGCGGCATCCTTGAAATATCCCCTACAATCGGATTTCCCGCAATATCTCTTCCTACAGCAAATGCAAGTTTACTGTGTGAATTTATGAAATTCGTAGCTGAAAGAATCTCTCTGAGGGTTACTGTATCCTTATGCTGATTCGGTACCTCTATTCCGATTACGGATTTTCCCGGCACAGGAGCTTCTATTCTTACACCCTTTGCCGCAAGATTAAGAGCAATATCATCTTCAAGATTTCTGATTTTTGAAACTTTTACACCTGCTCCCGGCTGAATTTCATAACGTGTAATAGAAGGTCCTCTGTAAATATTTCTGATTATTACCTCAACATTGAAACTTCTCAGAGTATTTACGATAATATCCGCCTTTTCACGCATTTCAGCAGCAGCCTGTATACTGTTTGAATTCGGATCGGGAGGCGTGAGAATATCAAGTCCGGGTAATATGTAAATCGGTTTCTTGACACCGTTTTTCTCTGCTTCACGTTCCTCATCAAGTATCATTTCACCGTTAGCTTTCTGATTTGCCGCACGGTTAATCAGTTTCTCAAGATTATCATCTGAAATACCTTCTGAAGGCGGAATATTCGGTTCAGGCTCTGAAGGTACTTCTCTCGGCGGATCATCCGGCAGAGGTATATCAATCGAAAATCCGTTTTCATCTTCTTTTGGTTCAGTAACAGATTCAACTATTTTCTCTGTCATGACAGGTTCAATATGGACAGCTTCTGAAGTCATGTGTATTTCAGGTTCGGGATAATGTTCCGAATCCGACTCAGGCGGGATATCTCCGTTTACAAATCCGAATGCTTCACGATCTGCCTCAAAGTCCGCTTTTTCACGCTCTTCGTCTTCTTCGTCGTCTTCATCCTCAAAAGGTTCATAAAAATCTCCGCCCATTATCATTGTCTGAACGCCCTCTATGGTTTTTCCTGCAAATTTAAAAGGCTTTGCCGCAACATCAAAGAACTGATTTATTCCCATATCCTTGAAAATAAGCAGACACGCAATAATGGTTACAACAATTACTATTTTTGCACCGAAAGAACCGAACAAAGCAAGCATCGGAGCGGCAATTATCAGACTGACTATTCCTCCGCCTTTGTTTTCCGCTCCGAGCCTGAAAGTCTCGGAGATACAGTCTTTGAATCCCTCTCCCGGAATTTCGCCAACAAAAAAAATCTGTATAAATGCACTTCCGAGAATGCCGAAAAGCACTCCCATCCAGATTTTTGCCGTAAGACCTTCCGAGCTTTTTTCCTTGCTGATATTCCATGCAACCGCCATGAGAATCAGCGGCACTATAACAGATGATATGCCGAAAAGTCCCCACAGGAATCTGTGCATTCTGTACCAGCCTTCACTTCCTTTGATTATTATCATAAGGAGCATTATAAATCCTATTGAAAACATTATTACAGAGGCATTTCTGTTCTGTCTGTTTTTTACTTCCTCAAACTTTTTGACCGAATCTCCCTTCGGAGGTTCTTTTTTCTCAGTTGTTTCTTTCTTTGCTCCACTGCTTTTAGCCGCAGCCGTTTTTTTCTTCTCTGCCATTGTATCTCCTTCTTAACTATATCTTGATTCTGATTTTTCTATCATATCGTACAGGCACTCCATTGCATCACTCAATCCGCCGAGTTCATCAATAAGACCGAGTTCAACTGCCTCTCTGCCTTCAATTACAGAGCCGACATCAAGCACAAGTTCTTCCGTATTCATCATAAGTCTGCGGAAATCAGATTCCGAAACTCTGCTGTTATCAGTCACAAAATTTATTATTCTGTCCTGCATTCTGTCGAAATAATCAAGTGTCTGCGGTACTCCGAGAACCGTTCCGTTCATTCTGACGGGATGAATCGTCATTGATGCAGAAGGAACGATAAAAGAATGCTTTGCACTTACTGCGAGAGGAACTCCTATTGAATGTCCTCCGCCAACAACAATTGAAACCGTAGGAACTTTCATTCCTGCTATTATTTCAGCAATTGCAAGTCCTGCTTCAACATCTCCGCCGACTGTATTGAGTATAATTAAAAGTCCCTCAACACTTCTGTCCTGTTCAATTGCAACAAGAGACGGGATGATATGCTCATATTTGGTTGTTTTGTTCTGTTCAGGAAGAACATAATGTCCCTCTATCTGTCCTATTACTGAAAGACAGTGTATAAGATGTTTTGAATTATGGGATTCTGTATCTCCTGTATCCTGTTCTGTTATTTTTTCTTCTTCTGACATAATGTACCCTCCGTAAAAATTATACATATAGTGTATACTGTTTACACAGGGATATACATATTTATTATATACCTTTACAGGATTAAAGTCAATACTTGAAAATTCTGAGAAATCAGTTTTTTGATTGAAATTCTTATTCCGCACCTCACAAAATCGTCATACGAACTCTACAACACTTTTACTGAATTTGACAATCAGGCATAAAAATCTGGTTATAGAGAAAAATCGTCAACTGGTTATTTACAATAGTGAACAAATGAGATAAAATATACTCATAACAAAGCAAAGGAGGATTTTGTATGAAAAGAATCGTTACAATTCAGGATATTTCATGTTTCGGAAAATGCTCACTTACTGTAGCACTGCCGATAATTTCGGCAATGGGGGTTGAAACAGCGGTAATTCCGACAGCTGTACTTTCAACACATACAGGAGGGTTCACAGGATACACATTTCGTGACCTCACAGAAGATATTTCCGAAATAGCAGAACACTGGAAGAAAAACAAGATTAGATTTAACGGAATCTATACAGGTTATCTTGGTTCAGAAAAACAGATTTCGATAGTATCGGAATTTATTGATGATTTCCGAACTGATGATTGTTTCGTAGTTGTTGACCCTGCTATGGCTGATAATGGAAAACTCTATTCAGGTTTCACAGAAAGCTTTGTTGCTGAAATGAGAAAACTCTGTTCAAAAGCCGACTATATCATCCCGAATATAACAGAGGCTTCAATGCTTCTCGGAATCGAGTATACTGAGAAATACGACGAAGAATATATTAAGGATATTCTGAGTAAAATTGCGAATTTCGGCTGTAAAAGACCTGTTCTTACCGGTGTTCGCTTCGATGACAACCTTCAGGGAGCGGCGGCTTATGATTCTTTTAAGGATGAGTTCTTTTTCTCGTTCAGAAATCATATTCCGAGAAACTGTCATGGCACAGGAGACATATTCGCAAGTGTTTTCACAGGCGCTGTTTCACTCGGAAAAGATTTACAGACAGCATTGGATATTTCAGTAAATTTCACAGCCGATTGTATCGAAGCAACTCAGCCCTATGCTGATGAGATGTGGTATGGCAGCTGTTTTGAGCTTTGTATGGATAAATTAATTAATTTTGTAAAGGAGAAATAAAAAATGAAAAACGAAAAAACAAGAAAACTGGTATTCACAGCTTTATTCACTGCGCTTGTTTGCGCCGCAACAATGGTAATTCACATTCCGACTCCGAGAGGATACATAAACATCGGTGACTGTGTTGTACTTATTTCAGGCTGGATTCTCGGTCCGATTTACGGTTCAATTGCCGCAGGTCTTGGTTCAATGCTTGCCGATGTAATCTCAGGATACATCATTTATGCCCCGGGAACATTTTTAATCAAAGCATTTATGGCATTTGCCGCTTATCACGTATTTAACGCTTTAAGCAAAAAAACACCTTCGTTCCCGGCTGTGCTTGTCAGCACAATCGTCGGTGAACTTATAATGTTCTTCGGCTATATTCTCTATGAGACAATTATTTATCAGTCTCTTGCAACTGCTCTCCTCGGAATTCCGGGAAATATAGTTCAGGGTTCAATAAGTGGTGTTATCGCAGTTGTTGTGTATAGTGCTGTTCGCATGAGAATACCTGCTGTTAATAAACAATAAACAAAAAGTTCCCGAATAAAATCGGGAACTTTTTTATGATACTATGCCCTTATAAGTTGTAATCACCTTTACCGCAACTTCTTTTCTTGTTTTGCGGTTATTCATTGCCTGTTTTTCAATGTATTTGTGTGCCTGCGGCTCTGTGAATTTAAGATACTCCATGAGCAGACTTTTAGCCTTGTTGATAAGCCTGATTTCATCTGTTTTTTCAAAGAGTTCTTTTGTTTCTCTGACCATTCCTGTAAGTTCAGAACGGTTAGCCGCCGCAAGTCTTACTGCATTTGCAACAATTCTTCTGTTAAGTGGCTTTGAAATTACTGTTATTTCATAATCATCCGTCTTTTCGGAAATATATTCTGAAATATCTCCGCTGCACAGAAGTATTATTTCTGCTGATGTGCTTTCCGCTGTCATTATCGCAAGTTCCTGACCGAATTCATCAGGCAGAGGCGTGTTTATTATGACAATATCGGGTTCTGATTCACTCCTGATCATCCGCCTTGTCTCACTTCCGCTTCTGTGAACTGCAGTTTTTCTGCATCCTTCATTTCTGAGCGTCTGCTCAAGAACCACTGTAATTTCTTCATTTGAAGATACAATTACTGCTCTTTCCATGTTCCTCACCAATCAAACAAGATAAAAATATGTCTTTTCCTCAAACATATCCTTATCATCTGCAAGTCTGTATTCAAGAAGCTGTCTGTCAAGCTGCATGAGAATTCCGCTTCTTACCGCATTAGGAAGCGTATTCTTTACAAAAATACTTTCTCTTGCAATTTCTGCTGCTTCATCAAGTGACGAAGGAAGCGGCTCAAAACTTAAGGATTTTGAACTGTTCTTCATTGTGCTTTCAAGAAGTGAACAGTCAGCCGACTTCACTCCTTCAATTCCTGCCGCAAGGATAAGCTTGAATGCTATATACGGATTACAGCAGGCATCTGCGGAACGGAGTTCTATTTTCGGTGATTCCCCTTTTATCTGCGGAATCCTTATAAGCTGTGAACGGTTTTCAAATGACCAGTCAACATACTTTGGTGCAGAACCCATGCCGAAACGCTTATAGGAATTTGTTGTCACATTGAGGAATGCTGTGATTTCTCTGATTCTTCTGAGTATTCCGGAAATAAAACATCTGCCCTCACGTGACATTTTATCATCCGTTCTTTCAAATATATTCTCATTATTCTTTTTCAGTCCGATGGATATACTCAAGGCACTTCCATGGTCATTAGGCAGAGGCTTCGGCATAAATGATGCAAAAAGCCCATTCTGCGCCGCAATAGACTTTACGACCGTCTTATAATGAACCATATCGTCAGCCGCTGTAACAGGTTCGTTATCACGAAATTCAATTTCATTCTGTCCCGGTCCATGCTTATGACATGAACTCTTCGGGCTGAGTCCCATTTCTTCAAGTGACAGACAGATTTCACGTCTTGCATTCTCACATTTGTCAAGCGGTGCAACGTCAAGGTATCCGCCATGGTCGTGAGGTTTTTTTGTCGGCTTTCCGTTTTCATCAAGCTCAAAAAGGTAAAATTCACACTTAGTACCCATTTCACATGAATAGCCGTCAAGTCTGAGACTGTTGATATAATTTATAAGGTCACTTCTCATGTCACACTCATACGGTGTACCGTCGCTGTTTCTGAGACTGCAAAAAAAGCGCACAACTCTTCCCGATTTCGGTCTCCATGGGAGTACAGACAACGTTGATATATCGGGAACAAGCAGAAGGTCTGAACAATTCTCGTCAAGATATGACGCATCAAACGGAACTCCGCTTACAATCGCCTTTTGCAGTTCATTCGGCATAATTGCTATGTTTTTTAAATTTCCAAGCATATCGCAGAACGTAAGACGTATGAACTTTACGTCATTTTCTTCTACGAATTTCAGTATCTCCTTTGGAGAAAAACTCATTTAAACAACTTCCTTTCAGAATATCCTGTGATACAATTATACAATATTTAAAGCAAAATGTAAATAGATTTTAAGTTGTTTTTTAACTTCGCAATTTTTTGTACATATTTTTTTGAAAAAGGGTAGACAAAAATATTATTTTATGCTATAATATAAATCGTGGTTATTTATAACGAGTACAAGAGGTGATATTTATGGATTTATTCTCATTTTTCAAAGGCGGTAAATACTTCGACAAGAACATTCAGCCTAAGTGCGATTACTGTCAGTTCGGCAGACGTTCAAAGGATGGTAATAAGGTTTTATGTGAAAAAAGAGGTCTCGTTACACGTGATTATTCCTGCCCGAAGTTTATTTACTCTCCGTTAAAGAGAATTCCTGTTAAACAGCTTAATTTCGTTGGAAGCCTTGCTGATGAAGATATTTATATTGAGTCCGCAGGCGATCGTGCAGAAAAGGAAGCTATAGAGAGAGAAATTCAGCGTAAAACTCAGAAAGCCGCAGAAAAGAAGGCTGCTGAGATGAAGGCTGAGGAAGATGCTAAGGCTAAAGCCGCTGAAGAAAAGGCTAAGGCTGAAGAGGCTGCAAAGGCTGAAGAAAAGGCTGAACCCGAGAAAAAAGATAATACTGCCGAATCTCCTGTTAAGGAAGATGAAAAGAATACTGTTTCCGAAACTGCTGAAACTGAAGAAAGCAAGAAATCAGCCGATGAAGCTGAGAAATCTGCCGAAGAAGAAAAAGCAGAATAATTATGAATATTTATGTACTCCTTAATCGGAGTACATTATATGCGCCTGTGGTGAAATTGGCAGACACGCAAGATTTAGGTTCTTGTGCCAAGAGGCATGCAGGTTCGATTCCTGTCAGGCGCATCCGTTAAAAACAGCCTTTTTAAGGC
>JAZLGM010000117.1:0-26813 GCA_045616285.1 Ruminococcus sp.
ATACGTTAGCTCTTGGGTTGTCCCATGAACGGAATACAGCTTCGATAGCAAGCTTGAGCTGCTCAACAGGATCTGAAGGGAAGTCTGTACCGAGCTGGTTCTTGTACTCAGCCTTGAACTGCTCTGCAAGTGTCTTGAGGTCAGCAGCTGTAAGCTCAACGTCGAACTGAACGCCCTTTTCTTCCTTCATCTTGTCGATAAGCTGCTCAAAGTACTTCTTACCAACTTCCATAACAACGTCTGAGAACATCTGGATGAAACGTCTGTATGAGTCATATACGAAACGCTCGAAAGCAGGATCCGGGTTACCTGCGATCATTGCAGCAACAACTTCATCGTTAAGACCGAGGTTGAGGATTGTGTCCATCATACCAGGCATTGAAGCTCTTGCACCTGAACGTACTGAAACGAGGAGAGGATTCTTGAGATCGCCAAACTTCTTGCCGTTCTCCTTTTCCATCCATGCTACACCTTCCATAGCCTGAGCCATGATTTCATCATTAATCTTTCTGCCATCCTCATAGTACTGTGTACAAGCCTCAGTTGTGATTGTGAAGCCCTGTGGTACTGGAAGACCGATTTCTGTCATCTCAGCGAGGTTAGCACCCTTACCGCCGAGAAGGTTACGCATTGACATATTACCTTCTTTAAAGGTATATACCCATTTGTTTGACATTGTAATTACCTCCAATTAAAAAATAAAATTGTGATACAAACAGAGGGTATGGTTCGCCCTAACCCTCAGTCATAACAATATTATACCATACTATTCAAAAAATTACCATATATATAACGATAAAATTTTATTGAAATTTTTGTAGCATTTTCTACAAAAAAACGAAAAAAACAATTTTTTATCAAAAAAAGGGTTGAAATTAGTGTAAAAGTTTGTAATAATAAAATGTAGCAAACCATATTTGATTATGTAACAGGAGATGTGAAAATGAATAATGCAGTTATTCTTGCAGGCGGACAGGGCAAACGTATGAAAGCGGATATCCCGAAGCCTCTTTTTAAAGTTCTTGGTGAACCTATGCTTGAATGGGTTATTTCAGCGTGTGAGGATGCGGAAGTGTCCGATATCTGCGTTGTAAAGGGATTTCAGGCTGAAATTATGGATGAATACCTCGGCGGAAGATATCAGACGGTTTTACAGAGCGAAAGACTTGGTACAGGTCATGCTGTAATGCAGTCTATACCTTTCCTTGAAAAGAACAGAGACGGAAATACTCTTGTACTCTGCGGTGATGCTCCTTTTATCGACAGCGAAACAATCAGAAATTCTCTTATGCTCCATGAACAGAACAACAATTCTGTAACGGTGATTACAGCAGAACTTGAAAATCCTTTTGGTTATGGAAGAATCATCCGTACAAAAAACGGTATCAGCGGCATTGTTGAGCAGAAGGATGCGGATGAGGAACAGAAGAAAATTACAGAGGTTAATTCGGGAGCTTACTGGTTCAGAACAGAGGATCTCATTGAGTTCCTCGGAAAACTCACGAATGAGAATGTACAGCATGAATACTATCTCACAGATACGGTTGAAATTGCAGTCAGAGAGGGTAAAAATGCAGGTGCATTCAAGTCGGATAATCCCGATATCATCAAGGGCGCAAATGACAGAAAGGATCTTCTTGCGCTCAATACATACGCAAGAATGGCTGTGATTGAAAAGCATCTCATCAACGGTGTTGAATTTGTATGTACAGACGGAGTTATTATTGAGAGAGATGTTGAAATTGGTGCCGGCACACAGATTCTTCCTGGATGTATTCTCACAAAGGGTACAAAAATAGGTGAAAACTGCGTTATCGGGCCTAATGTGACTGCTGAAAATTCTGTTATAGGTGATAATGTTAAGCTTACGATATCAAGAATTTATGATTCTGTGATTGAGGACAGCGTTGATATAGGACCTTACGTTCATATACGTCCTGAAAGTCATATTTGCAGCGGTGTAAAACTTGGTGATTTTGTTGAAATCAAGAATTCGACAATCGGAAAAGAGACAGCAATAGCGCATCTTGTTTATGTTGGCGACAGCGATATAGGAAAGAAGGCAAATATAGGCGCAGGAACTGTAACCGTAAACTATGACGGTGTGTCAAAGAGCAGATGTACAATAGGGGACTACGCATTCGTCGGAAGCAATACAAGCCTTATTGCGCCTGTAAAACTCGGCAAGGGAGTTTACACAGCCGCAGGAAGTACAATCACAAGGAATGTACCGGATTATGCACTTGCAATAGATCGTGGCGAACTTAAAATAAAAGAAGGCTACACGACAAAGAAAATTAAGAAATAAAACTAATACGCCCGATATTTCGGGCGTATTAGTTTATCAGAAGAATTATGTTTCCGGCAACAAAAAAACACTCACCGTCGGATCCCTCTCATTAACCAACGGTGAGTGTTTCTTTTAAGCTTCATCGCACCCTCTATACGAATCGGCCTTTTTCGGCGGAACACTAAATTCGCAAGTGTTCATACAGTTTATTTGTTGAGCTGAGTAGTCTGTTTTTACATTTAAAGCGACTGCAGCTGAGTTTAGGCGATCAAACATATTATAGGCGTTAATGTTCGATAAACAGCTGACGTAGTGATTCTGATTGTAAATAATGAACTGAAACCGCTTATTCGGAGGAGTTTAGAACCGAATGCAACAAAAATCAAACTATATTTGCCAGTTTTCAGGACACACAATTTTTATCTTAATGTGAATCTTAGACGGATAAGAACGCCGATTTACTGGTCTTTGTTCCCTCCGACAATTGTATTATAGAATAAAATCAAGGCAGAATCAATTGATAATATTGCTCAAAATTAGCACTAAATTGCTATTAATTTGTTAAATATAAATGTTAACGTAATATTAACAAATACAAAAATACAATAAATATCAATTTTATTCACAAAAGAATTTATTAACTGTATGTGTATTGATAATTATATTTTATCTAAAAAATAAACCCCTTAGAATCGGGGTAAATTTCATAAATCTACTTACAGGTGAATAAAAAAGTAATAATTGTCTTTTAAACTTTTAGTTGAATAACTCAACAGAGTATTATAAGTTAAAATATGATACTGAAATAAAAATAATAGAAAATCTGAAAAATTTAAATTTTTTTGAACATAAAAACGGTGATACTGTTACAATATTGTTCTGTAACAGTATCACCTTATAAATTACAGCTTTTTTTCTGCCGCACTTGCAATTCTCTGTTCGTAGTATTTCTTGCACCATCCGAAATCAAAATTACCCATTATTTTCAGACAGTTCTCAGCATTTCCTACTGCGTTTGCAAGTTCCGATCTGTCATCGGAACAGGCACATATATAAACGCCTGTTATCAGTATTTCAAGGAGTTTGGTATCATGTGTTCCCTGCGGTTTATAGCCGAAACTGGTCAGCATCTTAAAAGCCTGATTATACTTCTTTGCCGCACAGTCTGTAAGAGCGAGAGCAATATATAAATCAACTTTTTTGTCGATTGCTGTCTTTTCAGCATAATTCTGCATGAAGTTTATATTTTCTGTACGGAAATCCTCGGCATCTCTCCAATGACCGAGTTTGCTGTGTATTTTAAGCATTTCAACACAGTAATCGTATTTTTCTTCTCCGCTGATTTTTTTATCCGAGAGCATATCAAGGTAGAATTCTGCATTTGAAAGGTCGTGTATCTTGCTGTAAAGTTTTGCCGCCTGAATTATATCCTCGGGTGCAGGTTTTTTCTGTTCATTTACAAAAGCATCTGCAAAGAGTTCACAAAGGTTCTTTGTATATCCCTCGTCACAGTATATCTGATATATTTCTTCGTATTTTTTCATGTCAGCGTTAAAGGAAGGACGAAGCGAAAATTTCGATTTCTTTTTACGCTCCAGAGGTGATAGCATAAGCCTATACTCCTTTCGGATAATAATGACTGCACCAATGCAGTCTGATTCCTTAATAATCTATACAATAAATATTATCATAAAATATACAGGTAGTCAATATCAATTATTGTCTTATTAATAAAACTGTTAAAATGCACAAAAATCAAAGGTTAATTTTTCTGTATTTATTATCTGAAATTTGGAATACTTTAAGCTTATTTCAATTATTTATGATATAATAATATGTAGATTGAAGAAATATGTTCTGAAAAGGGGTAATTATATGAAAATTCTTGTTGTTGAGGACGAAATGCAGCTTGCGGATGCGCTCTCAGAAATACTGAAACGGAATATGTATTCGGTCGATACGGTTTACAACGGTATTGACGGGCTTGATAACGCACTTACGGGAGTGTATGACTGTATAATACTTGATATAATGATGCCGGGAATGAACGGCATAGAGGTGCTTGGAAATCTCAGAGCGGAAAAAATAAATACACCTGTTATCCTGCTTACAGCGAAAAGCGAAGTAGAGGATAAAATCAACGGTCTTGACTGCGGTGCTGACGATTATCTAACAAAACCGTTCGTTACAGGCGAACTTCTTGCGAGGGTAAGGGCATTGCTCAGACGTAAGGGGGAGCTTGTTGATGGGGGAAAAATGACTTGCAACGGACTTGAGCTTAACAGAAATAAATGCAGTATTGTGTATATGGGGAATGATGTCAAGCTCAGTCTTAAAGAGTATCAGATAATGGAGCTTCTGATTGCAAATCCTGGGCAGATACTTCCTAAAGAAAGAATAATTGAAAAGATATGGGGATATGAAAGTGATGTTGAATACAATAACATTGAGGTTTACATATCATTTCTGAGAAAAAAGCTGACAGCTATTTCTTCGCCTGTTCAGATAAAGACGGCGAGAGGAATAGGTTATTCGCTTGAACGCTGACAACGGAGGTGCCGCCTTGTTTAAAAAAGTTCAGCTCAAATTCTTTGGCATAATAGTTGCAATTCTGCTTGCTGTTTTCATAGCTATTCTCGGTTCGATAAATCTTATCATGGATGCCCTCATGGAGAGACAGTCAAAAACAGTTCTTAAACAGATTGCGGCAGGTGTTGAATATGATGATGTGACTTCAACATTTACATTTATTCGTGATGAAAACGATCCCTTTGAAAGAGAGGGTGAAGTTCCTCCTCCGAAACCCGAAATAAGAAATGAAACAACGGAGAATAATACTACTGAACAGAAAATGCAGGAAACAGAGGTTCAGCAGGATACACCCAATGAAACAGTAATTGAGGAAAAGTCGGATGATGCACCTTCCTATAAGGAAGAAACCAATTCCTCAGATAAAAACGATGAAACAACAGAAAATGTAACAGAAAAACCGTCAGATACAACGTCTTCTCCATCAACTCCGAATGAACAGGAACAGCAGACAGAACCTCCAAAACAGGAAAATAACGAAAATAACAATAAGCCTGAATACGGAAATAAACCCTATGACCAATGGAAACCCGATAACGGATGGAATAACAATCCATGGGATGGCGGTGGATATAATCCTGACAAGTGGAACGGATGGGACAATCGTGATGACAAAAATGAAACACCTCAATGGGGCGGATGGTTCGGATACGGAGACAGTTGGTATTCAATTGAATCCAATGAACCAAAAGTTCCGCTTGAGTCCTATGAACAATCTTCAGACATTGAGCAGACATATCATTCTGTCGATGAACTCTATGGCGGAATAGTGAGACTTTCTGAAACAAAAACTCCTGAAAATAATACGGTCGTGAAGGTAAAAAATGAATCCGGAAGAAAAACTGTCGGGCGTGAGCCTGTTCCAAAATCACTTGGTTCAATTGATTTTTTCATAGTTATGTCTGATAAAGACGGAAAATATCTTGCAACGCTGAATAATGAAGAGTTATCAGAAGAAAATGCACAGCTTTTTATAAATGCGATTGAGGGCAGGGAACTGACAAGCGGAATGCTTAATAATTATCAGTTCTATTCTGCAGATAAGGATAACGGAAAGCTTTTTGTATTCACAGACAAAACTGCTGAAATTGATATGCTTAACAAACTTCGCCGCACGACCATACTGATAGGAATAATCAGTATAATTGTGATTTCGGCGGCGGCATATTTCCTCAGCGGATTTATAGTAAAGCCTATTAAAGAGGCATTTGAAAAGCAGAAACAGTTTATATCTGACGCAAGTCATGAACTGAAAACTCCGCTTACCGTAATATCGGCGAATGCTGATGTACTTTCGGGGGAAATAGGATATAACAAGTGGCTTGATTATATACAGGATCAGACAACGAGAATGAATGTGCTTGTTAATCAGCTTCTGAATCTTACAAGGCTTGAAAATAATACATCACAGTTTATACGTACTGATTTCAGCCTTAGTAAAGCTATTGAGAATACGGCACTTCCTTTTGAATGTCAGGCTTTTGAAATGAGCAGAAATTTTGTGCTTGATATCGAGGAGGATGTAAAAATAAATGCGAGTGAACAGCATATAAAACAGATGACTGCAATTTTCATAGACAATGCTTTGAAGTATTCGGATGAGGGCGGCACAGTAAAAGTTACACTTTCAAAAGAAGGAGATAAAAAAATTCTCTCGGTATACAATACAGGAAGCGGAATAAAAGAATATGAGAAGGATCGTATTTTTGAAAGGTTTTACAGAAGTGACGAAAGCAGAAACAGGTCATCGGGAAGTTACGGTTTAGGACTTGCAATAGCAAAGTCGATTATAGACAAGCATAAATACAGAATTGCCATAGATAACGAGGAAGGCAGGTATGTGTGCTTCAATGTTATAATGCAATAATTCGGCAAATCCCCATAAAGCTTTCAAAAATATTTCACATGATTTTCATATCTGTAAGGTAGAATATAATCAAAGAAAATCAAGTTGATATTAATAAAGCAATCTTCAATTTTCATATAAACCACCCTATAGAGTGAGGGCTGTCAGAGTAAAATCTGACAGCCCTTGTTCTATTCAATCTGTTTTGCAAGAAACTGTGCGGCGGCATTGATAAGACTTTTCTGCATATCGCTGATTTCCTTGTATTTTTCGCTTTCAAGGAATACAACCGCCCCTGAAATATCACCTGCTGTGATTATCGGAACAGCCGCAATTGCACGATGGTCAACTCCCTCGGCGGGAATAAAATTCCCTTTACTCCCGACATTCTGAAAAAACTGACTTCTGCTGTCCATAAGTTCTTCAAGCTGTGCGGAAGCTTTTTTCTCGGAAAATTCCTTTTTGGGAATGCCTGAGGATGCTACTGAATGGTCTTTATCGAATATCACTACAGGGCATCCTGCTATTTTGTACATTATATCAGCTACGTTTGAGGCGTTTTCACTTATTTCATCCATTGCGGAATATTTCTTGAATATTACTTCTCCATCGCTGTTTGTGTAAATTTCAAGGGGATCACCCTCACGAATACGCATAGTGCGTCTTATTTCCTTTGGAATGACGACTCTTCCGAGGTCGTCAATTCTTCTGACAATACCTGTTGCTTTCATATATTTTTCCTCCGAAATAAATAATGGTGTAATTATTGCTGAACTGATTAGTTTTACGAGACTTAATCAGAAAGCAATATTATCCGCATAAACTTACAGAATATATCTGGAAATAATGTAATAAACAATTCCGTAAATTACAGATGCCGAACAACCGTAGAGAATAACAGGCCCTGCGATTGTGAAAATTTTAGTACCGACACCGAGTATAAGTCCCTCGGATTTAGATTCAATTGCAGATGAACTTACCGCATTTGAGAATCCTGTTATCGGTACAAGTGTACCTGCACCTGCGTGTTTTGCGAGTTTCTGATACCATCCCATACCCGTACAGAATGCACTCAGTCCGACAAGAATGATAGAAGTCCATGCGGCTGATTCGGATTTTTCAAGACCGTATTTTTCAAAAAGGCTGAGAATAATCTGACCAAACGCACAAATCGCACCGCCTGTCAGAAAGGCGACAGATACATTCACCTTTGAATTTGAAACAGGGGATGCTTTTTTTGACATCTCACTGTATATCTGAGGTGTGATACGCATTATTTTCATCTCCTTTCGGTGATATTATCCACGAAAAAAAGAAAAATATACATAAATAATAATGTTTTTTGCACTTGTTGGATATCTGAGTTCTAAAATATGCTGTATTTTTGTATAATCATACAAAATGAAAAAAATCTATTGACAATCACAGGTAATGGTGATATAATAATACCTGTTGAAACGACAACAAAGCGATATGCGGGTGTAGTTCAATGGTAGAATTCCAGCCTTCCAAGCTGGTTACGTGGGTTCGATTCCCATCACCCGCTCCATTTTTTAGCAGCGCTGAGCTGCTGATTTTATGTATGCGCCTTTAACTCAGCTGGATAGAGTAACTGCCTTCTAAGCAGTAAGCCGCTGGTTCGAATCCAGCAAGGCGCGCTTCCGAAACTCTCCGATGTGTTATACATATAAATGGAGAGCTTCGTTTTTATTTATGATATGGTGGGTGTAGCTTAGCTGGTTAAAGCGTCGGATTGTGGTCCCGAAGATCGTGGGTTCGAATCCCATCTCCCACCCTCATAAAACAGGCACTCTCGAGTAATCGAGAGTGCTTTTTTGTTTATATCCGACAAAGTAGTATCGTTTATATTGTAATAGTCTACAATCTTTATTTAATTATATTGCATATTAAATAATCAGGTGATATAATAAATTTACAATTTATTTTACGAAATGGGGGAATAAACATGAAAATTAATAAAACAATTGCTGTCGCTATGGCTTTGACTATGGCGTCAGCAGGAATCTGTACTCCGACTATGAGCAGCATTACTAAGCCGCAGATTGTTGCAAATGCTGAGAAGGATGAGTCCGATTTTGAAATAGACATCAAAAGCGGATTACTCACAGCTTACAAGGGTACTGATTCTGACGTTGTAATTCCGTCTGAGATTAACGGAGTTTACGTAGAGGGAATTTCAAAGGATGCTTTCGCAGGACATACCGACATCAAGTCGGTAGTAATTCCGATAAGTGTTAAAATTATCGAGGATGGTGCTTTTGAGGGATGTACTGAACTTGTAATTTTCGCACATGAAAACACAGAGGGAAAGAAGTATGCCAAGGAAAACGGTATAAAGTTCAACTCTCTTGGTCTGCGTGGTGATGAGTTCATCTGTAACATTGTAGATTATTCAGGAAAAATCGGAGAAAACATTACATGGGAGAATGTTTGCGGCGGTTATCTCGTTTTACATGGTACAGGCGAAATGGGTGATTATGCGGAGGGAGAATCACCTATTTCTAAGAATAAAGATCTTATTATCAGCAAAGTGAATATACTTGATGGAATTACATCTGTCGGAAGTTATGCTTTTTCGGGTATAGATGCGGGAAGTGTATCACTTGCAGACAGCGTTTTAACTATTGGTGCGGGAGCTTTTTGCAACTGCAGGAAAATTGATTTTTTAACAATTTCTGAGAATGTTACAGCAATCGGTGAAAAAGCATTTTTCGGCTGTTCAGGACTTGACGGTGTATATATTCCTTCAAATGTAACTGAAATAGGAAAAGATGCTTTTGCAGAATGCGGAAGCGGATTTGTAATAACAGGATATGAGAATACAGCCGCACAGAAATATGCTGAGGAAAACAAAATCAGATTCAATTCTCTTGGTGAGGTACATGATGAATCGACGTTGATTGATGCAGGTGTATGCGGTGAAAATGTTACATGGAAACTACATAATGACGGTACTCTGATTATCAGCGGTGAGGGTGATATGTACAGCTATACATGGGACAGAAGCATCTATGATGACCTTGACTATTCACCTTTTTACGGTAATTCGGCAATAAAGAACATTATTATTGAAAAAGGCGTGACAAGTATCGGAAGTGATGCCTTCTGCGTATGTATGAATCTTGAAACTGTAAAGATTAATGAAAGCGTTAAGAAAATAGATTCAGGTGCTTTTATGTCATGTGATAATCTCACAGAGATTACTATTCCGAATGGTGTAGAGAGTATCGGTGATTCTGCTTTCTATTGCTGTAAGAACATGAAATCAGCGGATATTTCGGATACTGTTCAGACTATCGGAAATTATGCTTTTTACGGATGTGAAAGTATGGAAGAAGTATCAGTCCCTGAGTCTGTAACATCTGTCGGAAGCAGTGCTTTTTCATGCTGCGGAAAACTCAAATCAGTCACGGTTCCGAATAGTGAAACAAAAATCGGGCAGGGAGCTTTTTCATATTGTTCAGAAAAACTTGTCATCAGATGTAAGGAAGGTTCTGCGGCACTGAATCATGCGGTTGCAAACAAATTATCTTTTGAATTAATTACAGATGAGGATACATCAAACAGATTTGAGTTTGATGCCGAAACAGGAACAATAACAAAATACATAGGTACAGGCGGAGATGTTGTAATTCCGTCTGAGATTGACGGGGTTGCTGTAAAAGGCATAGGAAACGAGGCATTTTACAATACTGTTTATTCGGGTTATGTGAAATCTGTTACAATTCCCGACGGAGTAACTGAAATAGGCGAACTTGCATTCAGCGGATGCAATGAACTTACAACAGTTAAAATTGCAGACAGTGTTGCAAGTATAGGAGAAAGCGCATTTTCATATTGTGAAAATCTGACTTCAGTTTCGCTCCCTAAAAAAATAACAAAAATCAGCGATAAGATGTTTGAAAACTGTAAATATCTGGAATCTGTGGAAATTCCTGAAAGTGTAACAAGCATAGGAAACAGTGCATTTTCAGAGTGTATAAATCTTATTTCAGTTACCATACCTGAAAAGGTTGAAAGTATTGGAGAGAAAGCATTTTATAATGCAGGGCAGAGCAAGGGAGCGTTTAAATCAATAAATATTCCTGCAAGTGTTGCAAGTATCGGAGAATATGCGTTCAACAGCAGAAGTCTTAAAACAATAACTGTTTCGGAGGATAACAAGAATTTCTGTGATATTGACGGAGTTCTGTTAAATAAGGATAAGACTGAACTGATACAGTATCCTCTCGGCAGGGAAGAAAAAGAGTATACTGTTCCCGATAGTGTGAAAAAAATCGGAGAGCATTCATTCTATGGCGAAAGAAATCTTGAATCGGTAGTGATTAGTGAAGGTGTGACAGTTATAGGCAAGAGTGCTTTTGCAGGCATACCGCTTAAATCAATCGTACTTCCTGCAAGCCTTACAGATATTGAAGAATCTGCATTTTTCGGATGCAAACAGCTGAGTTCTGTTACAATGTCTGAGGGAATAAAGAACATCGGAGATTATGCTTTCAATTATTGTTCTGAACTTGAATCAGTTACAATTCCTGAAAGTGTTACAGCAATAGGTGAAAAAGCGTTTGGTTATGGAAACGATGATGGTTTTACTATCATTTATAACCCGATTATTATAGGTTATAAGGGTTCTGAGGCTGAAAGATATGCAAAGGAAAATGATTTCGATTTTTATGAAATTGGAAACGTACCCAATTATACAGTGAAGGGCGATGCAAACGATGACGGTGAACTTACAATAGCGGATGCTGTTGCGATACTCCAGTATCTTGCCAACTCATCAAAGTATCCTCTTTCAGAACAGGGCGTTATAAATGCTGATGTTGATGGAGAAGGCGGAGTTACAGGACTTGATGCTTTCAAAATTCAGCAGTTTGATGCAAGGGTAATAGATAAGGTATAATAGGCGAATATGCCGATAAAACAAAGGTTATGCAAATAAAAACAGCAGTCTGTGTAAACAGACTGCTGTTTAATATTATTCCTGATTTTCGATGAATTCTTTGAGAGTTTTTACATTTCCGTCCTCAGCAGTTGATGAATAAGCATAATATCCGAGAACTAAAGATGCATCTCCCGCATCAACAGAACCGTTTCCGTCTAAATCTGCAATTCGTAAAACTGCATCATCAAGAGTAACGCTTTCGTCAGAAGTTGAGAGTTCAGCGTAAAGCATGAGAATTTCAGATGCATCACCTGCGTCAATTATTCCGTCGTTTGTGATATCACCGAAAGATGCTTCAATATCTGGGGTTGTTGTTGTTACTGTAGTTGATGTGGTTGGTTCAGTTGTTGTAGCTGTGGTGGTTGTGGTAGTTGCAGATGTTGTATTCTGCTGAGGATAATCGGTATTATCGAGAGCAACAAACGTAAAACTGTTTTTTTCAGCGTATGTCTGGGCATAGGTTCCTGTGTAGCCATAGATTACAACATTTTCATTTGGAGTAGCTATGTTGGCAGGTACTGCAGTGGATTTCCAAAACTGACGTGCATATCCGTTTTGGTAGATGGTGACATAAATTTCCGAGTTTGTCTGAGTCTTATCTTCAAAATATGATTCATCGTATGCATATCCGATTGAACGGGGATTTATGTATTTGATTGATTTTGGAATGTAATAAGAAGTAACCTTGCCGTTGCTGGCGAATGCATTGCTGTTGATATATTCAACACCTTCAGGAATGATTACTGTATCAGAAGTATAAGTTGAATCACAGTATATAAGCTGTGACATATCCTTGCTGTATATAATACCATCCACATCTTTATAAATTGTATTATCATCAGGTACATTTACTTCCATGCGTTTAGCAGAAACACTAAAAGGAAGAACATAGGGAGTTGTTGTTTCGACAGTTGTACCTCCGGATGTAACTACTTTAGTAGTCGTGGGTAATGCTGTGGTTTTTGAGTATGAATCCGTATATGGCATGGTTGTAGTGGTAGCTGTGGTCACAATGGTTGTTGTGACTTCAGGAGCAACACCGTCATACGATTCAGAGAAGTTTATTTTCTTTATTTTGTTAAGAGCACCTGAAACAACAGCATGACATCCTTCGGGCATATCATATTCTTTTCTTCCGTATGGTACACAGATGAGTGTCTTTCCGTCTTTTGAATATGCACATCCGTCGATTGACATGAAATTGGGATTAGTGTCATTAAAGTAAAGATTTTTTAAGTTCGGTAATGTGCATAACAAATACGGACCACCGACTGCGTTGCCGATTGAATTGCTTGAAGATGTATACGCACTGTTTGTTACAAAAGTGTCAGGAAGGTAAAGATCTTCGATATTATATGCGCTTGAAGTCAGTGAGGATATATCTGCAATTGCTGAACGGCTTATATCAAGTACACGTACCGACGAAAATGCCAAACAGTTACTTGCGTAAAACTGACTGTAATTAATATCGCACTCTCCGATTGTCAGTTTATCAAGGTAGTGTGTGCTGTCGAATGCATTTGGTGCGATAGCGGTACAATGTTCGGGGACTGTGTATTCCTCTTTGTTGAGCATAGGCGGGAATCTCAAAAGAGTATTTCCTTTGAAAAGAACTCCGTCAACAAGATGAAGTTTGAGTTCATTTTCTTTTTCAAGAGTTATTTTTTCGAGTTTGCTGCAGTAGTTGAAATACAGTCCTGAATACATTTTTTCTGAAATAGAAGCAGGAATATAAACCTCAGTAAGTTCGTTGCAGAAATCGAATGCAGATGGTTCTACATAATCAACTGTCATTCCGTCAACCTCTGTCGGTATTTCAAATCTGCCCTCATAATTCTTTTTAAGACTGATGAGAGTTACGTAAGAAACGACGTTATATCTGTTTCCCTCTGAGTCTGTGGAATAAGATGATATTCTCTTTGAATAATAGGCATCATCTGTTTCAAAGTATTCATCACTTGTTGATGCGTATGGGTAGTTTTCATCCTTATAATCGAATATGATTTCGTAAGGTGTCTCATAGAAGGCGAGTGCAGTCGTCTGCATAAAAGCACTGCTCAATGCTATCAAAGATGTAAGCATTGCTATTGGTTTTTTAATATTCATTCCATTACCTCTTTCATTTTCTTTATAATTTAATATAAATATTATATCAAAAACTCCGTTTTTTGTCTATTGTCAGTCATTACAAAAAATACTGACAATGAAAAAGAATTTACATTAAAGTATTTTCGTTGATTATAAGGTGAAAATCCATACCGAGAGCTTTTGCGGCTCTTTTGCACATGAGCATTCTTTCCATGAAAATCTCAAAATACTCACTTATTTCGCAATGTCTTGTATCAATCGAAAGCTTCAGTTTGATTGCATTTTTTTCCTGATTAATCTTGATACTGCTTTTGGTGACAGCGTAATTGACACGATCGTGAATATCAATATACTGTTTGTCTGTGTCCTGCACACGGCTTCTTCTTACATCCGATTTGTCGGCAATGATAAGAGCCGCACTTATGCGGTTTACAGGAACACCGCTTCCCTCGTCATGATTTCCTATTGCGCTCATAATCGGAGCAATATCTTCAGCGGGAACTCCCATTCGGCTGAGAATCTGAAATGCCATGATTGCTCCTGATTGGCTGTGATCCATGCGGTTTACAACATTTCCGAGGTCATGAAGCAGACCTGCTGTGAGAGCAAGGTCAACGGTATGGTCGTCATCTCCGAGTGTTTCGAGTATATACTTTGATCTTTCGGCAACAAGTCCGACATGGGCGAAACCATGTTCTGTATAGTGAAGAGCCTTCATGACTTCATTTTGTCCCTGTATGTATACATTTACCTCATGGTCATCCCTAACCATGCAGAACAGGGGGTATTTCTCTTTGTTTACTTCAAAATCCATTACTGAACCTCCTTTTTCTATATCAACAGTATACCACATATCACGTGTTTTTTCAACCCGAAAAAATATATATTACACAAATCAACAAGATTGATTTGCGTTAAATTGAATAAAATCCATTGACATAGTTTTCAATATATGATAGAATTAAAATCAGAGATTTTTATAGGGGAGATAATCCTATGGTTAAAGAACAATTGGAGATTTACGGAAATGTTGAACTGTATTCACCCGGAATGGGGACGGTTATGGCTGATTCCCAGATTAAAAGCGGAGTTGAAAACGGTACGGTTTCTGTTATTAAGTCAGGTGACGGAAGAGCGGTAATCTGCGATAAGGCAACTAAAAAGTGGTTTCTGCATTCCGAGGATTACGGAAATGACAATGTAATGACATGGATGCTCGGAGCGGCAGCCGGTGATGTCTGCGGTTCTATATATGAGCATCATAATATAAAGGAAAAGATTTCTGAGAATCTGCTTTGCACTCCATACTGTTCATTTACGGATGATACAGTAATGACCTGTGCTGTTGCGGTCGGAATAATAAGAGGAATAAAAGACCTTCCGGATGAATGGTATAAATTCAGTTCCAACAGACACAGCGTTCGTGATTCAATAAGGGATGCAATGAGGGAATATGGAAAGAAATATCCTGCTGTCGGATATGGTGAGGGATTTTTGAGTTGGCTTATAGAACCGAATCCCAAGCCCTACAACAGCTTCGGCAACGGTTCGGCAATGAGAGTTTCATTTGCGGGATGGATAGCAAAAACACTTGAAGAAGCAGAAGTTCTTGCGGAAATTTCGGCTGATATCACACATAGTCATCCCGACGGAATTAAGGGTGCAAAGGCTGTTGCAGGTGCGATTTATACCTTGAAAAAAGGCGGTTCAAAGGAAGACGTAAGGGAATATGTATCACAGTATTACAATCTTGATTTTACGCTTGATGAAATCAGGGATGAATATGGATTTGATGTTTCATGCAAGGGTTCAGTCCCGCAGGCTGTCACGGCATTTCTTGAGGGTGAGAATTTTTCTGACGTTATTTCTAACGCAATTTCAATCGGCGGTGACAGCGATACAATAGCGGCAGTAGCAGGAAGTATCGCAGAAGTAATATATCCTATGTCACAGGAACTCAGGGGACGTATTATAGATAAGCTTGATGAGATACTGAAAAAATCAATTGCCGCCGCAAATGATTTTATATTCGACAGATTTGTAAATTCAGAAAAATAAATATGAGATTTGATTCTCAGTACAAGAAAGGGGAGAGGTTATGGACGAATATATAAGCATGGAACAACATCTTGCAGAAGTCGGTGAACTCAACTGTGAAATAAGAAAACTCTCTCAGAAAATGAAAAATATAAAGGAAGAACATCGGTGCGGTGTTTTTGACAATCCTACGGAGTATGAAGGGTTCAGCGGGAAATATACGGATATTCAGCCGCTTTCTGAAGAACCCGACTACAGGGTTCCTCTTGAACCTGATTATAGTGAGAGAAGAAAGCTTAAAAAATATTATACTTCAGCATCAGTATTATTGCTTGTGAGATATCTGTTTGTTGAGGTTGTAATGTTTGCTTCGGTGAGGGGAATACTCTTTTTCTTTTCATCAGCAAATCCTGAAATTGACTCTGCCACGATATATGATTATATGCTGAGGTCGTCAATTCTTTCGGGAGTGAATATGATTGTATTCATCATTGCAAATGTGCTGTTTGCATTCTGGGGGCTTAAACGTGCAGGGATAAAAAAACGTTCTATTGTACGGACAAGGGATTTTTCCGCACCGCAGGCTTTTCAGTATTGCCTTGTCGGTTATTTTATATGGTATGTTTCGGCGTATATTTCAATCGGAGTTGATGATGTTTTCAGTAAATACGGTTTTGAAATTAATTCGTCGTCGCTGGATAATCTTGGAGAAACAAGCCTCGGATTTGTAGTAATGATGGTGTATACCTGCATTATTGCTCCGATTACGGAGGAAATATTTTACAGAGGAATGGTTCTGAGAGTATTTTCAAAGGCAAATCAACGATTCGGAGTTTTAATATCAGCCTTTATTTTCGGAATCGGGCATGGAAATATTCCGCAATTTATACTTGCGTTCCTTCTCGGAATATTCCTCGCACACATAACATTGAAGCATAATTCTGTTATACCTTCAATACTTGTGCATATTTTCGTTAACAGCGTTTCATCTGCAATCGGAGAACTTTACGAGAGTGAACCGACAATTGTTATGGCGGTAGAAATGGTTATGATTGCCGCCGCTGCTGTCGGGTTTATAATGTTTATTGTTTTCAAATCAAATAATAAACTACCTTCACCTACTCCGCCGCAGACACGAAGAGGTTTTGCAATTGCAGTAAATTCGCTTCCGCTTATTGTTCTGTTTGCTTTTCATTTTTATGATGTTGTAAGTGATTTATTGAATAATTCATGAAGAAACCGCCTGAGAAATGATTTCTCAGGCGGTTTTAATTATTCAGTTATATTTGATTTTTGTTATATCTCACATGGATTCATTCATTTTTGAGTCCATTTTCTGAATTTCAAGAGCATCCTCAGCGGTTAAACCGTTACCTGCATTATTGACGTCAGCATTCTTTTTGCCCCATTCGTTGACAGGATACTTGCTTGAATTCGAGAGATGCTGGAGTATCAATACAGCGTCAGCCATACTTGTCTGACCGTCACAGTTTGCATCACCAAGATGTTTTTCTGTGCTGTATTCTTCACCGTTTTCATAATACTTGTCACCAATCTTGCAGATTATAGAGCCGTATAATGGTTCGTTGCTTATGAAAACTTTGTTTGAACTGATGTTGAAGCTGTTAATCTGCTTACCTTTTGCGTTGGCATTATTTACAGCCTTGATATTGATTTTACCAAGAGAAGAAGTACTCTCAATGTAATATCCGTTTGTTTCTCTGTCAGTAGATGAGTCAGCTTTTCTGAGTGTGACATTCTTATTGTTGCCTGCTACAGATATATCATACCATATATCGTTATCTTCTTCATCTTTTGATCTGTAGTTTGATACAACTTCCAACAAGTAATCTGTATTGTTTTCAGAATTGAATTCTGCTGAACCCTGTGGCTTGAATTTAACGAGATTTCCGTCAGTAACATTAACGTTGAACCAGTCTTCAGCGTATCTCATTGACATATCGAATTCACTGCTTGTATAAGAATCCTCCAATGAAACAACACAATCATTTTTTGAGTCTTTCTGAAGTTCATAAGTTGTTTTCTTATTGCTTGAACCGAAGAAACCTTCTTTAATGTTTACAAAGAAGTCGGAATAATCGGAAGTGCCTGCAAAGACACCGAAATTTCCAAGAAGATTATCACTGCCGAACAATGACTTTGGTTTTTCGTATTCAATATTGTACTTTGTATCACCTTTGATTTTGAGCAGAGGAAGGAAATAGGAATCGCTATTGTCTGTTGAATAAGAATTATCATTATCCTCTGAATAACCATATTTCAGGAAAACGGAAGGATCGTCAATTATTCCGCAAATTTTGAAATCATCTAAATTACCACGAGTAATAATGGGGACAAACCATCTTCCCTGGGAAGTAATGTAAATATAATAATCAGTCTTAGGTGATGTTGAATTAGTATTGTAAGCCGGATCATAAGTAACGAATCTGCCTGTAACTGTTTCATCATCTTTAAGCTGTTTGCTATAAACAGATTTTGCATAATCTGTCTTATCAAAATCCTTTACATCTTCGTAATCATAAACTATTACAGCGTGTCTTCCAAGAGCGTGGCTGTATGTTACGAGGGTAGGTGAGTTTGAGTTGACGCATTTTTTTAGTTTGCTTAAATTAGTGGCTTCACTGCCTTTGGTGTAATCTTTGTTGATACATGAATATATATAGTCATTATACTGAAGGAGGAAGTAGTAGTTTACAAGATCGGTAATTTTATCGTCGCTTGGAGATAAACTGTGTATATCATTGCCCTGATAGCACGAGATAAGTGAAGTAACAGCCATTCCGAAACAAGCTCCGGGATAATCTGATTCCATTTTAAGCTCCTCAATCCAATTTTTCATATCATAAGAATTTCTTCTGTCGATATTACTCTTGTAGAAAGTGGTTTCAAAAGCATTTATAAATTTATCAGTGCTGAGTTCGTAATTTTTAAAAGTAAGATAAAAATTCTTGTTATGAAAGCTCCAATTGTTGTACCCGTCTATGAAACGACCGATAACACTCTCTGCTTTGCCTGAATTAACAGTAGTCTCGACAGATTCTGAATTACATGAAGTAGTTGCAGAGGTAGATTTTGTAGTTGCTCTTGTAGTAGAAGTTGTAGTAGTTGTTGTTGGAGTTGTAGTGGTAGTCGAAGTTGTAGTGGTTGTAGTGGTTGTAGATGAAGATGTTGTGGTAGTAGTTGTCAGAGATGTACTTGTTGTTGTGTTTGGTATCATGCTTGTAACCGGATCAGGTTTATCCAATGCGACGAATGTCATAGGGTTGAAGTAAATCTTGTTAAAATCTTCTACATAATCTTCAACTGTGGATCCGTTCCAGCCGGATACAGGCATTTTATCAGATTTATTATCTGCCAAAGCCCATATATCGTATTCAGATGCTCCATTTGCGAAAACAACACCATCAAATTCGCAGTCTCGGGATTCGCAATGAACACTTTTAAGTCTTCCGATATTTCCATAAGCGAGATGACCTATTCTTTTTACGGAATTAGGAATATCTGCATATTCAAGAGCAGTGCCGTAAAATGCTTTTTCGCCTATTTCTTCGAGGGCGTACTGAGTACTGGGGCTGAAAGTTATGGTATCAAGATTTGAACAGCCTTCAAATGCACTATCCTGAATTTTCTCCAGATGAACTGTAATAAAGAGGGATTTAATTCCTGTACAATTGAAAAAAGCTCTTTTTCCGATAACTTTAAGACGATTTTTTGTTTCCAGTTTTTTGATTCCGTGACATCCTTCAAAGGCACTTTCGCCGATTGTATCAAGTTTTTGTGGAAGTGTTAAGTTCTTAATTCCTGTGCAGTAATAAAATGCTCTTTTTTCTATTTTTTTAATTGATTTCGGTAAAATAAAGTCCGAAAGATTCTGACAATTTTCAAAAGCGCTTTCACGGATTTCTGTTATTGTTGAGTTTCCGTCATCGTCCATGAGGAACTTTATTTTCTTGAGATCGTTATTGTTTTTGAATGCTTCTTTTCCGATTGTAACAAGAGAATCAAGATTTGAAAGGTCAACATAATCAAGAGTGTAATAATCCTTGAAGCACTCATCACCAATTGATGTAATATCACCGTAAATCACAAGATTCTCAACATTGCCTTTATCCCATGGAACTATGTAAGGGCTGAGCTTGAGTTCGCCGCTGCCCTTAATGCTGAGAGTTTTTGTTTCGATATCAAGATTATACTTGATATCGTTATAATCTTTCCATTCAATCTGAGTTGTATCTTCTGCGTAGCTGACAATCGCATCACCATAATAAGGAACCGCAGCCTGAATACACATTGTCATAGACATAGCCGCTGCTGTCAACATTGCTGTATACTTAGTTTTTTTCATAACCACTCCTCCTTAATTACTTTAAAATATACTGAAAGTTGTTAATTATATTGTACACTATGTTTGCCTTAATTTCAAGAGTATTCGAGTATTTTCCATTTTTTGCACAATTTGGTAGAAAGGCATTGTAGATAATGAACAAAAAGTCTGTTTTTGGCTATATATGGTCAACAATTGCATATTGTGAAATGATATATCTAATATACAAAACGTAATAATACTGTGACAAAAATAGGAACACAGTAAATTATTGTACTGTGTTCCTTAAAATAAAAGTGTGTATAGTTTGTAAATCAGTTTTCTGATTTTATCTCATCAAGAGTTACTTCGACAGTTTCTGTGCTGCCGTTTCTTACAAAAGTAAGTTCAACCTTTTCACCTGCTTTGTGAAGATTCTTCTTTGCATTGAGTTCCTCAGATGTTTTTACTTCTTCACCGTCAACCGCTGTGATGATATCTCCCGACGTCATACCTGCTTTTTCAGCAGCACTTCCCTCAGATACAGCAGTGACATAAACACCTACGGGAAGATTATACATCTGTGAGATTGTCTCTGTTACATCCTGACAGCTTATTCCAAGCTGAGGCTTTCCTGTAACATATCCGAATTTCATAAGGTCGTCGATGATTGTTGATACTTCGTTTGAAGGAATTGCAAAACCGATTCCTTCAATAGATGCACTGTCTGAGTAAGATGAAGACATCTTTGAAGAGTTTATTCCGATAACCTGACCATACTGATTAATAAGCGGACCGCCTGAGTTACCTGAGTTTATAGCGGCATCTGTCTGAATAAGTGTCATTGCTTTATCGTTGATTGTTATGTTACGGTTAAGACCTGAAACCATACCGCCTGTTACTGTATCCATAAGTTCAAAGCCGAGAGGATTTCCTATTGCTATAACTGATTCTCCGAGTCTGAGATTGTCGCTGTTTCCGAATTCTGCTGCTGTAAGATTATCAGCATTGATTTTCAGTACAGCAATATCACAATCCATATCATATCCGATTACTTCAGCATCGTATGTTTTGTTGTCTTTGAGAATAACGGATATATTGTCAGCAAGACCTGCGCCATATTCGCTGTCATAGATTACGTGTGCATTTGTAACTATGTATCCGTTCTCTGTGATTACAACGCCTGTGCCTGTACCTGTGGCAACTGAAGTTGAGGGGGATGAATTTCCGAATCCTCCGAAGCCATAGAAGTATCCGTTGTTGTTTGAAGAATTTGTAACAGTAAATTCAGACTGAATACCTACAACTGATGGAAGGAGTTTTTCAACAATTTCCTCTGTTGAAAGGCGATTACCTTCGGAGTCTGATTTTTTGATAAGGCTGACCGCATCAGCAGAAACTGAAGGAGTATCAGCATCACTTTCCACAGCAGTAATAACTGTATTCTGAGGAATCGAATGCTTGTAAATCTCAATTGAACCTGCTGAAACAATGCCCATTGCCATGATTAATGCCGCTGCTTTGAGGAAACCGTTTTTCTTCGGTTTTTTGGGTGAATTGTCCTTATCTGAATTTCCTGTATATCCATTGAATTTTGTGTTGCTGTCTTCGCCGATTGTCTCGATTTCAAAATTGTACTCTTTCATATCAATCACATATCCTTTCAATAATCAACTATTTTCTCTCTGAGTGTTTCCCTCAGACCATGGTTATATTATATTTACCGAGTGTGAAAGCAGTTTGCAGTAATTGTATTGTTTTTCAGAACTTTTAGTGCGTGTTTTTTCACATAGCTGACGGAATGGTGAAAGAATATGATATTTATCTGTTCACATTATTCACGAATACAACACAAAACCCGTAAATCGTCTGATTTACGGGTTTAAGATTAATCAAGTATATATGATACACCTTCGATTCTGAATGAAACTGCAAGTTCATCTGAAGGAAGTGTATATCGGAATTTAGGTGCGAGATCGTTGTATATATTGTAGATTTCTATAAATACGTGTCCTGAAGCATCCGAATAAACAGGGGGATTCTGAATATTGAGTGTTCTTCCGTCCATTGTTACTGATACTTCGGAAATTGTGATATAATCTGAGTAGTCAATGTCCGTACTTACGAAAATTGTGTTGAATCCTGAGTCGGATGAGAAATTGTATCCTGTTACGCCTACTGAGTAAAGACCATCCTCAGTTATTAAAGCATCATTCAGTACAGCGCCGGTATCGACCATATCGCTGATGTTATCTCCGTTTGTGTCCATCCATTTAACAAGTTTTCCAAACCATTCGCTTGTGAAACCGTATGCACCGTCGTCATAAGCATTTCTGAATGTAAGCACCTCTGTCTGCAATCCGATATAAGCATGAAGGGAATCTGATGTAATATACGGATTTTCACCGTTTTCCTCAGTGCTTTCAGCAATCGGAATATCATTGTCATTGTCTGAAGGTGTGGCATAATATGAAGTAACTTCTTTTCCGATACCGTATTTTGGATTTTTAAGCCTAACAGCATTAACGATTGTATCAATTATTTCGGGCTGTGACTGCTCTCCGACAGCTCTTATGAACAATCCGAAACCATACTGACCGTTGTAACCGTTATCCCAGTAAATCGGTGTAATTCCCATCTGAGCCGCAGTTCCTGCGATATATCCGTCATAGTAAACTCTGTTTTCAGCAATCTGATTCGGGATATTCTCATTTGCAAGGGCTTTGTCAATACATCCGAATTCGCCGATTATAACAGGTATGCCCTTATCCACGAAGTTCTCTTTAAGTTTTGTGAACTGTTCTTCAACGTAGGATTCGTCAGCCCAATCAGCTTTGTTTTTAGGATTTGCCTTGTTTACATTTACGATTTCATTTCCCCTTTTGCCCCAGAGAAAGACTTTTTTATCCTCCTGACCGCAGTAATCCCATGGGTCATAGTAGTGAACAGAAAGAATAAGGCGGTTTTCTCCTGCTGTGTTATTTTCATCTGTAGGGAGAACAAAACCATAATCTCCTACCGTATAGTCAATATTCGTATTCCAGCCGGGAACCATAAGCCAGCGGTGTGAGTTTGCCGAGCCTGTCGCTCTTACGCTGTCAACAAATGTCTGATTGAATCTGTTAAGATTTGCATACTGTTCAGAGTCGGGATCGGTATATTCACCATTAAAAATTTCGTTCATGCTTTCAAAGATGAGGTGTTCATCATACGATGCGAATTTCTCTGCAATCTGTGACCATAAAGCTGAGAATTTCTCATTTATGCTGTCCTGATCTTCTCCGTTAACAAGAAGCCATCCGCCTGTTACGGTGTTGTATCCGTCGCCGTGTACATTGATTATTACGTTTAAATCCCTGTTGTAACAGTAGTCAACGACCTCTTTGACACGTTCAAGCCATGTATCGTCAACCTTGTAACCGTTGCTGTCGTCTATATAATCGAGATATGAAACAGGAATGCGGACTGTTGAAAAACCCGCATCTGCAACCGCATCAACCAGAAGCTGACTTGCCTGAGGATTTCCCCATATTGTTTCATTCGGATGCCCTTCTGAACTTGCTTCGAGCGTATTTCCGTAATTCCAGCCTGCACCGAGCACATCTGAAATGCTGTCGAGTGAAATTGTGTAATCAGAAATCATGGTCTGTGTATTCTCGCTATCTCCGTCTGAATTGTCTGAATCCGAACCGCTGCTGAGTGAACAGCCGACAAATGCTGAAAATGAAATAACAGCGGCACAGAAAGTTGCGGCAATCTTTTTTATAATGCTCATTTTTTAGCTCCTTACAGCAAAAATATATATTATTGCTCCGTCAATACTTGTTAAAAATCCAGTTTCTCTGCATCTTTGGGAAAAGTATAATTGGCGGAGTAATATTGATTATACCATGATTTTTGGCATTTTGCAATAGAAAAAAGTCGCAAAATGCACTTATTACACATATATTTAAGCAATTTATATAGTTTTTTGATATGCTTTTTATTAGTTTTCGCCTTTAAGACATTTTTTTATCTTATTAATTGCTCCTTTTTCAAGCCTTGAAACCTGTGCCTGAGAGATACCTATTTCGTTTGCAACTTCAACCTGCGTTTTACCCTGTAAAAATCTTCTGTGCAGGATATTTTTTTCACGCTCATCCAGTTTTTTTATCTCATCACGAATTGTAAGTTCATCCATTATGCTTTCAATGTCATTTCTGTCTCCAATCTGATCCATAATAAACATTGTGTCATCTGAATCAGAGTAAACAGGTTCATAAAGCGAAACAGGATCACTTATGCTTTCAAGTGCAATCACCACATCAGCACGTTTTTCACCGATTTCATTTGCTATTTCCTCAATATTAGGCTCACGCTGATATTTCAGCGTAAGTTTTTCCCTCGCCTGAATAGCCTTGTAAGCCATATCCCTGAGAGAACGGCTGACTTTTATCTGACTGTAATCTCTTAGGTGTCTGCGCAGTTCACCGCTTATCATGGGAACGCAGTATGTTGAAAAACGCACTTCTTTCGTTGTATCAAAGTTATTTACAGCTTTTATCAGACCTATTACACCAATCTGAAATAAATCCTCAATATCCTCACCACGACCTGTAAAACGCTGAATCACGCTGAGAACAAGCCTGAGATTACCCTTGATAAGCTTATCTTTAGCGGCTTTGCTTCCTGTTTCACGATATTCTCTCAGAAGCTGTATTTTTTCCTCTTCTCTGAGAACTGTGAGTTCAGATGTGTTTATTCCCGAAATAACAACCTTGTTGTATGCCATAACAAAATCACTCCTTTGAATTCATTATGGACATAATTCTTAATAATAATCATTGATATTGCTTCATCAGTTAAATCGTGAATAATTGGGGGGAGCAATATTAGGAAAAGACTTGTATTTATCTGAATTGTATGTTATAATTATGGTAGATTAATTTTTAGGAGGAAACTATGGCAAATCAGCTTTGTATCGTTCTTGATTTTGGTGGGCAGTACAATCAGCTTATCGCAAGAAGAGTGCGTGAATGCGGTGTTTACTGTGAAATCAAGAGTTATCAGACACCTATTGAAGAAATAAAGAAATTAAATCCGACAGGAATTATTTTTACGGGCGGACCTAACAGCGTTTATGATGAGACATCTCCTCATATTTCACCTGAGATTTTTGAACTCGGAATCCCTGTACTCGGAATCTGCTATGGTTGTCAGCTTATGGCTTATACACTCGGCGGAAAGGTTGACAGCTGTGAAAAGAGTGAATACGGAAAGATAGAAATATCACAGACAGGAGGACTTCTTTTCAAGGATGTTCCTGAACAGAGTGTTGTATGGATGAGCCATACAGACTATGTAAGCGAATTACCTGAAGGCTTTACTGTAAAGGCAAAGTCTGAGGATTGTCCATGTGCGGCATTTGAGAATCCTGAAAGAAAACTCTATGCAGTACAGTTCCACCCTGAGGTTACACACAGCGTTTATGGTAAAAACATACTTCACAATTTCCTTTATGAAGTATGCGGATTCAAAGGCGACTGGGTAATGGATGATTTTATTGAAAATACGGTTGCAAAGCTTCGTGAGCAGATTGGTGACAAGAAGGTAATTCTCGGACTTTCAGGCGGTGTTGATTCATCTGTTGCGGCAGGACTTCTTTCCCGTGCAGTAGGAAAACAGCTTACCTGTGTATTCGTAGATCAGGGACTTATGCGTAAGGATGAGGGAGACTTCGTTGAGCAGACATTCACAAAGCTTTTCGATATGAACTTTGTTCGTGTAAACTGTCAGAAGAAGTTCCTTGAAGCTCTCAAAGGCGTTACTGATCCTGAACAGAAGCGTAAGATTATCGGTACTGAATTCTATAATGTGTTCTGGGATAAAATTCGTGAAAACGGAACAGACGGATTCTTTGCACAGGGTACAATCTATCCCGACAGAATCGAATCAGGAAAGGGTAACAAGGCAGGTCACGGAAGCACAGCTGTTATCAAGACACACCATAACATGGTAAGTATGCCTGAGGATATAAAGTTTGACGGAGTTATTGAACCTCTTGGCGACCTTTTCAAAGACGAAGTTCGTGCAGTTGGCGAAAAGCTTGGTATTCCTCATGAGCTTGTATGGAGACAGCCTTTCCCCGGCCCGGGACTTGGAGTTCGTATCATCGGTGAAATCACAGAGGAAAAGATCAAGGTTCTTCAGGAGGCAGACGCTGTATTCCGTGATGAAATCAGCAAGAGCGGCATTGAGAGTGAATTAAAGCAGTTCTTTGCAGTTCTTCCTGATGTCAAGACAGTAGGTGTTATGGGTGACCACCGTACATACGACCACCTCATTGCAATCCGTGCTGTTACTACCGACGATTTCATGACAGCCGATTGGGCAAGAATTCCTTATGATGTTCTCGCCCGTGTTTCAAACCGTCTCTGTAATGAGGTTGAACACGTTAACCGTGTTGTTTATGACATCACTTCAAAGCCGCCGGGAACTGTGGAGTGGGAATAAAAAACAAGGCTTCAAAAATGGCGAATTTACGCCGTTTTTGAAGCCATAAAATCTCAATGATAACAATTTGATAACAGGTAAGCTTTATGAAATGTTCTGCGTTTCAAGTGGCTTAGCGGTTGCGCCATTCTTTCGAGGGTTCGTGTTTACCGCAGTCATCGGTCGTTTTCGGCCAGTTAAG
>JAZLGM010000118.1:0-4949 GCA_045616285.1 Ruminococcus sp.
TGATATTGTTCTTTTTCATGAACTGAATATCAAACAGCATATCTTCCTTTGTAACAACTCTGCCAGATTTTACGTTGAATTCGTGACGGTTGATGCCCTTGAACACGATACGCTTTCCGTTCAGACACATGATTCCGTCTACGAGTTCAAATCTGCGGAAGCCTGTCTTTGTTCTGCTGACTTCAATTACATTGCCATTTTCATCTGAAAGAATTACTGTAAATGTATAAAGGTCAGGAATTTCTGCACTCCAAGGATTTGCATTTTCAATTGTCCATGAGATATTCTTTTCAGAGGATTCAGCAACAGCATTTCCGTTTTTATCTGTAAGAACAGCCTTGATGCTGCAGTTTCCGATAATATCAAGTTCTGCTGTGAAGATACCGTTTGTTCCGTCATAATCTGCAATGACTTTCATATCACGAACATGAGCCTTTGGTACTGCATAGAGGAATACATCTCTGAAAATACCTGAGAATCTCCAGAAGTCCTGATCTTCAAGCCAGCTTGCAGAGCTTCTCTTGTAAACTTCTACACAGAGCTTGTTGCCGTTTTCCTTAATGTATGGTGTAAGCTCAAACTCTGAAGGAGTGAATGAATCTTCGCTGTAGCCGATGAACTCTCCGTTCAGCCACACATACATTGCAGTTTCCACACCCTGAAATGATACGAAAACACGTTTATTTCTGAGAGATTCATCAAGGTCAAAGTATCTTACATAGCTTCCGACAGGATTATCTGTTTCAGAAATATAAGGCGGTCTGAGATGCTCCTGACCTTCCCATGGATACATTGTATTTACATACTGAGGTTTTCCATAACCCTGAAGCTCAATGTGTCCGGGTACCTGTATATCGTCAAAATCATCTGTGCTGTAGTCAGCGGAGAAAAAGCCTGCCTTTCTCTCTGACGGATTCTTTGCCCATGAGAATTTCCATGTGCCGTTAAGATTCTGTACAAGTGAAGTTTCTCCCTTGTCAGCTTCGTTCATATCAGCGTAGAATTTATGGTCAGAGTGTGCTTCGATTCTGTTTACTGCAAATACTTCGGGATTTGCGAGCCATTCAAGTGTATATTTCATGGTAAAACCTCCATTTTTACCGGAAGGCAGAGTTTTTCATCTGCCTTCTTTAGTTTTAGTTTGCCTTTGTCTTTAATTCTTCGTTTGCCTTTTCAACCTTGAGTTTGATAAGGACTATTGTAATAAGTAAGTTGAAGATCATCGGGAGCCAGAGATACATTACATGAAGCATATTTATGCAGGATTCAGGCTGTACTGCTGATTTTTCGATATATCCGCTTGCTGCGAGAAGCCAGCCTGCAATTGCAGTACCGATACCGCCGCCGACCTTTGTTCCGAATGATGTGCATGAATACATTGTTCCGTCAACCTTTTTGCCTGTTGTAAGTCTTGTGTATTCTGATGTTGTTGCGATAAGAGCATTCATATCGCCCTGCAAAGGACTCATTCCGAGTGCTGCAATTGCTGTAAATCCAAGCATAAGAGGAATATTTCCCATATATCCTGCAATAATAACTCCGACTCTGCCGAGTGTACCGATTGTGTATCCTACAAGATTGAGCTTATACATTCCGCTGAACTTTCTTACAAGTGTAGGAGTAAGGAGAAGTCCTGCAATCATTGGAATATTTACTGCCCATGAGAATGTTCCAAACAAGCCTTCATCACCGAGTACATATTTCATGAAGTAGATTCCCATTCCGAGTGTTGCTGAATAGAGCTGCATTAAGAGATATGCTCCGCAAATCATAAGGAAGTATTTATTGTGAGCAAGAATTTTGAAGGCATCAATAAGGTTGTACTTTTCTTCTTTTTCTGCCTTTTCTTCGCCTTCTTCAAGTTCTTCAGGAGAAAGTTCCTTAACTGAAAGAACTGAGATTGTGTTTGTGATAACACCGATTACAGTATAGATAATTGCAACTGTTCTCCAAGCTGCTGCACCGCCACCGAGCTTTGCAACAAAACCGACAGTGATTGCCTGAATTAACATACTTGTACCGAATGCGAACATAAATCTGATTGAACCCATCTGTACACGTTCATGATTATTTTTAGTAATGAGTGCTGTAAGTGCTGAATATGCGATGTTGTTTGCTGTGTAGAATCCTGCATTAAGAACTGTGTATGCGATAAAGAACCATGCATACTGAGCAGTTTTTCCCATATCAACAGGAATACAGAAGATTGCGATTAAGCATAAAGCACATCCGAAATATCCGTATAACATCCAAGGTCTTGCTTTACCCATTTTTGTTTTTGTCTTATCAATCAATGAGCCAAAGAATATGTCACTTACTCCGTCGAAAAACTTTGATACAAAAATCAATGTACCTACAACTCCTGAATTAAGTCCGATTGTATCGGTCAGGAATATCATAACAAATGCTGAAAGTAATGCGTATACGACGTTTCCTGCAATATCGCCTGAGCCGTATCCGACTTTGTTATACCATTTCAAGTATTTTTTCTGTTCCATAGTAAAACTCCTTTAGTATTATCATTCTGATTATGCACAGAATTTGTTTTTTATTATTCTGCCCGATATTATTTGACAGCTTCTCAAATTGATTTCAGGCATATTGACTTTTGAGTTTTACAAATAGCTATTTGTGCTTTCTGGGCTGACGTCTTTACTTTTCCCGTTTTCCTTAATTATATTATAGCACATTATTTTCATGAATCCATACACTAAATCAGAAATTTTATGCACAAAATTAAAGTAATGCTATTGAATTCAAAGGTTTAGCATGATATAATAGTAGAAGAAATAAAATCGGAGGACTTTTTATGTATGTAAACGCAGCATATCTTAATAATCATCTGCCCGCAGTTGATGATAAATCAAAACCACTTATCGTTACAAGTTGTGGTAATTATCGTGTCAAGACAAGACCTGTGGTAGAAACAAAACGTCCTGTCGGAAGAAGCGACTATCAGCTCCTTTATATTGCATCGGGAAAAGGACATTTCTTTATCGACGGGAAAGAGCATATTGTTACAGCAGGAAATATTATTCTTTATGTACCTGATGAACCACAGGATTATGTTTACTACAAGGAAGATAAGACAGATGTTTACTGGATTCACTTTACAGGCTCAGATGTTGATACAATTCTTGACTATTATAACGTACCTGTGAAGAACAATATTCTGTATATCGGCACATCACCTGATTATCAGTGGATTTTCGGGCAGATAATTCAGGAGCTACAGCTATGCCGACATCGTTATGAAGAAGTTATTTCTTTACAGCTAAGGAACATTTTTCTGTTAATTAGTCGAAGTCTTGAAAGTAATAAAAGTTTCAGCAATGCAACTGAAAAGGAAATAGCTATGGCTATGCACTATTTCAGAGCTAATTACAATCAGGAAATCAGTATAGAGGAATATGCTGAATCAAGAAATATGACAGCTTGCTGGTTTATTAACTGCTTCAAACAGATTACAGGTCAGACACCTCTGCAATATATCCTGTCAATGAGAATTTCAAATGCTCAAAGTTTACTTGAAAATACCAACTATTCTATTACTGAAATTGCATCACAGGTTGGTTATGAAAACTCACTCTATTTCAGCAGATTGTTTCATAAACAAACAGGAATGGCTCCGAAGGAATATAGGAAGATGAGAAGCCGATAAATTGCTTTTTCTATTCGATTGTAGTATACTTTTTATGAGAAGCAAATTCATTCATCATTGTAGAAAAAATCATAATGTACTGTTTGATTTGTGTGTGATATCTTGACTATTTTTGCTGAAAGACGTATAATTATGGCTAAGGGCATATGGTGATTTGCCCGACAAACATGAATTTGTAAATCTAATTGATTTTATAATACAAAGTATTGGAGAGAAATAATATATGTTAGATTTAAAAATCAAATACAACGAACTAACAGCAGAGCAATTTATTGAATTATGGGAAACAGTATGGGGAGATGGACCATCTCTTGAGCAAACAAGATTAGCAATGAAACATACCCTATTTAGAGTTTCTATATGGGACGGAGATTGCATTGTTGCTATGGCAAGAATGAATGGTGATATGGGACTTAATTATTATATTAAAGATGTTGTTGTCAGGCCTGAATATCAGGGAAAAGGTATTGGAAGAATGTTAATAGATGAATTAAGAAAGTTTATAAATAACAATGGAGTAAAAGGAACAGATATTTTTGTGGAGCTATGTGCGGTTCCGGATAAGATACCTTTTTATGAAAAATTTGGATTTGAAGCAAATGAGGCACAAAGATTAAAAATTTTTCATCATGTCGAGTAATATTAAATCCCAGCTTGCCAAGTAAATAAATACCATTTTCACAGCAGAGAGCCCCGGCTCCCTGCTGTAATTTTATGCCATCACTCCAGATCATTATTTTTCTTTTTTCGCTGTTGCCTATCACGATCATTGGAAAGATAATCCTCAACAGTCTGCATGGCTTTTCCGAGCTGTTCGGCTTCTGCTTTTACAGTCTTGTATTCTTCATCCTTTTTAGTACGTTGTTCCATAAGAGATTTCTTCTTTGCCTCCGCCATTTCAAGCGTAGGAACATTGCCATTCGGGAACCATGCTGAAAGCTGATCCGATGCTTTTTTCAGTTTCTGAAGTTCCTCTGTGTGAGATTCATAAAACTTTGCTTTTTTACGTCCTGTGAGTGTGCGTAATTCATCACGGACAGGCTTATATTTATTGTAATCCCTGATAGCAGAAATCAGCAAATCAACATCTGCAATTTGTGTTTTCAGCTTGTTGGATTCCTGAACAAGAGTGGCTGCACGAATATGCGAAAGCTGTGCCGCCTGCTGTATTTCTTCTCTTGTAACTCCGTCGCTGTAAAGTATGTTCAGAGCCTTACTTGTTTCCTTCATATTTTCACGCATTGCATAATTCTCTAATGCAGGTGATTCCATGAACTTCGCAACATTG
>JAZLGM010000119.1:0-2566 GCA_045616285.1 Ruminococcus sp.
GATTCTATGATGAAGCTGAGAGAAAGCTGAAATTCACTGATGGAACTATACTTGATATGGAATATATATGCAGGATTGAATTTGCAGAAGAACAGAGGTAATAGAAATGTCAGGTAAAACAAAAGGAAAGTGGTGAAAAAATGAAACCTCCAAAATTACACGTACATAAAATAGAAATGGTAAATGATTTCGGATATGTTGAGCCCAAGGACTGGATGAGGAGAATTCGTGCTGAAATCCAGCATCTGCGACAGGCACATTCCAAAGCAATGAAAAATAATAGTAGAGTAACAAGTGGTACATTGGATTTAGAGCCTGCAATGGAAAAACGCCGTATATCGGCATTGATGAATTCTCTTGAAAATCAAACTGAGGAGCGTCATAAATATGCAGATGACTGGATAACGTTAAATATATTTAGTGAAAGCTATGCACCAATTCAGTATGACGGTCATATTCTTACAGCGGCATCAATATGGATACTCGACAGGATTACTGAATTGAATGTATCACTTGATAAACTGTATCCGATATTGCCGGACAATGATGAACTGCTCGATGAAATGTTTGAAGTCGATGTCTGGGACTGTCAGTACGATGAAGAACTGATTGCAAGTGTTGAATACGTTCTGCACTACAGGAATCAGGATATTGCTCCACTCGAACCCATTGGTCATGAAAGCGAACGTATTATTACAAGCTGCCTGAATGCGGAGGGTAAAGACCGTGTTGATGTTCTGAGTAGGCGAAATTTTGAAGCCTTGCTTGCACTTATTCCACAGTCTGTAAAAGATGAAGCCTTGAAACACTTTGAAGAGTGCTATTCTGCTTGGATAGACAGGTTTTTTACAGCTATATCCTACCTACAAGAGCAGCATAAAGAGGCAGGAGCTGTGGTTAATGCTTTACGTGCTGAACTAAATGAATTGCAGGAAAATGTAAAAAAGAAATTAAATCAGCTTGAAAAGGATCGTGAAAAAATCCGAAAAACTCAAAGGGATAAAGTAAAAGCAATGCAAAGTAAACAGGCTGTTAATGTATTGCTGAAAAATCCAACACAGCCACAAACAGAGTTACCACTGTTATCAAATCAAGGAATTACTTTTCCGACACCGTCATCCCCATTATTTTTGAAAGAAGATAATAGAGAACTGTGTAATGAAATTGACAAGTTAGTAAATAGAGTAAAAGAGATTTATGAACAGCATGATGAAGCAATGGAAGAACTCGATGAGGTGGTTAATAAACGTGCGAAGTTCCTGTATATGATTGTACATAGCGGATACTTGACCTCAGATATGGTTCGTGATTATTTCCCATGTGAATACTTTGAAGAACTGACAAAGCCTCTTCCGATTGCAGACCCTTATGAATTATGCTTTGCATTACTTTATGCAGTTGAGACGGGCAGTGATATTCCGTGGTTGTACGGTTCGTGTATCGGTATGATGTCAGAAGTAATAGATTCACTTCCCTGGGGGTTAGCGGATTTTGAGGAATTGTATGATCCCTATTGGAAAGATGAGCCGTTACGCAGCAGCAAATTACCTGATTTCCCGGATTGGTACAAGCGTGACTATACATGGAAAGGTGAAGATGAGTATGATGCGAGAAGTCTCGCACAGATTGTATATGAAAAGACAGGCTGTATTATGCCGAGAAATCTGCATCGTTATGACGCTGAATTAAAAGAACTTAGTAAATACGGAATTAAACAGAATAAAGCCATTGCAATTCTTTATTGTATGCTTGCATTAGGTAATTCACGTCACCAGAAACATGCTGTAAATCTTGAATATGATTGTAAAATGGATACTGTAGAAACAAACAGTAGTAAGAAACATACATTACAGGATATTTCTGAACTTGAAAAGCAGATACAACAGTTGCGTTCTGCACTGCATAATGCTGAAAAATCTGCAGAAGATGCACGAAAGAAACTTGCAGAACAGAAAGCTGCGACTGAGGCTGAACACAGGGAGCTTGCCGACCTTAGAGAGGTTATTTTCAACAAGGAAGAGCTTGAAAACTACGATAGCAGTTTAACGGAGAATATGGATGCCGATAAATATCCATACACCGTGAAAAAAAGCACAGTTGTGTTCGGTGGACACGAAACATGGGTGAAAAGCTTGAAACCTATGTTGAAAGGCGATATCAAATTCATAGCAAAGGAAATGAAAATAGACACATCACTTGTTAGATATGCGGATGCAATATGGATACAGACAAATGCAATACCACATAGATCATATTACAGTATTGTAAATACAGCGAGAAAACTCGGAAAACCGATACGATATTTCACAAATGCAAGTGCGGTAAAGTGCGCAGAGCAGATTGTGGATAATGATAAAAATGATTGAATATGAGAGGAACTTAAAATCGATTGAACTGTTTCCGAAATAGAAATAGTTCAGGTGGAATTCGACAGAGATTATTTCCGTGAACTTCTTGAATTGGATTATTAAGTAACGAAAAGCAGGAACACATTGATTAAATTGTTCCTGCTTTGTATTTTATGCCACTGATATAAAGCATTCAGGATTATCGGTTGGATTTATAA
>JAZLGM010000120.1:0-5058 GCA_045616285.1 Ruminococcus sp.
TTGCTGTGGCACAAGAGTTCTGAGTGACAGTGCATTCGGAGACGACTACACTACACTTTGCAGTTATTGTTACCACAACAGATACACCCGTTGCAGTTCATGTGATGCTTTGCTTTATGAGGATGATGCTTATCACCTTAACGGTGAAGACTACTGCAGAGAATGTTATGATGAGGAGTGCGACAAGTGTAACCATATTCATGATTACGGATATAAACCAGAACCTAAGTTCTTCGGTAAGTATTCAAAATGCGGAAATACAAGATATTTCGGCGTTGAACTTGAAATAGACGGAGCAGGAAAAGACGATGACTATGCAGGAGAGATTCTTGAAGTTGCAAATTCCGCCGACACACACATCTATATTAAGTCGGACAGTTCACTTGATGAGGGTATGGAAATTGTTTCACACCCTATGACACTTGAATATCACAAAGGCTACAAGTGGTCAGATATCATGCGTAAAGCAATTATTCTTGGATATCGCTCTCATCAGACGTCAACATGTGGTCTGCACATTCATGTTAACAGAGACAGCCTTGCAGAATCACGTGAAGAACAGGATGAGATTATTTCAAGAATCCTGTACTTTGTTGAACAGCACTGGAATGAGATTCTGAAATTTACACGTCGTTCCGAATATTCAATCAATCGCTGGGCAGCTCGTTATGGTTATGAGCATACGCCCAAGGCAATGCGTGATGCTTTGGATTATCTGCTTGCTGCTGCAAAAACTTTCACGCTCTTCGCCATACATTTGCTACAAGAGCAATCGAAAATGGTGTTAATGTCAAGGCTCTGAGTGACATTCTCGGACACGCTAATGTTCAGATTACTATGGACCTTTACTGTCATTCATCACTCGATCTCATGCGTGACAGCATGGATAAGATTGCAGGTATTTTCTGATATGAATTCAGGCGAGGGCTACTTCCCTCGCCTGTTATTTTTTTGATTTCATAATGCTGTTTATGGACTGGATAAAGAGAATTCTAAAATTTATAGTTCACTTAGGCACACAATATAATTCTGCCCATGCAGGAGTAAATCCCGCAGACAATGCTACCCTTTGTGATGCTATATGCGACATTGAAGTACCGTAAAATGGTAATTTCCCACGAGATAAAATTTCATTTTTTATTATTGAAACAAGCATTGTTCCAATTCCAAGTCCTTCTGCTTCAGGCATAACATTTATGCCGATTTGCCACATCATATCGCTATCACTTGTAGCACCTGCCATACCAAGAATTTTGCCGTTTTTATATGCTCCTACACCGATTTCGTCTTTTGGAAGAACATCAAAGATAAATGCTTCCCCAAAGCGTTCATCTCCTCTGAATTGTTCTAATTCCTCACCCACAAATAACCTGATGTCATAATTCTTTATATCGACTTCCAATTGATTTGTTGCTATATAAAAAGGATGAGCCTGTTCTATGCGGCATCCAAAATTCGATAAACCTTCCTCAAGTTCGTGCAGACATTCCATATCCATAAACCATGCACCATTTCTGTTTTTATATTTGTCCCGAACCCATTCTATAATATTCTTTTTTCCGGAAGCGAGAATTTCACCATTTACTACTGCAACTTTCAAAAAGCACTCTCTTTCCTGAAAAATCCTTCGACCTTCTATTCTTTTATACTCTGTAAATATATTCTCCTTACTCAATACAGAATCTACGTCAGTACAAAAATCTATTGCTAACTGTCTTGTCAAAATATCATTCATTTTCTACCTCTCCGCTAAATTTTTCTTAATTCAGAAACTATCTCAATTCAAATATTATCTGTTCTTCATTTTGAGAACATTCAGCAAATCCTGCTCCAAGCAAAACTCTGATTGATGCAATATTATTCTTATGACTCAATGCACGGATAATATTGATGTTCGGTTCACTTTTCAAAAATTCTACAACAGCTTTTACCGCAGATTTAGCGTAGCCTTTTCCCCAGTGTTCTCTTGAAATACTGTAGCCTATTTCGATTGACAAATCATCAGCATTATAGTCATAAGCTCCTATCGTTCCGATAAATTCTCCGTCTTTTTTTACCACCCATGAATATGAATCATCAGAACTGATATCTATTTTTATTTTTTCAATAGTCGAATCTACCGTCTGATATGGATTCCAGCCAGTATATTTTGTGATTTCAGCATCACAGCCCATGTATTAATAAATATCCTCTGCATCAGAAAGTGATTCGGGCACTATGGCAAGCTCAGAGGTATTGATTTCTTTGTATTCATTTTTCATTTTAGTGTTCTTCCTTTATTATTGTTTTCTTCATCATAACTGCCTCATCAAACCCCTAAAATATAAAACCCATTGTACTCTTTTGCTTTATTCAGCAACTCTAAAATCACGGGATATTCTTCAGGCTTTTCATTCTCGATTTTTGAAATAATCGAATCAACACACTCTGATGTATAATAATTGATTCCGTATATATCAACAATCCCATTTCTCATATTGCTATAATATCCGCAATCAAAGTATTTCCCGTATATTTCAAAAAACTCCTCATAATCGCTGATATAAAGCGAGTCAAGCTTCCAATGGTCAATATTTTCTATTGTAACGATAGATTCAATTTTGGATTTAACAGGCATTTTGCAGAACTGAAATTCTATAAAGCTTGAACCACCGTATTCCTGTCTTTCTTCCTGTGATTTAAAAGTTAAAAACATAGTTCTCCCCTTATTCAAATATCCTCTGATTCAGCCTATATGCTTCATAATTTTAAGACGCTGTGCTTCATTTGATTCAAAACCGAATTTTGAGTAAAATGGTATTTTGTCAGGCATTGCACATAATTCAACAAAGATATCCGTTCCCTTAACTCCGTTTTCATTGATGAAATTCAACAGTTCATTTATCATCATTCTGCCGATTCCTTTATGCTGATATTCGGGGATAACAACCACATCCTTGATATAATAATCAAGTCCCATATCTCCTATCATTCGTGCCATAGCAACTATTTTATCATTATCCCAGACAGATATTCTGAACAGAGTATTTTTCATTGCAAGTTCAGTCTGCTCAACAGACGGACCATTTCCCCATACTGATTTCCATAATGTAATAAATTGTTCAGCAGTAAGTTCATTGTATTTTATAGTATAAGTATTCATATATTTCTCCTCCTTACACATTTTCAGTCAGCAGTCTTTTCATCACGCAAAGGTCAAACACGTCAATTCTTCCGTCTTTGCATAAATCAGCCGACTGCCAGTCTTTCAGCTCTGCATCAGGAACATCAAGAATCCAGTTCTGCAAAGTTATAATATCAGCGATATTGAATTCTCCGTCTGCATTTGCATCACCTTTTGGCAGAAATGTATTTGAATCTGTTATCACATTTTTGCAATGCTCACCGATTATGTAATTCTCACAATCACGGATAATATTATTCTCAATCGTCAGACCATTGGCATTATCGGCATTTATTACTTCCTGATAGCATGAAGTAAACTGATTATCACGAATAGTTATTTCTGACAACGGTGTGTTTTCTGCATGTTGACTATTCAGCAGACTTTCAATTGTAATCACGTCACCTCTGCCGCCGAAATTACACTCGATGAAATTATTATTGCAAATCTGAATATGGTCTGCACCTGTACCCTCAATTACTCTGTCAGTCGGAATATTTGTCTGCACCTGCAATGTCTGACCACAGGTACGATAGAATGTATTTCCGTCACAAAGTCCGTTGTCGCTGTTAAGCAGAAAACCTCTGCCTTTTGTTTCATGGACATAGTTATTTGTCAGAACGTAGTTTCCAGAATCTCTTTTCTCGTTGTAAGCAACCATATCAGCAATAATATTTTTCGGCAATGCTTCGGTTAATGTTATTGTTGCTTCATATCCGTTTCTTGTGATTGATTCAACTGTTGCTTCGTATTCGATATTGTTGAAATTCAAATCCTTAAATTTCAGCTTATGACCTGTTTCAACTATTTTATTAGGACAGGTTCCCTGCATTATTTTTCTGCTCTCGTCAATGCTTTCGATATAGAACATATTATCATGCACATTGACAATATCATCACCGCAGAAGCTTAAATCACAATTATCCACACGGAAATATCCTGCGGAATTTGAAACATGAATTCCGTCTGCTGTTGTGGAAATTCTGTATTTATCCTCTGCACCTGGCCGCAAGCCGATATATGAATTGATTATCTGATAATGATTTGAACCATAGGCAAACACATATCCCATTCCGCAGGCACCATAAATGCTGATATTGTTGTAGGTAATGTTGCTTGATTCTTCAACAGTATTGAACACCTGTCCGCCGTAAACGTAATGACGAAGAATATAGACTTCATCATTTCTGAAATAATCCAAAGCTCCGCTGTGCGTTATTTTCAGTACATTTGGTTTGTCATCAACCTTTTCAACGTTCTTTATACATTCTGCATCTACACATGGACTGTAGATTTTGAAACTGCCGTGAACTCCTGCAACCAAATCAACAGGGTCATACTGCATAAAGCTCATAAGCGGAATGTCAGCATCAACCTCATCAAGCTCAGTAAACTCAATTTCAAGAGTATTTTCCGCATCGTTTTCGTTTTCGATTTTCACAATCGAACCAAGTCTGAGAGTATCCCAGTCCCAGTCAATTATCATGTTTCTGATTTCAACATTATCACAGGCGTAAACCTTAAAATACTTCGGTGTGCTGAATATGAATTCTGAATTATTTGCATCAACCAAGACATTTTGCAGTTTATTCAGGTAAATGTCTTCTTCGGGGCTGAAATGATATACTCCCTTATCAATCACAAGCTTAGTGTTCGGATGCTGTCTGCAATAGATGAATGCATCACGCATTGCCTGAGTATTATCCTCCGCATCGGAAGATAATCCGAACTTCGAAGCATTTACAGTTGTCAGCGTGGATTCATCAGGTCTTGCAATATAGAATACTGAATCATTTATACCATGAATTTCATCCTTCATCGTATATTCAGCGGCTGTGGCAAAGTTACTTGCGGCAATCAATGACGTGAAACCAAGACATACGGCTGTTATAAAA